>NZ_LT859959.1:0-600000 GCF_900176205.1 Bradyrhizobium sp. ORS 285
CTGCTCGCGCTCGGCTTCTTCTCGATCTCGGGCTTTCTGCTCCAGGACGCGGCGCGTCTGGTGGGGTGGCCGCTGCCGGCATCGGCCGCGGGCGTGCTCGCCGCTGTCGTCACCGTGCCGCTGTTGCGCAGCTCGACCCGTTATGTCGCGCGGCTCGTCCCGCAGGACGAAAGCTATGCCGTCGGTCTCGCTGATCTGGTGGGCCGCACCGGCGAGGTCGCGGTCGGCCCGCTCGATGGCGGGCTGCCCGGTCGGGTCCGCGTCAAGGACATCCACGGCAATTGGCACACGGTCACCGCCACGGCTGCGCCCGGCTCGCCGGCGCTGCCCAAGGGGACCGCGGTTCTGCTCGTCGACCGCAAGGACGGCCGCTTTCTCGCGATCGCGGCCGCCGACGAGCTCACGGACTCCCATACGTCCTCAACCCGAAAGTAGCTCCCATGTTTGATCTGGTTTTGCCCGCGTCGATCGGCGTCGTGCTGCTGGTCGTTCTCGGCACGGTGTTCGCCGTGCTCTATCATCGTTCCACCCGCGACGAGGCCTTCGTCCGCACCGGCATGGGCGGCAAGAAGGTCGTGCTCGACGGCGGCGCCGTCGTGCTGCCGATCTTCCACTCGATCGCGCGCGTGAACTTGAAGACGTTGCGGCTGCGCGTCGAGCGTTCGAAGAAGGATTCGCTGATCACGAAGGACCGCATGCGCGTCGACATCGACGCCGAGTTCTATGTGCGTGTGAAGCCGGATGTGGATTCGATCGCGCTCGCCGCGCAGACGCTAGGTGCCGTCACCAACAATGCCGAGCTGCTTCGCGACCAGGTCGAGGCCAAGTTCGTCGACGGCCTGCGCTCGGTCGCAGCGACCATGGAGCTGTTGGACCTGCAGGAGAAGCGATCGGATTTCGTCAAGCACGTCCAGGCGGCGGTCGAGGCCGACGTGCAGTCGAACGGGCTCGAGCTGGAATCGGTGTCGCTGACCAAGCTCGACCAGACCGACATCTCGTTCTTCAACGCCGAGAACTTTTTCGACGCCGAAGGTCTGACGCTCTTGAAGACCGTCACCGAGACGCGGCGCCGCGACCGCAACGCCATCGTCCGCGACAACGAGGTGGCGATCGCGCAAAAGGATTTGGAGGCGCGCCAGCTCACTCTGCAGATCGAACGCACCAAGAAGGAGGCCGAGCTCAGCCAGGAGCGCGACATCGCCAACAAGACCGCGAGCACGCGCGCCGAGGTCGCGAGCGCGACGCAGACGGCGTGGCAGACTGAGGAGAACGCCCGCATCGAGGCGCAGCAGAAGATCGCCCAGCGCGAGGCCGAGGCCCTGAAGGTGCGTGAGACCGCGACCATCGAATCCAACCTCGCGATCAACCGGCGCAAGACCGACGCCGATCGCGAGATCCAGATCGCGACGCAGGACAACGACATTCAGATCGCGACCAAGAGCAAGGAGACCTCCGAGGCCCGTGCGGTGGCCAAGGCGGCCGAAGCGCTCGCTGTTTCCGCGGAGGAAAAGGTGACCACGGCGCGCGCGATCGAGATCGCCGATCGCGAACGTCAGACCGCGGTCATGGCCGCGCGAAAGGAGGCCGAGCAGCGCTCGACCGGCATCACGGTGGCGGCCGAGGCGGAGAAGCGCGCCGCGGTCGATCGCGGCGAGGCGGCCAAGACGCTCGCCGAAGCGGAGGCCGAGGCCAACAAGATCAAGGCCGCCGGCGTGCGCGAGATCGGCGAAGCCGAAGCCGCCGTGATCCTGTTGAAGAACGAGGCGCAGAACAAGCTCGGCAGCAACGTGATCGATTTCGAGCTCGCCAAGCAGCGCATCGCCACCATGCCGGCCGCGCTCGGCGAGATGGTGAAGCCGATCGCCAATCTGAAGGACGTCCGCATCCTGCACACCGGCGGCGCGTTCGGCGGCAACGGCAATGGTGCCGGCGGCGGCAATGTCGGCTTCGGCGAGGGCCTCGCCGGCGAGCTGCTGCGCGTGCATGCGCTCAAGCCGCTGATCGACGAGATCCTGGTGCAGTCCGGCTTCAAGCCGGGCGACGATCCGGTGCAGGCGTTGGCGGGCATCGTGATGCCGAAGGCGGAGACGAAGACCGCGAATGGCGCCGCCACGATCGAGCCGCTGCCGGTGTCGTCACCAGCACCGTAAGGAGAGAGCGCGAAGGGCGTCGTCCCGGACAAGCCCGGCAACGCGATAGCGTTGGCGGGCGCCGATCCGGGACCCATACCGCGTGATCTCACTTGAGGCAGGCTCGATGTTGACGCGGCCGCGCGACAAACGCCGGACGTGATTGTGAGAACCGGTCTGCGCGGGAAAGTCGGACCGGCGAGAACAGATCCACCGCATCTGCGGGAAAAAGTCCCCGGGGGGCTGGGGGCGGCGCTGGAGGAGCCACCGCCCCCGCCCGGCACATCACGAGTGGGGCGCTCATGAGGTGCAGTCCCTGCGCGCAACTCATACGCAGGGCCGAGTGGGGTACTGAGAAGATAGCGAGAAACGCGCCGGATTGAAGTTACAAATCCATCACGTCGCGGTCACTCTTTTGCTACTCCCGCCACACTGCGTCCGAACAGCGCACGCGCCGTTCGCCGCGATGATCACTCCATCACGGCATGATCGGCTGGCGCCGACTGCTGACGCAGGGCGGTGCGGGTCGAACCGATCATCACCGCGAGCGGGATCGACACCAGGATGAAGGTCATCACCAGCTGGTAGTCGTGCGAGAACGCCAGGATCTGCGCCTGCACCATCACCATCGCGTCGGCCATTGCACGACCCGCATCGGTGGAGAGGTTCAGCAGCCCCGCCACGTTGGGCATCTGCAGGGCATGATTGAATGGATTGATATGCTCGACCAGGATCGCGTGGTTCCGCCGCGTGCCCTCGGTGAGCTGCGCGATCGCAATGGAGATGCCGATCGAGCTGGCGACATTGCGCACCAGGGTCAGCATCGAGGTTCCGTCGGTGCGCAGCGCGCCCGGCAGGGTGAGGAACGCCACCGTCGACAGCGGCACGAACACGAGGCCGAAGCCGAAGCCCTGCATGATGCTGATGGTGATGATCTCGGGCACGCCGGTCTGGTCGGTCCAGCCGGTCATCTGGAACAGCGACAGCGCCGTCAGCGACAGCCCGACGATGATCAAGGTGCGCGCCTCGATGTAGCGCAGCATGCGCCCGACCAGCATCATCGCGACAAAGGTGCCGCAGCCGCGGGTGGCAAGCAGCACGCCGGCGGTAATGATGGGATAACCGATGACGTTCTGCAAATAGGGCGAGGACAGCGCCATGGTGGAGAACAGCACCAGGCCCATCACCGTCATGAACACGCAGCCGCCGACGAAATTACGGTCCTTGAACAGCGCGAACTGGATGAACGGCCGCTTGGTCGTCAGCGAGTGCGCCAGGAAGTAGTAGAAGCCGACGGCCGCGACGATGAACTCGATGATGATCTCGTTGCTCTCGAGCCAGCCTTGATCCTCGCCGCGGTCGAGCGCGATCTGCAGCGAGCCGATGCCGATGGCGAGCGCCATGAAGCCGAACCAGTCGAAGGTCAGCTCGGCATTCGGCTTGGTCTCCTCCATGAACGCCATCAGCCCGAGAACGGTGACCGCGCCGAACGGCAAGTTGACGAAGAACACCCAGTGCCAGGAATAGGTCTCGGTCAGCCACGCCCCCAGCGACGGTCCCATGATCGGGCCGAGCATCACGCCCATGCCCCAGATCGCCATCGCCTTGGCGCGCTCGTGCAGTGCGTAGGAGTCGAGCATCACGGCCTGCGACAGCGGCACGAGCGAGGCGCCGAACACGCCCTGCAAGAGGCGGAACAGCACCATCTGCGTGATGTCCTGGGCCAACCCGCACATCACCGAGGCGATGGTGAAGCCGGCCGAGCAGATGATGAAGGTGCGCTTGCGGCCGAAGCGGTTGGCGATCCAGCCCACCGGCGCGGTCATGATCGCCGCCGCCACGATATAGGACGTCAGCACCCAGTTGATCTGGTCGGTCGAGGCCGACAGCGTGCCCTGCATATAGGGCAAAGCGACGTTGGCGATGGTGGTGTCGAGCGCCTGCATGATCGTCGCCGTCATGGCGCAGATCGTCACCATGTTCCGGCGGAAGCCGGGAACCGCCGATGAGGCTGCAGGCGCGCTCATGCTACTCGTCCTTGTTGGCCGCGTGCGCCGATCCGAACAGGCCGGCGAGCGTGCGCTCGTGGCCGGTGTCGATCGAGACGTTGACGCTCATGCCGGCCTTCAGCCTGGCGACGAACTTGTCGCTCTTGTCGAAGGTGATCCTGACAGGCACGCGCTGCACCACCTTGACGAAATTGCCGGTCGCGTTCTGCGGCGGCAGGATCGCGAACTGCGCGCCGGTGCCCGGCGACAGCGAGCCGACCGTGCCCTTGAAGCGGTGGTTCGGGAACGCATCCACATCGAGCTCGACGGGCTGGCCGACCGCGACATAGGTGAAGTCGCTCTCCTTCGGATTGGCGTCGACCCAGGGATTGCTGACGTCGATCACCGAGAACACCGGCGTGCCGGCGGCGACGAAGCGGCCGAGCTGGATCTGGTCGACCTGGGTGGCGATGCCCGGCATCGGCGCGCGCAACGTCGTGTGGTCGAGATCGCGCTGGGCGTCCTCGAGCTTGGCCTTGGCCTGGATGTAAGGCGGGAACTGCTCCAGCGGCAGGTCGGGATTGCCGAGCAACTGAGTCTTGGCGTTGGAGAGCTGCTGCTTGATGAACTGCGCCTGTGCGCCGGCCGTCACCAGCGCATTCGCGGCATTGTCGAGATCGAGCTGCGAGCCGAAATTGTTCTTGGCGAGCGTCTGCTTGCGCTCGACGTCCTTCTGCTTGAGGTCGATGCCCTGCTGCGCCAAATCGAGCATCTGGCCATAGATCTTGATGTTGGCGGTGAGGTTCTCATAGCTCGTGCGCGCCTGCGCCAGCGCCGCCTTGGCCTGCTCGACCGCAAGGCGATAGGGCACTGGATCGATCTCGAACAGCTCGTCGCCCTTCTGGACCTGCTGGCCTTCCTTCACGACGACCTTGATGATCTTGCCGGAGATGTCGGGCGTGATCAGCACCTTCTGCGCGCCGACATAGGCGTCGTCGGTGGTGACGTAGCGGCCGCCATTGAGATACAGCGCGAGGCCGCCGACGGCGGCCAGCACCGGCAGCACCACCAGCAGCAGAGTGCGGCGATAGCGGCGCAGGACTCCGGGACGCGCCGGCTTTTCGGCAGCAGCAGGCGGCGCCGCGTCGGGATTGGCCTTCTGTTCGGGGGCGAGTTTCAGGGCTGGCTCAGCCATAGCGCTGCTCCTTTCGCTGCTCGTCGCAGAGCGACTGCAGGGCGTTTCTCACATTTTCCTTGATGGCTTCGAGATGGGTCATCAGCCGCTCGGCATCGCCGGCGCTGATGCCCTGAAGGGCGGTGTCGGTCAGCTCGGCCTTGAGAACGCCGAGCTTGGCGAGCAGCGGGCGCGCGGCCTTCTTCAGATAGAGCCGGTTGACGCGCCGGTCGGTGTCGTCGCCGCGGCGCTCGATCAGGCCGGCCTCCGCCAGCTTGTCGATCAGCCGCGTCAGGGTGATCGGCTGCATCTCCAGCTGCTCGGCGAGCTCGGACTGCTTCATCCCCTCGTTGCGCTCGACCTTGGCCAGCACGGCCCATTGCGCGCGGGTCATGCCGAAGCGCGCGGCCTCCTTGTCGGCATAGGCGCGCACCAGGCGCTGCAGTTCGCCGAGCGTAAACAGGAAGTTCGCGTCCGCGGAGGTGCGGCTCATCGGGGTCTCGATTCGGGGAACGGAGGGAACCTAAGCTTTGGCTGTAATGAGCCTCAGATATAATAAGCAAGCTTATGAATATTTCATGTCCTTTCGAAGCGGGCCCATTCCGCGAAAATGCATGGCTCGGCCGCAGCCTTTGGCGAGCGAGGCGCGAGATGCTAGATTGCAGACAATGACTCTCGCAAAACCCACCTTCCCGGCGCCCGACCACGATCACGGCCGCTGCGCGGCCGATGCCCTCGATCATGCCGAGCGCGTCTGCGCCCAGCGCGGCCAAAAATTCACGCCGCAGCGCCGCCAGGTGCTGGAGGCGCTGCTGTCCAGCCACCGCCCGCTCGGCGCCTATGAGATCATCGAGGAACTCGCCAAGGCGGGGGCACGGCCGGCGCCGATCACGGTGTACCGCGCGCTCGAGTTCCTGATGGCCAACGGCCTGGTGCACCGCATCGAAAGCCGCAACGCCTTCCTGGCCTGCGCGCATGACCACGAGCAGACCGCGCTCGTCGCCTTCCTGATCTGCGAAAGCTGCGGCGCGGTGGGCGAAGTTCCGGCGGCACCCATCGCCGAAAGCCTCAAGAGCGCCGCGGCCGCGTCGGGGTTCCTGCCGAAGATGTCGGTGGTGGAGATCACCGGCCTGTGTGCGCACTGCCAAGCCGCGGCGTGAGATCTGTCACTGCGGCGCAAGGTGTACACGTTTAACTAATCATCGTATTCGAGATTTTCGCCCGAGCGACAGTGCGCTCCCTCTCCCCGTCCTTCACGGGGAGAGGGTTGGGGTGAGGGGCAGCCACGCGCACCGACCGTGCGGAGAGTCCCCCTCACCCGGATTGCATCTGACGATGCAATCCGACCTCTCCCCGCAAGCGGGGCGAGGTTGCACCGCCGCTGCGGGCCCAGTGTTCGCCTGATCTCTGCGGACGACAATCAAGCCGCATCTTCGCGGTCCAAGAAAACAAAACATCTCCGGGAGCCCCCGTCCTCGTGTCCGCAACGTCCCCTTCATCCGCCGCCACCCGGCCGCTCGGCCCGGGCGCCATCGCCATCACGCTCGTGCTTTGCCTGTCCTGGGCGTTCAACCAGATCGCGATCAAGCTCGCGCTGCCCGAAGTGCCGCCGATGCTGCAGGCGACGTTCCGCTCGGCGGGCGCGCTGCCGGTGCTCCTGATCTTCGCGCAGTTGCGCGGGGTGAAGATGTTCGAGCGCGACGGCACGCTCTGGCTCGGCCTGATTGCGGGTGCGCTGTTCGGCTTCGAGTTTGTGCTGATCTACCAGGGCCTGCTGCTGACGTCGGCCTCGCGCGCCGTGGTCTTCCTCTACACCGCGCCGTTCTTCGTCGCGCTCGGCTCGTTCCGGTTCCTTGGCGAGCGGCTCGGCCCGGCGCAATGGGGCGGCCTGGCGATGAGCTTCGCCGGCGTCGCGCTCGCCATCGGCATCCCGCAGGCCAATGTCGACAGCCGCGTGCTGCTCGGCGACCTCCTGGTGGTCGGCGGCGGACTGCTGTGGGGCGTCACCACGGTGTTCATCAAGGGCACCCGCATGCGCCTGATCGCGCCGGAGCGCGCACTCGGATACCAAGTGGCCGTCTCCGTCCCGATCATGGCCGCCGCGGCGCTGGTCGCCGGAGAGCGGATGACCCATGTTCCCAGTCCGTTCGTCCTCGGGCTGCTCGCTTATCAGGCGATCTGGGTGGTCGGCACCACGTTCACGATCTGGTTCGCGCTGATCAAGGCCTATTCGGCCAGCAAATTGTCGGCATTTACCTTCATCACCCCTTTATTCGGGGTCGTGGCGAGCTATTTCATCCTGCATGACGCCCTGACGCTGGCCTTTGGCCTGGCTGCCGTGCTTGTGATCATTGGGCTTTTTCTCGTAAACCGCCCGAACCGCGCGGTCGCCGCCGCGACTGATCCATTGCTGACCGTCACCAAAACCTGATATCCGAGCCCCCATGAACAAGCCCGAGACAGTTTCCCAGACTGACGTCGCTGGACCCGCTCCCCGGCATCAGACCACCAAAGTCATGGTCGGCAACGTCGCCGTGGGCGGCGGGGCGCCGATCGTGGTCCAGTCCATGACCAACACCGACACCGCCGATGTCGACTCGACGGTGGCCCAGGTCGCAGCGCTGGCGCGCGCCGGGTCGGAGATGGTCCGCATCACCGTGGATCGCGACGAGGCGGCTGCCGCCGTCCCGCACATCCGCGAGCAGCTCGACAAGCGCGGCATCACCACGCCCTTGATCGGCGACTTCCACTACATCGGCCACAAGCTGCTGACCGAGTACCCGGCCTGCGCCGAGGCGCTCGCGAAGTACCGCATCAATCCCGGCAATGTCGGCTTCAAGGACAAGCGCGACACCCAGTTCTCGACCATCATCGAGCTCGCCAACAAATACGGCAAGCCGGTGCGCATCGGCGCCAATTGGGGCTCGCTCGACCAGGAGCTGCTGTCGAAGCTGATGGATGAGAACGCGGAGTCCGCGAACCCGCGCGACGCACGCGCGGTCATGCGCGAAGCCATGGTGCAGTCCGCGCTGCACTCGGCCGAACGCGCCCAAGAGCTCGGCATGCCCAAGGACCGGATCATCCTCTCCGCCAAGGTCTCGGCGGTGCAGGACCTGATCGCGGTGTACCAGGATCTCGCCGCGCGCTCCGACTACGCTATCCATCTCGGTCTCACCGAGGCCGGCATGGGCTCGAAGGGCATTGTCGCCTCCTCGGCCGCGCTCGGCATCCTGTTGCAGCAGGGCATCGGCGACACCATCCGCATCTCGCTGACACCCGAGCCCGGCGGCGACCGCACCCTCGAAGTGCAGGTCGCGCAGGAGCTGTTGCAGACCATGGGCTTCCGCACCTTCGTGCCGCTGGTCGCGGCGTGCCCGGGCTGTGGCCGCACCACCTCCACCACGTTCCAGGAGCTGGCGCGCTCGATCCAGGATTTCATCCGCGACGAGATGCCGACCTGGAAGACCAGATATCCCGGCGTCGAGGCGCTCAACGTTGCCGTCATGGGCTGCATCGTCAACGGCCCCGGCGAATCCAAGCATGCCAATATCGGCATCTCGCTGCCCGGCACCGGCGAAGCCCCGGCCGCACCGGTCTTCGTCGACGGCAAGAAGTTCCGCACCCTGCGCGGGCCCACGATCGCCGCCGACTTCAAGGCCCTGGTCATCGACTACATCGACCAGCGCTACGGCAACGGTGCGAAAGCGCCGGAGAGCGTGACCGCGGCGGAGTAGGGGCGTGGCTTAGGGGCGGCGACTCAAGCGTTGCCTTTGTTGCTACGATGATCTGAGATCGAGCCGCCGCCAAGACGGCGGTGCGCTCCCTCTCCCCGTCCTTCACGGGGAGAGGGTTGGGGTGAGGGGCAGCCGCACGGGCGGTGCCGATTCCCTGCAACGAACTGAACGAAGATATCTGCGACATATTAGTCGGCCCCGGCGGTCGTACCCGTCCGATGGACCATTGACCTGACTTCGCGCGTGCCATGCCCCTCACCCGGATTGCTGCGCAATCCGACCTCTCCCCGCAAAGCGCGGGGAGAGGTGAGAGGGCCGCAACACCTGGCGTTACAACGCTGACATGTTGCGCGGCGAGACGGTCTCATCGTCACAACTCACCGCTGCTTGTCCCACGCTCCTCACTCTGAAACCTTTCCCCACGCGCCAATTGTCGCCTCGTCGACCGTCGCCGCCACCAGCACGATCACCCCACCGCCCCACTGCTGCCTGCATGATCAGCACCTTGAGGCCTGCTGAAGAGGATGCCTCGATGACTCTCGACGTCAGGGAAATGGAGCTCGCCGAGACCTCGCTGGTCATCGACTACTTCTATTCGTCGAGCATCGAGCAACTCGACCTGATGGGCATCGATCCGACGCGGATGCCGACGAAGCCAGTGTGGGCCGGCCTGTTCAAGACCCTCTACGATACGCCCATCATTGAGCGCGCCGCGCTGCTGCTGATCTGGCGCCTCGACGGCCGCCCCATCGGCTTCTCCAGCTGCGACCGCATCGTGTTCGGCAACCGCGCCCACGTGCACCTGCACATCACCGAGCCGGAGCTGCGCAGCCGCGGCCTCGGCACCGAATGTATCAGCCGCAGCATCGACCTGTATTTCGATCGCCTGCGGCTCAAGCGGCTGTTCTGCGAGCCCAACGCCTACAACACCGCGCCCAACCGCACGCTGCAGAAGGCCGGCTTCCGCTACTTGAAGACCTACAAGACCGTACCCGGTCCGATGAACTATCACCAGGCGGTGACGCGATGGATGTTCGAGCGGTGAGGCGGATGGTCGGCTGCGCAAGAGGTGCGGCTGCTATTCAAGTGGCTCGTCCTGCGCGGTATGTCGGACGTGCAAGATAACGACCTCGTCGGCCGCCTGATCGATAGCATAGAAGATCCGGAAGGGATAACGCACGACCGACAGGACCCTAACCTTTGGCTCGTCGGTGACGTGGCCCGCCCAGGGAAAGGTCGCGAGAATGGATGTCAGTCGATCAATCCGAGCGACCACCGACGCAGCCGCCGTCGGATTGCGCTCGTGAATGTAGGAGAAGATGTCCCCGATCTCGGTCAGCGACGACTGAGACCAGCGGACTTTCATGCCCGATAGCGGTCGAAGATGGCAGCTACCGCGGCATCATCGGCGAGCTTCCGCTCTCGCATCTCTTGCAAGCCGCGGTGTACGGCTTTGCGCTCCGCATCGCTCAGGCGATACGGACCGATGTGACGTGTCTCGATATCTTCCAAGGATCGCACGAACTCGGCCTGAGCCTGCTCCGGCCAAGTCGCAACACGCTCCAGCAGCACTTCGAGAGCTTCTCGGGTCATAGGCCGATAATAGCAGATGACGGAGGATCGCGCATCAGTCGATTGGACCGTTCGCAGCAGGGCTGAGCGCGCAACCGAGCAGGAGCGGCAGGTTTGCGAGGTCTTGCCGCACCAACGGTGTCGTCCCGGCCTTGAGCCGGGACCCAAAACCACCGTCGTTAGTTATCAGGCAGGCTGGAGCGGCTTTCCTTGTCATCACATCCGCCTTTGAGTATGGATCCCGGCTCAAGGCCGGGATGACGGCGGAGGATGTGGCCGGCGTCCGCGAATCTCAAATTGCCCGTCGCGTTACCATGTCGCACCTCGCCAGCCTTGTGTCGTCGGGCAAATCAGATCGATTCTTCCGCCCGTCCCGCCTCACTGAAGAGGGGCGCTTCGCGGTCGTCACGAACGTGGAGGTGGGATGCGGTGGACGCGGTGTGGCGCAGCGGGCCAATGGGCTCGCGGACGAACGTCATGGCGCGGACGGTCAAGTCGCATGGTCCTGACATCCCGATGCTGATGCCAAGCTGGCGGTGATGATCCGCTGGTGACGGGGGCAAGACAGCCCGGTCCCCGGGGAGAGTGCGAAGCAGCCGTTAAAACCATCGCGCAGGGAGGGCCGGGTCTTGTCCGGCTGAACCTGTGGTACCTGCCGCCTGCATTTTTTTCCGCAGGCGGGCCACGGGCCTCAGTCGGGGCCCGGCCTTCCCTGCGCCCTTTGATGGAAGAGGGCGAGAGAGGATCAATGCTCGGACGCGAAAAGCGGGCGCGAGGATGATGACCTGTGTCTACACACTCAGTCGACGTATGTGTACCCCGCTCTATCCACGTCATTGCGAGCCAACGGGTCCGCGCGAAGCGTGGCCCGATGACAGGCTCCGCGAAGCAATCCAGAGTCCCGCCCACCATCCTGGATTGCTTCGCTGCGCTCGCAATGACGCGTGGAGAGATTTGTGGCCACCCACTCACGCTCTACAACGGCAGCTGCCCATATTCGCGGTTGGCGAGGCTCGCCTCTTCCAGATCCAGGTCGCGCTCGATGCGGCGGCGGGTTTCGTCGGTGATCTGGCCGTCGCGGAGCATGGCATGAATGGTCTTGCGCTCGACGCCGATCAGTTCGCGGGTCAGCTCGATGCCGAGCGCCGAGGCATCGTAGTCGTCGGGATTGAGCGTCTCCGGCAACTGGTTGACACGCACCTCGTGCCGCGCCCGCAGCAGCCGGACCACCTCGTCGGACAGCTTGCGGTCATTGGTCATCGTCTCCAGCGATTTCAGCGCACGGTCGAGCACCTCGCGTCGCGCGCCGATCTCCTGCTCGTGCTCGCGGACGTGCTCGGCGCGGCCGGTGCGGCCGACGCCGAGCCAGCGCACGACGACCGGCAGCGTCAGGCCGAGGCCGATCAGGGTGAAGAAGATCACGCCGAAGGCGATGAACAGGATCTCGTCGCGATAGGGAAACGCGTCGCCGGTCGAGAGTGTCAGCGGCAGCGCCAGCGCGGTGGCGAGCGAAACCGTGCCGCGCACGCCGGTGAAGCCGATGATGAAGGTCTGCTGCCATGGCGGCAATGGATCGCGGGCGCGCAGCGACGAGCTCAGGACGCGCGGAAGAATGGTCGCCGGAAAGGTCCAGGCGAAGCGCGCGATCACGACAATGGCGACCACCAGCGCGGTCGCGATCATGATGTCGTCGAGCGGAAACACCTTCGACTTCTCATAGATCAGCCGCATCTGGAAGCCGGTCAGCAGGAACAGCATGCCCTCGATCAGGTAGACCACGAGGTCCCAGAAGAACACGCCTTGCAGGCGGGTCGCCGAGGAGATCCAGAGCGGGCCGTTCCAGCTCATGTAGAGGCCGCAGGCGACGGTGGCGATCACGCCGGAGCCGCCGAGATGCTCGGGGATCCAATAAGCGAGATAGGGCGTCAGCAGCGACAGCGTGATCTCGACCTGCGGATCCCTGGAGTAATGACGGGCGCGCAGCATCAGCCAGCCGACCCCAATCCCGAAGGCAACCTCGCCAACCACGATCGCGGCAAATTCGCCCGCCGCAACGGGGAAAGAAAAAGTACCGGTCATGATCGCCGCCACGGCGAAGCGGTAGAGGATCAGCGTGGTGGCATCATTGGCGAGCCCCTCGCCCTCGAGGATCACCATCACCCGGCGCGGCAGGTGCAGCCGGCGGGCGATGGCGAGCGGGGCCACGACATCGGGCGGCGCCACGATCGCGCCGAGCAGGAAGCCGAGGCTCCATGGCAGGCCGAGAAGAAAATGGGTCGCGACGGCCACCATCGAGGCGGTGAAGATCACGCATCCCACCGCCAGCAGCACGATCGGCCGCAGATTGCGCTTGAACTCGCGCCAGCTCATCGCGACGCTGGAGGAATAGATCAGCGGCGGCAGCACCACCAGCAGCACCAGCTCCGGCGGCAGCGCGAAGGCCGGCATTGTCGGCACGAAGGCGAGCGCGATGCCCGCGAGCATCAGCAGGATCGCCGGCGCCAGATTGGCCCGGCGCGCAATGAGCGCGGTTCCCGCCAGCACGGCCAGCAGGATCAGGAATATTTGAAAATGCTCTTCCATAGGGGACAGTCTGGCGCCGTTGCGCCGGGCTCAGTCGCGGAGGTCGTAGCGATAGGACTTCGAGACGATCTGCCAACCGTCGGCGAGCTTCATGGCGACGAGATAGTCGGTGAAGTAGCGCGGCGGCAGCTGGCAGCGCACCTTGATGAAGGCGGTCTTGTCGTCCGAACGGTCGATGGTGACGATGAAATCCTCGCGCGGCTTGCCCTCGGCCTTGGCGGAGGGACGCTTGCGCACCCAGGCCAGCCATTCCGGTACGGTCAGGATCTTCAGCTCGCCCTTCTCGACCCAGCGCAGATCGGCGGTGGGATGGAACACCGCTCCCAGCTTGTCGGCATCGCCCTCATAGAGCGCATCGAAATAGCCCTGCACGACGGCCTCGACGGTGGAACGGTCTGCGCTCATGGAATGCTCCTGGAACCCCGACAAACAAGCATCGCATTTTCGATGCAAATCGGGGCTTGGCAAGCCATGAACTGCGGCCGATGCTTCGTCGACAAAAATAACGCGGCCGCAGCGGGTTGTTCCGGCAATAAAGGTTGCGTGATGTCGGTCACAAGCCGAACGGGCCGCCGTCTGATAGGCAGAGCCGGCAGGTCTCCCAAGACTATGGGGTAAATTCGATGTCGTGGTCGGTTCGATTGGGCGGTTACATCCTGGCGGCAGCGCTGCTGGTGGTCGGCCATCCCGTGCTTGCCGAGAAGAGGGTGGCGCTGGTCATCGGCAATTCCGCCTATCAGAACGTGCCGCAGCTGACCAACCCCGCCAATGACGGCGCGGTGATGACCCAGACCTTCAAGAATGCCGGCTTCGATGTCGTCGACTATCGGCGAGATCTCACCGCGCGGGAGACGCGACGGGCGCTGCGCGATTTCGCCGACTCCGCCCGCGATGCCGACATCGCCGTGGTCTATTATGCCGGCCACGGCATGGAGGTCGAAGGCTCGAATTACCTGATCCCGATCGATGCCCGGCTCGAGCGCGACACCGACGTCTATGACGAGACGCTGTCGCTCGACCGCATCCTGGTCGCCGTCGAGCCGGCCAAGAAGCTGCGGCTCGTCATCCTCGATGCCTGCCGCGACAACCCCTTCACCCGCAACATGCAGCGGACGGTGGCGACCCGCAGCCTCGGCCGCGGCCTTGCCAAGGTCGAGCCAACCAGCCCGAACACGCTGATCGCCTATTCGGCGAAGGCCGGCTCCACGGCGCAGGACGGTGACGGCAACAATTCCCCGTTCACCTTGGCGCTGTCGCGCCACATCGCAACGCCCGGCCTGGATGTCCGCAAGGCATTCGGCTTCGTCCGCGACGAGGTGCTGAAATCGACCAGCAATCGCCAGGAGCCGTTCGTGTATGGCTCGCTCGGCGGCGAGGATGTGCCGCTGGTGCCCGGCGTGCCGCGCGTGGTCACGCAGATGCCGGTCACCCCGCCGCCCGCCAATCCGCAGGCTGACATCCGCCGCGACTATGAGCTCGCGATGCAGGTCGGCAACAAGGGCGCGCTGAACGCCTTCCTGGCGCAGTACCCGGATGGCTTCTATGCGAGCCTCGCCAAGCTGCAGCTCGAAAAGCTCGCGGCCGAGGAGAACCGCGCCGCCGCAGCCGAGAAGGCGCGCGTGACGGAGGCCGAGCGGGCCCGTCTTGCCGCGGAAGGCGCGCGCAAGGATACGCTCGCCAAGGCGGAAGCCGAAGCCAAGGCCGCCGAGCAGGCGCGTCTTGCGGCCGAGAAGGCCAATCAGTTGGCGCAGCAGCAGGCGGCGGAAGCGGAGCGGAAACGCCAGGAGCAGCAGCTCGCGGCGGCTGACAATCCGCGTGCCGCCACGTCTCCGGCGGCAGCTCCGCAGCAGGGGCCGCAGGTCGCGTCGCTGACGCCGGCGTCCCAGCCCGCCGATCTCACCAAGTCCGTGCAGCTCGAATTGCGCCGCGTCGGCTGCCTCACCGAGGATGCCGATGGCGATTGGGGCTCGGCCTCGCGCCGCTCGCTGTCGCAGTTCAACCGCTATGCCGGCACCAAGCTGGACACCCAGGCCGCCTCGGCCGATGCGCTTGCTGCGATCAAGCTCAAGCAGGCGCGCGTCTGTCCGCTTGTCTGCCAGCACGGCTACAAATCCGACGGCGACCGCTGCACCCGCATCGTCTGTGCCGAGGGCTCGTTCGTGAACGACGACAATGAGTGCGAGAAGCGGCGCGAGAAGAAGCCCGTCGCCAAGCGCGACACCAGCGACGACGAGGATCCGCCGTCGCGCCGCCGCGGCGCTCGTGCGGCGCCCGAGCCGAACATGCCGATGCCGGCGCCGAATGTCGGCGTTGGCGTCGGGATCGGTGTCGGCGGCGGCGGCCTCGGTGTCGGCATCGGAGTGGCGCCGAGCTTTACCGCTCCGAAGCCCCAGGCGCAGGCACGTCCAAAACCGTCGTCGGGCCAGATTTATTGCGACGCCTATCTCTGCCGTCCTGTCCGGCAGGGCTGCCGGCTCGAATATCGCGGCGGCGGCGGCCCCGGCGTCAACGCCACCGCCGAGGTGTGCAATTGATGGGAGAGCAGACCAATGCCCCGGCCATGCTGATCGAGCCGAGCCATAGTCGCGATCTCACTCCACCTCTCCCCGCCGGGGAGAGGTCGGCGCGCAGCGCCGGGTGAGGGGGCTTGCACGACCATCTCTCACCTGAACCCCTCACCCGGATGGCATCTGTCGATGCCATCCGACCTCTCCCTTCGGGAGAGGTGCGCGGTGCCTCCCGCTGCTATCGAACTAGGACGAGATCGCGCTGGCGGCGATGTTGACCATCAGCGCGACGAGGGCGGTGTTGTAGACGAACGAGATGATGCCGTGGACGGTCGCGGTACGGCGGATCACCTTGTCGGTGATCCCGACATCGGAGACCTGGGCGGTCATGCCGATGATGAAGGAGAAGTAGACGAAGTCCCAGTAGTCGGCGTGCTCGTCCTTGTCGCCGCTCGGGAATTGCAGGCCGCCCGGCTTGGCGCCGCGATAGTAGTCATGGGCGTAGTGTAGGGCGAAGGTCGCATGCACCGCGACCCAGGACAGCGAGACGGTCAGCAGCGAAAGCGTCAGCGCCGGGGCGTCGCGCTTGGAGGCGCCGAGCTCGAACACGATGGCGGCGATGCTGGCGAAGGCGCCGAGCGCGGTGACCAGCAGGATCACGAAGCGGCCGTCGTCCTGCATGACGGCCTTGCGGCGGATGTGCTGATGCTCGCTGCGCAGCATCATCACCGCGACCAGCACGAGATAGATCGCGGTGAAGATGTCCCAGCTGATCAGCAATCGCGTGATCAGCCGCAATGCGGACGGAAGCAGAAAGAACGAGACGGCCGCGATGCCCAGCGAGAGGAAGGTGCGCGGGCGCGCATAGATGATGCGCAATCCACGCGGCAGGCGCGCGAAGCGCGCCAGCACCGGATCGTCAGGATGAAGTCCCGTCAACCGCGCGGTCCCGGCTCAGCTCTTGCGCTCGGCGACGAAATGCGCGGCCGCGCGCAGCACGTCGCCCTTGGCGCCGAAGATCGACAGCGCGGCGTCGCCACGCGCGAGCAGGTCGCGGACGCGCTGCTTGGCGCCCTCGATGCCGAGTTGGGTGACGAAAGTGGTCTTGCCGAGCTCGGCGTCGGCGCCGGCCGGCTTGCCGAGCGTGGCGGCATCGCCCTCGACGTCGAGCAGGTCGTCGGCGATCTGGAAGGCCTCGCCGAGCGCGCGGCCGTAATCGTCGAGCGCCTGGTACTCGGCCGGCGAGGCCTGGCCGAGCAGGGCGCCGGCAATGCAGCCGAAGCGGAGCAGGGCGCCGGTCTTCATCTGCTGCACACGGGCGACGTCGACCGGATCGCGATCGCCGAACCGGCCCTCGCCGGCGAGGTCGAGGATCTGGCCGCCGGCCATGCCGCCGACACCGGCGCAACGGGCGAGCGCCCGGGTCAGCGCCAAGCGGACGCCGGCGTCGGGGTGGATCTCGTCGCGGGTGATGATGTCGAAGGCGATGGTCAGCAGCGCGTCGCCGGCGAGGATCGCGGTGGCGTCGTCATAGGCCTTGTGCAGGGTCGGACGTCCGCGGCGCAGATCGGAATTGTCCATCGCCGGCAGGTCGTCATGGATCAGGGAATAGCAGTGGATGCATTCGAGCGCCGCGCCGGCCATCAGCGCGCCGCGGCGGGGCACGCCGAACACGGCGGCGCTCTCGACCACCA
This sequence comes from Bradyrhizobium sp. ORS 285, assembly GCF_900176205.1. Taxonomy (NCBI): domain Bacteria; kingdom Pseudomonadati; phylum Pseudomonadota; class Alphaproteobacteria; order Hyphomicrobiales; family Nitrobacteraceae; genus Bradyrhizobium; species Bradyrhizobium sp. ORS 285. Next base: position 17,382 of record NZ_LT859959.1, read on the forward strand.
GGAACGGGCGCAGCCGCTTGCCGCCGCCGAGGCTGGAATAGCGCATCGACTCGATCAGCCGCTTCGGACGGGCGATCTCGTCCGCCATCGGCGCATCCGACAGCAGCTCGCCGAGCAGCGCTTCGGTCTCCTCCGCGGTCTTGTCCAGGCGTTGGGTGAAGTCGGTGGCCGTCGCGGTCATTTAAGAAGAGCTCCAGGGCAAAATTCGCCGGACAATCGTTGATGGCGGCGACTTCGTCAATTGCGGGGACGGCGGCGGCTTTCGGCCGGTTAATGGCGTAAAAGATCGGGAAACCTCATGGAGATGTCGGATAATCCGCCCCTCACGGCCGCCCCGAGCGCGGTCCAACCCGAGCGACGCCTGCCCTTGCGTACCGTCCGAACCATCCTCCTGGTCGTCGTGCTGGTGCTGCTGGTACCGTACGTTCTGACGCCGTTCTATGCCGGCGGTCACCCAGTCTCGACCCTGATGCTGTGGCGGACGGTCACCGGCCAGCCGATGGAGCGGCGCTGGATCGACCTGGCCGCGATGTCGCCGTATCTGCCGCGCTCGGTGGTGGCGGCCGAGGATGCCAAATTCTGCAGCCATCACGGCATCGACTGGAGCGCGCTGCGCGAGGTCATGGATGACGCCGAGGACGGCGACGTCAGCCGCGGCGGCTCGACGATCACCCAGCAGGTCGCCAAGAACCTGTTCCTGTGGCAGGGCCGCAGCTATGTCCGAAAGGCCCTCGAGCTGCCGCTGGCGTTGTGGATCGACCTCGTGCTGACCAAACGACGCATCCTGGAGATCTATCTCAACATCGCCGAGCTCGGCCCGTCCGGCCAGTTTGGAGTGGAAGCGGGAGCGAATTACGCCTTCAACCGTTCGGCCGCGGGCTTGGGCCCACGCGAGGCGGCCCTGATGGCCTCGATCCTGCCGAATCCGGTCCGGCGCAGCGCCCGGACGCCGGGGCCCGGGGTGCGGCGGCTGTCGGCCACGTATATGGTCCGCGCGCAGGCGTCCGCGCTTCAGACCTGTTGGGGCGATCGACGGTGAGTGCGGCGAGGGTGAAATTTGGCCAAAAATGCCTCAGGGAGCCCTAGCCATGCCGCAACCCATCCTCTATAAGCGCGGCCTTGATCGGCATCCGGGCTCGCCAGCTTCATGGCTGCAGCCGTCCCTTTCGCGGACGATGCCTTCCGAATACCCCTAGAGGATACCGATATGGCCGTCCCCAGAAGAAAAACTTCGCCGTCGCGCCGCGGCATGCGCCGCTCGGCTGACGCGATCAAGAAGCCGACCTATGTCGAGGACAAGGACTCCGGTGAGCTGCGTCGTCCGCACCACCTGGACCTGAAGACCGGCATGTACAAGGGCCGCCAGGTCCTGAAGAAGAAAGACGCCTGATTGCCCGTTCGGGTCGCTTTTCAAGCTGCCCGAATTCGGCCATCGATGGGGTTGAAAGCGGTCCCGCGCGAGGTGATTCGCCGGGACCGTTTCCGCTTGTGTGCCGCGTGATCCCGTCTCGCCGTCATAGTCTTCCAATCGATTTCGTGCCGGGCCTTGTGCCCGCACCATAAGGCTCCAACCGATGTCCATGGTCGGTTTCCCGCTGCTGCTGATCCCCCTGGCGATCTACAACATGATCGTCTTCCTGATGCCGGGGGTCGAGTTCGGCGAGGTGGTGCTGCGCCTGCAGCTTCCGTCCGGCGAGCTCTGGACAATCTCGCTGGGCGACATGCTGCTGGCGCTCGGCGTGCTGCTGCTGCTGCTCGAGGTCATCAAGGCGTCCAAGCCGAACGGCAAATATCTGACCGACCACCTGCTGTCGCTGCTGGTGTTCGGCGGTGCCGCGGCCGAGTTCGCGATGTGGAAGAAGTTCGGCAACTCCACCTTCCTGCTGCTGACCCTGCTGGCGATGGTCGATTTCTTCAGCGGCATCGCGCTGCGCACCAAGCGCGCCGCCCGGGCGGTGGTTGCTGCACCTGTTCCGGTGACGCCGGCGGTGGCCGAGGAGCCTGTCGGGCATGCCGTGCCCGAGCCGGCCGAAGAGCCGATCAAGCCTGAAGAGCCGGTGACTTCAGAGGTTCATCACGTCGAAGCGCCTGCCGCTCCGCCGCCCGTGTTGGAGCCTGCCACCGACGCGGTGCCGGCGGCTGCGTCGGTCGCCGAGTCCGTGCTGCTCGATCGCTCGGTGCCCCGGCCGGCCCCCGTGCAGACGACCGGCTGGGTCGCGGAGGTCAAGGAGGCCGAGGCCGTTGCTCCGAGCGCGCCTGAGCCGCATACGGCCGAGACGCCTAAACCCGAGACTCCCAAATCCTGAGGCGCAGGCTCGCGCGTTTCAGATGACTTCCCGAGTCCGATCGCCCGCACGCATCACCGGCCGAAGGCGTGCCGCGTAGGCGCTGTGGACATCAGCCGCCGCCGCGCGCCTGAGGGTGCGGGTCTGCGGCAAGTGCTCGGCCGTCGCGATCAGCTGGGTGACGAAGCCGGCGTCGGGACGCGCGGCGCGGATCACCGCCGCGCGCCGATCGGTGCTCCGCGTGGCCGGCAGCACCGCCAGGGAGCGGGACGCCTCGTCCGCTCCGCGTGAGCCCTCGTCCTGATCAATCGTTAACATCGTCCCACCACACCCGGCGCGCTTGTCACATTATGGGACGCCGGAGCCTTTCACCACCCGATCTCGCAAGGGCAATGCCGCGCCCGCCGAGCCGGGTCCGTCCGAGGTGAAAGATGGTTGATGCGGCCGGGACATGCTGATGTCGCGGCGACATGCTCTCCGTTAACCAGAGATGCGTAGTCTGATTTGCGAATTGCGCCGCCGCCGCTCGCAACGGTAGGTGGCGGCTGTCCTGCTATCGACGCCGGCGCGCGCCGGCTTGTTCCAAAACGAGGCGATCTTGACATCCGATTTGCCACAGACCTCGATGATCCTGGCCTCGCTCGGCCAAGCCGCCTTCGTCTGGGATCTGGCGAGCGACGTGATCGTCTGGAGCGATCATGTCGGCGCTGTCTTCGCCGACGTGCCGCTGCCGCAGCTCTGCAACGGCGCCGAATTCGGCAAGCTGATCGAGCCGGACCGCAACATCCGCTCCGAGGTGATGCGCCAGGCCGCGCCGCTCTACGGCGCCAGCGGCACGCCCTACCGCATCGAATACGGCGTGCGCACCCATGCCGGGGCGGCGCTGATCTGGGTCGAGGAAACCGGCTGCTGGTTCGCCGGCTCGGACGGGCGGCCATCGCGCGCCCAGGGCATCGTGCGCATCAACAACGAGCGACACGCCCGCGAGGAGCAGCTGCTCAAACTGTCGCGTCACGACCCGCTCACCGGTGAGCTGAACCGCACGCATCTGCTGGCGACCTTGGCCGAGGTGATCGAGGAGTCGCAGCGCTTCCGCTTCTCCTGCGCCTTCATGCTGGTCGGCATCGACCATCTCGCGCGCATCAACGACGCGTTCGGCTTCGACGTTGCCGATGGCGTGGTGCTCGAGGTGGCGCAGCGGATCCGCGCGCGGCTCCGAGGTGGTGATGCGCTTGGACGCTTCTCGGGCAACAAGTTCGGGCTGATCCTCAAGAACTGCACGATGGACGACATGACGATCGCCGCCGAGCGTTTCCTTGCGGCGGTGCGCGACGACGTGGTGCCGACCAAGTCAGGTCCGGTCGCGGTTACCGCCACGATCGGCGCCGTCAGCGTGCCGCGCCATGCGCGCTCGGTCGAGGAGGCGGTCAATCGCGCCCATGAGACGCTCGACTCCGCCAAGCGGCGCCGCATCGGCTCGTTCTCGACCTGGCGGCCGAATGTCGAGCGTGACGCCCAGCGCAAGGTCAATATCCGCGTCACCGACGAGATCGTCACCGCGCTCAACGAGCGGCGCATCGTCACCGCATTCGAGCCGGTGGTGAATGCCAGTACGCTCGCACCCGCCTTCTATGAGTGCCTGGTGCGGATGCGGCAGGATGACGGCCGCGCTCTGCTGGCGCCGGATGTCGTGCCGGTCGCCGAGCGTCTCGGCCTGATCCGCCTGGTCGATCACCGCATCCTGGAGCTCGTCGTCGCGGAGCTCGCGAGCACGCCGCACGTCACGCTGAGCCTCAACATCTCGCCGGAGACCACCATGGATCCGGACTGGTGGGCCTCGATCGAATCGATGATGCGCGCCCATCCCGGTGTCGCCGAGCGGCTGATCGTCGAGATCACCGAGACGGTCGAGATCCAGGACATCGACGATCTCCGCGGCTTCGTGACTCGGCTAAAGGATCTCGGCAGCCGGATTGCGATCGACGATTTCGGCGCGGGACACACCTCGTTCCGCAACCTGCGCAAGCTCGGCGTCGACATCGTCAAGATCGACGGCGCCTTCGTGCAGAATCTCGCGCGTTCGGCCGACGACCGCGCCTTCGTGCAGACCCTGGTCGAGCTGGCGCGACGGCTGCAGATCAAGACGGTGGCGGAATGGGTGCAGGACGAGGCGTCGGTTGCGTTATTGCGCGACTGGGGCTGCGACTACATCCAGGGTCGGGTGATCGGCCTTGCCTCGACCGACAGGCCGTGGATCGAGCACGGCAGGGCGGAGTTGCCGGCGGCGAGCTGATCAGCCGCCGGCCTCCAATCACAGATCAAGCGGCAAGCGTCAGCCTTGCTGCTCGTCCTTCTTCGGCTCCGACATGCGGTCGAGCCGGTCCTGCATTTCCTTCATCTGGCGGCGCAGTTCGTCGATGTTGTCGTCGGCGGCGGCAGCAGGCTCGGCGGCCTTCTCCTCGGCGCGGACCGCACCAGGCGCGAACGGCTTGAACATCGAGAAGGTCTGCTGGAACAGCTCCATGTTGCGGCGCACTTGCTCCTCGAGCGGCGCGAACGGCGTGCCGCTGAAGGTGTCGGCGATCTGCTTGCGAAACTTCTCCTGCTCCTTGGTCAGCGTATCGATCGACTGCTCAAGGTACTTCGGCACCACCATCTGCATGCTGTCGCCGTAGAAGCGGATCAGCTGACGCAGGAACGTCGTCGGCAGCAGGTTCTGACCGGCCTTGTTCTCCTGCTCGAAGATGATCTGCGCGAGCACTGAACGGGTGATGTCGTCACCAGTCTTGGCGTCATAGACCAGGAAGTCTTCGCCGTTCTTAACCATGGAAGCCAAGTCTTCCAGGGTTACGTATGTACTCGTCCCGGTATTGTAGAGCCGCCGGTTCGCGTATTTCTTGATCGTGGTGGGTTGGTCAGATTTCGCCATGAGCTCACACATGCAAACCGAGAACAGGGAACCCTGCGGCGCTGCCGCGGGGGCGAAGAGCTACGCAATGCAATAACGTAATCACTTTCGAGCGAGTTCGGCTACGGTTTTGTGCGGAACGGTTAATCCCGCAGCAGAAATCTTGCCCATGAAACGGCCAAGCGCGCCATTTTGAGTGCGCCGCAACAGGAATTACGGGCGCCGCCGATTGACATGTCGCAACGACGTTAACAGGATGACGGGTGAAGGTTGCACACCTGCCAATCCGGGGCTTGCGGACGGGCGGCACAACCATGAACTGAAAAATTCGCTTTCATTTCGAATACAAGCAAAGCTCTCAAGCCCTCGCTCACACGTCGCAAGACCTCCACGTCCCAAGACTTTACACGTCCCAAGACTTACACGCCCAAGATCAAGAACCTCAGGAGATGCCCATGTCGGACGATGTCGTCATCGTCAGCGCCGCCCGCACCGCGGTTGGAAGTTTCAACGGTGCGTTCGCCAGTGTCCCGGCCCATGAACTGGGCGCGGTTGCCATCAAGGCCGCGCTGGAGCGTGCCGGCGTCGAGCCCGGTCGCGTCTCCGAGGTCATCATGGGGCAGATCCTGACCGCGGCGCAGGGCCAGAACCCGGCGCGCCAGGCCTCGATCGCCGCCGGCATTCCGGTCGACAGCCCGGCCTGGGGCATCAACCAGCTGTGCGGCTCCGGCCTGCGCTCGGTGGCGCTCGGCTATCAGGCGCTGAAGAACGGCGATTCCGACATCGTGGTCGCCGGTGGTCAGGAGTCGATGAGCATGGCGCCGCATGCGCAGTATCTGCGCGGCGGCGTGAAGATGGGCTCGCTCGAGTTCGTCGACACCATGATCAAGGACGGTCTGTGGGACGCCTTCAACGGCTATCACATGGGCAACACCGCCGAGAACGTTGCGAAGCAATATCAGATTACGCGCGCGCAGCAGGATGAGTTCGCGGTTGCATCGCAGAACAAGGCCGAGGCCGCGCAGAAGGCCGGCAAGTTCAAGGACGAGATCGCGCCGGTGACCATCAAGGGCCGCAAGGGCGACACGATCGTCGACACCGACGAATATCCGCGTCACGGCGCCACGCTCGAAGCGATGGCCAAGCTGCGCGCGGCTTTCGAGAAGGACGGCACCGTCACCGCCGGCAACGCGTCGGGCATCAATGACGGCGCTGCGGCCGTCGTGCTGATGACCGCCAAGCAGGCCGCCAAGGAAGGCAAGACGCCGCTCGCGCGGATCGTGTCCTGGGGCCAGGCCGGCGTCGACCCGAAGATCATGGGCACCGGCCCGATCCCGGCGTCGCGCAGCGCGTTGAAGAAGGCCGGCTGGAACATCGCCGACCTCGACCTCATCGAAGCCAACGAGGCCTTTGCGGCGCAGGCCTGCGCCGTCAACAAGGACCTCGGCTGGGATCCGGCGAAGGTCAACGTCAACGGCGGCGCGATCGCGATCGGTCATCCGATCGGTGCGTCCGGCGCGCGCGTGCTGGTGACGCTGCTGCATGAGATGCAGAAGCGCGACGCCAAGAAGGGCCTGGCTGCGCTGTGCATCGGCGGCGGCATGGGCATCGCACTGTGCGTTGCACGCGACTAAAAACGCGGCACTGATTGCGAACCGTTCGGTCTCGCAATCTCCTGCAGCTCAACTAAAGATCAACGCCCGGCGATCTCGCCGGGCGTTTTGTTCTTGATGTCCGTCAAACACGCCGCATAATCGACCACTAAAAAAACGGAGTTGAACGAGCATGGATGTCGTGGCGGCAAGCTGATTGCCGCAAGGGCGGACATGATCCAAAAACAACGGGTAGGTGCGTCGGCATCCAGAGGTTGTCGTCGTACGAACAGTCATCGAGGGAAGGATTCGACATGGCACGTGTGGCGTTGGTGACGGGGGGAACGCGCGGTATCGGTGCGGCGATCAGCAAGGCGCTGAAGGCGGCGGGATACAAGGTCGCGGCAAATTACGGCGGCAACGATGCCGCGGCGGAGAAGTTCAAGAGCGAGACCGAAATCCCCGTCTACAAATGGGACGTGAGCTCGTTCGAGGCGTGCTCCGAAGGAATCAAGAAGGTCGAGGCCGAGCTCGGGCCGATCGACGTGCTGATCAACAACGCCGGCATTACGCGCGATACGGCCTTCCACAAGATGTCGCTGGAGCAGTGGAGCGCCGTCATCAATACCAATCTCGGCTCGCTGTTCAACATGACCCGCCCGATCATCGAGGGCATGCGCGCGCGCAAGTTCGGCCGCATCATCAACATCTCGTCGATCAACGGCCAGAAGGGGCAGTTCGGCCAGGTCAACTACTCCGCGGCGAAAGCGGGCGACATCGGCTTCACCAAGGCGCTGGCGTTGGAGACCGCAAAGGCCGGCATCACCGTCAACGTGATCTGCCCCGGCTACATCAACACCGAGATGGTGCAGGCCGTGCCGAAGGATGTTTTGGAGAAGTCGATCCTGCCGCTGATCCCGGTCGGCCGCCTCGGCGAGCCCGAGGAGATCGCGCGCACCGTGGTGTTCCTCGCGGCCGACGAAGCCGGCGCCATCACCGGCTCGACCCTGTCCGTCAACGGCGGCCAGTACATGGCGTAAGGCTGGCGTGATGTCAGCGGTGGCGTTGCCACCGGGCGTGATCTCCGGCTAAGACCCCGAATGCCCGCGCTCGCCGCGGGCATTCACGTCTTTGCGGTTGCCCGGCGCGGGCACAGGCGTGGATGGCTGGTCGGAACCGGCCGTGATGGAGCCTGCCACCCGATGTCCCAGCGCACCGCGACCTTGATCGGCCTGACCGCGATCCTGATGTGGTCGCTGCTGGCTTTGCTGACGGTGGCCACCGGCGCCATCCCCGCATTTCAGCTCGCCGCGATGACCTTTGCCGTCGGCGGCATCGTCGGCATGCTCACCGTCTTGCAGCGGGGCCATGTGCTGCAGGTGCTGCAGCAGCCTGCGATGGCGTGGGCCGTCGGCGTCGGCGGCCTGTTCGGCTATCACGCGCTGTATTTTCTGGCGCTGCGCTTTGCGCCACCCGCGGAAGCAGGCCTGCTGAACTATCTCTGGCCGCTGTTGATCGTGCTGTTCTCGGCGTTCCTGCCCGGCGAGCGGCTCGCTACTCATCACGTGATCGGCGCCGCGCTCGGGCTCGTCGGCACGGCGCTGTTGTTGATGGGCAATGGCGCGAGCTTCGCAGCGAGCCAGCTTCCAGGGCTCTTCGCTGCGTTCGTCGCTGCCTTCGTGTGGGCGATCTACTCGGTGCTGTCGCGTCGTTTGAAGGCAGTGCCCACCGATGCCGTTGCGGGCTTCTGTCTCGCCACCGCCGTACTTGCCGCGCTGGTCCACCTAGCCGTCGAGCGGACAGTCTGGCCTGACAGCGCGATGCAGTGGGTGGCCGTGGCCGGGCTCGGCATCGGCCCGGTCGGAGCCGCCTTCTACGCCTGGGACATCGGGATGAAGCGCGGCGACATTCGCGTGCTCGGGGCGGCATCCTATGCGACGCCATTGTTGTCGACGGCGTTCCTGATCGTCGCCGGCTACGCCCGGCCGAGCGCTTCCATCGCTGTTGCGGCTTTGCTGATCGCGGGCGGTGGCCTCGTCGCGGCGAAGGACATGTTCCTCCTGCGCCGGCGCTGACGGCGCGCTTGCGCGCAGGGCCCGCTCGAAATGGCATGGCGAACGCAGGTTATCCTTGATGTGCACTTAACCCGGGAACCGGTGGCGCCGATTGCTGGTAGCTTGCAACCGCCGGCCTGAGCCTAGCGCGGTCTGCACCTAACTCAGCCTTTACCGGTGCTGAGCGAGACTTTGCCCGCAATGGTGCTGACAACGGGGCGGCGGATGCCGGACGTGAAACGTTACATGGCCCGCGCGGGGGAGTTGTTCCGCGTGCCCGCCGACAATCCCGAGCTGACGCGCGCGCAATTCCAGGCCTTCTCCAAGCAGGTGCCGCTGCTCTATTTCATCCTGATCACCAACAGCCTCGCGCTCGCCTACACCTTCCTGCCGGTGGCGCCGACATGGCTGACGGTGTCGGTCCCGGCGCTGCTGTCGACCATCACCGGCGTTCGCATGCTGTGGTGGCTGAGGCAGGGCGAAGTGCCCAGCAGCGACGCCGAGGTGCTGCGTAATCTGCGGTTCACCAACCGGATCGCCGGACCGATCGGTGCGCTGTTCGTGGTCTGGTCGTTCGCTCTGTTTCCCTATGGCGATCCGTTCGCCAAGGGACAGGTCGCGTTCTACATGGCCGTCACGGTCATCGGCATCATCTTCTGCCTGATGCATCTGCGGTCGGCGGCGCTGATCGTGACGCTGGTGGTGATCGTCCCTTACGTGATCTTCTTCATGGCGACCGGCGTTCACGCATTGCGGGCGATTGCCGTCAATCAGCTGCTCGTCTCGGGCGCGATGGTGACGGTGCTGTTCATCTATTACCGCGACTTCGCCGCGCTGGTCGCGAGCCGCAAGTCATTGTTGGCCGAGCAGGCCGCAACCCAGGCGCTCTCGGACGAGAACTTCCGGCTCGCCAATCTGGACTCGCTGACCGACCTGCCCAACCGGCGCCGCTTCTTCTCCGAGCTGACCTCCGCCTTCGCCGAGGCTGAGCGCGACGGCACGCGGCTTGCCGTCGGCATCATCGATCTCGATGGCTTCAAGCCGATCAACGACACCTATGGGCATACGGTCGGCGACCGCGTTCTGATGGAAGCCGCGCGCCGCATTCGCGATGTCTGCGAAACCCGCGGATCCCAGGTCCATCTGGCGCGCCTCGGCGGCGACGAGTTCGGCCTCATCGTCGTCGGCAATCCGACCGATGCGGATCTGCTGACGCTCGGGCGCGAGATCACCGATCTCATCAAGCTGCCCTATCAGTTCGACACCACGCATACCGGTCTGTCCTGCTCGACCGGCTTTGCGATGTATCCACGCTCGGCGATGGCGGCGGATGCACTCTATGAATGTGCTGATTATGCGCTGTACCACGCCAAGCGCCGCGCGCGCGGCCAGGCGATCATCTTCTCGACCGAGCTCGAGGCCGAGATCCGCAGCCGCAGCGTGATCGAGCATCTGCTGCGCACGGCGGATTTTGAGACTGAAATGGAGCTCGTCTACCAGCCGATCATGGATGCCACCAACGCACACACCACCGGATTCGAGGTGCTGGCGCGCTGGCACAGCCCCAAGCTGGGCGTCGTGACGCCCTCCAGCTTCATCCCGGCCGCCGAGCGGATCGGCGTGATCCGCAGCCTCACCCGCGTTCTCCTGGTGAAGGCCTTGGCGGCGGCGCGGATGTGGCCGGACGACATCCAGGTGTCGTTCAACCTCTCGGCGCATGACATCTGCTCGCCGGAGGGCATCCTGCCGCTGATCTCGATCATTCAGGCCAGCGGAGTCCCGCCGCGCCGCATCGAGTTCGAGATCACCGAGACCGCCGTGACCTTCGATTTCGCCCGCGCCGAGGAGTCGATCGCGGCGTTGAAGGCGATCGGCTGCGGTATTTCACTGGATGATTTCGGCACCGGCTATTCGTCGCTCAGCCACGTCCACCGGCTGCCGCTCGACAAGCTCAAGGTCGATCGCAGCTTCGTGCGCGATGTCAACGCCAATCCGGTCAGCCACAAGATCATCAAGTCGCTGACCGGCCTGTGCGCCGACATGGAGATTTCCTGTGTCGTCGAAGGCGTCGAGACGCAGGAGCAGCTCGACAGCCTGCGCTGCCTCGGCGCCGACTACATCCAGGGCTATTACTTCGCCGAGCCGATGCCGGCGGACGCAGTCTTCGGCTTTCTCGCCCGCGAGCGTCAGCGTTTCGCCGAACCCGCCGGCGTCAAGGTGGCCGGCGCTTGAGCTAAACCGGCGGCTCCCAGCCGGGAGGCGCGAGCTCGAATCCGGCAAAGTCGAATCCCGGCGCGACCGTGCAGCCGACGAGAGTCCAGTCGCCGGTGCTCTCGGCCGCTTGCCAAGCGTGCGTGGGGACCACTGCCTGCGGCTGCTGGCCGGCCATGAGGTCGATGCCGAGCGTCGTCGTCTGCGGCGCCTCGCCGCTGCCAGCGATGCGCAGCAACAACGGCGCTCCCGCATAGTAGTGCCAGGTCTCGACTGCATCGACCCGGTGCCAATGCGAGCGCTCGCCGCGCGCGAGCAGGAAATAGATCAAGGTCGATGCCGCACGCCCGGACGCGTCCACCGCGCGATCCCGAAACGTCTCGCGAAAATGTCCGCCCTCCGGGTGCGGCTGGAGACCGAGGCGCGCGATGATGTCGGCGGCGGAGAGCGCGGTCATGGGCGTGATGCGTCCTACGACTTGTTCTTGCGCTCGCGCAGCTCGCCGAACACGTCCTCTGCGCTCGCACCCTTCATGCGCAGCCGGATCCCGACTGCGGGATCGTCGGCGCGAAGGAACACATTGGCCAGCTTCTCCTCGCCGAGCAGCACCGGGATGGTCGGCTGATTGGCGGCGCGCAGCCGCGTCACCTCGGCCGCGCGCGCCTTCAGCGCCTCGTTGTCCGGATCGACGGTCAGCGCGAACTTGACGTTGGAGGCGGTGTATTCGTGACCGCAATACAGCCTGAAATCGTCCGGCAGCGTGCGCAGCTTCAACAGCGAGTCCCACATCATCGGATAGGTGCCCTCGAACACGCGGCCGCAGCCGATCGAGAACAGCGTATCGGCGGCGAACACCGCCTTGTCGGCATCGAACACGTAGGACACGTGATCGAGCGTATGGCCCGGCGTCTCCAGCACGCGCGCGAGCAACTCGCCGATCTTGACGACGTCGCCATGGGCGACGCGCAGGTCGACATTGCCGATCGCCGTGGTCTTGTCATGCGGCGCCACGACGCGGCAGCCATAGCGCTGCTTCAGCTCGGCGACCCCGCCGACATGATCGTGATGATGATGGGTGACCAGGATGTCGGTGAGGGTCCAGCCGGCGGCCTCGAGCTGGCGCACGATCGGACCGGCTTCCGGCGCGTCGATGGAGGCGGTGGCGCCGGTCGCTGGATCGTGGATCAGGTAGCCGAAATTATCGGACAGACAGGTGAAGACGCGGATGTCAGCGGCCATGATGTCTCCGTCGGCGATACTGCCGGGCAGAGATATGGCGTTAACGCTGCAGGCGCAACGCAATATTGGGCGCGCGACCGCCCGGGTCCGCATGATACATTGACGTCATGGACGTGATCGACCTGAGGAATTTCTATTCGGGGCGCCTGGGGATCGTCGCGCGGCTCTTGATCAACCGCGGCATCCGGGCGCGCTGGCCGAGCGCAGCCGGGCAGCGTGTGCTCGGCATCGGCTATCCCACACCCTATCTCGGGCTGTTCCGCGAGGACTCCGAGCGCTGCATCGCCTTCATGCCCGCCGCGCAGGGTGTGCTGAAATGGCCGACCGCGCGGCCGACACTGGCCTCGCTGGTGGACGAGTTCTCGCTGCCGCTGCCGGACTCCGCTGTCGACCGAATCCTGATCGTGCATGCGCTGGAAATGTCCGACGATCCGGCCGGGTTGCTGCGCGAGGTGTGGCGCGTGCTGGCGCCCGCGGGCCGCATGATCATCGTCATTCCCAACCGCCGCGGCGTCTGGACGCGGACTGACAACACGCCGTTCGGCCACGGCCGGCCCTATTCACGCTCGCAGATCACGCAGTTGCTGCGGCAGACCTGGTTCACGCCGAGCGCCTGGGGCGAGGCGCTGTTCATGCCGCCGGTCGGCGGCTGGTTCCTGAAATCGGCAATGGCCTGGGAGCGCGTCGGAGCGGCGCTGTCGCTGCCGTTCGCCGGCGTCCATATCGTCGAGGCGACCAAGCAGGTCTATCGCGTGATCCCTGCGCGTCGCGAGCGCATCAGGCTGATCCCGCGGCTCGAGCCGGTGCTGACGCCGGCACCGTCAGCGCAGGGCTCCAACCGCGGCAGCGAGGACCGACGGGATTAGTCGTGCGCCGATGAGTCCTACGCAAATAGTTTGGCGCAAATAGTCTTGCGCCGTTGCAGGGTAAAGACGGCATAAAAAAAGCGGGCGGGCTCATGGCCCGCCCGTGTGGTCAAAGCGCAATCGTCAGCGTCATTCGCCGGGATTGATATCCTCGCTCGGCACCGGCGCAGCAGCGGCGGCTTCCGCACGGGGACCATGCGGCCGGCGGCGGCGACGGGGGTAACGCTCGGCGCCGCCTTCGAACGCGGCGGGCGCATTGGCGATCTGCGGCTGCGGGCCGGTGATGAAGGATGGCAGTCGATCGACCCCGCTGTCGGCCACGACGGGCTGCGGCTGCGGCTGATACTGGGCGGGCTGCGGACGTTCGCGCTGCTCGCGCTCGCGGTGCTCCTGCGGCTCGCGCTGTTCACGCGGCTCGCGATGCTCCCGGGCCTCTCTCGGCTCACGATGCTCGCGGGGCTGACGGTGCTCGCGGGCTTCGCGATGCTCGCGCGGCTGCTGCTGATCGCGCTGATAGGGCTGCTGGTTATCGCCACGCTCGCGCTGGCCGCCGTCACGGTCGCGCATGAACGGCTGGGCTTGGGGTTGCGGCTGAACGAAGCCCGGCTCCTGGCCGAAATGCGAGAAGCTCTCGCCGTCATCATCGAGATCGTCGACGGTCAGATCGTCGGCTGCGCGCGGCTGCGGCTGGTTCTGGCGGAACTGCTCCTGGGCCGCGGCAATCAGGCGGAAATAGTGCTCGGCGTGCTGGTAGTAATTCTCGGCGGCAACGGGGTCGCCCGAGGAGCGGGCGTCACGGGCAAGCTGGACGTATTTTTCGGCCACATGGGAGGCAGTGCCACGGATCTTGATGTCCGGCCCGTTGGACTCGAACACCCTGGTCAGAGGATTCTGGCCGCGTCGGTTATTATTGTTGTTGTTACCGTTGTTGCGGTTGCGCATCCGCTTGTTGTTTTGACCGTTTCTCATGTCCTGCCTTTATTCCAACCCTGCGTTAGGAGCACTGATTGTCAGAGCATTGATTGTCATCAGAATACCGATGCCGTATTGAAATACCGTGCCGTGGCCCGGGCGCGTGGCGCGCGGTCCAGTCCGGTCGATGCCGGTTCCGACATGCCAGTTCCGACCCATGCCGATGTGATCGACAGCCGATTCGCTCGACAAAAGCGCGTTCAACACGCGTTCCCCACCCACCGGCTCGTTCGGCCGGCGAACCACGTCATTCAGCCAGTCAGGACGAGGTTCGCCACGACCGACCCAGTTTGCTTCGCGTAAGACCTCAAGTGCAAAGTCAGGCTTTCGTTCGCTTTGCAGTCGTAGGCTGCGCAGCCATCCGGCTCTCGCGCTCAACAGATCTGCGTTCTGGAACCAATCGCCCGGCGCGGCTCTGTGTCATCTGTCCGCGGCGGTGTTCCGTGAATACCGCTCAGCGGGGCCTGCGCCGATGCTATGGAGGGAACGTAGTCGCTCCCAAGCGATATTCCAAGAGCTTTTTCTGGATCGGCGCGCCTTTACCGGAGCTTTTTTAGGCCCATGACCGCCCGTGGAACACCGGCCAAATCGGCCCTCGTGGCTGTCGAATCGTGCGTCAGACCGGCCTCCCTCATCAACTGGACAACGTCGGCGCTCTGATCGTGTCCAACCTCCACGATGACAGCGCCGCCGGGGTGCAGCAGGTGTGCAGCCTGCGGGATCAGCGCGCGATAGGCGTCGAGCCCGTCACCGCCGCCATCCAGCGCGCGGAAAGGATCGTGGCTGCGCACCTCGACGGCAAGATCGCTGATGTCGGTCGAGCGAATGTAAGGCGGGTTCGATACGATCAGGTCGAACGGCGGCGCGAGCGCGGTCGCATAGGAGCAGCCGACGAAGGCGGTGCGGTCGTCCAGCCCCAGCGCGCGCGCATTCGCCCGTGCCGTCATGAGCGCGGGGATGCTGATGTCGGTGCCGACGCCGAAAGCCTGCGGCAGCTCGGACAAGAGCGCCAGCAGGATGGCGCCGGAGCCGGTGCCGAGATCGGCGATGCGCAAACGTCGCGTCAACGCGCCGCCGGCCGCGAGATGTTGCAGTGCCAGCTCGACCACCGTCTCGGTGTCCGGCCGCGGCACCAGCGTGTCGGCCGACAGCCGCAGCGGCAGGCCCCAGAACTCCTTGGCTCCGAGGATCCGAGCCACCGGCTCGCCGGCCAGGCGGCGCTGCGCCAGCGCGTCGATCTGCGCCACCTCCGCAGCGGAGAGCGGGCGGCTGCCCTGCGTGACGATGCCGGTGAGGTCGAGCTGCAGCGCGTGCCCGACCAGCAGCCGCGCGTCCAGTTCGGGCGAATCAACTCCCGCAGCAGCAAGCCGCGCCGCCAGCGCGCGGCGGGCCGCATCGATGGTTGCGCCGGCGACGATCTCCGTCATCGCGAAGGCTCTCTCCACGGGTCATCCCCGCGAAAGCGGGGATCCATACGCCGTGCAAGTGCGGGACGGGCGGTCGGAGTGACCTTCTGCGACAACCACGAAAGCCGGTGGTTATGGGTCCCGACGTTCGCCGGGACGACACCGTTTGTGTCGAGGCAGGATCGCAGCATCGCCTCTCGCAATGCGCGGGCGCTCATCACGCCGCAGCGCCCTGCGCGGCGAGCTGCGCGGCCTGATGCTCCGTCGTCAGCGCGTCGATCAGCTCGCCCAGCGCTTCGCCGGCGATCACCTGCGGCAGCTTGTAGAGCGTCAGGTTGATGCGGTGGTCGGTGACGCGCCCCTGCGGGAAATTATAGGTGCGGATGCGCTCGGAGCGGTCGCCGGAGCCGACCTTCTCCTTGCGCTCGGCGGAGCGCGCGGCGTCGACCTTCTGCCGCTCGGCATCGTAGATGCGCGAGCGCAGGATGTTCATCGCCGACGCGCGGTTCTTATGCTGCGAGCGGCTGTCCTGCATCATCACCACGATCCCGGTGGGAATGTGCGTGATGCGGATCGCTGATTCCGTCTTGTTGACGTGCTGGCCGCCGGCGCCTTGCGCGCGCATGGTCTCGATGCGCAGATCGTCCTGCTTGATGTCGACATCGACGTCCTCGACCTCGGGCAGCACGGCCACGGTCGCAGCCGAGGTGTGGATGCGGCCCTGCGTCTCGGTGTCGGGCACGCGCTGCACGCGATGCACGCCGGATTCGAATTTCAGCTTGGCGAAGGCGCCGCGGCCCTGCACCTCCGCAATGATTTCCTTGTAGCCGCCGACGGTGCCCTCGGACGCCGCGATCACCTCGACCTTCCAGCCCTGCAAGCTCGCGAAGCGCTCATACATCCGGAACAGGTCGCCGGCGAACAGCGAGGCCTCGTCGCCGCCGGTGCCGGCGCGGATTTCGAGCACGACGTTACGGTCGTCCATCGCGTCCTTCGGCAGCAGCGCGACGCGGATCTTCTGCTCCAGCTCACCGCGGCGCGCGATCAGCTCGTCGCGCTCGGTCTCCGCCATCGCCCGCATCTCGGCATCGGTCTCGGGATCGGCGATCAGCGCCTCGGTGTCGGCGAGTTCTTTGACGCCTGCACGATAGGCCTTCACCGCCTCGATCAGCGGATTGAGCTCGGCGAGCTCGCGGGTGATCTGCACGTAGCGGTCGGAATTGACCTGGCCGAGCAGCTCCGCCTCGAGCGAGGCGTGGTGCGCCAATAGAACGTCCAGTTTGGCTTCGGGGAGCGACGACATGATGCAATCTGATCTGGAAACAAACGATACGGACGGAAGACGCGCGGGCCGTGGCTGGCCCGCTACAGCGCGAGGCCTTCGCTCTCGGCGAACTCGGTCAGCTTCTGCCGCATCGAGAAGCTGCCGGCCGGTGCGGCGAGCCACTCGGCCATCTTCGCCTCGGCCTTGGCGGCGTCGAGCTCCAGGATCATCGCCTTGACCGGGCCGTGCGCGGTCGCCGACAGCGACAGCGAGCGGTAGCCGAGCGCGATCAGCGCCAGCGCGCCGATCGGCTTGGAGGCCATCTCGCCGCACAGCGACACCGAGCGCTTGGCGGCCTTGGCCTTGCACACGATCTCCCGCAGCGCGCGCAGGATCGGCGTCGACAGCGTGTCGAAGCGCTCGGAGACCTTGGCGTTGCCGCGGTCGACGGCGAACAGGAACTGGAACAGATCGTTGGAGCCGACCGAGATGAAATCGACCTTCGAGAGCAGCTCGTCGAGCTGATACAGCAGCGCCGGCACTTCGAGCATGGTGCCGATGTCGACGCGCTCCGGCAGCGTGTGGCCATGCTGGCGCAGATAAGTCAGCTCGCGCTCGACGATCGCCTTGGCGGTGTCGAACTCGGCGACCTCCGAGATCATCGGGAACATGATGCGCAGCGAGCGGCCGCCGCCGGCGCGTAGCAGCGCGCGGATCTGGCCGCGCAGCAAGCCTGGACGATCGAGCCCGAGTCGGATCGCGCGCCAGCCGAGCGCGGGATTCTCCTCGATCACGGTCTCCATGTAGGGCAAGGCCTTGTCGCCGCCGATGTCGAGTGTGCGGAACGTGACAGGCTTGCTGCCCGCCGCGTCGAGCACCGTGCGATACAGCGCGAGCTGATCGCTGGAGCGGGGCAGGCTGGCAGAGACCATGAACTGCAGTTCGGTGCGGAACAGGCCGATGCCGGCGCTGCCGGTGTCCTCGATATGCGGCAGGTCGATGACGAGGCCGGCATTGATCATCAGCTCGACCGGCTGGCCGTCCTTGGTCTTGCACGGCTTGTTGCGCAGCTCGCTGTACTGCGCTTGACGGCGGGCGCGGAAGCGCACCCGCTCGGCATAGGCGGATTCGATCTCGGCCGACGGCCGCACATAGATCGAGCCGGAGGTGCCGTCGACGATGATGGCGTCGCCGGGATCGGCGATGCCGGGCGCGTTCGGCACCTCGCCGACGGCGGGAATGCCGAGCGCGCGGGCGACGATCGCGACATGCGAGTTGGCGGTGCCTTCCTCCAGCACCAGGCCGCGCAGCCGCTTGCGGTCGTAGTCGAGCAGCGCCGCCGGGCCCATCGCACGCGCGATCAGGATGGCGTTGTCGGGCAGGTGATCGCGGCTCGGGGCATGGTCCTGGCCGACCAGCTGGCGCAGAAGGCGGTAGCCGAGATCCTCGAGATCGTGCAGCCGCTCGCGCAAATACGGATCGGTCGAGCGCAGCATGCGGGCGCGGGTGTCGGACTGGACGCGCTCGACGGCAGCTTCGGCCGTGAGGCCGGTGGCGACGGCTTCGTGCAGCTTGTGCGACCAGCCCTGGTCGTTGGCGAACATCCGGTACGCTTCGAGCACCTCGCGATGCTCGCCGCCATCGGCGACGTCGCCGCGCTCCAGCATGCGGTCGAGATCGGCGCGCAGCTTCACCAGCGCTGCGTCAAGCCGCTTGATCTCCTTCGGCAGGTCCTCGGCGATGTAGTTGTTGACGACGACGCGCGGCTCGTGGAGCACGACATGGCCGAGCGCGATGCCGTCCGACAGCACCGCGCCGTTCTTGTGGATGGAGTGCCGCACCGCCGGCTCGGCGCCGGGCTGCGCCAGCGCCGCGAGCTCGCCCGAGGCGATCATCTCGGCGAGCACCATCGCGGTGGTCTGCAGCGCCTCGACCTCTTCCTCGACATAGGTGCGCTTGGCGCGGTTCTGCACCACCAGCACGCCGAGCGTGTTGCCGGCGCGCAGGATCGGCACGCCGAGGAAGGAATGGTAGATTTCTTCGCCGGTCTCCGGGCGATAGGAGAAGGCCGGGTGGCTGTGCGCGTCGCTCAGATTGAGCGGGGTGGCCTCGCTGGCGACGAGGCCGACCAGGCCCTCATGCGCGCTCATGACCGTGATGTGGACGGCGTCGCGGTTCAGACCCTCAGTGGCGTAGAGTTCGAGCGTGTTGTCGACGCGCAGCACATAGACCGAGCAGACCTCCGCGACCATGTTGGCCGCGATCAGCACCACGATCTTGTCGAGCCGCTCCTGTGCCGAGACCTGCTCCGCCATGGTCTCGCGAAGCCGTCTGAGCAGGACGCGGGGGCCTCCCGACGTGCTTCGCATGTGGCACAATCCCCCTTCCTGGGGCCAGACCGGCACGCGGCCGAACTGGCGCTAAACTCGCGAAATCGAACAGCTTTCTTGATTCGCTACCTTCGCACGTCGAGGATGCCAGGTCGAATCAGGACAACCATCACTGGAGCACAGTTCGCGGCAGCCATCCTGCGAGGCGTATAGCGAATTAGGGCTTGTTTTGCCAAGCAAAACGCCTGCCACCGGCGGCGGCGTCAACGGCTTTCGCGCACGTCTGCGCGATGTCCCGCTGTTACAGAACGGGACATCGCCGCAGCAGGGGAGATTTTTCCTAGGCCTGGTCCAGTCCGTAGAGCGTATGCAGCGTCCGGACGGCCAGCTCGGTATAGGCGGCGTCGATCAGCACCGAGAACTTGATCTCGGAGGTGGTGATCGCGCGGATGTTGATGTTGCGGGCGGCGAGCGCCGCAAAGCCCTTGGCGGCGACGCCGGCGTGGCTGCGCATGCCCGAGCCGATCACCGAGACCTTGGCGACGTCGGTCGCAGTATCCATGCGCTGGTAGCCGATCTTGTCCTTGGCTGCCGTGATGGTCTCACGGGCCCGGTTATAGTCGGTTGCCGGCACGGTGAAGGTCAGGTCGGTGGTCTTGCCGTCCTCGGAGACGTTCTGGACGATCATGTCGACGTTGATGTTGGCATCCGCCAGCGGCCCGAAGATCGAGGCCGCGATGCCCGGCTTGTCCTCGATCTGGCGCACCGAGATCTGGGCCTCGTCCTTGGAGAAGGCGATGCCGGTCACGACGTGGTTTTCCATGATTTGTTCCTCGCTGCAGATCAGCGTCCCCGGCGGCTGGTTGGCGTGCGGGTCGATATCCTCGGGCTTGTCGAATGAGGAGCGGACGAAGATCGGCATGTTGTGGACCATGCCCAGTTCCACCGAGCGGACCTGCAGCACCTTGGCGCCCTGGGACGCCAATTCCAGCATGTCCTCGAAGGCGATCTTGTCGAGCCGCTTGGCCTTCGGCACCACGCGGGGGTCGGTGGTGTAGACGCCGTCGACGTCGGTATAGATATCGCAGCGGTCGGCCTTGATCGCGGCGGCGATCGCCACGGCGGAGGTATCCGAGCCGCCGCGGCCCAGCGTGGTGATTCGCCCGGTTTCGGCATTGATGCCCTGGAAGCCGGCGACGACTGCGACCTCCTTGCGCTCCTGGAACCGCTTGATCAGCTCGGAGCCGTCGATGTCGACGATTCGCGCTGACGCATGGGCGTCGCTCGTCTTGATCGGGATCTGCCAGCCCTGCCAGGAGCGGGCCTGGATGCCCATGCTCTGCAGCACGATCGCCAGCAGGCCGGATGTGACCTGCTCGCCCGAGGCCACGACGGCGTCGTATTCGCGCGCGTCATGCATCGGCGAGGCTTCGGTGCACCAGGCCACCAGCTCGTTGGTCTTGCCGGACATCGCCGAGACGACGACGGCGACCTCATGACCGGCATCCACCTCGCGCTTGACGTGGCGCGCGACGTTGCGGATGCGGTCGATGTTGGCGACGGATGTGCCGCCGAATTTCAGCACGAGGCGACCCATGACGACGCGCTCATTCCCATCAGGAGGATAAGTTGACCGGCTCGCGCGGAAACCGGAGGCGCGCCAGCCGAAACGCGCGTATACATAGCGGCGCGGCTGGGGGCAAGACGGTTCCTTGTGGTGATGGAGTGGGGTAGAGGACTGGCATGGCGCGTTACATCGACGAAATCCTGCAACCCGGCGAGAAGGTGCTGTATTCGACCAATGCGCACTGGATGTTCTACCTGCCGGCGATCGGGGCCTGGATCGTCGTGTTTGGATTGCTCGTCCTCTCCCGCATGACGGTGAACGACAACCTCGTGATGCTGTGTCTGGCGACCGCCGCCGTGATTGCGGTGGTGTCGTTGTATTGGACGGTCCGGGCCTGGTTCCATCGCCTGACCACCGAGACCGACGTCACCAACCGCCGCGTGGTCCACAAGACCGGTTTCATTCGCCGCCGCACCTTCGAGATGGCGCTCGACAAGGTCGAGAGCGTCGACGTCAATCAGACCATCATGGGACGCATTCTCAATTACGGCGACGTCACCATTTTGGGCGTGGGCGAAGGCAAGGAAACCATTTCGACCATCGCGGAGCCGCTGGCATTCCGCAACGCCATCACGGCGCGTTAGCGCCCCCGTCGCGTCCAGCTTCGATAATTGAGTAGTCAACGATGACAATGCCTCAGGATTCCCGCAGCAGCCCTGTTTCTTCCGGCTCGACCGTCGATCCCGCGGAGATCGCAAAATTCTCCAAACTGTCCGAGACCTGGTGGGACCCCAAGGGCAAGATGGCGCCCTTGCACAAGATCAATCCGCTGCGCCTGACCTACATCCGCGATGCCGCCTGCCGGAAGTTCGAGCGCAACGCCAAGAGCCTGAACTGCCTGTCGGGCCTGCGCATGCTCGACATCGGCTGCGGCGCCGGCCTGCTGTGTGAGCCGTTCACGCGGCTCGGCGCGCAGGTCGTCGGCGTCGATCCCTCCGCCAGCAACATCGCCGCCGCGAAGCTGCATGCGGAGAAAGGCCATCTGTCGATCGACTACCGCTGCACCACGATCGAGGAGATGGACCCGCGCGAGCGCTTCGACATCGTGCTGGCCATGGAAGTGGTCGAGCACGTCACCGATGTCGGCGCCTTCCTCGGCCGCTGCGCCGCGGTGCTGAAGCCGGGCGGCCTGATGGTGGTCTCGACCCTGAACCGCAACTGGAAGAGCTTCGCGCTCGCCATCGTCGGCGCCGAATACGTCCTGCGCTGGTTGCCGCGCGGCACGCATGAATGGAGCAAGTTCGTCACCCCCGACGAGCTGACGAAGTACCTGCTCGACAACCGCCTTGTCATTACCGAGCAGAGCGGCGTCGTCTACAGCCCCTTCGCCGACCGCTGGAGCCTGTCGGGTGACATGGATGTGAACTACATGATGGTCGCGGAGCAGATGGTGTAGCGGGGCCTCCCGTAGCCCCGCCTGTCGCCTCACAACCGGTGTCGTCCCTGCGAACGCAGGGACCCATAACCCCGGGCGTCGATTGGGGCGCGATCGTTTCAACGCGTAGCCTGCCCCAAGACAGATCACGCGGTATGGGTCCCGGGTCGGCGCCCGCTGCCGCTTCGCGTCACCGGGCTTGCCCGGGACGACAGCCGTTTTCACTCTCACCAGTTTCTCCTCGGCGTCGCTGGTTTAGCCCGCCTGTCGCCTTACAACCGGTGTCGTCCCTGCGAACGCAGGGACCCATAACCCCAGGGAGGGGTTTGGGGCACGCTAAAGCATGATCCGGAAAAGTGCGCAGCGGTTTTCCGAAAAGATCATGCGCAAACAATGACCTAAAGCGCGATGACGATTCATCCTGATCTCATCGCACTTTAGGAGATCAGGTCGCTGAGGTCGCGCCATTCAAGATTGTCGCGCTCTATCAGTTCGATCTTCCAGTCGCGCTTCCAGCGTTTCAGTTGTTTCTCTCGATTAATCGCTTCTTGGGCCGCCGCGTAGGTTTCGACGTAGACGAGGCGAAAAACGCCGTACTTCTTGACGAAATCCGAGCCGTGACCGTTGCGATGCTGCTGTAGCCGCGTCCGGATCGAGTTGGTCACGCCGATATACAGCGTGCCGTGACGGCCGCTCGCGAGAATATAGACGTAGTACATCGCCGCGCCGTCGCGTGGATGGACCGCCTAACGCAATTGAAGCCGGTGGTTATGGGTCCCTGCGTTCGCAGGGACGACACCGATCGTATCTCGCGAGCTTACCACACAGGAAACAAGAAGGTCTCGTCTTTCGCCGCAAGCTGCAAGCCTGACATGCGGCTGCGGCGCCGCATGGGCTGTTGACCCGGCGCGCCGCGCTGGTCACGGTGGCCGGCCTTCACAGCCGCTCCCGTGTCCCCATGCTCTCCATCACCTCACTCTGGATCCCCTTCACGCTCGTCGCCGCCGCAGGCCAAGTCGCGCGCAATGCGATGCAGCGGTCGCTGACGGCCAAGCTCGGGACTTGGGGCGCGACCAATATCCGCTTCCTGTTCGGTTTCCCGTTCTCGCTGGTGTTCCTGACGGTCGTGCTGCTGGCCACCGGGGATCATCTGCCCTGGCCGCCGGCTTCGTTCTGGCCGTGGCTGCTGCTCGGCGCGCTCAGCCAGATCATTGCGACCGGGCTGATGCTGTTGGCGATGACCGATCGTTCCTTCGTGGTCACGACGGCCTATCTGAAGACCGAGGCCATCCAGACCGCGATCTTCGGCTTCATCTTCCTCGGCGATCCGCTGTCGCTGCCGAAGCTCGTTGCGATCCTGATCGCCACGATCGGCGTTGTCATCACCGCGCTGAGGCCCGGCGGCGAGAAGAGCTTTGCCGAGTTGAAACCGACCGTGACGGGGCTGGTCGCGGCGGCCGCATTCGCGCTGTCTGCCGTCGGCTTCCGCGGCGCTATCATTACGGTCGAAGGGGTCTCCTTCGTCACGGCGGCGTCCTACACGCTGGTCTGGGGCCTGTTCGTGCAGACGGCGATCCTCACCGTCTACCTGCTGGCGCGTGCGCCGGACATCCTGCGGGGCATTCTGTCGCTGTGGCGGCCGTCGATGATGGCTGGCTTTGTCGGCGCCTTCGCCTCGCAATTCTGGTTCCTGGCGTTTGCGCTGACCGCGGCGGCGAACGTCCGCACGCTGGCGCTGATCGAGGTGCTGTTCGCGCAGGGCGTCTCGTACTACTCGTTCAAGCAGCCGGTCTCGCTGCGCGAGATCTGCGGCATCGCGCTGATCGTGGCGGGTGTGGCGCTGCTGATTGCGGTCTAGTCAGCCCTTGATCGCGATCAGCACGGCGCCGCAGGCGATCAGCGCGATGCCGATCCAGCCCTGCAGGCTCGGACGCTCGCCGAGGAAGATCACGCCGAACAAGGCGACGAGCACGACGCTGAGCTTGTCGATCGGCGCGACCAGCGTTGCCGGTCCGAACTTCAGGGCGCGGAAGTAGCACAGCCACGACGCGCCGGTGCCGAGCGCCGAGAGAGTCAGGAAGATCCAGCTCTTGGTGGAGATCGGGCCCGGAGTTGTGAGCTGGCCGGTCGCGAACAGGATCAGGGCCAATGTCACGAGCACGATGGCGGTGCGGATCAGCGTAGCGAGATCGGAATTGAGGCCCTCCACGCCGACCTTGGCGAAGATGGCGGTCAGGGCCGCAAAGAACGCCGAGAGCAGAGCCCAGAGCTGCCAGGAGGAGGAGAGGGGGGACATCGTCATCTCCCGGAGGAAGGTCGCAGTTCAGGCCAAGATGTTTCAACCGTCATTGCGAGCGCAGCGAAGCAATCCAGGGCTGCGCGCGGGATTCTGGATGGCTTCGCTGCGCTCGCAATGACGGAGAATGCCGAGATCACACCCGCCTCACCGGCAGCGAGAGCTATTGACGAGCTTCGCTGGTCAATTCCGATCGTCCGGCAGCACCGGGATCGGGGCGACCTCGATGCCTTCCTCGATCAGCTCGCGGGCTTCGTCGAGCGAGGCCTCGCCATAGATCGGCCGGTGCTCGGTCTCGCCGTAATGCATCTTGCGCGCTTCGGTCGGGAAGCGCTCGCCGACATCGTCGGCGTTCTTGACGATATGGTCGCGCAGCTCCTTGAGCTTGGCGCGCAGCTCGCGCTCCTGCGCCATCAGCAGCGAGGTCGGTCCGGGCGGAATGACCTCCTGCGCCGGCACCGGCGCAGGAGCGGCGGGCACGGGCGCCACCTCGCGGCCCTTCTTGCTGACGATGCGCGGCGCCATGATCGCTTTCTCGACTTTGGTCGAGCCGCAGGTCGGGCATTCCACCAGCTTGCGCTTCACCTGGGAGTCGTAGGCCGAGGAGCTCTGAAACCAGCTTTCGAACGTGTGGTCACGCTCGCAGCGCAACGCGTAGCGGATCATGCCGAGCCCCGCACGAGGTGCAGATAGTCCGGTCCGCCCTTGGGATCGGCGATGCCGAAGCGGCGGCCGTGCTGCAGCGAGGGGATGGTCTGGCGCACGCTCTCGACCCTGGAGGGATCGATCTTGGCGACGATCACGCCGGGCTCGACGCCGCCCTCGGCGAGGATCTCGCCCCAGGGATCGATGATCAGCGAATGGCCAAACGTTTCGCGCTTGTTCTCGTGCAGGCCGCATTGGGCGGCGGCGAACACGAAGCAGCCGGTCTCGATGGCACGGGCGCGCAGCAAGGTGTGCCAATGCGCCTCGCCGGTCTTGCGGGTGAACGCCGAAGGCACACTTATGAACGACGCGCCGCTCTCGGCGAGCGCGCGATACAGCGCCGGGAAACGGACGTCATAGCAGATCGTCAGACCCAGCCGGCCCCACGGCAGATCGGAGATCACCGCCGTCTCGCCCGGCTGGTAGTTGGCCGACTCGCGGTAGCTCTCGCCGCCAGGCAGGTCGATGTCGAACATATGGATCTTGTCGTAGCTCGCCAGCACGTTGCCATCCGGCCCGATCAGGAACGAGCGGTTCACGGCCTTCTCAGGTGAGAAGCGCAGCGCCAGTGAACCGATATGCAGATGGATGTTCAGCTCCTTGGCGAGCGCGCGATAGGCCTTGAGCGAGGGATCGTCCTCCTCGCTCTTGAGCTGCTCGAACAGCGCCGTCCGGTTGAGCTGCATCATGTTGCTCACTTCCGGCGTCTGGACGTATTGCGCGCCTTGGGCGACCGCTTCCCGGATCAGCCTGGTGCCCTGCTCGAGGCTTGGCTCGGGCAGGAGCGAGGTGCGCATCTGCACCATGGCGGCGGTAAAGCTGCGGTCGTTGCTCATGATGTTGCCTTGTCTCCGGCCAGCATGGCGTCGAGCCTGCCCTCGCGATCGAGTGCGTAGAGGTCGTCACAGCCGCCGACATGGGTCTTGCCGATGAAGATCTGCGGGAAGGTCGAGCCGGGGCCGACGCGATCATACATCTGCTGCCGGACATCAGGATCCTTGCCCGCATCGTATTCGGTAAAGGGAACGTTCTTGCGGGTCAGGAGCGATTTGGCGGCCGTGCAGTAGCCGCACCCCGGACGGGTATAGATTTCAATCGCAGCGGTCATGTCGCGCTCAGCTGTTACGGAAGTGAGAGATTATATGGGAGCGCGAGGGGCATCGACAACCCGGGCGAAGACCAGCACGCTGACCTCCGCCGCCTTGGCGCGCAGCAGCGCGCGGGCACAGGCATCCACCGTCGCGCCCGTGGTCAGGACGTCGTCGACGAGCACGACGCGCCGCCCCTGCACGTCATGCAGGCGGTCTGAGGATACCTGGAATGCGCCCTGCACATTGCTGGCGCGCTGGGCGCGAGACAGGCCGACCTGCTGCTCGGTGGCGCGGACCCGGCGCAGCGTATCGCCGCTCATTCGGACGCCGCTCGCGCGGGCGACCACCCGGGCCAGAGCGCCGGACTGGTTATAGCGACGGGAAAAGCCGCGCCGCCAATGCAGCGGTACGGGCAGCACGAGGTCGGCATCGGCCAGCAGTTCGCGGCCGGCGCGGGCCATCCAGCGGCCCATGATCGGCGCCAGATCGGTGCGGTCCTGATATTTCAGCTGATGCACCAAGGTGCGCGCGACCTCGTCATAGCGCACCGCGGCCCGGGCGCGGGCATAGGCCGGCGGCCCCGCGATCGCCTCCATGGACAGCAATTCGGGGCCGGGATCATAGACGAAGGGAATCCCGAGCTTCGGGCAATAGGGCCGCTCGATGAAGGACAATTTGCCCCAGCACGTCGCGCAGACGCCTTCGCCGTCGACCGGCTCGCGGCAGGCGATGCACAGGGTCGGCAAGGCGATGTCGAGCGCCAGCTTGGCCAGATGGCCGCAGGCGCCGCGCGCGGCGTTGGCGGCGGCGCGGAGTTGCCCGATGCTGATTGGAGCAAAGCTGAGGCCCATGTGTTGAGGCTAGCCGCGCGGCCTGTCCGGCTCAAGCGGCGCATTGCCCGTCCTCAAGGAACGGCGTAACCAGCCGCAATGACCCAACCCGCCAGCGCTCCCATTTTGTTCGATCGACGCCTGCTTGCGCTCAGGCAGCAGCGGGCTGCGAGGGCACCGGAGACCTTCTTGCTCGAGCGCGTCGCGGAGGATCTCGCAGATCGCCTTGCCGCGGTGAACCGCTCCTTCACGGATGCCGCCGATGTGTGGACGCCGGGCGTGGGCCTGGCGCCGCATCTGATCGGGCGCATCGCGCAGCCGCTGCATCTGGCTCCGCCCGATACTGCTGACGAAACGCTGTCGCTCGCGCCGCAATCGCTGGATCTCGTGCTGTCGGCGCTCGCGTTCCAGTTCGTCAACGACCTCCCCGGCCTGCTGGTGCAGATCCGTCGCGCCTTGCGGCCCGATGGTCTGTTGCTGGCGGCAATGATCGGCGGCGACACTCTGACCGAGCTCAGGCAATCGTTCGCGGCGGCCGAGGCTGAATGCGAGGGCGGCGTGTCGCCGCGGGTCGCGCCGTTTGCCGATCTGCGCGACGTCGGCGGTCTGCTGCAGCGGGCCGGTTTTGCGCTGCCGGTGACGGATGTCGATCGCGTCGTGGTCCGCTATGCCAGCGCGTTCGGGCTGATGCAGGATCTCCGCCGCATGGGCGCGGCCAACAGCCTGGTCGAGCGCCGCCGCACGCCCCTGCGCCGCGCCACTTTGCTGCGCATGGCCGAAATCTACGCCGAGCGTTTTGCCGATCCCGACGGCCGCCTCCGCGCCACCTTCGACATCATCTGGATCTCCGGCTGGGCGCCGCACGACAGCCAGCAGAAGCCGCTGAAGCCGGGATCCGCGACCGCGAGCCTGGAGGCGGCGGTGAGGCGTGCTCCGCGCGAGGAATGATACCGCTCGTCATCGCCGGGCTTGACCCGGCGATCCATCCTCTTCGCAAGATGATTGATGCGTGGGTCAAGCCCTCGCATGAAGGGTCACGGTAAGGCGCCGCCTTGCTACATCAACAAATCGATCAAATGAGGCAACAGCGGAATGTCCGCCGGCGGCATCGGATAGTCGCGCAGTTTGTTCGGTCGCACCCACGCCAGTTGCTGGCCCTCGCGTGCGGTCACGACCCCTTCCCAGCGCCGGCAGATGTACAGCGGCATCAGCAGGTGGAACGTCTCGTAAGCGTGGCTCGCAAAGGTCAACGGCGCCAGACACGCCTCGCGCACGGCGATGCCGAGCTCCTCGTCGAGTTCGCGGATCAGGCTCGCCTCCGGACGCTCGCCGGGCTCGAGCTTGCCGCCGGGAAATTCCCAGAGGCCGGCGAGCGTCTTGCCGGGCGGGCGCTGCGCCAGCAGCACGCGGTTGTCGGTGTCGACGAGGGCGCAGGCGACCACGAGGGTGAGTTTCAAGTCGGGCATGATCCGGTCGGTGTTCGGCGCCCGCGCTCGCCGAATTCGACGAGCCGGCGGCGCCTGTTGAGGGATTGTTAACCTAGGCCGTTTCGAGCCGTGATTCCACGATTGAAATAAGCCGACCTTAACGGGCTGACGCGTATTTTCACGGGTGTCCACCGTGACATCCTCATGGTTCGTTAGGCATCCTTCATGCGAATTCTCTCCAGCCTCCTCGCCAGCCTGCTCGCTCGTTTGCGTCGCGACGTCAGCGGCAATGTCGCGGTGACGTTCGCCATCGTCTGCGTTCCCGTGATCACCGCCGTCGGCTGCGGCGTCGACTACAGCCGCAACAACCAGATGCGCGCCAAGCTGCAGTCCGCGGTGGACGCGGCCTCGGTCGGCGCGGTGTCGCGGACATCGCCGGCCTTCATCGCGGCAGGATCGATGAGCGGCGACGGCCCGATCGCCGTCGGCAACGATGATGCGCGCAAGATCTTCAACGGCAACATGTCCGGCACGACCGGCTACACGCTGAACAGCCTCACGCCTGACGTGAAGAAGGCCGGCTCGGTGGTGACCGCCACGGTGTCGTTCACGGCCACCGTGCCGACCATGTTCATGAGCATCGTCGGCTTCAAGACCATGACCTTGCAAGGCTCGTCGACGGCGAAGGCGTCGATGCCTAAATACATCGACTTCTACCTGCTGCTCGACAATTCACCATCGATGGGTGTCGCGGCGACGCCCGACGACGTGACCAAGATGGTCAACAACACTTCGGACAAGTGCGCCTTCGCCTGCCACGACTACAACGATTCAAACAACTATTATAACCTCGCGAAGAAGCTCGGGGTGACCACGCGAATCGACGTGCTGCGCAGCGCCACCCAGCAGCTGATGGACAAGGCCACGTCCACGCAGACCTATCCCAATCAGTTCCGCATGGCGCTCTACGATTTCGGCGCGGCGTCGAAGACGATCGGCCTGCGCTCTCTGTTCGCGCTGTCGGCCAATCTGTCGAGCGCCAAGACCGCCGCCGGAAATATCGACCTGATGGGCGTCTACGGCAACAACGACGCCTATACGGCCGACAAGGATACGCCGTTCTCGACCGTCTTCCCGGCCATCAACAACGAGATCTCGACGCCCGGCGACGGCACCACGGGCTCGCCGCTGAAATATCTGTTCTTCGTCTCCGACGGCGTCGCCGACGAAAGCAATGCCGCCTGCCTGAAGGCCAAGGCGAGCGGCAACCGCTGCCAGTCGCCGCTCAACCCTGCGCTCTGCACCACGCTGAAGAACCGCGGCATCAAGATCGCGGTGCTCTACACCACCTATCTGCAGCTGCCGACCAACAGCTGGTACATGAGCTGGATCGATCCCTTCAACAAGGGCCCGTTCGGTCCGTCGCCAAACAGCGAGATTGCACAGAACATGCAAGCTTGCGCGTCCGAGGGATACTACACCGAGGTGTCTCCCACCCAGGGAATCGCCGAAGCATTGAGGAAGCTGTTCGACCGGGCAGTGGCCGATGCGCGTATTGCGAGTTGATCAAAACCCATTTGCAATCCAAAGTAACTATTGATCCCCGGCGCACGTTCAGGTGA
This sequence comes from Bradyrhizobium sp. ORS 285, assembly GCF_900176205.1. Classification (NCBI taxonomy): domain Bacteria; kingdom Pseudomonadati; phylum Pseudomonadota; class Alphaproteobacteria; order Hyphomicrobiales; family Nitrobacteraceae; genus Bradyrhizobium; species Bradyrhizobium sp. ORS 285. The sequence goes on from NZ_LT859959.1 coordinate 47,482, forward strand.
ACTCGACTGAGTTCCATGCACGGGCGGAGATGATCGTGATCAAGGTTGCAGCAATGTCTTGCGTCATGCTGACTGGACTTTGCAGTCCGAGTCTGGCGATGAACTGCTGGGGACCCACGGTGAGCACACTAGGCAACCAAACGGTCCAGGGCCAGATGTTCGTAGTGGCGGGCAAGCGCTGCGCCATGAAATTGCGGATGTCGCACGGTCCAATGTTGAACGCGCAGGTCCTGGAGCAGCCGAGTCATGGATCTGCTACCGTGCGCGGTCTGCAGGTGATCTACAGTCCGCGCGCCGGCTACATCGGAGAGGATCGGTTCGTCTATGCGTGGAAGGGGCTCGATCCCCTGAACCGACCACGAACGAACACGGTCGAGATGCGCGTCCAGGTCAGCCAAAAACTCTAGAGCCCCGCTCAGGACCGATAGTCGCCGTTGATCGCGACATACTCCTTGGTGAGGTCGCAGGTCAGCACGCGGTCGCGGCCCTTGCCGAGCCCGAGTGCGACCTTGATCTGGATGGTCTGCGCCTTCATGGCCTCGGAGACCTCGGTCTCGTCGTAGGACGGATCGCGCGCGCCTTTTGAGGCCACGCGGATGCCGTTGAAGGAGATCGAGAGCTTGTCGCGATCGGCCGGCTCGCCGGCCTTGCCGACGGCCATGACGACGCGGCCCCAATTGGCGTCCTCGCCGGCGATCGCCGTCTTCACCAGCGGCGAGTTGGCGATCGACATCGCGATCTTGCGCGCCGACGGCTTGCTCTTGGCGCCCTCGACGATGATCTCGACCAGCTTGCGCGCGCCTTCGCCGTCGCGCGCGACCTGCTCGGCGAGGTCGGCGAGCACGGCGTTGAACGCCTTCACGAAGGCCTTGGCGTTGGGATCGCTGATCTTGCTGATCTTCGTCGCGCCCTTGGCTGCGGCCGCGCCGGTGGCGAAGGCCAACAGCGTGTCGGAGGTCGAGGTGTCGCCGTCGATCGTCACTGCGTTGAAGGTGTCCTCGACGCCGGCCTTGAGCAGTGCCTGCAGCGCGGGCGCGGTGATCGGCGCGTCGGTGAAGATGAAGGACAGCATCGTCGCCATGTCCGGCGCGATCATGCCGGCGCCCTTGGCCATGCCGTTGATCGTCACCTTGGTCTTGCCGAGCTTGACGGTCGCCGTCGCGACCTTCGGGAAGGTGTCGGTGGTCATGATGGCGCGCGCGGCGCCCATCCAGTCCTCGGGCGCTGCCGTGCCGGCGAGGCCTTCGAGCACGCCGTCGAACTTGGTGGCGTCGAGCGGCTCGCCGATCACGCCGGTCGAGGCCAGGAAGATCTCGTCCTGCTTGCAGCCGACGGCCTTGGCGGCGATCGCAGCGGTCAGCGCCGTCGACTGCTTGCCGGTCTTGCCGGTAAAGGCATTGGCGTTGCCGGAATTGACCACCAGCGCGCGCGCCTTGCCGCCCTTCAGCTTGGCGCGACACCATTCGACAGGGGCCGACGGGCATTTGGACTTGGTGAAGACGCCAGCCACGGTCGTGCCGGGATCGAGCAGCGCCAGCAGCACGTCGGTGCGGTTCTTGTAGCGGATGCCGGCCGCGGCAGTCGCGAGCCTGACGCCGGCCAATGCCGGCATATCGGGGACTTCGGTCGGGGCGAGCGGGGAGACGGCAGAGGACATCGCAGTGGCTTCCGGCAGGATTGGCGGGAAGCGCTCTGTATCATCTCAGTTGGTGTTGTGGGAGTGGATGTGTCCACATCCTCAACTGTCATCCCGGCGAACGCCGGGATCCATAACCACAGGGTCCAGTGGTGAGCCGTGGTACTATCCGCGTGCCCATGTCAGACATCACGCGGTATGGGTCCCGGCGCGGAGGCCGGGACGACACCTTTATGACGCGCGTGTGTCGCGTCTCAAACGAAGCGGCTTGACCGCTTACTTCTTCGCCGGCTCGGCCGGCTTCGCATCGGCCGGCTTGGCGGCGTCGGCGGCCGGCTTGTCCAGGCGCTCGATCTTCGCGGCTTCGCGCAGCTTGCTGACGTAGTCGGCCTGGGCCTTGCGGGTCACGTAGGTCTCGATCTGGCTCTTGACCTGATCGAATTCCGGCGGCTTGCGGTTGCGCTTCTCTTCGACCTTGATGATGTGCCAGCCGAACTGGGTCTTCACCGGATCGGAGATCTTGCCCGGCTCCATGCTGAACGCGACGTTGGCGAATTCCGGGACCATCTGCTCCTTGGTGAAGAAGCCGAGATCGCCGCCATCCGAGGCGCCCGGATCCTTCGACTTCTTCTTGGCGAGCTCGGCGAAATCGGCGCCCTTGGCGAGCTCGGCCTTGACCGCCTTGGCCTCGTCCTCGGTCTCGACCAGGATGTGGCGCGCATGCACCTCCTGCTCGCCGCCGATCTGCTTGGAGGCTTCCTCGTAGACCTTCTTCATCGCGTCCGGCGTGGTCGCGGCCTTGCCCTCGCTGGCGAGCAGGCTGTCCATCAGCAGGCGGTTGCGGGTGAAGGCGAGGCGCTTCTTGAAGTCCTCGCTATCGGCGACCTTCTTGTCCTCGGCGGCCTTGGAGACGAGCTTCATGTCGATCAGGAACGACAGCACGTTGTCGTCCTTGGTCGCCGGGTCCATCTGGGCGAGGCTCGGCCCGAGCTCCTCTTCGGCGAGCGCGACGTCGCTCTTGCGGATCTCGGCGCCGTTCACCTTGGCCAGCACCGGGTTGGCATCGTCGGCGGCGCGCGCGGGGGCGACCAGCAGGGACAATGCGAGACTGCCGGCGAGAGCGGTGGCAAGGCCGAAGCGCAGGCCGGTTTTCGTAACCGGGAACGACGTGGTCATGGAAAATCCTTGTTCTGAAGAGGGGCTCGAGGGGCGTTACCTCTGGGCGGCGGGGACACTCGCCCAATCGCGGTGCCTTGGCAACGCGAAAAGTCTGTCAATTTCGTGAAATCGGCGACAGGTTAAGGGCGGATGTCCTGCTGTCGGGCGCCGTTGACAACGTTCCCCCCCAGCCATATCTCTGCCCGGTCGCTACAAGGGCGATAGCGCTTATTTTGCTGCGTTTTTGGCCGTTGACCCCTGGTTTGCTCGTCTCCCGCTCATCTGGCGGCCGCCTCCTTGGCGCCGAAGTCGAGCTTGGCGCGTGTGCTGCGGTGCATTACGCCGGGAACAGCAAACCCAAACCATGAGTTACGGCTGCAACGCAGACCCACAGAGGCAGGATTTCAGCAATGATCGGCGCGCTCGCCCGTAAGCTTTTCGGCTCCGCCAACGACCGTCGCGTCAAGGGCTACCAGTCCCGTGTCAGCGCCATCAACGCCCTGGAGCCGGAGCTCGCCAAGCTGACCGACGAGCAGCTCAAGGCGCGCACCGAGGAATTCAAGAAGCAGCTCGCCGACGGCAAGACGCTGGACGATCTGCTGGTGCCGGCGTTCGCCACCGTCCGTGAGGCCTCGAAGCGCACGCTCGGCCAGCGCCATTTCGACGTGCAGCTGATCGGCGGCATGGTGCTGCATGAGGGCGACATCGCCGAGATGAAGACCGGCGAAGGCAAGACGCTGGTCGCGACCTTGGCGGTCTACCTCAACGCGCTCGCCGGCAAGGGCGTCCACGTCGTGACGGTGAATGATTACCTTGCCCGCCGCGACGCCGGCTGGATGAGCCAGATCTACGGCTTCCTCGGCTTGACCACCGGTGTGATCGTGCACGGCCTCGACGATGCCGAGCGCAAGGCCGCCTATGCCTGCGACATCACCTACGGCACCAACAACGAATACGGCTTCGATTATCTCCGCGACAACATGAAGTACCGGCTGGAGGAAATGGTCCAGCGCGGGCACTTCTTCGCGATCGTCGACGAAGTGGACTCGATCCTGATCGACGAGGCCCGCACGCCGCTGATCATCTCGGGCCCGCTCGACGACCGCTCCGAGTTCTACAACACCATCGACACCTTCGTGCCGAAGCTCGACAAGTCCGACTACGAGGTCGACGAGAAGCAGCGCACGGTGACCTTGACCGAAGCCGGCATGGAGAAGATCGAGACGCTGCTGCGCGACGCTGGCCAGCTCAAGGGCGACTCGCTGTACGACGTCGAGAACGTCTCCGTCGTGCACCACATCAACCAGGCGCTGCGCGCGCACACGCTGTTCACGCGCGACAAGGACTACATCGTCCGCGACGGCGAGGTCGTGATCATCGACGAGTTCACCGGCCGCATGATGCCTGGCCGGCGTTATTCGGAAGGCCTGCACCAGGCGCTCGAAGCCAAGGAGCACCAGCCGGTGCAGCCCGAGAACCAGACGCTGGCCTCGATCACGTTCCAGAACTACTTCCGCATGTATTCCAAGCTCGCCGGCATGACCGGCACGGCGGCCACCGAGGCCGACGAGCTGTTCGACATCTATAAGCTCGAAGTGCTGGAGATTCCGACCAATCTGCCGGTCGCCCGTCTCGACGAGGACGACGAGGTCTATCGCACCCAGCAGGAGAAATACGCCGCCATTCTCGCCGAGATCGAGCGCGCCAATGCGCGCCTGCAGCCGGTGCTGGTCGGCACGGCCTCGATCGAGAAGTCCGAGGTGCTGGCCGCCTATCTCAAGCAGCACGGCTACAAGCAGATCGATTTCGGCAGCGAGCGCGCGCTGGACAAGCTCTACGCGGCGGCCCGCGCCGGTAAGCCGGCCAAGCTGTTCGCGGTGCTGAACGCGCGCTTCCACGAGCAGGAGGCCTACATCGTGGCCGAGGCCGGCGTGCCCGGCGCGATCACGATCGCGACCAACATGGCCGGCCGCGGCACCGACATCAAACTGGGCGGCTCCCTGGAGATGCGCATCCAGCAGGAGACCGTCGGAATCACCGACGAGGCCGAGAAGGCCGCCAAGATCGAGCAGATCAAGGCCGACATCGCCCGCTTCCGCGAGATCGTGCTGAAGGCCGAGGAGACCGTCGAGATCGAGCCGGCCAAGGGCTCAAAGCCGGCGAAGACCGTGACCAAGCCCGGCGGCCTCTACATCATCGGCTCCGAGCGCCACGAATCCCGCCGCATTGACAACCAGCTGCGCGGCCGCTCCGGCCGCCAGGGCGATCCCGGCCGCTCGAAGTTCTTCCTGTCGCTGGAAGACGATCTGATGCGGATCTTCGGGTCAGACCGGCTCGACAGCATGCTGACCCGCCTCGGCCTGAAGGAAGGCGAGGCCATCATCCATCCCTGGATCAACAAGGCGCTGGAGAAGGCGCAGCAGAAGGTCGAGGCCCGCAACTTCGACATCCGCAAGAACCTGCTCAAGTTCGACAACGTCCAGAACGACCAGCGCAAGGTGATCTTCGACCAGCGCGTCGAGCTGATGCAGGATGAGAGCGTGGTCGAGACCATCACCGACATGCGCCACGCCTTCATCGACGATCTCGTCGCCAAGCACGTGCCCGAGCATGCCTATGCCGAGCAGTGGGACGTCGTTGGCCTGAAGGACGAGCTGAAGCGCGTGCTCGATCTCGACCTGCCGGTCGAGGACTGGGCCAAGGAAGAGGGCATCGCCGACGAGGAGCTGCTCAAGCGCATCGAGACCCAGGCCGACGAGCGCATGGCCGCCAAGGTCGCGCAATGGGGCCCCGACGTGATGCGCTACGTCGAGAAGACGATCCTGCTGCAGACGCTGGATCATCTCTGGCGCGAGCATCTGGTGATGCTCGACCATCTGCGCCAGGTCATCGGCCTGCGCGGCTACGGCCAGCGCGATCCGTTGCAGGAGTACAAGTCGGAAGCCTTCACGCTGTTCGAAGCGATGATCGCTCACTTGCGCGAGGCGGTCACCGCGCAGCTGATGCGCGTCGAGATCGTGCCGCCCGAGGAGCAGCAGCCGGTGCTGCCGCCGATGCAGGCGCACCACGCCGATCCGACCACCGGTGAGGACGAGATGGCCTTCGCCAACGTCTCCCTGGTGCCGTCCTCCGGCGCTGCGCCGGTCCCGGCCGAAGCGCGCAATCCGAACGACCCCACGACGTGGGGCAAGGTCGGCCGCAACGAGGACTGCCCCTGCGGGTCAGGCAAGAAGTACAAGCACTGCCACGGCCGCTACGCGTAAGCGCAGCCGGGCTCTTTGTAGCTGCTGTAGGGTGGGCAAAGCAGCCGCCGCAAGGCCGCAGCGTGCCCACCGTCGATCGCCAACCTCGCAGCAAGTTGGTGGGCACGGCGCCACGACGACCGTGTTCGCGGGAAGATCAGCGGCCCGCCTTTGCCCACCCTACGGCAGCTGCGTTCGCAGGAACGACACCGAGGGTGGATCAGGCAGCTAATCGTCAATGCGAGCGTCAGCGAAGCAATCCAGAGTCCCGCCCACGCCCCTGGATTGCTTCGCTGACGCTCGCAATGACGTTGTTGGCCGAGCTGCGCGCCAAAACCACCGCTGTCATCCCGGCGAACGCCGGGATCCATAACCACAGGATGGTGTGGTGACGCAGGCTGGTCGCTCCAGCGTGCCTGCCCATGTTTGCCGCGGAGTATGGGTCCCGGGTCGGCGCACATCGGCGCGATGCGCCGAGGTGCTTGCCCGGGACGACAGCGAGGGTGGGTCAGGCCGCCTTGGTTTTCATGCAGCCTTGGCTGCGTCGACCTGTGCGCCTTCCGCAATCGTCCGCGGCGCCGTGTTGAGCTGCTCGATCGCAAAGCCCGCGGCCTTCTTGTAGTTGGCCATGAACGCATCGCGCTCCGCGGGCGACACCACCTCGTCAATGTCCGTGAACTTGCCGCCGCAGCGCTCGTCGACCAGATTGAGCAACCCGAACGGCCCCGCGCCGCGATTGCGCAGGATGACCGCCGAAATTGGCCCGCACAGCTTCTCGTCATACGCCGCCAGCGCCGCCGGCGTCACGCCGTGGGCCAGCAGCATGGTGCCGAGCATGCGGGCGTCGACGATCGCCTGGCTCGCGCCGTTGCTGCCGGTCGGATACATCGCATGCGCGGCGTCGCCCATCAGCGCGACGGGGCCGTCCACCCAGGTGGAGACCGGATCGCGGTCGATCATCGGGTTCTCATAGGCGCCGTCGGCGCCGGCGATCAGCGCGGGGACGTCGAGCCAGTCGTAGGTCCAGCCGGCGAAATGATGCGCGAACTCGCTCACCGGGACTTGGCGGAACCAGCCGGTCTGCTTCCAGCCCTCGGTGTTGTCCATCGTGACTTCCGCGATCCAGTTGATCAGCGCCAGTCCCGTTTTCGGATCGGGATGCGAGATCGGATAGACCACGACGCGGTGGCGATGGGTGCCGAGCCCAACGAAGGACGATCCGGTGCGCATCGGCTTCGCCCAGGTCACCCCGCGCCACATCACCGCGCCGCCCCAATGGATCGGCGGCTGGTTGGGGTGCATCTGCGCGCGTACTGCCGAATGGATGCCGTCGGCGCCGATCAGCAGCCGTCCGCGCTGCTCGGACCGCGAGCCATCGGGATGCTCGATGCGCGCCGTCACCGTGCCGTCCGCGTTCTTCTCATAGCCGCTTACGCGGCTGCCGAGCCGCACCGTCTGGGCGCCTGCACGCTGCACCAGCCGGCCGTACAGCAGCATATGCAGCTTGCCGCGATGCACGGCATATTGCGGCCAGTTGTAGCCGGCGAGCAGGCCGCGCGGCTCGGAATAGATGTCGTTACCGTTCAGCCCGACCAGCGCCCATTCCTTCGCAGGCACGCCGACCTGGTCGAGATCATCAGGCCCGATGCCGAGGTCATAGAGCTCGCGCACCGCATTGGGCTGCAGGTTGATGCCGACCCCGAGCGGCCGCATCTCGCGCACGCTCTCATAGACCACGCAGGGCACGCCGATCTGCTGCAGGGTGAGCGCGGTCGCGAGGCCACCAATGCCGCCGCCGGCGATGAGGACAGGGAAGTCGGTCATGAGCAGGTCCGTCGCACGTAGACTCGAAAGCAGAACTCGAAAGCAGGTCAAGGGAATGCATGCACGGCGCTCGCTGCGCGTGCGGATCGCCTCCCCTTCGATCCCCGGCCAGCTTGTCGGCTGGTCTGATGGTTAAGGCCTAGTTCAGAAGGCCAGCGGAGACAAGGGGGATGGGCTGCTCGCAATCCTTCGGTAGCTTGGTTCCATCCGCATTCACGCTGATTGTTCAATCGCGAGATCACGCCGCAGCTGTCTGGTCATGAAAAGGCTGAGCGGATCGGCTCTGTATGGGCCAAAAGGCCCGCAATCCTGATAGCCGAAGCTGCGATAGAGCTGGATCGCCTGCGGCTGTCTGATGCCGACTTCGAGACTGATGCGGTCGATCCCGCGGGTTCGGGCTTCGTCTTCCAGAGCCGTGACCAGCTTGCGTCCGAGCCCGCAGCCGCGTGCCGCTTCGCGCACGAACAGCCGCTTGATCTCAGCATGTCCCGGAGCAATCGGCCGAAGGGTGACGGAGCCGAGCAGCGATCCGTCGCGCCGCGCGCCGAGAACGACGACTCCGTTCGCCGAGAGTGCTTTGGTGCCGACAGGGTGCCGCTTTTGAGCAGGATAAAGCGTTTGCAGATAGCCGTCGCCTCCACCATCAGGGCGGCCACGTCAGGCTGGCCTGCATCTTCGACCGCGATGGTGATGTCGGTTTCGTTCATCTGGACAGAACCGAACGGAGCGCACCTTGGCGCCATGATGTCAGAACGTCACCGTCGCGATCAAATGCCGGACAGGCTTCACTCCATCACCACCTCGTGCCGGATCACGAACGGCGCCAGCAGCGTATGGACCTCGTTCTCGATCGCCTCGCGTTGCTCCGCCGGCACGTTGCGGAGGGTGACCGTGGCGAGGCTGCCATGGCTGCCGTGGGCGCCGACCTTGACGCTGCAATCGACGCCGCGGCCGGTCAGTTGCGACAGCACCTTGGCAAACACGCGCGTCGCGGCGTCCCAGCGCAGCTGCGGCTTGAACACCTTGCCCACGCCGGTCACCGGCATCGGATCGATCGGGATGATCTGCACCGGCACTGCGGCGCGCTCCGGCGTGCGCGCGCGCACCCAATCCTCGAGTTCGCCGGGCTGCACGGAGGCACCCGGCTTCAGCTGCACATAGCCGATCGGCAGCTCGCCCGCGTAGGCGTCGGGCTGGCCGACCACCGCGGCGAAGCCGACGGCGGGGTGCTGGAACAGGATCTCCTCGATCGGCGCCGGGTCGATGTTGTGGCCACCGCGGATGACGAGGTCCTTGGCGCGACCGGTGATCCACAGGAAGCCGTCGGCATCGAGACGGCCGAGATCGCCGGAATTCACCCAATGGCCGTCGACGAAGGCGCCCTTGTTGTGAGCGTCATCAAGATAGCCGGAGAACACGCCAGGCCCGGCCATGATGACCACGCCGATCTCGTCCACGGCACAGTCGCGCTCGTAGCGGCCGTCGGCATCGAGCTTGACGATGCGCACCTTGGCGTAGGGCAGCGGCAGGCCGACCGAGCCGAGGCGGATCGGCTGGTCCGCATAGGCCATGGTGTGGACGCTCGCGGTCTCGGTCATGCCGTAGACCTCGAGCACGGGCAGTCTCAGCTTGTCCATGATCGCCTGGCCGACGGCGACCGGAATCGCAGAGCCGCCGCCGGCCGCATATCGCAGGCTGGAGATATCGGCGCTGCCTTGGGGCACCGCCAGGGTTGCCGCGAGCACCGTCGGCACGCTCGACAGCGTCTCCGGCTTGAACCGCTCGACCAGGCCCCAGATGTTGCGCACGGCATTCGGATTGCGCCAGCCCGCGCCGGAGAGCACCACGAGGCTGCCGCCCGCGGACAGCGTCTGCAACGCCTGCGTCAGCGAGCCGCCGACATGAAACAGCGGCATGCCGAACAGCAGCGTACCGCCGGGCTTCGCCTTCAGGAGAAGGTTGACGCCCCACGCCTGATAAACCTGGTTGCCATGGCTGTGCCGCACCAGCTTCGGCGTACCGGTGGTGCCGCCGGTGTGGAAATAGGCCGCGGTGTCGCCGGCCTTGATCCGCCGGCCGCTGACGAGGTGATCGCCAGGCTGCGGCTTGATCAAGTCGTTGAAGGCGTGGATGCCGTTGGCCGGATCACCACCGCCACCATAGACCTGCACGATTGCCTTGAGGTGTTTCAGGCTGCCGCGCACCTTCTCGACCTTCTGCCAAATGTCGGTGCCGGGCAGGGGGCCGAGCGCCACCAGCACCTTGGTCTTGGCGGCGTCGAGAATCTCGGCGATCTGGTGCGGCTCGAGCAGCGGATTGACCGGGTTGGCGATGCCCGCGGCTTCCGCGCCGAACAGCGTGACGAACGCTTCGGGCACCAGAGGCAGCATGAAGCTGACGACGTCGTCGGGGCCGACGCCGAGCGCATGAAACATGTTCGCGGCCTGCGTCACCTTCGCAATGAAATCGCGATAGGTGATGACGACCGGCGTATCGGCGGGATCGGCATTCTGCAGAAACTGGATCGCCGGCGCATCCGGATTCGCAGACGCCCCGCATTTCAGCGCCTCGTAGGTGCTCTCAGCGGCGATGCGTTCGCCGTAAGGCGTCTGCTCGAAGGCGCGGATGTCAGCCGTGCTGGCGAATGTCGGATAATCGCTGCCGATGGCGCGATCGAGCAGATGAATGCCCTTGGGAATACCCATGGCCTGTCCTCCCAGTGTCGTGTCCTCGTCCGGCCTGATTCAGCCGGTGATCGCGCGCGGGCTCTGTGGCCCGTTCGTCGCGATCGTCAAAAGACAGGATGAGGGAGAATCCGTCTTGCGTCTATCCCGGCTTTGCCGGGCAGGCGAACCCATTTGCCGCAGCCGCACTGCCGTAGGGTGGGCTAAGGCGCGTCCACCGGTGCTGCTCCGCGCCATTCAGCTGACGCGCCGTGCCCACCGTCGATCAACGCGCGAGCTCCGCAATGGTGGGCACGTCGCGCGCGCCAGTCTTTACATCACAGCCGCCGCGGGCGCGCCTTTGCCCACCCTACGGCCCCCGCCGCTTCCGCGTCATTGCGAGCGTAGCGAAGCAATCCAGGGCCCCGCCTACCATGCTGGATTGCTTCGAGGAGCCGGTCATCGGGCCGCGCTTCGCGCGGACCCGTTGGCTCGCAATGACGGGAGGATAGAGCTCGGAACTGAATGTCCGCAGCGTCGCAGCAAGGCAATGCTCAGCTCGCCGCGTCGATCAAATTTTCCAGCAGCCGCTTCAGCTCACCCGTGGCCTTGTCGCCGTAGTTCTCCAGGATGTGCGCCTCCTGGCTGGCGGCGAGCGAGTTCAGGCGCTTGCACAGCGCCTTGCCGCGGTCGCTGATGAACATCAGCACCTTGCGGCGATCGTGGGCGTCCTGGCGGCGGTAGACCAGCGAGTCCGACACCATGCGGTCGATCATCTTGGTCAGGGTCGGATGGTTCAGCAGCACGGCCTCGGCGAGGTCGCCCATCGAATGCCCCTCGCCGTCGGAGAGCACCTTCAGGATGCGCCACTGTTCGACGGGTACGCCCTCCGTGCTCAGGCGCGATTCCAGCTGCCGGTTGATCTCCCGGTTGGCCTGCGCGAGCAGATAAGCGAGATGTTCGGTGAGAGGCGTGTTGGGATTTGGCGATTTGGCCACGATGAACTTCGCTTGCGGTCCCGATTTGAATGATTGTCCGGCAGTTGCTGCCCGATCTATATGCATTCGAATTCTTGAACATTCAACATTTTCGAATAGGATATTTGCCGAACGCGTGCTGATTTTGACGGCGTGAGACCACAGGCCCACACTGGGCCCCTCACGGCCGCGGCCAAGGAGTGGGTGTGCTCTCGACGGGATCTGTCACGGCCGGGCACTGCAGCCTGCCGCCCTCCCTGCTGTTCAGGAGCCCGCCCAAGCGGGTTGGCCTGCCGGCGCTCGCTCCCTTCGATCCCGATCGCTTTGCGCGGCGCGGCCGCCACAACAAGCTGCGCATCGGCAACTTCATCACCTTCTCCGGCTCGCCCGGAATCTGGGGGCCGGCGGCGACCAACAGCGCGCTGCTTGCGGTGTCCGAGATCAATCGCTGCGGCGGCATCCTCGGCCGCGAGATCGAATTGTCGTTCTACGATTCCGGCGGTCCGGTCGAGGAGGTGGTCGCGCGCGCCAGGGACGCGCTCGATTTCGACGACATCGACGTCGTGATGGGCTCGCATATCAGCGCCGTCCGGCTGGCGCTGCGCCGGCTGACGCGCGGCCGTATCCCTTATGTGTATACGCCCGTCTATGAAGGCGGTGAGCGCACGCCGGGCGTGATGGCGATCGGCGAGACGCCGCACAGCCAGACCCGGCCTGCGATCCATTGGCTGGCGGAGAACAAGGGCGCCAAGCGCTGGTACCTGATCGGCAGCGACTATGTCTGGCCGTGGCAGTCGCACCGCTCCACCAAGACCTACATCACCGAGGCCGGCGGCCAGGTGGTCGGCGAGGAATTCGTCCCCGTCGGCGAGGATGATCACGAGGCGCATCTGGCGCGCATCCGTGCCGCGCGTCCCGACGTGGTGCTGATCTCGCTGATCGGCACCGACAGCATCACCTTCAATCGCGCGTTCAGCGAATCCGGCCTCGCCGCGACGACGTTGCGGCTTGCCGGCGCGGTCGACGAGACCGTGCTGCTCGGCATCGGTGCCGACAACACCGAGAACCTCTATTCCGCGTCCGGCTATTTCAGCTGTATCGGCTCCAAGGCCAATGACGACTTCATGAGTCGCTACAGCGCTATGTTCGGCACTGAGGCGCCGCCGGTCGGGTCGGTCGGCCAGTCGAACTATGAAGGTCTGCGTTTCCTAAAAGCCGCCGCCGAGCGCGCCGGCGCGCTGTCGCTGCGTCCGCTCGCCACCACCGGCCGCAACATCGTCTATTCCGGCCCCCGCGGCGACGTCGCCATCCGCCACGGCCGCGCCAGCATGGCCATGCACCTCGCCGAAGCCGACGGGCTGGATTTCAGGATCCTCCGCACGTTCTGAGCAATGTAAGCTGCAGGATCGGACGCGCGCCGCGTCCCGTGGCTCCACCCTCCCCTCCAGGCAGGGCTATCGCACGTGACGACTGCAGTTTTGTGCTCGTCTCTCACCACGTCGTCATGGCCGGGCTTGTCCCGGCCATCCACGTCGTCCGGCATGCTGAGGACCACGTAGATGCCCGGGACAAGCCCGGGCATGACGGAGTAACCCATGTGCAGGATTGCTCGCCGCGGCAGCTCCGCATCTCCATATGCGAGAGCCCCACTCCAGGTGAGGGTGGCACCTGCATTCACGCAGCTGCGGCGTTCTTGGCCAGCGCTTCCGCGACAACGGCCGGCGCGTCCCCCACCTCGCGGATCATCCGGCTGATCGCCTCATGCGGCATCGGCTTGCCGAACAGGAAGCCCTGCACGCTGGTGCAGCCTTCCTCGCGCAGGAAGGCGAGGTGCTGCTCAGTCTCGACGCCCTCGGCCAGCACGGGGATGTTGAGGCTGCGGCCGAGCAGCAACGTCGCCTTGACGATGGCCGCCGCATGCACGCTGGTCTCGACCGACTGGATGAAGCTCTTGTCGACCTTGATCTTGTCGAACGGAAACACTTGCAACGTCGAGAGCGACGAATAGCCGGTGCCGAAATCGTCCATCGCCACGGTGACGCCGATCGCCTTCAGCGCCTGCATCACCTGCAGCGCGTGCTGGCGGTCGGCGATGATGCCGGTTTCGGTCAACTCGATCTCCAGCCGCTCCGGCGCCAGACCCGTCTCGCGCAGCACCTCGGCGACGCGCTTCGGCAGATCATGGTTGAGCTGCATCGGCGCGACGTTGACCGCGACCTTGAACGGCTGGCTCCAACTCGCCGCTGTCGCGCAGGCGGTGCGCAGCACCCAGTCGCCGATATCGACGATCAGCCCCGTCTGCTCGGCCATCGGGATGAAATCGTTCGGCGGCACGCGGCCCTTGACCGGATGGTTCCAGCGCAACAGCGCCTCGAAGCCGATGATCTCGCCGCTCTGCGTGTCGTTCTGCACCTGGTAGTGCAGCTCGAACTCGTTGCGCACCAGCGCGCGCTTCAGGTCGATCGCAAGCTCGGCGCGGCGCCGGCTGGCCTCGTCCATCGACGGCTCGTAGGTGCAGATCTTGCCCTGGCCGAGGCTCTTGGCGCGATACATCGCGAGATCGGCGCGGGTGAGCAATTCGTCCGAGCTGAGGCCATGCTCGGGATAGAGCGCGATGCCGATGCTGCAGCCAACGGAGAGGCTGCGCTCTTCCCACTCGACCGGCGTCAGCACCAGCATGCGCATGCGCTCGGCGAACTTGGCGGCCTCCGCGCGGGCGAAGATCTCGGCTTTCACGGCCACGAATTCGTCGCCGCCGATCCGTGCCAGGAACTCATTGGGCTGCAACGTCGCGGCGATGCGCTGGGCGATCGCGGTCAGCACTGCGTCACCAGCGGCATGTCCGTGCGCGTCGTTGATGTCCTTGAAGCGGTCGAGGTCGATCGCGAGCACGACGAGATGCGCAGTCTCGTCGCCCTCGGTCAGCAGCGGCGCGAGCCGCTGGCCGAGACCGTTGCGGTTCGGCAGGCCGGTCAGCGGGTCCTGCAGCGCCAGCTGCCGATAGCCTTCCACCGCCTCCTGCGCCGCCTGCATATCGATCATGTAGGCCGACGCCGCCATCGCCATGATCAGGCCGATGCCGGTGACGATGCTGATCAGCATTACGCTGTCGGACAGCGCCTGTGCCGGCGCATCGGCTCCGGCCATCGGCGCCAAGGTCAGCGCCGCCATGCCGGTGAAATGCAGGCTGAGGATCGCGAGCACCATCGCGAGCGAGCCGCCGTACTTGCAGAACCGCGTGACCGGGCGCGCGATCCGGTTGGCCGCGACCGCCCCGAAGCCCATCGCCAGCACCAGCGAGAGCAAGATCGCCGGTGCATGCCAGGTCCTGACGCCGTCGAGATTGAGCGCGCTCATGCCGGTGTAGTGCATGGCGGCGATGCCGAAGCCAAACACGGCGCCGCCGATCTCGATCAGCGGGCCGCGCTGCGTGCGCGTGGTGATGAAGAAGCCGAGCCAGGAGAACGCGACCGCGAGGCCGAGCGAGGCGAAGGTCAGGCCGGCTTCGAAGGAGCGGCTGCCGGGTGCGTCATAGCCGAGGATCGCGGCGAAATGCGTCGTCCACACCGTGCCGCCGGCGACGAGGCCCGCGAGAAACAGCAGATGAAAGCGGCGCAATCCCGTGTTGCGGCGAACCCGGGCGAGCAGACGCATCGACAGGATGGAGCCGAGCACGCAGACCAGCAGCGCGGCGGCGACGTAGCGGAGATCGTGATCGGCAGGCAGGCAGGACAGGATGGTCAACATCGGCAATGAACCCTTACGCAGGCCAGCTACGAACCGGGGCGGCCTGCGTTTTGGCGCACGGGATTCGCGGTTAGCAAAGCGTCAATGCGGGCAGAAAATCTTGGCCCGCGCCGAGTCATGCACAAGGTTTCGAAGCCGACGATTAAGGCGCGCGTGCCGTGGGCCGAGCTCCTCCGAGGAACCCCGGACATCGTGAGCAAATGTCCAACGGGTCGCCTCACTCTGCGCAGAGCTGGAACCTGCGACCTACTTGCTCGCGACATTGCCCGGTAGCGCATAGGCGCGAACATAATCGCCGAGCTTGGTGCCGAACGAGCCGTGTCCGCCATCGACCGTGACGACATATTGCCTGCCGCCCACTTCGTAGGTCATCGGCGTCGATTGCCCGCCGGCCGGCAGCCGGTCCTGCCACAGCATGCGGCCGTCCTTGATGTCGAAGGCGCGGATGTAGTCGTCCATCGTGCCCGACAGGAACGCGACGCCGCCCGCCGTCACCATCGGGCCGCCGAGCATCGGCACGCCCAGCTTGAACGGCAGCGGCAGCGGCGCCTGGTCGCGAATGGTGCCGACGCGGTGCTGCCAGACGATCTGGTTGGTCTTGAGGTCGATCGCGGCGAGGCTGCCCCAGGGCGGCGCCATGCAGGGGATGCCGAGCGGCGACAGGAAGATGCCGAGGTCGACGCCATAGGGCGTGCCGTACATCGGCTGCACGCCGAGCTCGGTGCCCGGCGGATGCGCGGAATTCGGCGCGGCCGGATTGTCCTTGCCGCGCGGCACCAGCCGCGACACGAACGGGATCGATTGCGGATTGGCGATGGCGATCTTCCGGACGGGATCGATGGCGATGCCGCCCCATTCGAACATGCCGAAATCGCCGGGATAGACCAGCGTGCCCTGCTCGGAGGGCGGGGTGAACGGCCCCTCGTAGCGCAACCGCTTGAACTTGATGCGGCAGGCGAGCTGATCGAACATCGTCGCGCCCCACATCTGCGCGCCAGTGAGGTCCTTGCGCGGACGGAAGCTCAGCTCCGAGAACGGTTGCGTCGGTGACAGCCGGTCGCCGGGAGCTGCGCCTTGCGGCACGGGCTTCTCCGGCGCCGGAACTAACAGGTGCCCATCGCGGCGGTCGAGCACGAAGATGTTGCCGGTCTTGGCCGGCACGTAGATCGCCGGCACCACGCCGTCTTGGCCTGGCATGTCGACCAGGCTCGGCTGCGACGGCATGTCCATGTCCCAGAGATCGTGATGCACGTTCTGGAACGACCAGCGCAGTTTTCCCGTGGCGATGTCGAGCGCCACCAGCGCGGAATCGTAGCGCTCATTGTCGGCCGAGCGGTTGCCGGCCCAGATGTCGGGCGAGCTCGAGCCGAGCGGGATGTAGACCAGGCCGAGCGCCTCGTCGGCCGCGCCGACGCTCCAGCCGTTCGGCGAGCCCGGCGTGAAACGATGCGTGTCCGACGGCATCTCGTTGGGATCGGGATTGCCGGGATCGAACGCCCACAACAGCCTGCCCGAGTAGACGTCGAAGCCGCGGATCGCGCCCGACGGCACCTTGTTGGAGTAGTTGTCGATCACGGCGCCGGCCATGATGACGACCTTGTCGGTGACCACGGGCGGCGAGGTGCCCTCGTAGAAGCCGACCGTGGTGATCTCGTTGCCGGCTTTCAGGTCGATCTGGCCGTGATCGCCAAAGCCCTCGCACGGCTTGCCGCTGTCGGCGTCGAGCGCGAACAGCCTTCCGTCATTGGTCGGCAGGAAAATGCGTTTGGCGCATTCGCCCGGAGCGGCCGCGCCTGACACGTCGACCGCCCCCGGCTTGGTCTCGTGATAGGCGACGCCGCGGCAGGTCATGTGCTGGAAGTTCTTGTGGTGCTCGATCTTCGGATCGAACGTCCAGCGCAGCTTGCCGGTCGCGGCATCCAGCGCGAACACCTTCTGGTGCGGCGAGCAGGTGTAGAGCAGGTCGCCGATCTTCAGCGGCGTCACCTCGTTGGTGAATTCGTCGGGATCATCGGGTCCCTTGCGATCGCCGGTCTGGAATTCCCAGGCGAGCTGCAGGTTCTTCACATTGTCAGCATTGATCTGCTTCAGGCTGGAGAAGCGCGTGCCGAAATTGCTGGCGCCATAGGCGGTCCAGTCGGCTTGCGCTTCCGCAGGCGCGGTATCGGTCCCCGCGGTCGCAGCCGCCGCCTGCGGCAGCGCGCCGTTGACGCCGAAGCGGTCGCCGCGCAAGGAGGCGCCGAGCACGACGATGGCCACCGCGAGCACGGCCACGAGCCCCCAGCGCGCCGAGCGCATGTCGCCGAGGAGATGCGCGGTGATGAACGGCAGCAGCAGCCAGATGCCGAGCGGCGCCAGCACGTCGCCGCGCGGCGCCAGCGACCAGAAGTCCAGCCCGACTTCCCAGATCGCCCAGATCATCGTGCCCAGCAGCAGCGCCGCGTAGAGCCACAACGCCGACGCATGCCGTCGCCACAGCAGCCATGCCGTGCCGAGCAGCGCGGCGCCGGCGATGACGTAGTAGAGCGAGCCGCCGATCACGGCGAGCCAGAGGCCGCCGGCGAACAGCGCCAGCCCCATCAGTGCGACAATGATGGCAGTGAAGGTCAGCAGCGGCGCGCGCTGCAGCTCGCGGGCGGCGGCCATGCGCGGCTCCAGGCTGATGAGAACGAAGCGCGGCAGGACGCCGCAGTCGCGTCATGAACGGCGGGGCAGCGCGGAAGTTCCTGGTCCTCGCCCAGGAGGCGAAAGTCGTCTGCAATGCTCCGCTGCGGTGCTCCGCCGAGCGGCGCCCTCCGCCGCAGCCGCCCCATCACACGCGGTTTTGTGAACCCCCGGGCCGGAACGGGTTGCCGCTCCATGACGGAATTAATACGATCCGATGTCAGTCACATGAAAATTGGAGTGCCGGATGCGTGCGCAGTCGCGAGCTTTGTCGAACCCGGTCGCCCTGTGGTGGGCGATGCTGACCCTGGTCAGCTTCGCCAACGTCGTGTTCTGGTTCATCCTGTATCGCCAGCTCGGCGGCGGCAGCGGCGCGCTCGCCCAGTCCTCGGACACCAGCGCGATGCTGGCGCTGTCGGCCGCCTATGTGTTCGGCTGCGCCTTCCGCTCGGTGCTGCCGCGCGCCGACGTGCAGCGCATCTGCCTGGTGGATAGCTGGCTGTCGAGCGTGTTCGTCGGCCGCACGGTGGCGACCATCGCCGAGATCGCCTTCGCGGCGCAATGGGCGATCATCCTGGCGCAGCTCGGCGCGATTGCCGACGCCGAGACCGCGGTCAACATGGCGCGCCTGATCGTGCCGATCATCGTCGTCGCCGAGATCTGCTCCTGGTACGCGGTCGTCACCAAAAACTTTCTCTACAACGCGATCGAGAACTCGCTGTGGGCGGTCGCCTTCCTGCTCGTCGGCATCGGCCTCGGCCGGCTGTTGCCGGAGTTCGATGGCCTGGTGCGCGGGCTCCTGATTGCGGGCCTGGTCGGCATCGCCTGCTATCTCGCCTTCCTCGTCGTCGTCGACGTGCCGATGTACGTCAAGCGCTGGCGCATCGAGCGCGCTGCCGGCAAGCCGCTGCTGCATCCGCTGGTGGGGCTGCGCGATTCCGCCACGCAGTGGACCGTCACACATGACATTGAGCATTGGCGCGAAGAGATCGCCTGGATGTCGCTGTATTTCAGCGCGGCGGTCTGGGGCTCGCTCGCGCTGTGCGCGCTGTCTGCGATGAACGATCACCTGCCGCAGGTCCGCGCGCAGGCCTCGGCGCCTGCCGCAATCGTGCAGCCGGTGCAGACGCGCTGAGCGAACGCGACATCTCTGAGACGACAAATCTGAGACGACAAAAACCCGCGGTGCATGCACCGCGGGTTCTTCTTTTTCCGGCCTCAGCCATGCAGCGTGAAGTGATGCGAGTCGTCGATGTGGGCGACGTGGCTGAAATCGTGGTGCGGGGCGTCGTGCGCGCCGTTGGCGTGGCTGAAATCGTGCGGCGGAACGATGCCGGTGTTGCCCGCCTGATGATCGTGGCCATGGTCGCCGAACCCGTGATTGCCAAGCCCGTCGGCGATGATCGGGTGATGGGACGAGCCCTCGCCATGCAGTGGCAGATGGAACACGCCGGTGTTGGCGCCGCCGCCATGGCCGTTGTCGCCGGCCTGGTGGATCGCCTGCGCGATCTGGTCCCAGAACCCGCCACCATGGCCGCCAGTGTGGCCGCCCTCATGGCTGCCGCCGAGCACGTCACCGGCGAGCTTGAACAGGTCGTTGAGCGCGGCATGAGCATTGCCGTGGCTGAGATCGCTGGCCAGCGCGCCGAGATCGTGGCCGATCGCGTTGGCCTGGTGTCCGACCGCATGGGTGAGGTCGCTGGCGGCTTCCGTCAGGCCCGACACGCCGGCGCCGACGGCGTGGCTGATGCCGCCCGTGATCCCGGAGCCAACCGTCTCGGCAGCGTGCGCGACATCGGAGATGACGTGGCCGAGCGGTCCGCCCACCAGGTGGCCGGCATTCGACACCGCATCCGTGACGACGCCGAGCGCACCATGGCCGAGCGTCGTGCCGACCTCGAGGCCGCCCTTCACCACATCGCCCGCCAGATGGATGCCGTCGGCGCCGACATGCGCCGCGGTGTCGACGATCGTGCCGGCCATGCCGAGCGCGCCGTGACCGATCGCGCCGGCCGCTTCCAGGCCGGCATGTCCGAGACCAACGGCGCCATGGACGGCGTCGCCCACAGTTGCGATCACGCCATGCGCCAGGTCACCGCCGACCTTCACGCCACCGTTCACGATGTCGCTGCCGATATGACCGATGTCGTGGGCGACCCCACCGAGATCGCCGTGGACGAGATGGTTGAGGCCGGAGGCGACGTCGCCGACCACGTGAGCGCCGGTGCTGGCGATGTCGCCGGCGATATGACCGGCGGTCGACACCACGTCCTGAACTCCATGAATGATGCTGCCGCCGACCGCCGCGCCGGCATGCTCGACCGCATGCACCACGCCGCCGACGGTGTGGATCGCCTCGCTGCCGAGATGGCCGATGCCGTGCGCCACGTCATGCACGACGTGTCCGACATCGCCGGCGACATGACCCACGGTATGGACCACGCTCGATGCGGCGTCGCCCACGGTGTGCGTGACCTTGCCGATGGTATGGATGACCGAGCCGCCGAGATGGCCGACCTCATGCGCGACGCCGCTCGCCGCATGCTCCACCGTATGCACCACGCTGGAGGCGGCATGACCGACCGCATGGCCGATGTCCGACGCCACATGCGCCACGCCCTTCACTGCTGACCCCAGAGCGTGTCCGATGTCGCCAAATAAGCTCATTGTTGTTCTCCCTCGGTTGGCGTCACCTCACCGCGGGTGACGGCCGAGTTCTCGCAGACCCGGCGCGATCGCTCCGTGAGCCGGGTCACGCAGTAGCCCGGGCGGAAGAATCGTTGGAGGCGAGGCCGGTCGGGATCGCGCATCAAGCGGCGAGAGCTTTGGCTTGCTCGAGCTGTCCTCGTGAGGAGGGCAACCTCTCGAGGCTCCCTCCCCGTTGTGGGCAGGGCTATCGCAGATGGAAATTCTAGGCTCTCCCGACGGACAATTCTGCCGGTTAGTTACTCCGTCATGCCCGGGCTTGTCCCGGGCATCCACGTGGATCTCAGCATGCCGGACCACGTGGATGGCCGGGACAAGCCCGGCCATGACGACGCGGAGAGAGACGAGCGCTAAACTGCGATCGCCATATGCGATAGCCCTGCCCTTGTGGGGGGGGGAGGAGGGGGTAGCCCAGGGGTCGGTGGGTGTGGCCACCCCCCTCCCTAGCCCTCCCCACAAGGGGAGAGGGAACGACCTCGCGCGAGGAGAGAGCACGGCTAATCAATCAGCAGGCTATGCGCCGGCAGCGATCATGTCCGCCATCAGCAGGCCAGTCGTACGCACCATCGGCCTGCGCGCAGAACTCATTTCTCCTTTGCCCTCAAGCTGATTTGGGTTGTCCAGTCCATCCGCCAAAAATATTTCGCTTCGCGATTTCTGAAATTCGTGATTTTATCTCCTCGTCCCGCCTCATCGACGAGGGGCGCTGCGCGGTCGTCACGAAGCGTGGAGTGCGGGATGTGGTGGGCGGGCCGGTTTGCAGCGTGAGATGATCGGATCGTGTCCCATAGAGTGGTGTAGCTGGCATGGTGGATCACCGGGCGATTCCGGTGCGGGCCGAGCTGGTCAGCCTGCCACGGCGGGCAGGCCAGCAATGGGATCATCGCTCAAAGGCGCGATGGTTTCCAGAGTCATGTAGCGGGCGCGCTGGACGGCCCACTCGTCGTTCTGCTCGAGCAGGATCGCACCGACGAGACGGACGATTGCTTCCTCGTTTGGGAAGATGCCGACGACCTCGGTGCGGCGCTTGATCTCGCCATTGACCCTCTCGATTGGATTGGTCGAGTGCAGCTTGGCGCGGTGCTGTGCCGGGAAGCTCATATAGGCGAGCACGTCAGGCTCGGCCTCATCCATGAGGGCGGCGAGCTTGGGCACGTTGGGACGGATCTGGTCGGCGACCTTGCGCCATTGCGCCTTGGCTGCCTCGGCGTCGTCCTGGGCAAAGGCCGTGGCGATGAAGGCGGAGACCACGCGGCGCCCGCTCTTACCGGCATGAGCGAGAGCGTTGCGCATGAAGTGAACGCGACAACGCTGCCAGGTGGCATTGAGCACCTTGGCGACGGTGGCCTTGATGCCCTCGTGAGCATCCGAGATCACGAGCTGCACGCCACGCAGTCCACGGCGTGTGAGCTTGCGCAGGAACGCGGTCCAGAACGTCTCGGCCTCGGACGGGCCGACGTCCATGCCCAGCACCTCGCGTCGGCCGTCGCTGTTGACGCCGATCGCGACGATAACCGCGACCGAGACGATGCGCCCGTTCTGGCGCACCTTCACGTAGGTGGCGTCGATCCACAGATACGGCCAGTCGCCTTCGATCGGACGGGCGAGAAAGGCCTTCACCTTGTCGTCGATCTCGCCACAGAGCCGGCTCACCTGGCTCTTGGAGATGCCGCTCATCCCCATCGCCTGCACGAGGTCGTCGACCGAACGGGTCGAGACGCCCTGGACGTAGGCTTCCTGGATCACGGCGGTCAGCGCCTTCTCGGCCATCCGGCGCGGCTCCAGGAAGCCCGGGAAGTAGCTTCCCTTGCGCAGCTTGGGAACGCGCAGCTCGACCGAACCGGCCCGCGTCTCCCAGGTCCGGTCACGGTAGCCGTTGCGCTGCGCCAGACGCTCGGAGCTCTTCTCGCCATAGGCCGCCCCGGTCAGCCCGGCGACTTCCATCTCCATCAACCGCTGCGCTGCAAAGCCGATCATCTCGCGCAGAAGATCCGCGTCCGGGGCCTTCTCCACGAGTGCGCGAAGGTTCATCATCTCGTCGGTCATCGGTGGTTCCTCGAATCAGGTTGGTGTCAGCAACCCGACCCTACCGGGCAATCGCCGGTGACCACCGCAAAGCCGTCCACCCGCTACAGCGCTATGGGGGAGCGCGCGGGCGGACGGCTTTGCTCTACCGAGTTACACCACGCCCGGGGACACGACCGATGATCGCGCCGACGAACAGATTGGTCCGCACGGTCAAGTCGCGTGGTCCTGGCCTCCCGAAGCTGAGGTCAAGTCCGTGCCGATGCGCAGACGCGCTGGTGCGGATGACGGTGGCCAACAAGCCCGGCGCACCGGGGAGAGCGCGAAGCAGCCGTAAAGCCATCGCGCAGGGAGGGCCGGGTCGTTCCGGCTGGACCTGTGGTACCTGCCGCCTGCATTTTTTTCCGCAGGCGGGCCACGGGCCTCAGTCGAGGCCCGGCTCTCCCTGCACCCTCGGTTCAAAGAGGGTGATCAGTTGCAACACTCGGACGCGAAGAGCGGGCGCGAGAATGCAAAGTCGTCACCGCAAACACCGCTGTCGTCCCGGACAAGCCGTGACGCGCAAAGCGCGTCTCGGCGCCGATCCGGGATCCATACTCCGCAGCAGTCGTATCAGGCACGCTGGAGCATCCTGCTCGCGCAGCGATTCCCGCCGGTGGTTATGGATCCCGCCGTTCGCCGGGATGACACCGATTGCTTGGATGCCGATACGGACCTATCGACACGGAGCGCGGACAGTCGCGACGAGGCAGATCAAGCGATCAGCCAACCGGAATAGCGAGCCTCGTGATGTCGCGCCGGCGGGCCTACTTAAACCCGGCAAACCGGCTGTCGAACGAGTTCGACTGCAGCACGGGCGCGGCGCCGGAGACCAGGGAGGCCTGGGTCTGGGCGGGCGCGGAGGCCGTCGTTGCCGGCGCGTCGCCGGCGGCAGGCTTGAACGGCGGACGCGCGGCGGCCTGCTTGGTCTCGGCCGGCTTTGCGGCCACCGGCTTCGGCGCCGGCTTGGTTTCCGCGGTCTTGCTCTCGGCCGGCTTGGTCGTCGCCGTGGTCTCGGCGGATGCTCCTCCGCCGATGCCGACCTTGCGGGCGAGGCTCGACATGAAGCTCGGCTTCTCCGGCGCGGCCACCGCGGCGACGCGCGTGGAGGGCGCCGTCGCGGCAGGCGATGTCACCGGGGCCGGCGCTGCACTGGCCGGCATCGCTGCCATCTCATTGGCCTCGGGCGCACGCGGCGGATTGACGTGACCGGGGATCGTGCCCGGCGCAGCCTGGAAGTTGGCGAGCGACAGGCCCGGCGCCTCGCCGGCGTCGGACAGGCCGGTCGAAGCCCCCGGCACGCGCGAGGCAAAGATGGGGTTCATGCCGCCGTCGATCCCGGTGTTGAGCTTGGCGACCGGCGTGCCCTTGGCGACCAGCTTGGCGTATTCGGCTTCGTCCGCCTGCTGCTTCTCGCGCACCGCGGTCGTGATCTCGTCCGGCACGACATAGGCCGGGCACTTGGCGGCGGCGTCGAACACCGGGTCACGGGTCGCCCCCGGTGGCTTCTGCGCGTTGAAGACGTATTTCTTCTCGCAGAAATCGACCTTCGGCTCCTGACGGGTGACCTCGAAGGCGTCGTAGCCTTCCTTGATCATGCGCCAGAACGGCATGTTCGGATTGTTGCGGTGCTTGGCCATGTTCACCGGCGTCATCCGGAACGGATAGGCCTGGAACTGGAAGGCGCGCTGGCCGCCGAAGAACGACTCGCGTCCGAGCGCATAGATCTCGGCGATCTGCTCGTCCGTCATCGCAAAGCAGCCGCGCGAGGAGCAGTCGCCATGCACCATCAGCTGCGAGCCGGTGCGGCCCAGCGCCTTGTCGAACGCGTTCGGATAGCCGGTGTTGAAGGAGAGGTAGTAGGCCGATTGCGGGTTCATCTGGCTCGGATTGATCGAGTAGAAGCCCTCCGGCGCCTGTCGGTCGCCCTCGCGCACCTTGGGCCCGAGATCGCCCGACCAGCGGCAGATCGGATAGGATTTGAGCAGCCCGAACTTGCCGGAGCGGTCCTGCTTCCAGACTTCGAGCTCGGCCTCCTGCTTGAACACGCGGACCAGGATCGGCGACTGCGGATCCATGTCCTTCTCGGTCATGGTCGCAACCAGCTTCGGCGGCACCGGCTGATTGGCCTTGGCATTGGTGGCAAGTGCGACCTGGTCGCTGTTGCAGCCGGTCAGCAGCGCGCCAGCGGCCAGCGCGGCCGAGGTCATCAGGACCCGGACGAAAGCGCGGTTGATCAAAGCGAAGCTCCCCGCAAACCCAGCATGTCGCGATACCCCACTCTCGTTTCGACCAATCGGCCGGGAAACTCGGGAGATCCCAGGTCGACCGCGCGCCATGCCACCGTCAAACCAATGATTAAAATTGTACCCTTTGGCCCCGGGAGCCGCAACCCGCGCCACAGCGGTGCCGCGGCGCGCTGGCCCTCGTGGTCAACAAGTTCTAAACAGCAGACCGCGCCGCCACGGCCGAAATGCGGCCAAACGGCTGGAAAGACTCACAAATCCGCGAGCGGCCGACGCGGGCGGGCCGGCTCAGCTCAGCTTGCGGCCGATCTCGATGAACTTCTGCCGGCGCTGCTTGCGAATGGCGTCGCCGTCGAGGCCCTTCAGCTCGTCGAAGGCCTGGGCGATCGCCTCGCCGGTGGCCGCGATCATCGCGGCGGGGTCGCGGTGGGCGCCGCCGACCGGCTCCTTCAGGATGGTGTCGACCACGCCGAAGCGCAGCATGTCCTGGGCGGTGATCTTCATGCTGTTGGCGGCTTCCTGCGCCTTGGTGCCGTCGCGCCACAGGATCGAAGAGGCCGCTTCCGGCGAGATCACGCTGTAGATCGCGTGCTCCAGCATCAGCACCCGGTTGGCGGTGGTCAGCGCGATGGCGCCGCCCGACATGCCCTCGCCGGTGATGATGGCGACGTTTGGCACGCCGAGCGCCAGGCAGGCATCGGTGGAACGGGCGATGGCCTCGGCCTGGCCGCGCTCCTCGGCGCCGATGCCGGGATAGGCGCCGGCGGAATCGACCAGCGACAGCACGGGAATGCCGAAGCGCTCGGCCATCTCCATCAGCCGCACGGCCTTGCGGTAGCCCTCGGGGCGGGCCATGCCGAAATTGTGCTTGAGGCGAGATTCGGTGGTGGCGCCCTTTTCCTGGCCCATCACGCAGATCGGCTCGCCGCGGAAGCGGCCGAAGCCGCCGAGCAAAGCGGCGTCCTCGCCGAACTTGCGGTCGCCGGCGAGCGGCGTGAACTCGGTGATCAGCGCATTGACGAAGTCGGTGAAGTGCGGCCGCTGCGGATGGCGCGCGACCATGGTCTTTTGCCACGGCGTCAGGTTGGCATAGAGGTCGGCCAGCGCCTGGCCGGCCTTCTCCTCGATCCGGCCGACCTCCTCGCCGATATCGGTGCCGGAGGCGGCCATCGCCCGGAGTTCATCGACCTTGGAATCGAGCTCGGCAACGGGCTTTTCGAAATCGAGGTAGCTGCGCATGGGATCCGGCATGGAAGAGCTGAAGGAAGAGCGCTGGGAGACTTAATCGGTTCGGCCTTCGGACCTGAAATCGAGGGACTTCAAGAGCTTAAGCGTCGATCGGTGCGCCGCATCCAGGCGTCGTGCCGGGAGAACGGGCAGGATGGCGCTCTTTCGGGGCAGACGGGCGCGAAGTCAAGCGGGCGGCGCGTCACGCCCCAGGATTTGGCTTGGGATTTGGTTTCGGGAACGTGTGAGGCGGGATCAGGTCTCGGCCAGCGGGTGCAGGTCGCGCACCAGGCTCTTGAGCCGTTCCTCCACCACATGGGTGTAGATCTGGGTGGTCGAGATGTCGGTGTGGCCGAGCAGGGTCTGCACGATGCGCAGGTCGGCGCCATTGTGCAGCAAATGGCTCGCGAAGGCGTGGCGCAGCACGTGTGGCGACACCAGCCGGGCCGGCAGGCCGCTCGCCACCGCGAGCTCCTTGAGGTCGCGGGCGAAGTGCTGCCGGGTCAAATGGCCGCTCTCGCCGAACGAGGGAAACAGCCATTTGCCGAAGGTGGCGCTGGCCTTCTTCTCCGGCTTCTGCCTGTCCAGAACAGCCAGATAGTCCGCCATCGCCTGGCGCGAGGCTTGGTTCAGCGGCACCAGCCGCTCTTTGTTGCCCTTGCCGCGCACCACGATCATGCGGGCGTCGTTGCGGGCCGCCGTGCGCGGCAGCGCCACCAGCTCGGAGACGCGCAGGCCGGTGGCGTAGAGCACCTCGAGCAGGCAATACAGCCGCAGCGCGCGCAGCCGCTGCGAGGGCGAGGCGTCGGCCGCCTCGGAGAGCTCCTTGGCCTTGGTCAGCATGCGGTCGACGTCGCCGATCGACAGCACCTTGGGCAGCGAACGGCCGCGCTTCGGCCCGGACAGGATCGCGGCGGGATCATCGCTGCGAATGCGCTCGCTCAGCAGGAAGCGGAACAGGTGCCGCATGGCCGACAGCCGCCGCGCTACGCTCGAGGACTTGAAGCCCCTGATATCGAGATCGGCGAGATAGTCGCGCAGCGCCTGGGTGTCGGCGGTCGCGAAGCTGTTGGCCTTGCGGGTGAGAAACTCGGAGAAATCGGTGAGATCGCGCCGATAGGCGTCGAGCGTGTTCTGGCCGGCGCCCTGCTCGGCGGCCATCATGTCCAGAAACAGGCTCATCAGCCGGGCGTCGGAGGCCTTGACCTTCATACCGTAGATTCCGCTGGGTCCGAGGCGATCGAATCAGTTCGAAAAATTCGCCGGGGCACGTCGAGCGGTGACTGCGAATCTGGCCGATATCGCGGCGCCGGGCCGTCTCAGACAACCGCAAAAATCTTAATCAATGCCGTGTGGCTTTTCGGTTGTCCGCAGCCGCGCGGCCTACTTCTTCTGGAACTTGTCCGGCGGAATCGACACCGTCATCTCGCGCGACTTGGGGGTGACGAAATTCGCCAGCGCGTAGATCGCGCCATAGACCACGCCGACGATCACGGCGATCACGGTCAGGAAGCGGAACAGGCTGGGCATCGGGGTCGCAGAAGCCACCAGGGAAGGAACGATTTCATCCAACATGTTCGCACCCGGCTGGCAAGCCCGACGGGACCGCCAACGGGACCGCCAGATCGACCCGGTTGCGTGTCGCGGAACAGGATGCCTTTGAAAGCAGCAGGGGCTGGGTTAGAAGCGGAGGGATGACCGAGACGACCCAACCAGCACCCAGCCCAGCCGCTCCGGAGGCCGCGATTGTCGCGGGCCTCGGCAAGCGGCTGATCGTGCTGGTCGGGATGATGGGCGCCGGCAAGTCGACGGTGGGCCGGCGGCTCGCGGCGCGGCTGCGGCTGCCATTCGTCGATGCGGACACCGAGATCGAGACCGCGGCGGGCATGAGCATACCGGAGATCTTCGAGGCGCGCGGCGAGGACTATTTTCGCAACGGCGAGGCGCGGGTGATCGCCCGGCTGCTGGAGGCGGGGCCGACCGTGCTGGCGACCGGCGGCGGAGCCTTCATGCGCGAGGAGACGCGCCAGCGCATTCACGAAAAAGCTGTCTCGGTGTGGCTCAAGGCGGATGCCGATGTGATCATGCGCCGGGTCCGGCGCCGCGCCGATCGCCCGCTGCTGCAGACCGCAGATCCCGAAGGTACCGTCGCGCGGCTGCTGACGGAGCGCGAGCCGGTCTACCAGACGGCTGACATCACCATCTGCTCGCGCGACGTGCCGCATGACCGCGTCGTCGAGGATTGCCTGGAGGCGCTGCAGGCATTCCTGGCCCCCGCGCCGGTGGCCGAAACCGAGGGGCAGCCGGACGGGCCGCAACCCGACCCGATTCAACCCGATCCTCCGCAGGCGATGAGCGCACTCCGATGACGGCACCCCTGAAGCATTCCGATCCGATCATCGTCGACGTCGCGCTCGGCGACCGCGCCTATGACATCGTCATCGGCCGCGGCGTGCTGGCGACGCTTGGTCAGCGCATCGCGTCGCTGCGGCCGGGCGTTCGCACCGCTATCGTCACGGACCGGACCGTCGCAGCGCATTGGCTCGAGCCGACCGAGGCGATCCTGGCGGAGGCCGGCATCCCCACGTCCACCATCGTGGTCGAGGAGGGCGAGGGCTCCAAGACCTATGCCGGCCTGGAGAAGGTCAGCGAGGCGCTGATCACCGCCAAGATCGAGCGCAACGATCTGGTCATCGCGCTCGGCGGCGGCGTGGTCGGCGATCTCGCCGGCTTTGCGGCCGCGATCCTGCGCCGTGGCGTCGATTTCGTGCAGGTGCCGACCTCGCTGCTGGCGCAGGTCGATTCCTCCGTCGGCGGCAAGACGGGGATCAACTCGCCGCAGGGCAAGAACCTGCTCGGCGCGTTCCACCAGCCGGTGCTGGTCATCGCCGATACCGCGGTGCTCGACACCTTGTCGCCGCGCCAGTTCCGCGCCGGCTATGCCGAGGTCGCCAAATACGGCCTGCTCGGCGACGCCAGCTTCTTCGCCTGGCTCGAGGCCAACCACGCCGACATCGTCAAGGGCGGCGCGGCGCGCGAGCATGCGGTCGCGACCTCCTGTCGTGCCAAGGCCGCGATCGTCGCCCGCGACGAGCGCGAGACCGGCGACCGCGCGCTGCTCAATCTCGGCCACACTTTCGGTCACGCGCTGGAAGCGATCACCGGCTTCTCCGACCGGCTGTTCCACGGCGAGGGCGTGTCGGTCGGCATGGTGCTGGCGGCGCAGTTTTCGGCCGAGCTCGGCATGCTGCCGCCCGACGACGTCACGCGCATCGAGCGTCACCTTGCCGCGGTCGGGCTGCCGACCCATCTCCAGGACATCGCCGGCTTCGCCCAGGAGGGCGTCGGCGACGCCGACCGGCTTTTGGCCTTGATGGCGCAGGACAAGAAGGTGAAGCGCGGCAAGCTCACCTTCATCCTGATGGAGGCGATCGGCCGCGCGGTCATCGCCAAGGATGTCGACCCGACACGGGTGCGCGACTTCCTGCAGGCCAAATTGCAGCGCCGCGGCTGATCGCAGCTTTACGCCGCGTTGAGCAGTGGCGGGGCATCATCGGCGGCTTCCCTCGAGAGTGACATCGGCGTCATGGACTGGCTCACACTCACCATCGTCATCATCTGCCTTGGTGCTTCCGCCTTCTTCGCGCTGAGCGAGACCGCGCTCACCGGCGCCTCTCGCGCCAGCATGTTGCGCCTGTCGAAGCAGGGCAATCGCGACGCCGACGTGGTGTCGAGCCTGTTCGACATGCGCGAGCGGCTGATCGGCGCACTGCTGCTCGGCAACAACATCGCCAATATCGGCGCCTCCGCGCTGGCGACCGGAATCTTTACCGCCTGGTTCGGCGAGGTCGGCGTGCTCTACGCGACCGGCGTGATGACAGCCCTCGTCGTGATCTTCGCCGAGGTGCTGCCGAAGACGATCGCGATCAACGCGCCGGACCGGGTGTCGCTGGCGGTGGCCCGGCCGATGCGCGCGACGGTGATCGTGCTCGGTCCGGTGCTGGCGGTGATCGAGGCGATCGTGCGCGGGCTGATGCGGCTGATCGGCTTCAAGGTCGGAGCCAACCAGCCGATCCTGTCGCCGACGGAACGCCTGCGCGGCGCAGTGGATCTGCTGCATCACGAAGGCAAGGTCGAGAAGCAGGACCGCGACATGCTCGGCGGCCTGCTCGATCTGCGCGAGCTGCAGGTGTCCGACGTGATGGTTCACCGCACCGAGATGGTGATGGTGAATGCCGACCTGCCGCAGGAAGAATTGGTGCGCGAGGTGCTGGCGTCGGAATACACGCGCATCCCGCTGTGGCGCGACACGCCGGAGAACATCATCGGCGTGCTGCACGCCAAGGATCTGCTGCGTGCGATCCGCGCGGCCGAAGGCGACGTGACGCACATCGACGTGGCGTCACTCGCGCTGCCGCCCTGGTTCGTTCCGGAGATGCGTTCGGTGTCGGAACAGCTCAAAGCGTTCCGCCGCCGCAAGACCCATTTTGCTTTGGTCGTCGACGAGTATGGCGAGGTCGAAGGCATCGTCACGCTCGAGGACATCCTGGAAGAAATCGTCGGCGACATTTCCGATGAGCAGGACGTGCAGGTCGCGGGCGTGCGCGTGCAGCCGGATGGCTCCGTCGTCGTCGACGGCTCGGTGCCGATCCGAGATCTCAATCGCGCGATGGACTGGACCTTGCCTGATGAGGAGGCAACGACGGTTGCCGGTCTGGTCATTCACGAGGCGCGCTCGATCCCGGAGCGTGGCCAGAGCTTCACGTTCCACGGCTTCCGCTTCCGCGTGCTGCGCCGGGAGCGCAATCGCATCACCGCGCTCCGCATCGTGCCGGTGCCCCGTGGAGAAACGGAGGAGACACGGCCGCGCCGAGCCGGTACGGCGTTCTAATCGGTGGAAGTTGTCAGATCACGCTTCGCCCGGCGCCTTCGCATGCAGCGCGAGCGCATGCACGGAGCCGGCAAGTTCCTCGGACAATGCGGCGTTGATCAGGCGATGACGATCGACGCGGCTCTTGCCGGCGAAGGCCTGCGACACAATATACACGCGGAAATGGGTCTCACCGCTGGGACGGTGTCCCATGTGGCCCGCATGCAGATGCGATTCGTCCTGCACATCGAGGCTTTCTGGAGAGAAAGCTTCGCGCAACTTTTCGATGATAGCATCCCGGGTCCGCATGGTCTCTGGAAATACGCATCAAATTATTTTTCGTCAATCGGCGGTCCCCGCCTGAGGTATTCGCAATGTCAAGACTTGAAGCTTTTCGCGTTGCGTAGTCAAAGTCCGCCATGCCGATCGATTCAAACAAATTCTTCGACTCCATCCGCATCAAGCCCAAGAAGACGGCTGCGCGGCAGCCGGTGGTGCGCGAGGAGGCCCAGCCGTGCCAATGGCCGGACTGCAAGAACAAGGGTTCGCATCGCGCGCCAAAGGGACGCGAGAACCAGCGCGAGTATTGGCACTTCTGTCTCGACCACGTGCGCGAGTACAACCAGTCCTATAATTTCTTCTCCGGCATGAATGCCGATGCGGTCGCGCGTTATCAGAAGGACGCGCTGACTGGACATCGCCCGACCTGGAAGATGGGCGCCAACACCGCGGGCAAGCGCGGTACGGGGAATGCCGAGAACGATCTCGGCGATGCCTCGGATCCGTTCAGCGTGTTCGCCGAGATCAACGGTCGCGCCGGCTGGCGTCCGGGTGCGCAGTCCGCGCCGCCGAAGGCGGAGACGCGCAAGGTGTTCAACGCCGAGCGCAAGGCGCTGCAGGTGATGGGCCTCGGCCCCGACGCCACGCTCGAGGACGTCAAGGTCAAGTACAAGGCGCTCGTGAAGCAGCACCATCCCGACGCCAATGGCGGCGACCGCTCGACCGAGGATCGCCTGATCGAGATCATCAAGGCCTACAACTACCTGAAGACGGTGGTGAAGGGCTGACACGCGGCAGCGTCTGAGCTGCCGCGTGTGTTGTCTTGAGGTTCAGGGCTGCGGCCCGATATAGGCCGAACTCGGCCGGATCAACCGCCCCGTCCGCTGCTGTTCGCGGGCATGTGCGGTCCAGCCCGCGGCACGGGCGACCGCGAAGATCGGCGTGAACGCCTGGCGCGGAATCTTCAGCGCATCGAGCAGGATGGCGGTGAAGAACTCGACATTAGTATCGAGCACCCGCTCCGGATTCTTCCGCCGCAGCGCCTGGCGGATGTAAGCCTCCACCTCGCTCGCGAACGGCAGATCCGCCCCGCTCCCCGCCAGCCGCTCGATCGCGCCCTTCAGCACATCGGCCCTGGGATCGCGCACCCGGTAGATCCGGTGCCCGAACCCCATCAAACGCTCGCCGCGGCCGAGCGCCGCATCCACCCAGGGAGCGATGTTCGCGCTCGTCCCGATCGCATTCAGCATCTCCAGCACCGGCTCCGGCGCCCCGCCATGCAGCGGTCCCGTGAGAGCGCAGTATCCGGCAGTGATCGCGGCGAACAGGTCGGCCTGGGTGGAGGCGACAACGCGGGCGGCGAAGGTCGAGGCGTTCATGCCGTGATCGCTGACGGTCACGAGATAGGTATCGAGTGCCGCGACTTCGCCAGTGGAAGGCGTATCGCCGCGAACCATGCGCAGGGTGTCGGCGGCGTGGCTGAGGTCGGGATTCGGTGCGATCGGCTGCGCGCCACGGGCGCGCTGCACCAGGGCGCCGGCGATCACCGGACCGGCGCCGACGATGGTGGCCTCGTCATCAAGGCCGGGCTCAGGGCGCAGCGCTGCAACGGCGGCGCGGTAGCCGTCGATGATCGACATCCCGGAGGTCGCGGCGAGGAGCTCGGGCAGCCGGGCGAAGGCGCGCTGGCGGGCCATGCCGAGGCTGGCGCGCACGTCGGCCTCGCTGATGCCGCGCTTCGTCGCTGCGCTCCAGAGCCGGGCCGTCACCCCCTCGAAGCCGCTGGCGGCGGCGAGCTCGGCCACGCGATGGCCTGCGATGATCAGCTCGCCCTGCTGGCCGTCGACATGGCTGAGCACGGTCTCGGCGGCGGGGATGCCGTCGAGGCCGATGGGGGACTTCGAGAGCTGGATTGTCATGGCGCGATCTCCTGCGTGAATGGTCACGCCACGAAGATTCGCCCGGTCGACAGATTGATCAATCTTGATTAAGCTGATCAATATGAAAAAAGACAGTGGTCTTTACCTATCGGCCCGTGAGGCCTCCGCCGAGCTCGCGATTACGCCCGCGACGCTGTACGCCTATGTCAGCCGGGGTCTCGTCCGTTCCGAACCGTCACCGGATTCGCGCAGCAACCGCTATCGCGCCGAGGACATAAGGGCGCTTAAGGAGCGGCGCGCGCCGGCTCCGGAGCCGCGCGCCTTCCGCAGCTTCGACGCGGATCTGCCGGTGTTCGATTCCGCGGTGTCGACGATCACCGAGTCCGGTCCGATCTATCGCGGCGTCAATTGCGTCGAGCTGGCGGAGCGGGATTCGCTAGAGCATGCGGCGACCCTGCTGTGGGACGTCACGGCACTCGATCCGTTCGCATCCGAGAACATGCCGCACATCTCGGACGAGATGCGTCTCATTGCCGAGGCCGCCCGGCGCGCCGCGCCGATCGACCGCGCCATTGCCGTGCTGGCGCTGGCGGCACATGCGGATCCAGCAGCGTTCAACCGCGCCCCTGACGGTCGTGCTCTGGTCGGTGCGCGCATTGTCCGGCTGGTGGTCGCGACGATGCTGAATGCGCCGCCTTCTGCCGAGCCTCTCCATGTTCAGGTCGCCAAGGCCTGGGCGCCTGAGCACAAGCATGCACCCGACCTGATCCGCCGCACCCTGGTGCTGCTGGCCGATCACGAGCTGAACGCATCCACCTTCACCGTCCGCTGCGCGGCCTCGACCGGCCTAAGCCTTTACGATGCCGTGATCGCCGGCCTCGCCGCGCTGAAAGGTCCGCAGCACGGCGGCGCCGGCGTGCTGGCCTCGCAACTGGTGAAGACGCTGATCGACCGCGATGTGGCGCCGCTGATCCGCGAGCGCGTTGCGCTCGGCGAGCGCTTCGCCGGCTTCGGACACGGCGTCTACAAGCGCGGCGATCCGCGCGCGATCTCGCTGCTCGATGCGCTGACTCGCGCGGGTGCGCCGCGAAAGTTCACCCGCGAGGTGCCGGAGCGGATCGCGGAAGCCACCGGCGAGTTCGTCAACATCGACTATGCACTCGCCGTGCTGGTGCACAGCCTGCGCCTGCCGGCCGGCAGCGAGCTAGCGCTGTTCGCGATGGCGCGCTGCGTCGGCTGGATCGCGCACGCCTGCGAGCAGCTACAGTTCGGTCGCTTGATCCGGCCGCGAGCCCGCTACACCGGGCCCATCCCGGGACGGGCGGCCAGTCTCGAAACGCTGTAGCGCACCTATTCAGCTGACCCTGCCGCCAGTTGCGTCTCGCGCCGCTTGCGCACCAGCCGAAGCACC
Source organism: Bradyrhizobium sp. ORS 285 (assembly GCF_900176205.1). NCBI lineage: Bacteria > Pseudomonadati > Pseudomonadota > Alphaproteobacteria > Hyphomicrobiales > Nitrobacteraceae > Bradyrhizobium > Bradyrhizobium sp. ORS 285. The sequence goes on from NZ_LT859959.1 coordinate 82,076, forward strand.
AGCCAGACCACGATCGTTCCGGCCACCGCTGCGATGATCCAGGTCGACTTCGCGATGTGGCTATGATGCGGAATGCCGCCATAGCGATGCAGCAGCTGCACCGCGAACACCCCTGGCAGCACATGCGCGCAGGCCCACAGCACGATGGCCGGGATGTTGACGGCGTAGAACCGCGCCGGCGGGATGTCGAGCGCGCCCGCCGTGATCGGCACCACGGCACGGATCGGCGCCACGAACCGGGCAAAGAAGATCGCCAGCGTGCCGAAGCGGTGGAAGAACGCCTCGCTCTGCGCCACCAGGCGCGGATAGTTCGAGAACGGCCAGGCCGTCAGAATCTCGCGCTGCTGGCGATGGCCGACCCAGAAGGCGCCGCCGTCGCCGATCACGGCGCCAAGAATGGCGGCCGCCAGCACCCATTGCAGCGTCAGCTCGCCGCCGGGGATGAGCGCGCTCAGCGCCAGGATGATCGTCGTGCCCGGGACCACGGAGCCCACGATCGGGACCGCCTCCAGCAGCGCCGCCAGGAACAACGTGAGATAGGCCAGCCCCGCATGCGCGGAGACGAAGGCGATCAAGGGGTCGAGCAGATGGGCCACACGGATCCTGCCGGTTGTGACGGAGAAATGACGAGCTGTTCGATAAGTAGGAACCCCGGCCCGGAGTGCCACGTCAGAATGCCGTACGTGTCATGGGGCCAAAAGGTGGCGTGATACGCAGGGCAGCCTTCCAAAAACGTCGGCCCATGCCTATCTCGATGATATAACGACGGAACTTTGATCAAGGCTTAGGCTTCTGCCCGCGCGTGCTCTCTGCTAGGCTGGCGTTCGAAGCCCTTCAACCGCAGCCAAACCATGAAATCTGGTTTCGGGATTGCCCGGGACCTCGGAGGATGAATGACGACCGCCGCTACGACCAATGCGCAGGAGATGACCGGTGTGCCCGACATGAAGGTGTCGGTGCGGCAGGTGTTCGGGATCGACAGCGACCTTGAGGTGCCGGCCTTTTCCGCAACCGACCCGCATGTCCCCGAAGTCGACGCCGACTACCGTTTCGACCGCGCCACCACGCTCGCGATCCTGGCCGGCTTCGCCAAGAACCGCCGCGTCATGGTGACGGGCTACCACGGCACCGGCAAGTCGACCCATATCGAGCAGGTCGCCGCCCGCCTGAACTGGCCGTGCGTGCGCGTCAACCTCGACAGCCACATCAGCCGTATCGACCTCGTCGGCAAGGACGCGATCGTCGTCAAGGATGGCAAGCAGGTCACGGAGTTCCGTGACGGCATCCTGCCCTGGGCGCTGCAGCACAACGTGGCGCTGGTGTTCGACGAATACGACGCCGGCCGCCCCGACGTGATGTTCGTGATCCAGCGCGTGCTCGAAGTCTCGGGACGGCTGACGTTGCTCGACCAGAACAAGGTCATCAAGCCGCACCCGGCGTTCCGCCTGTTCGCGACCGCCAACACGATCGGCCTCGGCGACACCTCGGGCCTCTATCACGGCACGCAGCAGATCAACCAGGGCCAGATGGACCGCTGGTCGATCGTCACGACCTTGAACTATCTCGCGCATGACGAGGAGGTCGAGATCGTGCTGGCAAAGGCCAAGCACTATCAGAACGCGCAGGGCCGCGATACCGTCAACAAGATGGTGCGGCTCGCCGATCTCACGCGCAATGCCTTCGCCAATGGCGACCTGTCGACGGTGATGAGCCCGCGCACGGTGATCACCTGGGCGGAAAACTCCGAGATTTTCGGCGATATCGGCTTCGCCTTCCGGGTAACCTTCCTCAACAAGTGCGACGAGCTCGAGCGTCCGCTGGTCGCGGAATTCTATCAGCGCTGCTTCAATGCCGAGCTGCCGGAATCCGCCGTCAACGTTGCGCTAAGCTGATTGAAGGCGTCGTCCCGGCCTTGAGCCGGGACCCATACGCTGTGACGTTTCGGCGATGCGCCGGAGTTGGCGTCGACACGATGAGATGACCGCCGGTGGCTATGGGTCCCGGCGTTCGCCGGGACGACAGGCCGCAGGGATAAGATGACCACATCCAACAGCAAACTCCGTCCCGGTACCAAGGAAGCGCCGACGGAGCCGTTCAAGCGCTCGGTGACGGGGTGCTTGCGCGCCATCGCGCGATCTCCCGAACTCGAAGTCTCCTTTGCCGCCGAGCGGCCGGGTCTTGCCCCGGGCAAGGCGCGGCTGCCGGAGCCGGCGCGCAAGATGACCAAGCGCGATGCGGCTGTCGTGCGCGGCCACGCCGATTCGATCGCGCTCAAGATCGCCTGTCACGATCCGAAAATTCACCGCAAGCTGATCCCCGGCAATCCGCAGGCGCGCGGCGTGTTCGAGGCCGTCGAGCAGGCGCGGGTCGAAGCGATCGGCGCCAAGCGCATGGCGGGCGTCGCCAAGAACCTCACCGCGATGCTCGACGATCACTTCCATCGCGGCAAGTACGACGAGATCACCGACCGTGCCGATGCGCCGCTGTCGGATGCCTTGGCAATGATGGTGCGCGAGCGGCTGACCGGCATGGCGCCGCCCAATGCGGCGCGCAAGGTCGTCGATCTCTGGCGGCCGTTCCTGGAAGACAAGATCGGTTCGCGTCTCGATGAGCTCGGCCGGTTCACCGAGGATCAGGCCAAGTTCGGCGATCTCGTTCACGACCTGTTGTCGGCGCTCGATCTCGGCGACGAGCGCAATGCTGACTCCGAGGAGGACGAGGACAACGACGACAACCGCGACGGCGACAATGATCAGTCCGGCGCCGAGGGTTCGCCGGAGTCCGATGCCGCGCAGGAGATGAGTGCCGACCAGGCGCAGACGACGTCGGACGAGATGTCGGAGAGCGCGATGGAAGCGGCGCAGGCTTCCGCTTCGGATACGCTCGATGACGGCGAGCTCGGTGACGACGAGACGCCCGGCGAGGCGACGCGGCCGAACCGCAATGGCGCCAACGAGCCGCGCGGGCCGGAGTATCACGCCTTTGCGCCGAAGTTCGACGAGATCATCGCCGCCGAGGATCTGTGCGATCACGACGAGCTGGAGCGGCTGCGCTCCTATCTCGACAAACAGCTCGCGCACCTGCAAGGCATCGTGGCGCGTCTCGCCAACCGGCTGCAGCGCCGGCTGATGGCGCAGCAGAACCGCGCCTGGGAGTTCGATCTGGAAGAGGGCATTCTCGATCCGGCGCGGCTGTCGCGCGTCGTCATCGACCCCTATCAGCCGCTGTCGTTCATGCGGGAAAAGGAAGCGACCTTCCGCGATACCGTCGTGACGCTGCTGCTCGACAATTCCGGCTCGATGCGCGGACGCCCCATTACGGTGGCAGCGACCTGCGCCGACATCCTCGCCCGCACGCTCGAGCGTTGCGGCGTCAAGGTCGAGATTCTGGGCTTCACGACGCGCGCCTGGAAGGGCGGGCAGTCGCGCGAGGCGTGGCTGGCCGCCGGCAAGCCGGCGAATCCCGGTCGCCTCAACGATCTCCGCCACATCATCTACAAGTCCGCAGATGCGCCCTGGCGCCGTGCGCGGAAGAATCTCGGCCTGATGATGCGCGAAGGTCTCTTGAAGGAGAACATCGATGGCGAGGCGCTCGACTGGGCGCACAAGCGCCTGCTTGGCCGGCCTGAGCAGCGCAAGATCCTGATGATGATTTCGGACGGCGCGCCGGTCGATGATTCCACGCTGTCGGTCAATCCCGGCAATTATCTGGAACGTCACCTGCGCCACATCATCGAGGAAATCGAGACCCGCTCACCGGTCGAGCTGATCGCGATCGGCATCGGCCATGATGTGACGCGCTATTATCGCCGCGCGGTCACGATCGTCGACGCCGAGGAGCTCGGCGGCGCCATCACCGAGAAGCTCGCCGAGTTGTTCACCGAGACACACTCGGCGCCGCAGCAGCCTGCGCGTGCACCGAAGCGCAAGCTGCATTGATCCGCCGGCCTAGGGCTGGACGCGTCCCTCCTCCCGACGGGAGGAGGTGGGGGAGGGGGCCCCGCTGACAATGCCGCTGCAGGCGATCGCCGACCGCAGGCGCTTCCTGGCGCTGACTCTCGGCGGAGTGTCGGCGCTCGCCTGGCCCGACGGCACCCACGCGCAGTCGGCCCCGGCCGCGGTCCGGAGGCGCGCCGGGGTTGATGAGCACTCCGTCACCTCAGCGACCAAGATCGAGGTCAAGGCGCGGCCGCTGCCGTCGTTCGATCTGCGCGACCGCACGCATCTGCGCTTCGGCATGCTGCATTATCGCAGCGGCGTCGCGCTGACCTCCTCCTATCCGGGCTTCGGCGGGCTCTCTGGCATCCGGCTGGACGCGAAGGGCGAGCGCTTCCTCGCGATCAGCGATAAGGGCGGCTGTTTCACCGGCCGCATCGCCTATGCTGGCCGCGACGTTGTCGGGCTCGCGGACGTCGAAGCGGCGCCGCTGCTCGGTCCGGACGGACGGCCGATCACCGATCGCGGCTGGTACGATTCCGAGTCGCTCGCGCGCGACGGTGACGTCGTCTATGTCGGCCTCGAACGCGTCAATCAGCTGCTGCGCTACGACTTCGCCAAAGGCGGTGTCGGCGCGCGCAGCGAGATCATCCCGCTGCCGCCTGCGGCCAAGCGCTTGCCCAATAACAAGGGCCTCGAAGCACTGGTCGTCGTGCCGAAGGGTCTGCCACTCGCCGGTACGGTCATCGCGATTTCCGAGCGCGGCCTGGATGCGAACGGCAATCTGCTGGCGTTCCTGATCGGTGGCTCGTCTCCGGGACAGTTCAGCATCGTCCGCAGCAATGATTTCGATGTCAGCGATGCCGTGCTGCTCGCGTCGGGCGACTTGCTGGTGCTGGAGCGCAAGTTCTCGCTGTTCAACGGCGTCGGCATCCGGATACGCCGTATCAAGCTTGCTGATATCGCTCCCGGCGCGCTGGTCGATGGTCCCGCGATCTTCGCCGCCGATCTCGGCCAGGAGATCGACAATCTCGAAGGCATCGACGCGCATGTCACGCCCGAGGGCGAGACCGTGTTGACCTTGGTGTCAGATGATAATTTCTCGATGATCCAGCGTACGCTGCTGCTGCAGTTCACATTGCTGGAATGAGCTGCACTGCATTGCAGCAGCCGCGTTGACCGCGTCCGCGGCATCGCCGACACTTGCTGATAAGACCACACCGTCAACCGCCTCAACCCGGAACCCCGCATGAGCGCCCTGTTCACTCCGATCAAGCTGCGCGGCCTCGAGCTCGCCAACCGCATCGTCGTGTCGCCGATGTGCCAGTACTCGGCCGAGAACGGCGCGGCCAATGATTGGCACTTCACCCACATCAACACGCTGGCGCTGTCGGGCGCGGCGATGTTCTGCATCGAGGCGACGCATGTCGAGCCGATCGGTCGCATCACGCCCGGCTGCCTCGGACTGTGGGACGATGCGACCGAAGCCGCGCTGAAGCCAATTCTGGCCTCGGTGCGCAAGCATTCGAAGACGGCGATCGCGATGCAGCTCGCCCACGCCGGCCGCAAGGCTTCCAGCCACAAGCCGTGGGATGGCGGCCAGCAGATTCCGATTGCCGAGGGCGGCTGGCAGACCGTTGCGCCCTCAGCGTTGCCGCACAAGGACGGTGAGCTGGCACCAGAAGCGCTCGACGCTGCCGGCTTGGCTCGCATCCGCGACGCATTCGTTTCCGCGGCGCAGCGTGCCGCGCGCCTCGGCATCGACGCGATCGAGCTGCACGGCGCGCACGGCTATCTGCTGCATCAGTTCCTGTCGCCGATCGCCAACCAGCGCAGCGACGCTTATGGCGGCTCGCTGGAAAATCGCATGCGCTTCCCTCTGGAAGTCTTCGATGCCGTGCGCGCCGTCTTTCCCGCGGACAAACCGGTGGGCATGCGCGTCTCGGCAACGGACTGGGTCGAAGGCGGCTGGGATCTCGACCAGACCATCGCCTTCGCGAACGAACTGAAGCGCCGCGGCGTCGATTGGATCGACGTGTCCTCGGGCGGTGTGTCGCCGCTGCAGAAGATCACGCTCGGGCCCGGCTATCAGGTGCCGTTTGCCGAGGCCGTGAAGAAGGCAACGGGATTGCCGACGATGGCCGTCGGCCTGATCACGCAGCCGCAGCAAGCGGAGGAGATCGTAGCCTCCGGCAAGGCCGACATGGTCGCGCTCGCCCGCGGCATGCTCTACGACCCGCGCTGGGGCTGGCATGCGGCTGCTGAGCTCGGCGGACAGGTCGCCGCACCTCCGCAATATTGGCGCTCGCAGCCGTCGACGCACAAGGAGCTGTTCGGCCCGACCACGTTCGGCGCACGCTGACGTGCAATTGATCACGATGACCGCGGATCAGCCTTGCGCAGATTCGCGGGTCATCATTTAGCCAGCGACACAGCGGACGATTGCCGCTGTCGAACGAAGTGCTACACTTCGCAGACCACGTGCGGCGTTGCCGACTCCGTTGGTCGTGTTTCGTCTCGCGTGACGATGAGCGCATCACAAAGGTGCGCCGCAGTATAAACGCGAGAGGAAAGCGCCATGGAAATCGGATACTTCACGATGCCCTCGCATCCGCCGGAGTGCGGGTTGAAGGAAGGGCAGGAGTGGGACCTTCAGGTCCTGCGCTGGCTCGATGAGCTCGGCTATCAGGAAGCCTGGATCGGCGAGCATCACACCGCGCCCTGGGAGCCGCATCCGGCGCCCGACCTGATCCTGGCGCAGGCCTTCCGCGAGACCAAGAACATCCGCCTCGGGCCCGGCGGCTTCCTGCTGCCCTATCATCATCCGGCCGAGCTCGCCAACCGCGTCGCGATGCTCGATCACCTCTCCGATGGCCGGCTCAATTTCGGCATTGCCGCATCCGGCCTGCCGAGCGACTGGGCGATGTTCAACGTCGATGGCATGAGCGGGCAGAACCGCGAGATGACGCGCGAGGCGCTGGAGATCATCCTGCGGCTGTGGACTGAGCCCGCGCCGTTCACGCACAAGGGCAAGTACTGGACGGTGACCAAGCCCGACGTGATGTTCGACTTCCTCAAGCCGCACATCAAGCCGGTGCAGGCGCCGCATCCGCCGATTGGCGTCGCCGGTCTGTCCAAGAATTCCGATACGCTGAAGCTCGCCGGCGAGCGCGGCTTCATTCCGATGAGCCTCAATCTGAACCCGGCCTATGTGTCGTCGCACTGGGACTCGGTGGAGGCGGGAGCCGCGAAGTCCGGTCGCAAGCCGAGCCGCAATGATTGGCGGCTGGTGCGCGAGGTGTTCGTGGCCGAGACCGATGAGGAGGCTTGGCGTCTGTCGACCGGCGATATGATGGGGCGCATGATGGGCGAGTACTTCCTGCCGCTGCTCAGCCATTTCGGCTTCAAGGACTATCTGAAGCATTCACCTGACGTGGTGGATTCCGACGTGACCGTGGACTATTGCGCCAAGCGCAACTGGATCATCGGCTCGCCGGCGACCGTCACCGAGAAGATCGAGAAGATCTGGCACGAGGTCGGCGGCTTCGGAACGCTGTGCGTGTTCGGCTTCGACTACAAGCACAAGCCGGAAGCCTGGCACAACTCCTTGCGGCTGCTGAAGCACGAGGTGATGCCGAGGTTGCGCCATCTCAATGCCGACATGACCAAGGCGGCCTAACATCCAGGATTGGACCGGCGTTCCGGCGCCGGTCCGGTCAGCGAGGGTCATTGCCATGCGCATCCGTGTCCGCCAGTCCGCCCACGTGCTCGAACGGTCGGGGCTTGCCTTGGCGGGCGCGGCTTGCGGTGTTTTCGTAGGAGCCCATGTCGGATCCAGCGTGCCGGCGCTGACGACCCAGGGCTTCCTGCTGCTGATGATGCTGTCCGGCGCGTTCGGCTTCTATCTCGGCATCGATACGCCCCAGATCCCGTTCCATCCGCATGAGGAGGGAACGCCGGCCGAGAACAAGATCGACACGGCCGAATTCCTCAGCGCCGTCGGGACCTTTCTCGCGACGCTGACGGCCTTCTTCGCCGTCGGCATCATCATCCTGCGTGAGGACCCGCACATCGTGTGGACGTCACTCATCATGGCCGGTTGGGTCATCGGCGTGGTGATGCAGATCGTCGCCGGCGCGATCGCGCGCATGCGCCGATGACGTCGTGGTCAATTTTTGTGCTGCAGCTGTCGCGACTTTCATCCGCCTTGGCTTAATCGCGCTATGCCGAGTTCTATAGGGCGGAACTAAGAGAGCCTGCGTCCACCTGTTATAGCGCCTGCCTGCTGTCTTCATCCGACCGCGTACGGATCAACGTCCATGAATTCAGGGCCCAGCACGTGGCGTCGCAGGATGCCCATGCGTTCAGAGCAAGCGCCGCATCGAATCGCCGCATGGCGCCATCCCGCGCGTTGGCGCGCTTGATGCATCGCTCCCCATAGGACCATTTGGGAAGCTGATCATGTTGAAGCGGGTGTTGTTGGGTGTGATCATCGGCTGCGGATTGTCCGCGGCTCATGCGGAGGAGCCGAAGCTCGGTGGTGTCGTCAATGCCGTTATCCAGCCCGAGCCGCCCGGCTTGATGCTGGCGATGGTCCAGAACGGCCCGACGCAGATGGTGTCTGGCAACATCTTCGAAGGACTGCTGCGCTACAGCCCCAAGCTCGAGCCGCTCCCCGGCCTCGCCGAGAGCTGGACGATCAGCCCGGACGCCAAGGTCTACACCTTCAAGCTGAAGAAGGGCGTGACCTGGCACGACGGCAAGCCGTTCACCTCCGCGGACGTGCTGTTCTCGATCGAGATGCTGAAGCAGACGCATGCACGCGCCCGCAACAATCTCGTGATGGTCGAGAAGGTCGAGGCGCCCGATGACTTCACCGTCGTGTTCACCCTGAAGGAGCCGTTCGGTCCCTTCATCGGCATCTTCGAGGTCGGCTCGCTGCCGATGGTCCCGAAGCATCTTTACGAGGGCACCGACTACAAGACCAATCCGAACAACAACGCGCCTATCGGCACCGGTCCCTTCATGTTCAAGGAGTGGCAGAAGGGTTCGTTCATCCGCATGGTGAAAAATCCTGATTACCACGAGAAGGGCAAGCCCTATCTCGACGAGGTCTACTGGCAGATCATCCCCGATGCGGCTGCGCGCGCGGTCGCGTTCGAGACCGGCAAGGTCGACGTGCTGCCGGGCGGCTCGATCGAGAATTTCGACGTGCCGCGTGTCTCGAAGCTGCCGGGTGCCTGCGTCACCGGCGCCGGCTGGGAGTTCTTCTCGCCGCTGTCCTGGATGTGGCTGAACCTGCGCAATCCGATCCTTGCCAACAAGAAGGTCCGGCAGGCGATCATGTACGCCATCGATCGCGACTTCGCCAAGGACGTGATCTGGAACGGCCTCGGCAAGGTCGCCACCGGCCCGTCGGCCTCGACGATCAAGTTCTACACCGACGACGTGCCGAAATATCCCTATGATCCGGCCAAGGCCAAGGCGCTGCTCAAGGAGGCCGGCTACAAGGGCGAGAAGATCCGCATGCTGCCGCTGGCCTATGGCGAGACCTGGCAGCGCTGGGGCGAGGCGGTGAAGCAGAACCTGCAGGACGTCGGCATGACGATCGAGACGATCGCGACCGACGTGCCCGGCGGCAACCAGAAGATCATGGACTGGGACTACGACCTCGCCTTTACCTATCTCTACCAATATGGCGATCCCGCGCTCGGCGTCTCCCGCAACTACCTGACCTCGGCGATCGCCAAGGGCCAGGTGTTCAACAATGTCGAGGGCTATTCCAATCCCGAGGTCGACAAGCTGTTCGCCGAGGGCGCGACCGCGCCGACCGACGCCCAGCGCAAGGCGGCCTACGACAAGGTGCAGAAGATCCTCGTCGAGGATGTCCCCGTGGCCTGGCTGCTCGAGCTGCAGTTCCCGACCATCACCAAATGCAAGGTGAAGAGCCTGATCACGACCGGCGTCGGCGTCAACGACGGCTTCCGCGACGCCTGGCTCGACAAATAGCGGCTGTTCAGGGAGCGCGGCCATCAACGCCGCGCTCCAGCGCCTCATTTGATCGTGCCGAGCTGACCATCACGGGCCCTTCATGCTCTCCTTCATCGCCCAGCGCGTCGCGAAGGGTGTCATCGTCCTTCTCGCCATCATCGTGCTGAACTTCTTCCTGATCCGGCTGGCACCGGGCGATCCCGCTGTCGTCATGGCCGGCGAGGCTGGCGCCTCCGATCAGATGTTCGTCGCGCAGCTGCGGGAGAAGTTCGGCCTCGATCGTCCGTTGCCGGAGCAACTCCTCATCTACGTCAAGGGCATCGCCACCCTCGATCTCGGCTTCTCGTTCCGCCAGCAGGCGCCGGTCGCCAAGCTGATCGGCGAGCGGCTGCCCGCGACCCTGCTGCTGACGCTTTCCGCGTTCGCGATCTCGCTTGCGCTCGGCGTGCTGTTCGGTGCCTTGGCGGCGCGGTTCGCCGGGACGTTCCTCGACACGGCCATTACCGTGCTCGCGCTGATCTTCTACGCGACGCCCTTGTTCTGGATCGCACTGATTGCCATTCTCCTGTTCTCCGTCTGGGTCGATTGGCTGCCGAGCTTCGGCTACGAGACCGTCGGCGCCGGCTATACGGGTCTGCGCCACGCGCTCGATGTCGGCGCGCATCTCGTGATGCCGGCTGCGACGCTCGGCCTGTTCTTCATGGCGACCTACACCCGCATGACCCGCGCATCGATGCTGGAGGTCAAGCGGCTCGACTTCGTCAAGACGGCGAGGGCAAAAGGCCTGCGCGATGGCGTCATCCTGCGCCGCCACGTGCTGCGCAATGCGCTCTTGCCGGTCGTAACGCTCGCCGGCGTCCACGCCGGCACGCTGGTTGGCGGCGCCGTGCTGACCGAGACCGTGTTCGCCTGGCCTGGCATCGGCCGGCTGATGTATGACGCGCTGATCCAGCGCGACTACAATCTGCTGCTCGGCGTGTTCGTGGTCTCCTCGGCGATGGTGCTGATCTTCAATCTCGTCACCGACCTCGTCTACCGCCTGGTCGATCCGCGCATCGAGTACGCCTCATGAGACAGTTCTGGCGCACCATGCTGCGCAGCCCGAGCGGCATCATCGGGCTGATCATTCTCGTCCTGGCGATCGTGATCGCGGTCGCCGGTCCGTTCTACTTCCCCAATTCACCGTGGCGCATGGTGCAGCGGCCGTTCGTGCCGCCGTTCACCTTGGCGAAGGTGCCGCTCGGCACCGACGCGCTCGGCCGCGACGTGCTGGCCGGCCTGATCTTCGGCGCCCGCGTCTCGCTGCTCGTTGGCCTCGTCTCGACCTTGGTCGCGCTCGTCGTCGGCGTGCCGCTCGGCGCCATCGCCGGCTATTTCGGCGGCCGCGTCGACGATGCCTTGATGCGCTTCACCGAGTTCTTCCAGACCATCCCGAGCTTCGCGCTCGCCATCGTGCTGGTCGCGATCCTGCAGCCCTCGATCTATTCGATCGTCGCCGCCATCGGGCTGGTCAGCTGGCCGCCGGTGGCGCGGCTGGTCCGCGGCGAGGTGCTTTCTCTGCGCACGCGCGAATACGTCCAGGCCGCGATCGTGACTGGGCAAAGCAATTCATGGATCATCTGGCGCGAGATCCTGCCGAATGCACTGTCGCCGGTGATCGTGCTGGCGTCCTTGATGGTCGCGACCGCGATCCTCCTGGAATCCTCGCTGTCGTTTCTCGGCCTCGGCGATCCCAACCTGATCTCCTGGGGCTACATGGTCGGCGCCGGCCGCACCGTCATCCGCCAGGCGTGGTGGATCACGGTGTTCCCTGGCGTCGCCATCCTGCTGTCGGTGCTCGGCCTCAACCTGATCGGCGAGGGCCTGAACGACGCATTGAACCCGCGCCTCTCGCGCGAGGGCAGGTGAGCATGATCGATCATGACTGCCGTAGGGTGGGCAAAGCGAAGCGTGCCCACCGATTGTCGGTCTCGTCTGCTGATGGTGGGCACGGCGCGGGAGGGAGCGGAGCAAACAACGCGCGGAATCGGCGCGCCGTTGCCCACCCTACGAAATCCTGGCGTGGCGGCAGGTGAACCATGTCTGATCCCGTCGTTGCCATTAAAAACCTTCGTATTGCCTTGCCGAAGGGCGCCGAGCGCGCGCATGCGGTCGATGGCGTGTCGTTCGATCTCACCGCCGGCAAGATCGTCTGCGTGGTCGGCGAGTCCGGCTCGGGCAAGTCGATGTGCGCGCATGCGCTGCTCGGGCTGCTGCCGGACACCGTGAAGGTCGACGGCGGCGAGATCCGCTTCGAGGGACACGACCTGCTCAAGGTCGACGAAGACGGTTGGCGCGATCTGCGCGGTCGCCGCATCGCCATGGTGTTCCAGGAGCCGATGACCGCGCTCAATCCGCTGATGCGGATTGGCGACCAGCTGATGGAGGTGTTCGAGGCACACGACCTGCTCGCGCCCGGGGAGCGCCGCGCCAAGGCGCTGGCGCTGGTGCGCGAGGTCGGGCTGCCCGATCCCGAGCGCATCATCCGCGCCTATCCACACCAGCTCTCCGGCGGCCAGCGCCAGCGCGCGATGATCGCGATGGCGCTGGCGCTCGAGCCGGCGGTGCTCGTCGCCGATGAGCCGACCACCGCACTCGACGTCACGACTCAGGCGCAGATCCTCAAGCTGATCCGCAACCTGCAGGCCAGCCACAACATGGCGGTGATGTTCATTACTCACGATTTCGGCGTCGTCGCCGATATCGCCGACCAGGTCGTGGTGCTGCGTCATGGCAAGGTGGTGGAGGAGGGGACTGCCGAGACCGTGCTCGGCAATCCGCAACACGACTACACCAAGGCGCTGCTCGCCGCGGTGCCATCGTTCGATCCGCCGCCGCGTACGACGCGCGAGGATCAGCCGAAGGCGATCGAGGTCATCGGCCTCGACAAGACCTATGTGACGCCGACCGGCTGGTTCCGGCCGAACCGCGAGACGCGCGCGGCGCACGCGGTGAATTTCGCCATCCATCAGGGCGAGACGCTCGGCCTCGTCGGCGAGTCCGGCTCGGGAAAATCGTCGGTCGCACGGCTTGTCATGCGGCTGATCGAGGCCGATCGCGGCACGGTGCGCATCGGCGACGTCGATCTCACCGCGCTCGACGGACGTGCGTTGCGCACGCAGCGTCATCGCATCCAGATGATCTTCCAGGATCCGTTCGCTTCGCTGAACCCGCGCCGCAAGGTCGGCCGCATCATCGCCGACGGCATGGTCGCGCGCGGTACGCCCCTGGACGCGGCGCTGAAGCGCGCGCAGGAGCTGCTGGGACTGGTCGGGCTCGACGCTGGCGCGATCGAGCGCTACCCGCACGAATTCTCCGGCGGCCAGCGCCAGCGCATCGGGATCGCGCGCGCGCTCGCGCTCGATCCCGAGATCATCGTGGCCGACGAGGCCGTGTCGGCGCTCGACGTCTCCGTTCAGGCGCAGGTGCTGCGGCTGCTGGAGGATCTGAAGGCGCGGCTCGGCCTGTCGATGCTGTTCATCACCCACGACCTGCGGGTCGCCGCGCAGATCTGCGATCGCATCGCGGTGATGCAGAGGGGCGAGATCGTCGAGCTGAAATCGACGGCGGCGCTGTTTGCGAATCCGGAGCACCCCTATACGCGCGAACTGCTCGCGGCCGTCCCCGGGCGCAAGCCGCATCCGGCCGAACTGGACGCGTGAATGAGCTGCAACATAATCGGCGCAATTCAGTTATAACGTGATCAATCGGACCCTGAGCTAGCGCCCATTCGCGAAGGCGGGTTCCGATCAGCATCCGCGCTCGGGCGCAAGCTTGCGAGACGCGCGTCCGCCGATGCCGTCACGGAACCGAGGCCATGCTGTGCCAATCTTGCCAGCACATGCCGGCGTGTTCACCACTCCAATGAGGAAATCCCCGATGTCAGAGCGTAGGCCCACGGCCGCGGTGCTCGAAGCCCAGAAGGCGTTCAAGCCGGCTCCGGCCCCAACCAGTGATTATGAGAAGGCGCAGAGCGCGTTCGATCAGAACCGCGAGCGCCTAAAGGCCGAGCGCCTGGCGCGCGAGGCGGCTTTCGCCGGCAGAAAACATTTTGACAACAAACAGAAGCCGGCGTGAGCGCCGGCTTCGTTTACTCCACTATCGACCGGGTAATGGCCCTCGTGCTCAGCTCCGTGACGGCACGGAGGTGAGCTGACTTTGCGGCCGCTCGCTGCGCGCTGAATTCGTCGACGGAAGTGCGCCCGGCCTGGCCGTGGGCGCTTTCTTCACCGGCGCCGGAAGCAGTCCTTCGCGGATCGCCGCCTTGCGCGCGACCTTGCGCTGGCGTCGGATCGCGTCGGATTTCTCGCGCGTCTTGCGCTCCGATGGTTTTTCGTAGGAGCGACGGCGCTTCATCTCGCGGAACACGCCCTCGCGCTGCATCTTGCGCTTGAGAATGCGCAAAGCCTTGTCGACGTCATTGTCACGTACGAGTACCTGCAAAAGCATCCTCCTTCTTCATCTTGCGATGAGTGTCTGTCGTGTGGAGTCGATCGGCGCGGCGCCAGCGATCACGCCACGTTCGGCATTGTCTGCTTCAGAATCAGAATAATGAGCTGAACGCGATGTAATGAGAAACGAAATGAGAGCTGCGCTGAGACATGGTGATCCGCTTCGTATGAAGGCGGGAGCACGATCGTCTCTCAGCCATCGATGGCCGGGCCGTTACCGATGGTGCTCAGCAAGATAGGCGCGAAGCCTCGATATTGCCAGCGCGTTGGGGTGCAGTGTCACCGGCCGCAAACTATATTTGCCCCGCGCCCTTGTAATCCCCAGGAAAGGGTCTACCTTGAGATTGTTCGATTAGCCGCTGTGCCTTTCTGAATGTGCCCGCGGGCTATTTCCAAAGTCATCGCTCAGTTGAATGATGATATCGTGCGGTGTTCGCGCGATGAATATGCTTGGAGATAGACATGCAGGGTACCGTGAAGTGGTTCAACGGCCAGAAGGGCTTTGGTTTCATTCAACCGCAGGACGGCGGGAACGACGTGTTCGTTCATATCAGCGCCGTCGAGCGTGCTGGTCTGTCCGGTCTGGCCGAAGGCCAGAAGCTCAATTACGACGTGAAGACCGACAAGATGCGCGGTAAGACCAGCGCGGAAAATCTCTCGCTGATCTGATCGACTTGATCGATCTCTAGCCATTTCACGGATGTACTGAAATGGCCGGTATGCCCGCTCGATCTCCAGGATTGAGCGGGCTGTTCGCGTTTCGTCTCGACTAGCAACTCTTGAGAAGGGATCAGTCGATGACAACGAAGCGAGCACTGCAGCCCTCGGCTGAAAGCATTGCGCGGGCGGAGCGCCGGCAGCTCGCCGCCGAGGACGGGGCCAAGGCGATGGCCGAGTGGGATCGGCGCGCCACCGCGGTCCGCAACAACATGGAGCGGCTGCGCGCGCTCAGGCTGGCCAAAGAGGCGCAGGACGCCGCGACGGGCGTTGATGCCGCGTCAACCGCGACCCCCAAGCGGCGCAAGAAGGCCGCTCGATAGTTCGAACCGCGAGCGGCGATGTTCGTTTTACTTGTGAAGCCAGCGTTCCGCGTACAGGTTCCACCTTCCTGCCGAGGAGGCTGACGTGCCCAAATCCGCTGCGAGAGACGTTCGCATTTCGAGGGACGATGCCGAGGGAGGCCAGATGATCGCCTTTGCGCTCGCAATCGGCTCGACGCGACAGGTCTGTCAGCTCGAGACCAGCTTCTGCACCCGCAATCAGGCACTGGCCTATCTGCAACGAAATCGGACGACGTTCGAGCAGCGCGCCCGCGAGCTGTTCGCGCGCGGCGAAGTCACGGACGGCGTGATTCATCTCAAGATGATCTGACGCGTCACGGCCGCAGGCGCTGTGCCATCGAAGGCGGGCGCCGCGCGCGCAGCTCTAGTCCGTCTTTCGCTTGACCGGCAGCGGCACGCGCTCATACGTCGCCGGAAGGTTCACCGGCCGGTAGTCTGTCGACTCCGCGATGCGCATCAGCACGCTCTCATGGATGAATGCGCCGTCGGGAATGAAGCGCGGCTCGCAATCGGGAATGTAGAAGCCGAAATGCGCCTTGCGCTGGGGCCACTCCTTGTACTTCGCCCGCTTCGGCAGATATTCGAGCAGCCGCCAGGCTGGCGTCATCGAATTGTGCAGCGGGCCGCGGATGCTCGGCTCCACATAGGAGAACGGGCTGTTCTTGCGCTGAACGCCCCAGGCGAGCTGATTGACGGTGCGCGGATTGACCGCAAGCCCGGCCTCGACCGCTTCGTCGATCATCCAGAGCAGCGGATATTTCGAGGCTGCTGATTGCGCCTCCGGATAGCCGCCGCCGACGTCGCAATGCACGCCCGCGAACCACACCTGCTTGGCGTCCTGCGGTCCCGCCTTGGCCTTGTTGAAACGATTCGGCGTGAAGGTCTGCGGCATCTCCCACGGCTTCAGCCGGAACATGCAGCGCCGCTCGTCCATGGCTGCGGCCTGGCGAAAGATCTTCACGCTGGGATTACTGATCGTGAACGCCAGCTCCTCGAGGCTCGGCAGCGCGAACAGCCGATCGGTGCGCGGCACGATCACGCTGGCCACCGTATCCCACACGCCAACGAAGTGGATGGTCGGCCAGCGCGTCGAGGTGATGCGGGCGAACTGTGCGGCCTGGTCGTCGCGGCTCTCCGGAATCGGCCCTTCTTCCTCGGTGCTCTCGAGCTCCTTGGTGATGCCACGCCCGGCCTGCGGATTGTCGGACGAGTACTTCTTGTAGGCGATCACGCCGGAGCCGGCGAGATTGAGCTGATCGGGCGAGATCAGTCCGACCTTGTGAATCAGCCCGGCCAGCACGCGCACCGTGTAGGCGCCGCGCGAGAAGCCGAACAGGAAGATGCGGTCGCCGTCCTCGTAATGCGTCGCAAGGAAGCAGTAGGCCTTGATGACGTTGTCATCGAGGCCGTAGCCGGTCGCGAGACCGAGCACCATGTTGAAATTGGTCTTGAAGCGATGCCAGCTGTCGGGCTGCGTCAGGGTGCCGACGCCGGGATCGTAGAACACGGCCTGGTGCGGCGTCGTCTTGTCGGTCTTGCGCAGGCAGCGATAGAGCTTGAGGACGTTGGAAATGTTCTCGCTGATCTCGTTGCCGGTGCCGTCGCAGCAGATGACAATATTCTTCATGACAAAGGAATGTCCGCGATAATGCTACCGCAGCGAGTGTAGAGCATCTGGCCGCGGTTGGGGAGGTCGATGGCCATGACACTTCGTCTGGGGCGCGTTGGTCACCAGGCGGATGACATCGCGATCATCGATCATCGATGGCCATTGTGCGAACGCGACGGCACGAACGCGCTGGCCCGTTCGTCTCGCGGCTTCTGCGCAGGCGCGGTTTGGTGCCGTCATCCCGCAAATGAAAACGGCCGGATCTTGCGATCCAGCCGTTCCGGCAATTCGACTCGCTCAGGCCCGCTCGCGCGGCCGGCGATCAATCCTTGAAGCTCAGCTCGCCTTGGCGACCGGAGCGGCCTCGGCGGCCTTCTTCTCGATCGCGCGCTTCAGCTCGAGGGCGCGCGGCGACAGCGCCGCGGCGTTGGCCTTCAGCAGGTAGGCATCGAGGCCGCCATTGTGGTCGACGCTCTTGATCGCGTTGGTCGAGACGCGCAGGCGCACGTTGCGGCCGAGCACGTCCGAGATGAAGGTGACGTTGCACAGGTTCGGCAGGAAGCGCCGCTTGGTCTTGATGTTCGAGTGGCTGACCTTGTGGCCAACCTGGGGGCCCTTGGCCGTCAGTTCACAGCGCCGCGACATGGCAATAAATCCTCTCTCATCCCCGCACCCTTCGTCCGCTCGTATCGGCGGGCCGCGGGGGTCCAAAACTCGTCCAGCTCGTCTCTGGGAGATGCGGTCCTATAGGGGGGACGCGGCTTTTCGTCAAGGTTTTGAAGGCCACGGCAATTGGCGGGCGTCGGGGCTTGCCAGTACCTGCGTCTGGACGCATGCCGCAGCGAGCAGGCCTGCGGCGTCGGGCCGCAATGCCGGTCGATCAGAAAAGCGGACGTATAATCAATAGTATAGCGTGCAGTTTAGACCATATAAAGGGCGCATTCGGGCGTGATGGATAGGGCACCCGCGAACCCTCCCAGCGCCAGAATGGCGGGCTCCTGGCGCGGTGCCGGAAAAAAGTGCGCGGTTCCGGCAAGTCAGAGGACGAACGTCCCAAGGGTTGTTCGGGCGCAAAGCGCTGGACAAACCGCCATTGTCGGACGGTTCGCGTTGTTCGAAGGCGTTTTTGGCTTAAGTAGCAAGGACGGCGCGTCGGATCAGTCCGACGCTCAGGCAGGCGGATCGGCAGGATCATCCCTCACGTGACCATCATCTCGGCTCCCTCATTCCTCTCGCGTCGCCTGATCGCGGCCGGTTCCGCCCTTTGTCTGTTGCTGCTGGCGCAGAGCGCGCAGGCGCAGGCCCGGCTGGACGCGCAATATGAGGCGTCGCTGGCCGGTATTCCCGTGGGCAAGGGCACCTGGGCCATCGAGATCGGCGACGATCAATACGGCGCCTCCGTGCAAGGCGGTACCGCGGGACTGCTGAAGAGTTTCTCGCAAGGCTCCGGCACGGGCTCAGTGCAGGGCCGCGTCGTCAACGGCGCGCTGGTCGCTCAGAGCTATCAGGCCTCGACCACCACGGGAAAGAAATCCGAGCAGATCCGCATCAATCTGCAGAACGGCACGGTGAAGGATTTCGCCATCGAACCGACCCCGCCGGTCGATGCCGACCGCATTCCGGTGACGGACGCGCACAAGCGCGGCGTGCTCGATCCGATGACGGCTTCGCTGGTGCGCGTGCCCGGCAATGGCGAACTGCTGTCGCCGGAGTCCTGTCGGGGCGCTGCGCCGATCTTCGACGGCCGGATGCGCTACGAGCTCAAGCTCGACTACAAGCGCATGGAGAACGTCAAGGCGGAGAAGGGCTATCGCGGCCCTGCGCTGGTGTGCGCGATCTACTTCACGCCGGTCGCGGGCTACATCCCGGACCGGCCGGTGATCAAATATCTTGCCCAGGCGCGCAACATGGAAGTCTTCTTCGTGCCGCTCGCAGGCACGCGCGTGCTGGTGCCGTTCAGGGTGGTCATCCCGACGTCGTTCGGCACCGCGATGCTGGAGGCGACGACCTTCATGACCCAGGCGACACCGCACGTCGCCAAGACGCAGTAGTGCAGCGGACCATCATTTTTCCGCATGTTCCATGTGCGTCGCTCCGGAAAGCGCCTCCGAGGCTGAATCCGGATTCGGGCGTGATGGCGTGACCGCGCGGCATCGGCTTGATGATGTTGCTTGAATCGTCGCAACACCTCCGATGGCACGTGACGCGGTTGCAGTGACAGCGGTTCGAGAGTGCGCTTCAGGATGCCGCTTCGTCACATCGGTGAATCCGTTTGACTCTTGCCTCGATCTGATTCGACTCAGGTGCGGCGCAAACGCGCTCCGGTTCCCTCGCAAAAGCGTTGCTTGTCGAGCCTCTGAAAACTTGATCTAGTGCTGATGAGATCGCAGAGCGCGAGATGTTGCGGTGAACGAAGCCGGAAAGACGTGGGAGTCAGCGATTCCTTCGTGATTCGTTCTCAAGGCGTTCCGAAGCTTAAGCTGCGTGCCTATATGCGTCACAATGTGAGACAGGGTGAGGAGCGCAGCCTCTCAGTAACGACGACAAATCCAGCATCCATCGCGCCTGACCCGCGCGCCTGCAACGCCGGCTTCGAGACCCAAATTTAACGAATGGCTTTTTCGTCCTCTTCGGCTGCCTCGCCTTTCGAGCGCATGTCCGACCGTGCACCCGACCGTGCTCCCGGAAGCGGCGTCACTGCCGTGCTCGGTCCGACCAACACCGGCAAGACTCATCTTGCGATCGAGCGCATGCTTGCGCACTCCTCCGGCATCATCGGGCTGCCGCTGCGGCTGCTCGCGCGGGAGGTCTACAACAAGATCGCCGATCGGGTCGGCAGCGAAGCTGTCGCGCTGATCACCGGCGAGGAAAAGATCAAGCCGAAAAATCCGCGCTATTGGGTCTCGACCGTCGAGGCGATGCCGCGTGATCTCGACGTGTCCTTTCTCGCCGTCGACGAAATCCAGATCGCCTCCGATCTCGAGCGCGGCCACGTCTTCACCGATCGCATCCTCAATCGCCGCGGCCGCGACGAGACGCTGCTGCTGGGCGCTGCGACGATGCGTCCGATCATCGAGCGGCTGTTGCCGGGCGCTTCGATGGTAACGCGGCCGAGATTGTCGCAGCTGGAATTCGCCGGTGACCGCAAGATCACGCGGCAGCCGCGGCGGACCGCGATCGTCGCCTTCTCCGCCGACGAGGTCTATGCGATCGCCGAATTGATCCGCCGTCAGCATGGCGGCGCGGCTGTCGTGCTCGGCTCGCTGTCGCCGCGCACGCGGAATGCTCAGGTGGCGATGTTCCAGAACGGCGACGTCGACTATCTCGTCGCCACCGACGCCGTCGGCATGGGCCTCAATCTCGACGTCGATCACGTCGCCTTTGCCTCCGACCGGAAGTATGACGGCTATCAGTTCCGCCGCCTGACGCCGTCGGAGTTTGCCCAGATCGCAGGCCGTGCCGGGCGCGCAACGCGTAACGGGACCTTCGGTACTACTGGGCGTTGCGCCCCGTTCGAGCCTGAGCTGGTGAACGCGCTCCAGAACCACACCTTCGATACCGTGAAGGTGCTGCAATGGCGCAATTCGAAGCTCGATTTCGCCTCGCTCGGCGCGCTGCAGGTGTCGCTGGCGCTGGCACCCGGCCATGAGGCGCTGACGCGAGCGCCGATCGCCGAGGATCTGCGCGTGCTCGATCACGCCGCGCGCGACGCCGAGGTGCGCGACATGGCGCATGGCGCCGCCGCTGTCGAGCGTCTATGGGAAACCTGCCAGATTCCCGATTATCGCCGGCTGTCGCCGGCCGCGCATGCGGAGCTGGTCACCACGGTGTTCGGCTTCCTGATGCAGAAGGGGCGTATTCCCGACGCCTGGTATGCGGCCCAGGTCGACCAGGCGGACCGCATAGATGGGGACATCGACACGCTGTCAGGGCGGATTGCACAAATTCGCACCTGGACCTTTGTCGCCAATCGGCCAGATTGGCTGCGTGATCCCGACTATTGGCAGGGAATTACCCGCGAACTCGAAAATAAATTGTCAGACGCCCTTCATGAACGGCTCACAGAGCGTTTCGTTGACCGTCGTACCAGTGTATTGATGCGGCGCCTGCGGGAGAACAGTGTTTTGAATACGGAAATCGGCAAGACCGGCGAAGTGATCGTTGAAGGGCACGCGATCGGCCGCCTGGATGGATTCACCTTCGCCCCCGACGCCGCCGAAGCCGGCTCCGAGGCCAAGGCCTTGCAGGCTGCTGCCCAGAAGGCGCTGGCCGGCGAGATCGAGGCGCGTGCCGAGAAGCTGTCCAATGCGCCGGATGAGCACATCGTGCTCACTGCCGACGGCACCATGCGCTGGACCGGCGACGCCGTCGCCAAGCTGGTGGCGGCCGATGACGCCCTGCATCCGCGACTGCGCATCATTGCCGATGAGCGGCTGACAGGTGCGGCCCGCGACAAGGTGCAGGCCCGGCTCGATCTGTGGCTCAAGACCCATATCGAGAAGCTGCTCGGCCCGCTGTTCGAACTGTCCAAGGCCGAGGACATCACCGGTATCGCGCGTGGCATCGCCTTCCAGCTGGTGGAGGCGCTCGGCGTGATCGAGCGCGCCAAGATCGCGGGCGAGATGAAGGATCTCGACCAGCCGTCGCGTGCCACCCTGCGCAAATATGGCGTGCGGTTCGGCGCCTATCACATCTACGTCCCGGCGCTGCTCAAGCCGGCCGCGCGCGCGCTCGCTGCGCTGCTGTGGGCCGAGAAGCAGGGCAATGTCGACATGTCCGCGCTGACCGGCGCGCAGCATCTGGCAAGCTCCGGGCGCACCTCGTTCCCGGCGGACAAGGCGCTGCCGCGCGACGCCTACCGCGTGCTCGGTTATAAGCAGGCGGGTGAGCGTGCCGTGCGCGTCGACATCCTGGAGCGGCTCGCCGACCTGATTCGCCCCGCTCTGGCGTGGCGCGAGAATACGCAGGGCGAAAAGCCCGCCGGAGCGTTCGATGGTCGTGGCTTCGTCGTGACCCAGGCGATGACCTCGCTCACCGGCTCGGCCGGCGAGGATTTCGCCTCCATCCTGCGCGCGCTCGGCTACCGCATGGAGAAGCGGCCGCCGCTGCCCTCCAAACCGGTGGAGAAGCCGGCGGAGGCCGTCACATCGGAAGCCGCGCCGACCGAAGCCGCGCCGACGGAGGCCGTCGACGCCAGCGCGAGCGAGCAGACGCCGACCGTGGCCGAAGCCGCTGTGGCGCCGGTCACCGAGCAGGTGATGGCCCCGGAGGTCGCTGCGGAGCCTTCCGTCGAGCCGGCGCCGGTCTCGGCGATGTCGTCACTCCCCACGGTCGATTTCGTCACCGCTCCTCCGTCCGAGGAGACGCCTGCAGTCCAGGCTGCTGCCGTCGAGGCCGAAGCTGTGGCCGAGACCCCGGCCGACGCGCTCCCCGAAGCCGTCGCGCCGGAGGCACCGCAGCCCGAAGCAACGCCGGCTGACGTTGTGGAGCCTGCCGCCTCGGCTGAGGCCACGCCGGCTGCCGAGCCCGTGCTGGTCGAGGTCTGGCGTCCCGGCGGACGCTCGGAAGAGCGTCGTCCGCGCCACGAGCATCATCAGCGCAACCGCCATCACCGTCCGCAGCACGATCGCGGCCAGGCCGCCGCTAGCGGCGAGCAGGCTGCGGCGGGTGCCGCACCGGCCGAAGGCGAGGCGCGGGGAGATCGCCATCATCGCGGTCATGGCCGTCGCGACCGGGTCAAGGAGTTCGGCAAGGACTTCCGCAAGGGCTCGCCACAGGCAGGCGGCGAGGCTGCCGCCGGGGCCTCCCCGGCGCGCGAGGATCGCGGGCCGCGCCGCGACAACGATGCCAAAGGACGCGACCAGAACCGCGACCGCAACAAGGGCGGCAAGTTCGGCGGCGACCGCGAGGGACGCGGCGGCCGCGACTTCGGCAAGGGCGGTCGCGACAAGCGCGACAGCGGCCCGGCGCTGCGCCCCTACGCCTCGAGCGGCGGCGGTGGTCGCGATCGCGACCGGCCGGCCGATCCGAATTCGCCGTTCGCCAAGCTGGCCGCGCTCAAGGAACAGCTCGCGGCCAACAACCGCAAGGACTGATCCGCGCGCGCAGCGCCGAGCCAGGGGACAACGCCGACGTCCGACGTTCCTTCAGAGCGCCAGCGCCTCGACAAGTGGCTGTGGCATGCGCGGGTGGTGAAAGCCCGCACCAGCGCCGCAGCGCTGGTGTCCGCGGGCCATGTCCGCATCAACGGCGTTCGCGAGACCTCGCCCGGCCATGGCGTGAAGATCGGCGACGTGCTGACGATCGCGCTCGATCGCAATGTCCGCGTGCTCAGGGTGACCGGCTTCGCCGAGCGCCGCGGTGACGCGACCTCGGTCCGCGGGCTATATGATGACGTCGAGGCCGGCGGGCGTTCGTGAGCGGCTGTGCCAAAGCCATTTGCGATTCAGTTCTTCGCCGCGCTTCCCTTGCGGCACACCACGTCCTGCGCTAGTGCAGGCCTGCCGATTTATTGATCCGTTCCGGAGCCCTGGATGACTTACGTCGTCACCGAAAACTGCATCAAATGCAAATACACCGATTGCGTTGAGGTCTGCCCGGTAGACTGCTTCTACGAGGGCGACAACATGCTGGTCATTCATCCGGACGAATGCATCGATTGCGGCGTGTGCGAACCCGAATGCCCGGCCGACGCGATCAAGCCGGACACCGAGCCGGGGCTGGAGAAGTGGCTCGGCGTCAACGCCGAATACGCCAAGTCATGGCCGAACATTACCCAGAAGAAGGATCCGCCGGCGGACGCCAAGGAGCACGACGGCGAGGCTGGAAAGTTCGAGAAATATTTTTCGTCCAAGGCCGGCGCCGGCGACTGAGGGATTACCATGTGACCGGCGCTGAAGCAGCGCCGGCGGCTTGATGCGGAATCACCGGCCGATCGGAATCGCTACGCGGAAACAATGGGCTAGGACGCATGTTGCGGTGCGGTGACAAGCGCTGCACAAGTGTTCGATTCTGGCACGCTTCACTTAACCCTAACTTCGCGGATCCGTCACAATACCGCCCCTGAGGCCTCTAAATCATTGATTTTTGCGGGAAATGTGCTATATATGGCACATTCTCAGAGCCGAACCCGGCCATGCGTAACCTTTTTTGGCCGCCCTTTTAGGTTCCCGCAACATCAAACAGGGGCGTGGCAGTTCCGCGCGCAGGCTGTGTCACAGAAAACGCGTAAAAAGAGTGCTTCCAAGAGTACAAAAAAAGCCGCCGCGGCCAGCCGCAGCGTTTCCAAGGGCCGTGCCCGGGCTCCTGTAAAGGAGATTCGGGCTGCCGCAAAGGCCTCGGCTGCCAAGTCCACCAAGAACAAAAGAAGCGCAATGCCTGAAAAGACTGCCAAGACTGCCGCGAAAGCATCCGCCGCGAAAACCACTCTTGAAAAGGACTCTGTCGCCAAGGCCGCTCCGGCCAAGGCTGCCGCTGCGCCCAAGGCCACCAAGACGGCCGTTCCTGCTGCTGCCCCTGCTGCCGCCAAGCCCCCCGTTGCCGCCAAGCCGGCTGCCCCCGCTGCGGCCGCGCCGCGCGTCGAGGAGAAGAAATTGCCGACCCAGCGCCAGGGCTTCAAGACCAACGAATTCGTCGTCTACCCCGCTCACGGCGTCGGCCAGATCCTGGCCATCGAGGAGCAGGAGATCGCGGGCGCCAAGCTCGAACTGTTCGTCATCAACTTCATCAAGGACAAGATGACGCTGCGCGTGCCGACCGCCAAGGTCGCCAATGTCGGCATGCGCAAGCTGTCCGAGCCGGCGCTGGTCAAGAAGGCGCTGGAGACCCTGAAGGGCCGCGCCCGCGTCAAGCGCACGATGTGGTCGCGTCGCGCCCAGGAGTACGAAGCGAAGATCAATTCGGGCGACATCGTCGCGATCGCGGAGGTCGTGCGCGATCTGTATCGTTCGGAGTCGCAGCCGGAGCAGTCCTACAGCGAACGTCAGCTGTATGAAGCCGCGCTGGACCGGCTGTCGCGCGAGATCGCGGTCGTGCAGCACTCGACCGAGACCGAGGCCGTCAAGGAGATCGAGACGCAGCTCGCCAAGAGCCCGCGTCGCGGTGCCAAGACCGAGGCCGACGCGGTGGCTGAGGGCGATGCCGACGCCGAGGGTGACGACATCGACGGCGACGACACCGCCGTGGCGGATGAAGCCGCCTGATCACTCGTTAGCGCGTTTTCGAATTAGTTACTTACGAAAGCCCGGCCGCAAGGTCGGGCTTTTTTGCGAGGCCGTGAGGTCATGCCGGCTGCCATGCGCTCCACCAAGCGGCTCCGCACCTTCTGTCGGTTCGCCAGCCTTCTCGCCTATGGCGGGGCGCTCTCGATTTACCATCATGCGCAGCCGATAGCGGCGAAGGCCTACAACGAACCTTGTGCGGGCCAAGGCATGCTCTTCGGCGAGCCGACGTCCGTCGGCGCGCTCTTGCTCGTGCTGCTCGTCGCTGCCGTTCCAGTGCTGCTCGTCCGCGGCACTGCCAGCGTCATGCTGAACCTGGGGCTCGGACTTGTCGAATTGGTGGCTGCGATGTCGTTGCTCGCCACCGCTGGCCGGCCGCCCTATGAATGCTTCACCCAGGCCGGGACCTACGAAGACCATGTCTCGGGGCTCGGCGAGTTCGAGCTCGCGTCAGTGCTGCTCGTTCTGCTCTCCCATCTCCTGCTTGCGGTTGATCTGCTCACCAGGATGGTGCGAGGTTTGATGGCGCGGAGCAGCGCCGAGGACTCCGGATCGCAGCTTTCACGCATCACGACGCGGTCGTGATACGACCAGACCAGAAGACGGCTCCCGGGATCACCCCTCAGGATTGGCCTGCACCAACTGGATCGTGATCGGACGGAGCAGCAGCTGGTTCAGCTCGGGAATGCGCGACGCAAGGAGGCGACGTGGCCCGACCTCCGTGCCCCAGAGCGCGAAGGCGCGCCAATCGACGCTGAACACCGCCAGTGCCGCCGCATCGGCTCGTTCAAGCCGGGACATCTGCTCGTCGATCGACCGCTGAGGACCATAATCGTCGAGCACGAGCTCCGGCTCCGCGATCGGAGGCAGCGCCCGGTACCCGGCCTGCTTGATCCAGGCCAGCCCCTCATTCGTGACGGCACAGCAGTGCGGCATGCCACCGAAGCCGCCGCCACGCAGTCCTCGCTCGATCCACCAGTCGTTCTGCCAGAACAGCATGCCCTCCAGCCGTTCGAAGTGCTCGTTCCAGCCGCCGGCCCTCCAGACCATCTTCATCGCGGGAATGCGCCACTCCTCACCTTTGGCGGTGAAGTAGACGTGCCTCGTGCCCTGACGGCCACCCGCCTGCGTCCGCTCATTGCCGGACGGCTCGAGCTCGACCTCCTTGTGCAGCAGGCCGGCCGCGACCCAGTGGTCGAACCGCTCCTCGCCTTCAAAGCTCATGGGCGGATAGGGCTCGATGAACCGCGCCAGTTTCTTGCGGCCGTCGAGCAGCAGCGGCAGCTCGTAGCCGGTGTGGATCAGATAGGGGGCCTGCTGGATCGATGGGATGCGATCGACGATGAACTCGCGATCGGGGAAGTCGAGGGCAGCCCAGTCGAGGCTGATCCCGAACGCCTCGCAGAGCTTCAGCGCTTCGGCATCGTTGAGATAGAAGATCTTCTGATCCAGCTCGGCCTCTTCGGTTGCGCCGAGCAGGTCGCAAAGCCGAAGACGATCGGTGACCGCGAAACGGGCCTGCAACACCGGGCACCATTGCTCACGATCGAACAAAGATAACAGGAACAGGTGAGGCGTCGGGGAGGGAGAGGTCATGGCCGATATTGCACTCTCCAGGCGCCGGCTCCCGAACCCTCAGCTTCCTGTCACTCCACCACGATCTTCACGCGGTCGCGGACCTTGACTTGGGCGCGGGCGTCGAGGCCGTTGAGGACGCGGAAGCGCTCGATCGGGCGGTCGACGCCGGACATGCGGTGGGCCAGGGATTCGACGGTGTCCCCGGGCTGCACCGTGATGACCTTGATGCGCAGCGGCCGGGCCGACTGGATCTCTTCCAGGCTGAGGCGGCGGAACGAGTTGACCGCCTCCCGCGCGTTGCGCTCGCTCTCGGTGGTCTTCTGCCGCGAGGCGAAGATGAAGCGGTAGACGTCGTTGCCGACCCGCAGGGCATAGACCTTGAACTGCCAGGGATCGCCGCTGGCCGTCGTGGAGGCCGCCGGGAAGCCGTTGATCGTGAGCTCCTCGGTCGCCGACTTGTCGACATTCTCCATCCAGCCGGAATTGAGATAGTCGCCGAGCGTCTGCTGGGCCGGCACGCGCACCACGTCGAAGCGCATCGCCTGGGCGCCGCCCTCGCGCACGCCGATCACGGCCTGCGCGGTGTTGTCGAGCGTGAAGTTCTCCGGCGCCTGGAAGGTGAATCCGAGCTTCGGATGCAGGAAGCGCCGGCCGCGCACGAAGCCCTCGCTCGGGTCCTCGCCGTAGACGATGTTGTCGACCGCCGCCAGATAGGTCTCGCGATCATGCTCCTTGGCATCAGAGGAGACGTATTGCTTGGCGATCGCCGCCGCGTTCTGCACCCGCTCCGGCGTCGCCGGATGCGACGACAGGAAGTCCTGTGCGCGCGGGTCGATGGCGACCTTGCCGGCCTTCAGCTCGGCATTGCGCTCCATCGAGGACAGGAACCGCGCCGCGCCATAGGGGTCGAACTTGGCCTTGGCGGAAATCCCTACGCCGATGCCGTCCGCCTCGAACTCCTGGGTGCGCGAGAAGCTCGCCATCGTCAGCTTGGTCTTGGCCAGAGCCAGCGCCGTGAGGTCCGGATCGTTGCCCATGTCGGAAACGACGCGGGTCACGACGGCCGCCTGGCGGGCCTGATCCTCGCGAATCGCGGCGTGCCGCGCCAGCACATGCGCCATCTCGTGGCTCAGCACCGACGACAATTCCGAGGTGTCGTTGGCGAGCGCGATCAGGCCGCGCGTCACATAGAGCTGGCCCGTCGGCAGCGCGAAGGCGTTGACCGCACCGGAGTTCAGGATCGTGACCTTGTAGCCCTGGTCCGGCCGATCTGACGCAGCGACGAGCCGATCGACGATCTTGCTGATCAGCCCTTCAAGCTGGGGATCCTCATAGGCGCCGCCATAGGTTGCAAGAATGCGCTCGTGCTCGCGATCGCTGGCCGGCGTGGTCTGCACCATCGCGGGCTTGGGTCGCGGCGTCGGCATCGGCGCGGTGGCCTGCTGCAGCTTGCCCATGTCGCTGCAGCCGCCCAGCGCCAGTCCGACGCACAGCAAAGCTGGTGCGATCCGCGAACAGCAGCCCACCATCGTCATGCGCGCTCGAACAGACAAGTTCACGTCGCTACTCACGTACCTTCGCGGATCAGTTGCCGCTCAAAATCTCGATCTGGGTGATCTGGCTCAGTTCCAGTCTCGGGCCCTGATGCGCTTCGACCCAACCGCGCACCTGAACCCGCCGATTCGCAAGTGATTTTGTCTCGATGCCGGCACCTTCCAATACCGCCACCATACGCTTTGGAATAATCACCGCGAAGCCCCGTGTCCAGCTACGAGCGAAGTTCAGATAAGTTGTTGTCCCCGTCTGTCGTACGGACAACACCTTCCCTTCGACAACCGTAAATAGCCCTACGCGAGCCAAAATATCGTCTGGACTTTCCGCGTTTTTTATGACGGTCGCAATCTTCCAGAGCCCGCGCTGCGCCGTGCGCGCCTCGGCCTCCGCCGTTCCGAGGCTGAGGGCGCAGTCCCGGTCCTGAACGTCGATCCCGCGCAGGGCGGCGCCCTGCCGCAGCAGCTCGTTTTGAGCCGGCTGGTCGTCGCCGGCGATGAAGGCGAACGCGCGTTGACGGCCGTACCGGTCGGGTGCGTCATCGTCGCCGCGCAGCACGATGTCCCGGTCGCGCAATAGCGCGCCGAGCGCGTCAATCGCCGCCGCGCGCTGCTCCGGCGGCGGGACCTCGATGCCGGCGAGCCGGATCTCCCGGCCGTCGCTGAGGCGCACGCTGCGTGCATCGACGATGTCGCTGACATGCCCGTCGCCAAGCTCCGCCAACATGCAGGGGGCGGCATGGCTCGGCGACGCCGCGACGACCATTATGGTCGACGCCGCGACGATCATTGTGGTCGACGTCGCCGCGATCGTCGCACTCAGCATTCCGCTGGCGAGCCCTCGTCTGCAGTCGATCATGCGTGCACGCGCCATGCTGCATCATCGCACGAAATTTGCGTTCCACTGAGCGGAAAACAGCGGCATCCGTCTGCTTTGTTAGGCGCTTGCCGCATGCCTGGGCGTGCGTCATGATGCCAACTATCAACGAGGCCGTTGCCATGTAGCGACGTGCCCGGCAGGGAGGATATTGATGAGCGGATCCATTCGCGGCGCGGCGACGTCACTGGTCATGCTGGCGTCGGCGCTGACGCTGTGCGCCAGCGTAGCGCAGGCGCAGAGTAAGCCGCCGTTGAAGATCGGCGGCATCCTCGACATGTCGAGCCTCTATGCCGACATCACCGGGCCCGGCAGCGAGGCCGCGGCGAAGATGGCGGTCGAGGATTTCGGCGGGGAGGTGCTCGGGCGCAAGATCGAGGTGATCGCCGCCGATCATCTCAACAAGGCCGATCTCGCCGCCACCATCGCACGCGACATGCTCGACAACCAGGGCGTCGAGATGATCTGGGACGTCGCAGCCTCCGCCACTGCGCTGGCCGCCGGCGAGATCGCCAAGGCGCGCAACAAGATCATCATCTTCAACGGTCCGGGCTCGGTGCGTCTCTCCAACGAGGCCTGCGGTCCCTACACCGTGCACTACGTGTTCGACACCTTCGCGCAGGCCAACGTCACCGGGCTCGCGGCGGTGAAGTCGGGGCTCGACAGCTGGTTCTTCCTCACCGCCGATTACGCATTCGGCCAGGATCTCGAGAAAGACACCAGCGCGGTCGTCGTGAAGTCCGGCGGCAAGGTGCTCGGCAGTGTGCGCCACCCGCTCAACACCTCCGACTTCTCGTCCTTCCTGCTGCAGGCCCAGGCGTCCAAGGCCAAGGTGATCGGGCTCGCCAATGCCGGCGGCGACACCATCAACGCGATCAAGCAGGCGGCCGAGTTCGGCATCGCCAAGGGCGGCCAGAAGCTGTCGCCGCTGCTCGCCTTCGTCTCCGACATCGACAGCGTCGGACTGGAGACCGCGCAGGGGCTATTGGTCGCCGAAGCGTTCTACTGGGATCTCAACGACGACACCCGCGCCTTCACCAAGCGCTTCATGGAGCGCACCAAGCGCGTGCCGACCTCGGCGCAGGCCGGCGTGTACTCCTCGGTGACGCACTATCTCAAGGCGGTGAAGGCCGCCGGCACCACCGATCCGGACGCCGTCATGAAGCTGATGCGGTCGACTGACATCAACGACATGTTCGCGAAGGGCGGCCGCATCCGCGCGGACGGCCGCATGGTGCACGACATGTATCTGTTCGAGGTCAAGAAGCCGTCGGAATCGAAAGCGAAGTCCGACGACTACAAGCTGCTCGCCACCGTGCCCGGCAACGAGGCGTTCCAGTCGCTGGAGCTGTCGCGCTGTCCACTGGTGAAGAAATAATCGTGGTCATTGCGAGCGAAGCGACGTGTCCGCCTTAGCCCGAAGGGCGACGGCGGAAGCAATCCAGGGCGACACGGGGACTCTGGATTGCTTCGTCGCTTCGCTCCTCGCAATGACGGCCAAATCGGAGACCTCCGCCATGACCACCAATAGCACCGTCCTGCAACACCTCGATTCCGGTCTGCTCACCATCACGATGAACCGCCCGGAGCGGCGCAACGCGCTCAATAGTGACTTGACGAAGGGACTGGTCGAGGCCGCGCAGCGCGCGGCCAATGATGCGGAGGTGCGTGCCGTGCTGCTGAAGGGCGCCGGCGGCACGTTCTGCGTCGGCGGCGACGTCAAGGCGATGGCAGAGGCAAAGACCGCGCCGTCATTCGAGACCAAGGTGACGATGTTGCGCGAGCGCATGGAGGTGTCGCGCGTGCTGCATCAAATGCAGAAGCCCGTCGTGGCGCAGATCGACGGCGCGGCCGCTGGCGCGGGCCTGTCGATCGCGCTCGCCTGCGACCTCCGCGTCGCCGGCGAATCCGCCAAGATCACGACGGCCTTTGCCAAGGTCGGGCTGTCGGGTGATTTCGGCGGCACATATTTCCTGACGCAGCTGCTCGGCAGCGCCAAAGCGCGCGAGCTGTATCTGACCTCGCCGATCCTGACCGCGCGGGAGGCGCTGGCGCTGGGCATGGTGACGAAGGTCGTGCCTGATGCCGAGGTCGACGCCGCTACGCGCGAGCTCGCGCTCTCGCTGGCGCAGGGCCCGAGCGTCACGCTCGGCTACATCAAGCGCAACATCAACAACGCCGAGACGATGAGCCTGGAGGCCTGTTTCGACGCCGAGGCGATGCACCACTCGCGCTGCAGCGAGACCGAGGATCACAAGGAAGCGGCGCGGGCGTTCGTCGAGAAGCGTGCGCCGGTGTTTCACGGGCGGTAGTGGCGCGCTTCTCCGTCATTGCGAGCGTAGCGAAGCAATCCAGAGTCCTTGCTCGGCCCTGGATTGCTTCGCTACGCTCGCAATGACGGCGGCTGGTGCTGCGGAGCTGTGTCGTAGATCAACCTAATGAGTCCGGCCATGCCCTATCTCCACCTGCGCCAGATCTGCCTTGTCGCCCGCAGCCTCGAGCCGGTGGTGTCCGACATCGCCGCGATCATGGGGCTCGAGGTCTGCTACCGCGATCCGCATGTCGGCAAATACGGATTGGAGAATGCGCTGCTGCCGGTCGGGCCGATCCTGCTCGAGGTCGTCGCGCCGATCCGCGAGGGCACCGCCGCGGGCCGCTTCCTCGACAAGTCCGGCGGGCGCGGCGGCTACATGGCGATCTTCTCCTGCGACGATCCCGACGGCCGCGCCGCCCGTGCCAATGCCATGGGCGTGCGCACCGCCAATGTGATCGATCACCCGCCCTATCACGGCGTGCAATTGCATCCGCGCGACTGCCGCGCCGCGTTCATCGAGCTCAACCACACCGACGGCAGCGATGACGTGCTCGGGCCGTATCCGCCCGCAGGGCCGGACTGGACGCGAGCGATCCGCAGCGAAGTGACGACGGCGCTCACGGAGGTCGTGCTGCAGAGCCCGCAGCCATCAGCGCTCGCTGCGCATTGGGGACGGATTCTTGATGTGGGGCCCCAGACGGGAAACGATGGCACTAGCGATCTGGCGCTGCCGAACGCTCGCATTCGCGTTACGCGGGGCGAGCGTGAATTCATGAGCGGCTTGTCCTTTCGCGTGACGGACGTCGCGCGCGTCCCCGACGCTGCGCGGACGCGCAGCTATGCTGTGTCGCGCGATGGCTTCGAGATCGCGGGTGTGACGTTTACTGCGATCAGGTGAGATTGTGAGTTGGTCTCAGATCTCGTCCATCGATTCGCACTCGTTGTGCCCGTCCGATAGACTGCGATCTGGGCTTCATATGTGCCATGCCCCTCACCCGGATTGCGGTGCAATCCGACCTCTCCCCGCAAAGGGCGGGGAGAGGTTGCAGCGCGCGCCGAGAGTAATTGCCTCAACTCACCAAGTGATAGTCGCCATTTTCGTGACGACACGAGCCCTTACCGCAGCGCACGCTGCGCTCCCTCTCCCCGTTCTTCACGGGGAGAGGGTTGGGGTGAGGGGCCGCCGCACGGGAAGTGTTCGTAGTAGAATAGTCGCGTCGTCAAGCCGGCCCCTCACCGCCCCTTGAAATTCGCAAACCGCCGCTCCTCCGTCGCCTTCACGCCTTCCTTGAAATCCTCGGTCGCGCGCAGCCTTGTCTGCTCGGCCAGCTCGTGCTCGGTGGCGGCCATGACGCGGTCGGCGAGGTTGGCGCGCATCGTGGCGCGGGTGGAGAGCAGACCGAGGGGCGAGCATTCGGCGATTTCGGCAGCCAGCTTCATCGCGGCCGTGCGCACCTGGTCCTGCGGCACGCATTCATTGGCGAGGCCCATCTTCAAGGCCTCTTCGCCGGTGACGCGGCGGCTCGTGTAGAACATCAGCTCGGCGTTGTTCTTGCCGACGAGCTCCGGCAAGGTCACCGTCAGTCCGAAGCCGGGATGGAAGCCGAGCTTGGTGAAGTTGGCCGAGAAGCGCGCCTCGGGGCAGGTGACGCGGAAATCGGCGGATACCGCAAGCCCGAGCCCGCCGCCGATGGCGGCGCCATGCACGGCGGCGACGACAGGCTTCTTGCAGCGGAAGATGCGCACTGCCTGCATGTAGAGATGGTTGATCGCCCCGAGGCTGTCGGCCGGATCGCGTTTGGCTTCGGCCGCGTCCTGCGCCTGGCGTGCGGGATCGGTGAAATTGGCGCCGGCGCAGAACGCCTTGCCCTGTGCGGCCAGCACCGAGGCGCGAATCTCGATGTCGCGATCGAAGCCCTCGAGCGCATCCGCGATCTGGTTGATCAGCGAAATGTCGAAGAAGTTGAGCGGCGGCCGGCGGATCTCGATCAGGCCGACATGGCCATGAATCTCGACGCCGATGTCAGGGAAAGTGGTCACGTGGGGCTCCAGTTCTGCTTGTATGGGCGTCATTGCGAGCGAAGCGAAGCAATCCAGAGTCCTTGCTCAGCCCTGGATTGCTTCGCTTCGCTCGCAATGACGGAGTGTGGTTGTCGACGCCGTCAGCTAATAAGGAGGAGATTCGACTTGCCCTCACCGCAACCCAAGCCCGCGCGCGATGATGCCGCGCAGCACCTCCGTGGTGCCGCCCTGGATCGTCAGCTTCGGCGCGGTGCGGATCGCGAAGGTCAGCTGATTTTCCAGCGTCTCGCGATTGCCGGCGTCCTCCTCGACGAAGGCGGCGAGGTCACGCACGCGATGCGGCAGCTGCTGCTCCCACACCGTGCCGACATCCTTGACGATCGACGCCTCGACCACTGGCTCCTTGCCGGCGTGCAGCATGCCGGCAACCGACACCGACATCCGCCGCATCGCATGCAGCTGCGCCACCAGCCGGCCGATGCCCTCGGCGCTGCGCGTGTCGGGATCGGGGCCGACGGCGCGCACCAGCTCGGTCAGCACGTAATAGGTTTCCAGGAAGCGCTCCGGCCCGGAGCGCTCATAGGCGAGCTCGGAGGTCGCCTGCTTCCAGGCGCCGTCGATCTCGCCGAGCTGATGGTCGTCCGGCACGAAGGCGTCGGTGAAGACGACCTCGTTGAACTCCTTCTGGCCGGTGATCTGGCCAATCGGATTCACCTTGATCCCCGGCGACTTCATGTTGACCAGGAATTGCGTCAGGCCGTGGCGGCGGTTCTCCTTGGTCGACGGCGACGTCCGGAAGATCGCGATCATGTAGTCGGCCATGTGCGCCGACGTCGTCCAGATCTTCGAGCCGTTGATCAGCCAGCCGCCATCGGTCTTGGTCGCGCGCGTCTTGGCGGCGAACAGGTCTGAGCCGGAGTTCGGCTCGCTCATGCCGATCGCGAAGCACAGCTCGCCGCGGCAGATGCGCGGCAGGATGTCCGCCTTGATATGTTCGGGGGCGTAGCGCAGCAGGATCGGCCCGCTCTGGCGGTCGGCGACGAAGAAGCGCCGCACGGGCGCGTTGGCGACGCGCATCTCCTCGGTCACCACATAGCGCTCCAGGAACGTGCGCTCGTGGCCGCCATATTTCTTCGGCCAGGTCATGCCGATCCAGCCGCGTTCGCCGACGCGCCGGGAGAACTCGCGCGCATCGGCATCTTCGCGCAGCGGCTGATAGGGATTGAAGGTGCCGGCAGCAATCTCCTCGGCGAGGAACGCGCGCACCTCCTTGCGCAACTCCTCGCATTCGGGCGGCAGGCGGATCGGATCGAAACGAAGTGCGGTCATGCGGCAATCCTCTTCCGTCTCAGCGTGAGGCGACCAGCGGCCATAAGTCATCGGCGCCGCGGGCGGCGACGCGTTGGCCCAGCGCGACGGCCCATTGGCTTTCGGAGCCGAAATCGTCGCGCCAGGCCAGTGCGCGCAACGAGAAGCGATGCAGGATGTGCTCGGTGGTGAAGCCGATCGCGCCATGCACCTGGTGCGCGATCGCCGCACCCTTCTCGGCGGCTTCGGCGCAGCGGATCTTGGCGGAGGCAGCCTCGAGGAAGATGGCGTCATCGAACGCATCAGCGCGCGCGATCGCATCGGCCGCAGAGGTCGCAGCTGCGCTCGCCGCCGCGCTCTCGCCGGCGAGCCGCGCGAGATTGTGCTGCACCGCCTGGAATTTGCCGATCGGCTTCTCGAAGGCGACGCGCTCGCCGGCATAGCGGACGCTGATCTCGAGCAACTGATCCAGCGCGCCGGCGATCTGCAGGCCGCGCACGACGCCGCCCATCAGCATCAGGCGATCCTGATCGAAGCCGACCGGTGCGGGCTTGATCGCGAGCGGCACGGCCTTGTCGAAGGTGACTGAGTCGCTGGGATCATTGGCGAGCGACAGACCCGCATCGATGCGCAACCCGGCTGCTTCGACCAGGGCGATCGAGACGCCGTCTCCGCCATCAGCGACGACGGCGATGTGCTTTGCGCGTGTCGCGAACGGCACGCCGCGCACGCGGCCGGATAATGTGCCGTCGGCGTTGAGCGTGATCCTATCCTTCGGACGCGCCGGCGCGATCGTCATGGCGTCCGCGGGCGAGGCAATGCCGGCCTGCTGCAGCAGCCAGCCGGCCAGCAGCGTCTCGGCGAGCGGGACCGGCAAGGCGAAGCGGCCGGCGGAGTTGATCACGGCAAAGCCGTCGGCGAGATCGGTGCCGGCGCCGCCGAGCTCCTCGGCGACCCAGGCCAGCGGCAGGCCGGCCTCGCTCAGCGCCGTCCACAGCGGCTCTGCCCAGCGTCCGTCCTTGTCGTGATTGATGGTCTGCGGGTCGGCGAGATCGGCGAAGATCTTCTCCGCGGTCGCAACCACGATGTTCTCAGCGTCCGCCACGGCGTTCCTCGTCCTGATCGCTCTGCCTCGCGCGCCGCAGCTGCGTGGCGCGCCGGATGTTTGCACAGCATGATGAGCGCATGCGCTGGTCATGACAAGCGCCGGCGTCGCAACGCCATGTTCATCCGTCGCATGGGGTGCCACCGATTTCCACGCTGCGGAGATTGGCGCGGGCGCCCGCGCGACCGATTTGCAGGCTGCGCGAACTTGGCTAAGAAGATCGAAAGGCGAGAACAGGGAGAGACGGGAATGCCGACCAAGGGTCTTTGCGCGATCGTGACGGGTTCGGCCTCCGGTCTCGGGGCTGCGACCGCGCTGCTGCTGGCCAAGGCCGGCATGCGCATCGTCGTCAACTACGCCAACAGCAAAACCGAAGCCGAGCAGACGGCTGACCTGTGCCGCAAGGAGGGCGTCGAGGTGATCGTCGTGCAGGGCGACGTGTCGCGTGACGAGGACTGCAAGACAATCGTCGCGGCCGCCGCGCCGTGGGGCCGGCTCGATGTGCTGGTCAACAATGCCGGCACGACCAAGCACGTGCCGCATGATCAGCTCGACGGGCTCTCGGCCGAGGACTTCCAGCGCATCTACGCGGTCAACACTATCGGCCCGTTCCAGATGATCCGCGCCGCGCGGCCGCTGCTCGAAGCCGCCGCCAAGGACGCCGTGCGCGCCTCCGCCGTGGTCAACGTGTCGTCGGTGGCCGGCATCAGCGGCGTCGGCTCGTCGATCGCCTATGCCGCCAGCAAGGGCGCTCTCAACACCATGACCTTGTCGCTGTCGCGCGCGCTCGCGCCGTCGATCCGCGTCAACACGGTATGCCCCGGCTATATCGATACGCCCTGGTTCACCAAGGGCCGCGGCGAGGCCGGCGCCAAGCAGGTGCGCGATGCCGTGGTGGCGCGGGTGCCGCTGCGCACGGCCTCATCGGCCGAGGACATCGCACAGCTCGTCACGTTTCTCGCCAGCCCCGCATCAGGGCAGATGACCGGCGAGGTCGTGCGCATGGACGCGGGAATGCATTTGTTGGGGTGAGAACGGTGCCTCGCGCTGACCAGCGGCGAAGCAAGCCGGACCTTTCAATTGGCCCTGGATTGCTTTGCTGCGCTCGCAATGACGGGGTGACGGCGGTGGAAGCCAATTGTCCGCCGGGGGTAAGCAACAGTCTCCGAGATGCTTCTCACAGCGTCTCTCCGGCGATGCTGTGAGTCACGCGCGCACTCTCCATCCGCGGCATTGCGAGCGAAGCAATCCAGGGCCCAGCAAGGACTCTGGATTGCGTCGTTTCGCTTGCAACAGAGGGAGTAGCCGCGGCTACCTGTTGAAGTCGCGAATCGTGCCGCTGGCGACCAGCCGGTTCCAGATGAACAGCACCACCACCGCGCCGATCGTGGCGGTGATGAAGCCCGCGCCCTGGTTGGGCCCGTAATGGCCGATCGCCTGTCCGACCGCGGTGGCGAGGAAGGCCCCGACGATGCCGAGCACGGTGGTCAGGATGAATCCGGACGGATTGTTCGGACCCGGCGACAACAGCCGCGCCAGCAGGCCGGCGACGAAGCCAACGATCAAAATATAGATCATGCGATCATCCTTGCCTGAAGGTCGCGCTCAGATCCGGCCCGCCAGCTCGTGCTCGGTCGGCAGTCGCCCGTCCGGCGTCAGCTGATCGATCACCTTCGGCAGATACTGGCTCAATCCGTTGAGCAGCTCGTCGCGCGACAGGCCGCTCTGTGCGGACATCTGGTCCAGCTGGTCGGCGCCCAGCGCATTGGCGAGATCGCCGGGAGAGATCGGCTTGTTCTCGCCGGGGCTGACCCATGAGTTCGCGGTGTCGCCATGGCCCTTCTCCTGGAACTGGCGGAGCAGATCACCGAGTCCGCCGGACAGCACGCTGCCGGCGGCACCGCCTGCGAGCAGCCCGCCGAGGCCGCCGGCGAGGATGTTCCCAAGACCGCCGCCAAGACCTCCGCCAAGCCCTCCACCAAGCGCGCCACCCAACGCACCGCCGAGGGGGCCGCCCTGCGGCGCCGGCTGCGGCGGCGGAACGGGCGTTGGCGCTGCGTTCGGTTGCTGGCTGTTCTGCGAGAAGTGCTTCACGGCTTTCCACGCGAGCAGCGCGAGGATCGCCATCGTCATCGGCGACATGCCGCCGTTTTTCTCAGTGGTCGGGTGAGACGGCCCGTGCGGGCCGTTCTGCATGCCGTTGAGGATATCGAGTAGACCCATGTGACTGCCTCCTGCGCCCCACGCGGCTCAAGCTATGGGCTTGCCTGGGGCGTGACAAGCGGCGGGCAGTCGCAAGCCGCGCGTGCGAGTGCCGCCGTGCTGCACCACTCGGCGCAGCATGTTCTGACATCATGGGGATGACGGTCGGATGAACAGGCGCGGCAGGCTTGGCCAACGCGTGGCTCGGCGCGGCTTAGTGCGACTTAGTGCGACCTAGTTCTTGGCGTCCGCCCGCTTCGGCGACTTCGCGGTGGGTGCCGTGGCGGTCTGGCTCGGGCCGGTGAACATCCGCTTCAGCTCGTCGAGCTTCTCGGACAGGACGGGAAAGTTGCACGAGAAGGAATCGCGGCGGCCGCCGTCCTTGGCGCATTGCGCCGCCTTGATGCGTGCCCGCGTCTCGGCGGTGGCGCCGGGCGGCGGCGTCTGGCCGGGCTGCGCTGTTGCGCCGGGAGGCTTGGCCGGGCGCGGCAGCGGCGGCGGAGCCGGCATGGCCGGCTTCGGCGGCTCGATCGCAGCGCGGGCGGTCATCTCCTTGAGCGTCGGTGACTGCAGGCCCTGCGGCTGCGGCCGCGGCATCATCGCCGAGCTCATATTGGCGTGACGCTGCCGCTCGAGATATTGCGTGTATTGCTGGTCGATGAACTTCTGCTCTTCCGGCGTCGGGTTGGGCCCGGCGATGTCGAAGCTGCGGTCCTGCATGAAGTCGTAATAGACGTAGCCGCCGCCGACCTTCCGCCTGCCGGCAAATTTGGCGTTGCACTGCGCCAGCGCCGCGGTCTTCTCTTCCTTGGTGGCGGATTTCTCGGCCGCGTCGGCGCATTCCTCGAAATCGGAGGGAGAACGGCTCCACCACTCGGCATGCGCGCGTTGAGGTTGCATGGCGGGCAGGCAGGTGATTGCTGCAAAGACCAATACTGGCAGATGGGGTCGGTACACGAACGGCAATCCTCAGCGTCTCCTCGCCTCAGATGACTGCAGATTGTCGCCATTTTGCGGCGAGGTGTGACTCCAATGCTGCGTAAATTGCGAATTTCTTCTTTGTTTGCCGTGGTTCCGTGATCCCATTGCCACAGTCTGAGGGCGCCTGAGGGGCGCCCGACCGTCAAACAGCCCTTAGCTGTGGCGCCCTTGCGATACGCGGCATGATCTTACCATTTTTCTCCCGCCGTAGTTGACGAATCTAATCTTGACGATGGAAAGATTTGCGTTGACTGACGTCTGGTTCCGACGTACGGTCAATCTTGACAATGGCAAGATCGATCGTCACCGCAGAGCGCGCGGAGGAGGGTGTCATGAGAGTATTCCTCACGGTGAAACTGGCGCTGCTGCCCTTTGTCGTGTTCTGGGTGCTGCTCGCGTGGAACCAGCCGGCATGGGCGGTGTGGTCCGCCCTCGCGATTGCGCTGGCCGGCAATCTCTGGCGGGCCTCCCGCGGCGAGCTCGCGCTGCTCGAGGTCGGCGGCCTCGTGCTGTTCGTGCTGCTGGCGATCGCCAACGACGTCGCGCCGAACTGGACGATGGCCAATGCGCTGTGGCTGTCCTTTGCGGCGCTCGGCCTGGTCAGCTTCGCCTCGCTCGCCGTGGGCAGGCCGTGGACCGCGGATTACTCCCGATCGGCTTATGCCGACAGTGCCGCGACGCCGCAGTTCCATCTCATCAACATGCTGATGACCGGGCTGTGGGGCGTGCTCTTCGTCGTGCTCGGCCTGTGCCGCTGGGCCGGCGTGTCGTCCTGGCTCACGACCGCCATCGTCGTGGCCGGTGCGCTGATCTCGATCTTCGGTCCGCGCTTCGCGATCCGCCAGGCCCTGCAGCGCATGCGGCAGTCGCGCGAGGGGTATCATTGGCCGGCGCCGGCCTTCGCTGCCACCGACGGCTTGGATTGCGATGTCGCGGTAATCGGCGCGGGGATCGGCGGCCTCACCGCTGCCGCCTTGCTCGCGGAAGCCGGGCTGAAGGTGAAGGTGTTCGACCATCACGTCGTGCCCGGCGGCTTCTGCCACAGCTATCTGCGCAAGGCGCATCACGACAACAAGCCGGTGCTGTACCGCTTCGATGCCGGCCCGCATGATTTCTCCGGCGTCTGGCCCGGCGGTCCGGTCGAGAGCGTGCTGCGCCGGCTCGGCGTCGCCGACCGCGTTCAATGGAAGCGCGTCACCCATTCCTACCATCTCGCCGGCCGCCGCATCGACGTGCCCGAGGATTGGCGCGCCTATGTCCGCCAGCTCTGCGAGATGTTTCCGGCCAGCGCGGACGGGCTCGTCAAGCTGTTCGACACGATCCACGCCATCTTCGAGAGCATGTATGCGACCGGCCACGGCCGCAGCGGCATTCCCGGCATGCCCGCAACGATCGAGGAGATGCTGGCCTTTCCGCGCAAGCATCCGCACGCCTTCCGCTGGATGAACCGGCCGTTCGACGAGCTGGTCGCAGCCCATGTCTCTGATCCCGCACTGATCGCCATGCTCAATGCGCTCACCGGCTATCTCGGTGACGGCAGCGAGAAGCTCAGCTGCGCGCAGATGGTCCCGATCTTCGGCTATTACTTCAAGGGCGGCTTCTATCCGGTCGGCGGCTCCGGCCATCTCGCGGACGTGCTGGCGGATGCGATCACCTCCCGTGGCGGCGAGGTGCAGCTGAAATCCAAGGTCACGCGCATCCTGGTCGAACAGGGCCGCGCCACCGGCGTCGCGCTCGGCAATGGCCGAACCATCCGCGCGCAGGCTGTCGTGTCCAACGCCGATCTCGGCCGCACCTTCACCGAGCTTCTCGCGCCCGACGATCTGCCGGCCGCCTTCCGCGCCCGCGCCCAGGACATCGCGCCGGCCAATCCTGCTTCTCGGTGCATCTCGGCCTGGACTTCGTCCCGGACGTCGCGCCCGCGACCCATCTCGACACGCCGATGGGCATCGGCCTTGCCGTCATGTCCAAGCTCGATCCGTCAGCCGCGCCGGAGGGACACGCGACGATGACCATCATCACCCTGGTTTCGCACGACGAGGCGAAGGGCTGGTTCTCCGGAGAGGAGGGCGGCGACGACTGGAAGGCTTGGCGCCGGTCGAAGGAGTACGAGACGCGCAAGCAGCAGCTCGGCGATGCCATGATCGCGGCCGCCGAAACCATCATTCCCGGCCTGGCGCAGCACATCGTCTACCGGACCGACGCCAGCCCCGTGACCTATGCGCGCTATGACCTCGCCAACGCCGGCTCAATCTATGGCGTGGCCCGCGCGGGCCGGCTGAAGGGCGCCAAGGCGCCGCTGCGCAATCTCGTCATCGCCGGCGGCGGCAATGCAGGCGCAGGCGTCGAGGCCGTGGTGATCTCGGGCGCGGAGGCCGCCGAGGCGCTGCTGCCGGGCCTGTTGGCGCGCCAGCCGGCACCGGCTGAGCAGCCGCAGCCCGAGCTGGCCGTCGCGTAAATACGCGACGCGCCCTCAGGGCGTATAGAGATAGCGCAGCAGGGTGCGGCCGACCGTCTCCAGGCTCTGCGCCGAGCATTGCTCGATCGTGTCCTGCGTGGTGTTGAAATAGGGCTCGTAGTCGAAGTCGATGACTAGGAAGCTCGGAATGCCCGCCTGTTGCAAGGCGGTGTGGTCGTCGCTGATCGGATAGGCGGTGGGCTCCGGCGAGAACGCCTGCGGCGCGATCTGGCTGCCGATGCCCCAGAACTTCTTCACCTCGGGCAGCGCCGAATGCAGCGACGACGGCTCCGGCTGCAGCTTGAGATCCTTGTCGCAGACCATGTCGAAATCGACCGCCTTCTCCGGCTTCTGCACCGGATAATAGGTCTTCAGATTGGCCGCGAAATGCGGCGAGCCCAGCGCGCGCCAGGTAGGATCGCCCGCGCCGAGCGATTTCGGGCCTTCCTCGCCATCGAAGAAGATGAAGTCGATGCCGATATCCGGCTTGCCCGAGAGCGACAGCACGCGCGCGGTCTCCAGCAGCAGCGCCACGGCGGACGCCGAGTTGTTGGCGCCGGGCATCGGAGCATCAGGCGATTTCGGATCGCGATAGGCCTTGATGATGCTGTCGTAATGCGTTGCGACGATGATCCGGCGCGGGTTCTGCGCCTGGAAGCGGGCGATGATGTTGGTGAGCGGGATCGCCTTGCCGTCGTCGCCCTTCGCGGTGAAGCTCTGCGTCAGCACGGCCTCGGCCGCGCTCTTGGCCATCGCTGCCTTGATGTAGTCGATGGTCTTCTGGTGGCCCGGCTCGCCCATCGAGCGCGGGGTGAATTTCAGGAGATCGGCGATGTGGCCAAGCGCGCGCTGGCCGTCCCACAGCTCGATCTGGGCCTCCACCGCCCGCGCGGGCAGCGAGGTCAGCAGCAACGCGGCCGTTGCCGCAGTCGCGGCGAGGCGAGGCCAGAACTCGGTCATGCGCAAAGCTCTTCGATGATTGATATCAGGACGTCTTCTTGCCGAACGGAATGAACAGGATGCCGGCGCAAGCGGCGAGCGCGACGGCGAAATAATAGGTGATCGCGCGCGAGCCGATGGTGGGGATCAGCGTGAAGGTCGTGACCAGCGTCCCGACGACATTGCCGATGGTCGAGACGCCATACACCAGACCCGCGACGCGGCCGGCCTCGCCGGCCGAGCGGGTCAAGAGGCTGACCGCGATCGGCGAGAACGTGCCGAGCAGGGTCAGCGGCACCAGCAGCAGCGCGGTCGCCGCCATCAAGGTCGCCATCGGACCATCGCCGAGACTGTCGAGAATGTCCGCCATCACGGTATCCGCCGTCGCCGGCACCAGCGCCATATAGGCCGCCGCGACCAGGATCATCGTGCCGATGGTGCGCGTCGTCGGCTGGCGGTCGACGATGGCGCTGCCGGCGAAATAGCCGATCGCGAGCGCGCACAGCACGGTCGAGATCAGGCTCGCCCAGGCGCCGATGCCGCTGCCGAAATACGGGTTGAGATAACGGCTGCCGAGCATCTCGAAGCCCATCAGCACGCAGCCGACGAGAAACGAGCAGATATAAATCGCCAGCATGCCGGCGCGGGACACCTGCTCGCTCATGGCAGTTTCTTGTTGTGGCGTTCGATGCTCTTCAGCGCTTCCACCGGCGCGAAGTCGTCGGTCAGGATCTTGGCCTTGGCGTCGATCACCTGGCCGTTGTCGATGTCGATCCGCTTGCGCTGCGCCAGCATGTCGGCAAGCTTGTAGCGGAAGCCGTATTCCTTGTCGCGCTCCTGCGCGATCCCGGCGAGATCCTCGGCCTTCTGCTCGTCGCCGGGATAGGCGACCATGACGATGTTGCCGCCGGCCTCGTAGAAGTCGACCTGCGGGAACACGCTGTGGATGGTCTTCACGGCGGCGTCGAACAGCATGGTGGAGGGCTCGACGTTCTGCGCCACCACGCCGCCCTCGGCGAGATGATCCTTGACCAGCTGGTAGAATTCGCGGGTCAGGAGGTGGAACGGCACGAACGGCCCGCGATAGGCATCGATCAG
This sequence comes from Bradyrhizobium sp. ORS 285, assembly GCF_900176205.1. Taxonomy (NCBI): domain Bacteria; kingdom Pseudomonadati; phylum Pseudomonadota; class Alphaproteobacteria; order Hyphomicrobiales; family Nitrobacteraceae; genus Bradyrhizobium; species Bradyrhizobium sp. ORS 285. The sequence continues at coordinate 125,813 of NZ_LT859959.1, forward strand.
GATGATGTCGTAGCGCTCTTTCGATTCCTGCACGAACAGCCGTCCGTCGCGGTTGGCGACGTGGAAGTTCGGCTCCTCCTTGATGCCGAAATATTTCTTGGCGAGCTCCAGCACCGTCGGGTCGAGCTCGACCGACGTCACCTGCACCTTGGGCAGGAAGCGGTGCAGGTACCAGGCGGTACGGCCGCCGCCGAACCCGATCTCCAGGATCGAGCTGACAGTCTTGGCGTACATCACGCTCGCGGTCATGAAGCGGGTATAGTCGACCGGCAGATCGAGCTCGTCACGGGTGTTGTAGACGCTCTCGGTATAGATGCGCCGGTTGTGACCGAACGTCATGCTGCGGTAAGGCGCCTGCTCATAGACATAGATGTTGTTGTAGAGCGACTCCTTGGACTCCAGCAGATTGCGGGTGTCCTGCGCCTGCGCGGACGCCAGCGAGAGGAGAGCAGCGAGCGCGCCTGAAATGACCGACCGGATGAGCATCGAACTGTCTGTTTCCCTCGGCTTGAAAAATGGAGCGGGCGCGCCTGGCTCGGCGGCGTCGTGGCGCGGGACGGCCGTCCCTCGGTCACGAGCCGCGCTCAGGCACGACCAATACGGCGATCCCGAGGCCGGTTCCGCATCGGCGCCGTTCTCTTAGACCATCGGCTGCCTGCCGGATAGTCAAACCGGCCCGGCCAACGGGGCTGTGATCGGCCGGCTGCGGCCGGTCTTCTGTTCCCGCTGCGGGGGTTTTATGATGAACCCGGCACGGCAGCGGCGTGCCGCATCGATCCGAGGGAGCCATGATGGGGTTGAAGGGGGCGCTGATCGCGTGTTTCGCGCTGATCGGTGGGCTGGCATGGGCCCAGGACGAGACCGCCCCGAACCGGCGGCCGGTCTCGGTCGTGGCCGACGAGCGGATCACGGTCGGCGATGGCGGCGTTCTGCCGCTTTATGTTTCCCGGCCCTGGACCCAGCCGCAGCCCGACATTACGCGTGCCGTGCTGGTCCTCCACGGCCGGCTGCGCAACGCCGACGTCTATTACAAAACGGCGATCAAGGCCCGCGATGCCGCCGGCACGGCCGGAACGACGACGTTGCTGGTCGTGCCGCAATTCCTCGCCGAGCTCGATGTCGACAAGCATCGGCTGCCGCCCGAGACCCTGCGCTGGACGCTCGAGGGCTGGCAGGGCGGCGATGCCGCCATCGCGCCGCAGGCCGTCTCCTCGTTCGCAGCCTTGGACGCGATCCTCGCGCGCTTGGCCGATCGCTCGCTGTTCCCGGCCCTGAGCGAGGTCGTGATCGCCGGCCATTCCGGCGGTGGCCAGGTGGTGCAGCGCTATGCGATCGCCGGCCATGGCGAGGCGGCGCTGACGCAGCGGCAGGTCGCGGTGCGCTATGTCGTCGCCAATCCCTCGTCCTATGCCTATTTCTCCGCCGAGCGGCCGGAGGCCGCGATCGCCGCGACCTGTCCGGGCTTCGACCGCTGGAAATACGGCATGGCCGACCGGCCGCCCTATCTGGCGACGCCGACTTCAGCCGAGCTCGAGAGCGCCTATGTCGCCCGCCGCGTGATCTATCTGCTCGGCACCCGTGACACCGATCCGAACCACCCCGCGTTGGACAAGAGCTGCATGGCCGAAACACAGGGGCCGACCCGCTATGTGCGCGGCCATTCCTATGCCACGGCCATGGCCGCGCGCGATGGCGGCACCCCGAACCATCGGCTTTGGGACGTCGCCGGCGTCGGCCACAATGGCGACCGGATGTTCACCTCATCCTGCGGGCTCAAGGCGCTGTTCGATGTCCCCGGATGTGACACGGCGCCTTGATCCCCGTGGCCGGCGATGCGCCCGGGGAGAGGCTTCCGATCCCGGGCCGGGTCTGCTATGGAGGCGGCGAAGCAGATGCACGTCGGTGCAGGCTCCGGTCCCGTAGCTCAGCTGGATAGAGCGGCGGTTTCCTAAACCGTAGGTCGCATGTTCGAGTCATGCCGGGATCGCCATTCTGCCGCAAACGTCGCGCGGCATTCATCCATCCGTGATCATCAGGTCAAAATGCGCCGGCGCGCGTGATGCCGCGCCAGGTCTCGCCTGAATTGGCCGTTCCGCACGTTGAAGCTTGCATCCGAACGCGAGACGTGGGGACATCATGGGGGCTGTGGCTGTCGACCAGCTGCTGATGGAGGCGGCCGAGCATTACAATGCGGGGCGGGCCGGACCGGCGCAGGCTCTCTGTGGTGGCATTCTCAGGTCCGAGCCGGATCATCTGCCGGCGCTGCATTTGTCCGCGATTCTCGCCTTCAGCGACGGACGGATGGCCGATGGCGCCGCGCTGCTGGCGCGTCTCTTCGCCCAGGATCCCCACCATGCGCCGGCCTATGTGACGCTCGGCGATGCGCTGGCGGTCAAGGGCGAGCATGCCGGCGCGGCGGATGCGTTCGCGCGGGCCGCGGCGCTGCGGCCGCGGGATGCCGACATTCACAGCAGGCTCGGCAGCGCGCTGCTCGCGCTGTCGCGCTTGGCCGAGGCCGAGGCCGCCTATCGCCAGGCTCTCGCGCTCGATCCCGGGCTGCTGCGCGCGCGCTGGAATCTGGCGCTCGCGCTGGCGAGGCAGGGTCGGCTCGACGAGGCCGAAGCCGCCTATCGCGCGCTGCTCGACCGCGATCCCTGTTATCCCGATGCATGGCGCGCGCTGGCGCAGCTCCTGGCCGATCAGGCGAGGGATGCGGCGGCGGTGCCGGCCTATCAGCAGGCGCTGGCCGCGCGGCCTGATGATGCCGGCCTCCATCACGGCCTCGGCGACGTGCTCTACAGGCAGCGCCTTTTCATGGAGGCCGTGAGCCATTATCGCCGCGCCGCCGGGCTCGCGCCCGATGACGTCCATGCCGCGCGGATGCTCGGGCATGCCCTGCACGAGGCTGGGCGTCCGGCCGAGGCCGTCGAGGCCTATCGCCGCGCGGCGCTGCTCGATCCGACCGACGTCGTCGTGCTCAGCAATCTCGGCGCCTGCCTGTGCGGCATCGGCCAGCTCGACCCGGCGATGGCGGCGTGTGAGCATGCGCTGGCGTTGCAGCCGGATCATGCGCCGGCCCACACCAATCTCGGCATTATTCATGAGAAGCGTGGCGAGATCGATGAGGCCGTCGCCGCGCATCGCCGCGCGGTCACCGCCGATCCCGCTTATGCCAAGGGCTACGCCAATCTCGCGGTGGCCTTGCGCAATGCCGGCGACATCGATGCCGCGCTGGCGGCCTCGCATCAGGCGGTCGCGCTCGCGCCCGACGATGCGCTGGCGCGCTACAACCACGCGCATTTCCTGCTGATGTGCGGTGATCTCGCGAGCGGCTTTGCCGAGCATCGCTGGGGCCGCGACTGCCCTGAGCTGTCAGCGGGCATGCCGCGCTTCGATGCGCCGGAATGGCAGGGCGAGCCACTCGATGGCCGCACGCTGCTGCTGTTTGCCGAATACGGCATCGGCGATGCGCTGCAATTCGTCCGTTACGTAGACCGCGTCAAGACGATGGGCGGCGCCATCGTGCTGCAGGTGCAGCCGGCGATCGCAGCGCTGCTGCACGGTTTCGATGGCGTGACGGTCGTCGCCCGCGGCGAGCCATTGCCGCGGTTCGACCTGCAGCTGCCGCTGATGGATCTGCCGCGCATCTTCGGCACGACGCTCGAGAGGATTCCAAGCGACGTGCCTTATCTCGCCGCCGATCCGGTCAAGGTTGCCGCCTGGCGCAACGTGCTCCGCCGCGCGCCCGGGCTCAAGGTCGGCGTGGTCTGGGCCGGCAATCCCAGGCACAAGGGCGACCGCCAGCGCTCGCTGGCGGCGGAGGCGGTGCTGCCGCGGCTGGTGATGCCGGGTGTGCAACTCTATTCGCTGCAGAAGGAGCCGCGGCCCGCCGACGCGCCCACGCTGCTCGATCTCGGCACCGATGTCATCGACCTCGCGCCGCTGCTGAAGGATTTCGCCGAGACCGCGGCCGCCGTCGCGGCGCTCGATCTCGTCATCTCCGTCGATACGTCAGTGGCGCATCTCGCCGGCGCACTGGCGCGGCCGGTCTGGGTGCTGTTGCCCTACGCCCTCGACTGGCGCTGGCTGCGCGACCGCGAGGATACGCCGTGGTACCCGACCATGCGGCTGTTGAGACAGGAGAGGCCGATGGCCTGGGACGGCGTGCTGGCCCGGGCGGCCGAGCAGCTCGCGCGCGTGGCGGCAGGTGAGCGCGGACTGCTTTTGCCAAACGCGTCTGCGTCGTAACCGACGCTCGATCCACGCTCTCCGCTGTCGTCCCGGCCTTGAGCCGGGACCCATAACCACAGGCCGTTATTTGGCGAAGATCGACGCTCAGCTTGCCCTTCATAAAGATCACGCGCTATGGGTCCTGGCGCGGAGGCCGGGACGACAGCGGTGGGTGTCGCGCGAGCTCGGCCACGTTGGTCACGACACGGCCGCTGCTTGCTCCGCCAGCAACTCCCGCACCCGCGGCACCACCACCTGGCCATACAGCTCGATGCTGCGCATCAGCTTGGCATGCGGCAGCGGCCCCGCCGAGTATTTCAGCTGAAACCGCGACAGGCCGAGCGCCTTGATCGTCGTGGCGATCTTCTGCGCCACCGTCTCCGGCGAGCCGACATAGAGCGAGCCGTGATCGGCCTCCTGCACGAACTCGTCACGGCCCATCGGCGGCCAGCCGCGCTCGCGGCCGATGCGGTCGCGCATGGTCTTGTAGTCCGGCCACAGCTCCTCGCGCGCCTGCGCGTCGGTGTCGGCGACATAGCCGGGGGAATGCACGCCGATCGGATTCATCGCGCGGCCGAACTGCTTGATGGCCCGATGATAGAGATCGACATAGGGCGCGAACCGCGTGGGATCGCCGCCGATGATCGCCAGCATCAAGGGTAGCTCGTAATGCGCGGCGCGCACCACCGATTCAGGGCTGCCGCCGACGCCGATCCAGGCCTTGAGACGGCCATGCTCGACCGGCGGATAGACCAGTTGCTCGCGCAGCGGCGGGCGCAGGTTGCCCTGCCAGGTCAGCGGCTGCTGCGGCAGCAGGCTGACGAACAGATCGAGCTTCTCCTCGAACAGCGCCTCGTAATCCTTGAGGTCGAAGCCGAACAGCGGAAAGGATTCGGTGAAGGAGCCGCGGCCGAGGATGACCTCGGCGCGGCCGTTCGACACCGCGTCGAGCGTCGAGAAGCGCTGGAACACGCGGATCGGATCGTCCGAGCTCAGCACCGTCACCGCCGAGCCCAGCCTGATCTTCGTGGTGCGCGCCGCGATCGCCGCCAGCGCCACCTCCGGCGCCGAGATCGCGAAATCGCCGCGATGGTGCTCGCCGAGCCCGATGAAGTCGATCCCGAGCTGATCGGCCAGGACAGCCTCCTCGACCACGTCGCGGATCACCTGGGCATGCGGCGCGGTCGCGCCGTCCGTGCCGCGGGTGACGTCGCCGAAGGTATCCAGGCCGAATTCGAGTGCTGCGGTCATGTGCCATTCCATTGCGTCGCGCCGTCATACGGCGTCCCGGTGTCAGCTGGAAGGGGCGGAACCGGATTGCAAGCAGGCGATGGCGAAACACAGGGTTTCGCTGTTGCTGCAGCGCCAACCGCCGATGCGGCGGGTGGCTCTGTCTCTCGTGGCACGTCATGCCCGGGCTTGTCCCGGGCATCCACGTCTTGCTCAGCACGCCGAACGACGTGGATGGCCGGGACAAGCCCGGCCATGACGGATGAGAGAGCGGGGCACAAGCACCTATATCCATCCGGACAGAGAAACTTCAAAGATTCATCTTTCGTTTTTCCGAAAACTATGCTCTACTGCGCGTATCCCGCCTCATCGATGAGGGGCGTACGCGCGGTCGTCACGAGACGCGAGGCGGGGATGCGGTGGCCGTGGCGGGTCGCAGCGTGACGCAAGTCGCGCCGACGAACGATCCGCTGCGGACGGTCAAGCCGTGTGGTCCTGGCCTCCCGACGCTGAGGCCAAGCCGGTGGTGTGATCCATCGGCGACGGGGGCAAGACAGCCGGTCCCCGGGGAGAGCTCGGAGCAGCCGTAAGCCCATCGCGCAGGGAATGCCGGATTGTCGGCTGAACCTGTGGTACCTGCCGCCTGCATTTTTTTCCGCAGGCGGGCCATGGGTTGCGGCCAGCACCCGGCATTCCCTGCGCCCTCATCTTTATCGAGGGTGTTCCATCCAGCCGAACTCGGGCGCATCAGGCCGCGAGAATGCGAGCGCTTGTCTGCAGCTGACACGAGGCCGCGTGCGCCTCTTGCGCGGTCATGCCATGTCAAAAAATGGGCGTGTGGGCCGGCTGCGCATCACCTAGGCTCGACGGAGTTCGTCAGACGGGATCACGCGCATGGTGGCAGACAGCGACTATCAAATCTACGAGGCGGGCGATGTCGTGCTTCAGTCGGGCGCGACGTTCCCGTCGCTGCGCCTCGCCTACAAGACCTACGGCACCCTGAATGCCGCCAAGGACAACGTCATCCTCTATCCGACCTCGTTCGGCGCCCAGCACACCGACATCGAATGGCTGATCGGACCCGGCGGCATTCTCGACTCCGACAAATACTTCATCATCATCCCGAACCTGTTCGGCAACGGCCTGTCGTCGTCGCCCTCGAACACGCCGGTCGGTGAGACGCCGTTCCCGGCGATCAGCTATCACGACGCCATCGCGGTCCAGCGCCGGCTCCTGGAGGAGCAGTTCGGCATCCAGAAGATCGCGCTGGTCTATGGCTGGTCGATGGGCGGCATGCAGGCCTATCACTGGGCGGCGCTCCACCCGGACATGGTCGAGCGCGCCGCCGTCGTCTGCGGCAGCGCGCGCTGCTCGCCTTACAATCATCTGTTCCTCGATGCCGTGAAAGCCGCGCTGATCGCCGACCCCGCGTACCGCAACGGCCGCTTCGTGGAGAAGCCGGTGGCCGGGCTGCGCGCCATGGGCCGCATCTATGCGGGATGGGCGATGTCCTACGAGTTCTATCGCGACGAGGTCTGGCGCGAGCAGGGTTTTGGCTCGCAGGAGGACTATCTCGCCGCCACCTGGGACACCGCCTTCGCGCATCGCGACGCCAATAATCTGCTGACGCAGATCGCGATCTGGCAGGGCGGCGACATCAGCAACTGCGCGGCGTTCTCGGGCGATCTCGATCGGGCGCTGTCGGCCATCACTGCGCACATGCTGCTGATGCCCGGGCAGACCGACCGCTATTTCGACTGGCGCGACAATGAGCGCGAGCTGCCGAAGCTGGTCCATGCGCGCTCCGCCGCGTTGCGGCCGATCCCCTCGGTCCATGGCCACCGCGCCGGCAATCCAGTCCGCATCCCCGCCGATCGCGACTTCATCAAAGCCCAAATGTCGTCCCTTCTCCAAAGCTGAGTTCAATATGACCGACGTGCCCACCGACGAATTCGCGCCGCGCCCGAAGCTGCTGACACCGCCGGTGTTGCAGCAGCTCTGCACGCGCTCCAACCTCAAGGGCGCGCTGCGCACGCTCAGCCATTACGGCGCGATCATCGCCATGGGAGCGCTGATCGCAGCGATCACCTCGACGCAGGGTGTGTTGTGGGCACTGCCCTTGCTGCCGGTGCAGGGTGTGCTGATCGCCTTCCTGTTCATGGCGGTGCACGAGACGGCGCACAAGACCGCGTTCGACAGCCGCCGGCTGAACGTCGCGGTCGGCAATCTCTCCGGCTTCCTGATCGGGCTGCCCTACGAATATTACTGCCTGTTCCACTGGGAGCATCACCGCCACACCCAGGATCCCCAGCGCGATCCCGAACTGATCGTCGGCCCCAAGCCGCGCTCGGAAACGCAGCTCGCGATTGCCTATTCCGGGCTGGTCCAGGTCGCCGGCCGTCTCAGGCTGGTGCTGAAGCATGCCGTGACGGGCGAGGTGACCGTGCCCTGGGTGCCCGCCGGCCGCCGCCCGATCATCGTGCGCGAGGCGCGTCTCTACGTCGCCGGCTACGCGCTGCTGCTGCTCGCCTCGCTGGCGCTGCACAGCGCGTTGCTGCTGTGGGTCTGGGTGCTGCCGCTACTCTTGGGGCAACTGATTCTGCGCCCCTATCTCTACGCCGAGCACACCGGCTGCGATCACACGAAAAGCGCCTTCCACAACACCCGCACCACCTTCACCACGCAATTCGTGCACTGGCTCGCCTGGAACATGCCGTATCACGTCGAGCACCACGCCTATCCCGCCGTGCCGTTCCACGCGCTGCCGAAGCTGCATGAGATCGTGGATGGCGAGATCAAGTATCGCGGCGAAGGGTATGTTGCGGTGACACGGCAGACCTGGGCGTGGTTTCGCGCGCACTTTGACGGAGCGAAGCCCTGAAGCAAATGAGTTCGCGCTCAAGCCATCGCCACGCAGACGGTGTACCCTCTCCCCCAAGGCGAAGCAATAGCTTCGCCAGGGTGGGAGAGGGTGGCTTTCATGCGCAGCATGAAAGCCGGGTGAGGGGTTGCCACGAACTCAGGCCTGAATTTGGGGCGACCCCTCACCCGAGTGAGTTTGTGATTACCAGCTGTGTAGCCCTCTCCCACAAGGGGAGAGGGCACAGTCATTGGCACCGTAGGAACACTTCTGAGCCTGCGTTAGCTCACCGCCACCGCTCGCGCATCCGCGCACCCAGATCAATCCGTGGCCCCGAGCTCGCATACGCCGCGCCCGCCTGCACCTTCGGCCAGCTCACACGGTCGAACAATTGCACCAGCGCCTCCGGAATGAAGCGCGTGCGCGAGGCGTAGACATGACGATCGCCGCGCACGGGCTGGCCATGGACGAAGAAGCGCTGCGGCACCAGCAGATGCAGATCGTCCTTGGCGCGGGTCATGGCGACATAGAGCAGCCGGCGCTCCTCCTCCAATTCGGCATTGGAGCCGGCGCCGAGATCGGACGGCATGCAGCCGTCGACGACGTTGAGCACATGCACCGCAGTCCACTCCATGCCCTTGGCGGAATGGATGGTCGAGAGAATCAGATAGTCCTCGTCCAGCAGCGGCACACCGGCCTGATCGGAGGTCGCGTCGGGCGGGTCGAGCGTCAGCTCGGTGAGGAAGCGCTCGCGCGACGGATAGCCGCTGGCGATCTGCTCGAGCTGCAGCAAATCGGCGCTGCGCACCTCGGCATCCTCGTGCACGCGCTCGAGATGCGGCTGATACCACTGCCTGACGCGCTCGATGTCGGCAGGCCAGTCGGAGACCCGCAACTGTTCGAGCGTATGCACGAACGCCGCCCAATCGTCGCCGGCGCGCGCCGGCGCCGCTTGTGCGCACAACGCACCGATCGGATCGGCGCTGTCACTGATCGCATCGAGCAGCCGCTGCGCCGACGCCGGACCGATGCCCGGAATCAGATGCAGCACGCGGAAGCCGGCGATGCGATCGCGCGGATTCTCGATGAAGCGCAGGCAGGCCAGCATGTCCTTGACATGCGCGGCATCGAGAAACTTCAGCCCGCCGAACTTCACGAACGGAATGTTGCGTCGCGTCAGCTCGATCTCCAGCGGCCCGCTATGCGAGGACGTCCGGAACAGCACCGCCTGCTGCTTCAGCACGATGCCTTCCTCGCGCTTGGCCAGCACCTGCTCGACGATGTAGCGCGCCTGGTCGGCCTCGTCGCGCACCGTCACCAGCTGCGGCTTGCGCGACGCAATGCGGTCGGTCCACAGATTCTTGGTGAAGCGCTCGCGCGCCAGCCCGATCACCGCATTGGCGGCGGACAGGATCGGCTGGGTCGAGCGGTAGTTGCGGTCCAGCGTCACGATATCGGCGCGCGGATTGAACTGATCGGGAAATTCCAGAATGTTGCGCACGGTCGCGGCGCGGAACGCGTAGATCGACTGGGCATCGTCGCCGACCACGGTGAGGCCGGCGCCGTCAGGCTTCAGGCCGAGCAGGATCTGCGATTGCAGCCGGTTCGTGTCCTGATACTCATCGACCAGCACGTGATCGAAGCGCTCGCCGATCTCGCGGGCGATGATCTCATCCGCCATCATTTGCGCCCAGTAGAGCAGCAGATCGTCGTAGTCGAGCACGGCATTGGCCTGCTTGGCCTCGACATAGGCCGCGAACAGGCCTTTCAGCTCGCCGGCCCATTCCGCGCACCAGGGAAAATGTCGCACCAGCGCTTCATCCAGCGGCATGTCGGCATTCACGCAGCGCGAGTAGATCGCAAGGCAGGTTCCCTTGGTCGGAAAGCGCCGCTGCGTGTTGGACAGGCCGCGCTCGTGCCGCACCAGATTCATCAGGTCGGCGGAATCCTCGCGATCATGGATCGTGAACACGGGATCGAGGCCGATGCGCTCGGCGTATTCGCGCAGCATCCGCGCGCCCAGGCCGTGAAACGTGCCCGCCCATGTCAGCCCCGACGTGATCGCCTCGGCCTGGCTGCCCAGCACTTTTCGCGCGATGCGCTCGACGCGCCGGCTCATTTCGCTCGCCGCGCGGCGCGAGAAGGTCATCAGCAGGATGCGGCGCGGATCGGCGCCGTTGACCAGCAGATGCGCGACGCGATGCGCCAGCGTGTTGGTCTTGCCGGAGCCCGCACCCGCAATGATCAGCAGTGGCGGTCCCGGTGCGGCCAACGCACCGCCATGCTCGACGGCGCGGCGCTGCTCCGGATTGAGATCGTCGAGATATGTCGCGGCCGCTGCCTGCACGAATCGCCCCTCAGCATCAGAGATTCCGCGATTTGCGCCATGTGCGCAACGACATGGCCCACTTGCGGCAGCGTTTTACATGATTCGCAATCGGTCTTTTTTGCCACGGTTGCCCACAGAGCGTCCGCCAGCCGCTTGCGCTGGGCGTTGCGGACTCCTATCCAATCAGCCCCGTCACGAATCTCGGAAGAACACCGTGTCGAATTTTGCCTCCATCATCGCTGCTGAGCTCTCCGTCAGGGACGCCCAGGTCCAGGCCGCGATCGACCTGCTCGACGGCGGCGCGACCGTTCCGTTCATCGCGCGCTACCGCAAGGAAGCGACGGGCATGCTCGATGATACGCAGCTGCGTACCTTGGAGGAGCGCCTGCGGTACCTGCGCGAGATGGATGCACGCCGCACCGCGATCATCGAGAGCATCAAGTCGCAGGGCAAGATGACGCCGGAGATCGAGCTGGCGCTGGCGACCGCCGACACCAAGGCGCGTCTGGAAGATATCTATTTGCCGTTCAAGGAAAAGCGCCGCACCAAGGCGCAGATCGCCAAGGAAGCCGGGCTCGAGCCGCTCGCCGACATGCTGATCGGCGATCCCATGAAGAACCCCGAGGAGGAGGCGAAGGCCTTCATCAAGAAGGACGGCGACAATCCGGTCAAGGACGTCAAGGCTGCGCTCGACGGTGCGCGCGCGATCCTGGTCGAGCGCTTCGCCGAGCACGCCGATCTCGTCGGCTCGCTGCGCGAGGAGATGTGGACCCGCGGCGCCGTCAAGTCGACGGTGCGCCACGGCAAGAAGACCGAAGGAGCCAAGTTCGCCGACTACTTCGATTTCTCCGAGCCGTTCACCAAGCTGCCCTCGCATCGCATTCTGGCCATGCTGCGCGGCGAGAAGGAAGAGATCCTGCAGCTCGATTTCGGCGACGGCGAGCCGGAGGATTCGAAGGATCCGTCGCTGTATGAGAACCGCATCGCGGTGACCTTCGGCATCTCGCGCCAGGGTCGTCCGGCAGATCAGTTCCTGTCCGACTCCGTGCGCTGGGCCTGGCGCACGCGCATCAAGACCTCGCTCGCGCTCGATGTCCGCATGCGGCTGTGGCAGGAGGCCGAGAAGGAGGCGGTTCGCGTGTTCGCCGCGAACCTGCGCGATCTCCTGCTCGCGGCGCCCGCCGGCGGACGCGCCACGCTGGGCCTCGATCCGGGCTTCCGCACCGGCGTGAAGGTCGCGGTCATCGACCGCACCGGCAAGTTCGTCGATCACGCCACGATCTATCCGCACGAGCCGCAGCGGCAGTGGAACGAGAGCATGCTGACCTTGGCGCAGCTCTGCATCAAGCACCGCATCGAGCTGGTCGCGATCGGCAACGGCACGGCGTCGCGCGAGACCGAGAAGCTGGTCACCGACCTGATGAAGCTGAAGCCGGACCTCAAGCTGACCAAGGCCATCGTGTCGGAGGCCGGCGCGTCGGTGTACTCGGCCTCGGAATTCGCCGCCAAGGAATTCCCCAATCTCGACGTCTCGATCCGCGGCGCGGTCTCGATCGCGCGCCGCCTGCAGGATCCGCTCGGCGAGCTGGTGAAAGTGCCGCCGGCCTCGATCGGCGTCGGCCAGTATCAGCATGATCTCAATCAGTATGAGCTGGCCCGTGCGCTCGATGCCACCGTCGAGGACTGCGTGAACGCGGTCGGCGTCGATCTCAACACCGCCTCCGCACCGCTGCTCGCGCGCGTGTCCGGCATCGGCGAGACCTTGGCACAGAACATCGTCGCGCATCGCGATGCCAACGGTCCGTTCCCGACGCGCGACAAGCTCAAGGACGTGCCGCGGCTGGGACCGAAGGCGTTCGAGCAGTGCGCGGGCTTCCTGCGCATCCGCGACGGTGACAATCCGCTCGATGCCTCCGGCGTGCATCCCGAATCCTATCCGGTCGTGAAGAAGATCCTCGAGGCGACCAAGAGCGACATCAACGTGCTGATCGGCGAGACCAAGACCTTGAAGGCGCTCAATCCGGCGAAATTCGCCGACGAGCGCTTTGGCGTGCCGACCGTCACCGACATCATCAAGGAGCTGGAGAAGCCGGGCCGCGATCCGCGACCGGAGTTCAAGACCGCGACCTTCCAGGAAGGCGTCGAGAAGATCACTGACCTCAAGCCCGGCATGATCCTCGAGGCGACCGTCACCAACGTCGCCGCGTTCGGCGCCTTCGCCGATATCGGCGTGCACCAGGACGGCCTGATCCACATCTCGGCGATGTCCGAGAAGCGCATCAACGATCCGCGCGAGGTGGTGAAGCCGGGCCAGGTCGTGAAGGTCAAGGTGCTCGACGTCGACGTGCCGCGCCAGCGCATCTCGCTGACCTTGCGGCTGTCCGATCCGCTGCCCGCCAAGGGCGAGAAGCGCACCAGCGCGCGGCCGCCGGCTGCGGCGCGCATGACCACGCGCGAGGAGAAGCCGTCGGGCGGCGGCGCCTTCGCCGCGGCGCTGGCGAAAGCCCAGGAGCGCCGCAAGGGCGCGTGAGGCGCTGTGCTCCGTTTCGGAGACAACGCGCCGCGGCATGGTGTCCATTCCGCGGCGCTGAACTAAAAAGTCCGTCTCGACTTCCGTCTCGACTTGGCCATGCTTATCTCCTCCGGCGAGCGTTGTCTGAGGGCGAGGGATGGCGAACCGCACCGTGATCATTGCCGGGGCCACCGGCCTCGTCGGCCGTGAGCTTTTGCGCGGCCTACTCGCCGATCCCTCAGTGGACCATGTCCACGTCTTAGGCCGCCGCTCGCCGCCTGTGGTTTCACCGAAGCTGACAGCCCATGTCGTCGACTTCGCCGCGCTGCCCTCTTTACCTGCTGCTGATGAGCTCTATCTGGCGCTCGGCACGACCATCAAGGTCGCCGGCAGCCAGGCCGCCTTTCGGGCCGTCGATCACGACGCCAACCTCGCCGTCGCCAAGGCCGCGCTCGCGAGCGGCGTCAAACGCGTCGGGCTGGTCAGCGCCATGGGCGCCGACGCCAAGTCGCGCATCTTCTACAGCCGCGTGAAGGGCGAACTGGAAAACGATCTGGCCGCGCTGCCGTTCGCCGGACTCGTGATCGCGCGGCCATCGCTGCTGGTCGGCCCGCGAGAGGAACTTGGACAGCCGGCCAGGCCGGGCGAGGAATGGGGCAACAGGCTCAACCAACTAATCGGCTTTCTCATTCCGCCGAACTACAAGCCTATCCCCGCCGCCGACGTTGCGCAGGCGCTGGTGTCCACCGTTCCTGCCGCTGTCGGTACTCAGGTTCTTCTATCTGGCGCGATGCGTCGATAATTGGTGCGCCACTCTTGCGGCCTCGGATCGTCGCTTCTATTTATCAGAAATTCGAGATTGACTCAGGCGGTCCTGATGATCGCCAGGAAGGCCGTAGTTTTACGGGGAGCGGCTTCCGGCGAGTGTTAGTTCTCCTATCAAACAGATCCTGCTGATTAACCTATGATATTCGATGAGTTGAGGAATCGGCGCGTGCTCGCTTTTAACACCTTAACCATATCTGCCTGCTACCACTGCGGTGAGAACAACGAGCTCGGGATCTCATGCGCAGACAGCTTCGAGATGTTTTTGTTGCGGGACTGATGGCAGCGGCATTGCTCGGCTCGCATCCAGCGGCGGCATCGCCTCGCATGGTCTCGCTGGTGTTCAACTCGCAACCGCAGAACCCGCAGCAGATCGGGTCGGACGAGTTCCGGACGAAGCTTCAGGCGCTGGCGGGCAAGAAGCTGATCATCGATGAGCGCGCCGGCAATTCGTTCGGCAGCGAGGCGGCGGTCCTTGCGGCGACGCGAACGGGCGCAGTTGACATCGCGGTGGTTTCCGGCGGCATCGCCAGCGCGGTCGTTCCCGAGCTTGGTGTGTTCGACATTCCCTTCCTGTTTCGCGACACTGCCCACGCCAAGGCCGTCGCGACCGGCCCCGTCGCAGCTACGATCGGTGCGAAATTCGCCGACAAGGGACTGGTGCTGCTCGCCCTCGGTAAACAGGGCTTCCGCAACCTGACCAATTCGAAGCGCCCGGTGCGGACCGTCGACGACGTCAAGGGGCTTAAGATCCGCGTCATCCCCAATCCGGTCTATCAGATGACCTTCAAGGCGATGGGCGCCGAGGTTCTGCCGATGGACTTCCCATTGGTCTATGCCGCGCTCAAGGACGGGCGCCTCGACGGCCAGGAGAATCCGGTGGCGACCATCGCCGCCAACCGGTTCGAGGAAGTTCAGAAGTACCTCACTCTGACCGGCCATTTCTTCGCGCCGATCGCGTTCGTCGCCAATCGCGCGACGTTCGAGCAGCTCGACGCAAGCGAGCGCGACGCGCTGATCACGGCCGCCCAAGCCGCCGCAGAAGTGACGTGGCAGGCGCAGCTCGACGCCGAGAAGCTCGCCGACCTGCGCAAGGGCGGCATGGATGTGATCGAGACCTTCGATCGCAAGACCTTCGTCGATGCGGTCAAGCCGCTCGACCCCGAATTCGAGAAGCGCTTCGGCAAGGAGCTGCTCGCCACCATCAGGTCCACGCCGTGAACCAGCCAGGTCATTCCATGAAACTCTCTTCGATGATGTCGTGGATCGGCGTCCGCCCGCGGATCTTCGGCGGCTTTGCGCTGATCCTGAGCTTTCTCGTGCTGCTCGGCGGCTTCGCCATGAGCCAGGTCGGCCGCATCGGCGGCACCGTCGATGATCTCGTCGCCAGCGCCGCAGGCGATGCCGGCATGTCGCAGGTGCGCGCGGCGCTGCTCACGGCCAATGGCGCGGTGGAGAAGTTCATCCGCACCTGGAGCGTGGGTGACAAGGATGCGGCGGGCAAGGCGATCGATGCCGTCGGCGGACTTGCTGACGAGGTCGAGAAGCAGTCGGGCAAGCTGAAGGTGATCGCCGACGGTGTCGGCTCGGTGAGGAGCGCGCTCGCCGCCTATCGTTCATCGTTTGGCGCCGCTGCCGAGGCGGTCGACCGCCTGCGCGTCGCAACAAATAAGACCGAGGCGCTTGGCGCCGTCGCGGGCGTCAATGTCGGCGGCATCCAAGTCGCCCTCGCCAACCGCGCGGGCCGCGAGCCGCTGCTGAATCCATTGCGTCTCGCCAGCACCGTGGATGCGGCGCGCGTGGCGGTCATGCGCTACACCAACTCACAATCTGCCAACGATGCCGAGGACGCGCGGCTCACCTTCGTCTATGTGAAGCTTGCGCTCGCCGATTCCGAAGCTGAACTGGCCGGCGTCGAGGAAGCCAAGCTGAAGGGCCTGATTGCTGCCCTCAAGGAGGCGGTGACTGCCGATGCAGCGGCGCTTGAGGACGTCATCAAGGTCACGGCTGATTTGCGCGCCAAACAGGCCGAGCTCGTCAAGGCGAGCGCGGCGATCGACGAGCAGGTAGGGCGCATCAATCAACAGCTCGGCACGGCTCGCGCAGAACAGGGCGCGAAGACCGGCGTGGCCGTTGCCGAAACGCGCCAGACCGTGATCGTCACGGCCGCCAGCGCCGTCGTGCTCGGTGCCATCCTGGCCTGGCTGATCGGCGCCAGCGTGTCGTCGCCGATCCGCAACATGACCGATCGAATGCAGTCGCTGGCGGCCGGCGAGTTGGAGCAGCCGATTCCCGGCGGCGAGCGTCGTGACGAGATCGGACGGATGGCGCGCGCGGTGGAGATCTTCCGCGACAACGCGCTGGCCGTTCGCCGCATGGAGCGGGAGGCCGCTTCGCAGCGCGAGGCGACGGAGGCCGAGCGCGCCCGCATGATGGCCGATCTCGCCGGCCGGTTCGAACAGGGCATGCAGGGCGTGATCACCGGCGTCGGCGGGCGCGCGACTGACATGGGCCAGAGCGCCAGGGACCTGGCGAAGATCGCCGAGCGTGGCCGCGGGCTCGCGGAAGCCGTCGCCAATCGGGCCGAGCAGGCGTCCGTGAATGTGCAGACCGTGGCGTCGGCAACGCAGGAGCTCGCGGCTTCGATCCGTGAGATCTCCGGCCAGGTACAGCGCTCGGTCAGCGTCTCCACACGCGCGACGCATGAGACGCAGCGCACGTCGGAACTGATCAATGGCCTGTCCAGCGCCGCGGAGCGGATCGGCACGATCGTGCAGCTCATCCAGGCGATCGCAAGCCAGACCAACCTGCTCGCGCTCAACGCGACCATCGAGGCCGCGCGCGCCGGCGAAGCGGGCCGGGGCTTTGCGATCGTTGCGAGCGAGGTGAAGAATCTCGCCTCGCAGACGGCGCAGGCGACCGAGCAGATCTCGAGCCAGATCGCGACCATTCAGGGCGCGACCGAGGAGACGGTCGGCGCGATCGCGCAGTTTGGGAATACCGTTCGCGAGATCGCGGAGATCTCCAACGCGATCGCCGCGGCGGTCGAGCAGCAGGGGGCCGCGACCAGCGAGATTGCCCGCAATGTCGAGCAGGCGGCGAGCGGCACCGCGGCGGTCACGCAGGAAATCGGCGACGTGCGTACCGTGGCCGGACAAACCGATGCGGGCGCCGAAGCCGCGCTGACGGCTGCCGCGGCGCTGCAGCAGCAGGCGGAGTCGCTGCGCAGCAACGTTGCGGACTTCCTGCAGACGATCCGGACCGCGGCCTGAGGATCGAACGAATGAGGTCCGCAGGCGGGTCGTGACCCTGGCTGCGGGAGTTGACGTCTGCCGCGTGCGGCAGCAAGCATGATGCGATGACCGTTCCGCAGTTGCGTTCACTCCAACTTGCCGTGGAGGGCGCCGACGCGGTGTCCGCGCTGCTGCTCGCTCCGCCGCAGGCCCGCGCCTGCTTCGTGTTCGCCCATGGCGCCGGGGCCGGCATGACCCATGCGTTCATGGCGCAGGCAGCCGATGGCCTCGCCGCGCACGGCATCGCCACGTTGCGCTTTCAGTTCCCCTACATGGAGAAGGGCAGCAAGCGTCCCGACCCGCCGGCGCTGGCCCAGGCCGCCGTACGCGCGGCAGCTGCCGAGGCGGCGCGGCTCTGCCCGGGTCTGCCGCTGATTGCCGGCGGCAAATCCTTCGGCGCGCGGATGTCCTCGCAGGCGCAATCGGTCCAGCCGCTGCCGAAGGTCGTGGGTCTCGCCTTCCTCGGCTTCCCGCTCCACCCCGCCGGCAAACCGTCCATCGCCCGCGCCGATCACCTCGGCGGCGTCGAAATTCCGATGCTGTTTCTGCAGGGCACGCGCGACAAGCTAGCGGAGCTGCCGCTGCTCGAACCTGTCGTAAATGGCCTGGGGCCGATGGCGACCTTGCATCTGATCGACCAAGCCGATCACGCTTTCCACGTGCCGGCGCGCTCCGTGCGGAATGACCGGGATGTGATGGTCGAGCTGACACAGGCGTTCGCGACTTGGCTCGAGGGGCTCGGGGTTCGCAGCGTCTGACGCGCTGAACCGATGGCTCCGACGAAAACTGAAAGAGAACAAAAAAGGAACTTTCAATGGATCCAGGGTTGAGTCATAGTTCCAGCGAGGCATTCCGGTCCTGCTGTTTCCGATCATCCCGAGGAGCTCATGAGAAGGATCATCTTGAGAAGGATCATCTCAAGTCTCTCGCTGCTGGCGGTTTGCGCAGCGAACCTGCCGGCGATGTCGGTTCGCGCCGAGGACGGCTTGAAAGGCATCGAGACCTTACATGGCGCGTGCAAGAAACTGACGGTTGCGGCAAAGGACCGGACCTCTGAATGCAAAGGCGTCCTGCTCAATACGCGCTACGATGACGGCCGGACCGGCTACTATTTCGTGACGCTGGACGGAGCGATCATCACCTTCTCGAGCCCCGGCGAGGCCGACCCGCGGACGGCCGCGACGGCGCGCGCCTATCCGGTCGATATGATCATCTTCAAGGCCGAAGGTGACATTCGCAAGCTCGCCGCCAAGGGCGCGTGCCGCGCAACGCTTCCGTCTGGTGCTCTTTCCGGACTGAGCTGCCGAGCCGACAGCGAGGTCGGCCGCTTCGAAGGCGAGTTCACGGCCGGCACCAAGGCGCCCGGCCTGTAAGCAGCGGCTCTTCCGCAAGATTTGGCGCGACATCAGGCTCGAAATATTGCAACAAGTCGGCGTCATCGTTGGGCTTGGTGCGCAGGTCGCCCGATCTTGGAGAGTTTGATGTTCCGATACCTCGGCTTCGTCCTGGGGCTGCTCTTGAGCCTCGTGTCGATCAGCACCGCGCTGGCCGACGACGCGAAGCTCCGGATCGGTGTGCTCCGCCTGTCGTCGTCAGCGCCCGTGTTCATCGCGCTGGACAAAGGCTACTTCCGCGACGCCGGGCTTGATGTCGAGCTGAAGTTCTTCGATGCAGCGCAACCGATCGCCGTGGCGACGGCCACCGGCGATGTCGATGTCGGGGTGACCGCGTTCACCGCAGGTCTCTACAATCTCGCCGGCAAAGGCGCTCTCAAGATCGTTGCCGGCATGAGCCGCGACCGGCCCGGCTATCCGCTGATCGGCTACTTCGCCAGCAACAAGGCTTACGAAGCCGGGCTCAAGGCGCCGAAGGACATCGCCGGCAAGCGCGTGGCGATGACGCAGGTCGGGTCGAGCTTCCACTACTCGGTGGGACTGCTCGCCGAGAAGTACGGTTTCAAGCTGTCCGACGTGAAGATCGTGCCGCTGCAGTCGATGTCCAACATGGCCGCCGCCATCAAGGGCGAGACGGTGGATGCCGCACTGATGCCGGTGTCCGTCGCGCGCAAGCTGATGGAAGAGGGCGCGGTGAAGCATCTCGGCTGGGTCGGCGACGAGACGCCGTGGCAGGTCAGCGGCGTGTTCGCCGGACCGAAGACCCTGGCCAATGCGGCGCTCGTCGGCAAACTGCTGGCCTCGCTGCAGCGAGCCGAGCGTGAGTATCATGATGTCGTGCTGTCCACCGTGAAGGATGGCAATGCCGCGATCGACGAGAAGACCAAGCCGCTGCTCGAAATCATCGGCAAATACACCAACCTCCCGGTCGAGCAGGTAGTCGGCAATTGCGCCTATATCGATCCCGCCGGCAAGCTGGACGTGAAGAACATCGATAGCCAGATCAAATGGCTGCAAGGGCAGGGGTTCGCTGATCAGGGCTACGATGCAGCCGCGATCATCGCGAAGGAGTTCGTCAAGCCGGACTGATGGGAGTGGAAAGCAACACAACCGCCGCCGGATTACCAAGATGGACCTGATCGCCGACGCCATCAGTCATCGCTTCGATGCGCTCGAAGTGCTTCAAGACGTCTCCTTCACGGTTGGAGCCGGTGAAGTCGTCGCCATCGTAGGTCCTTCCGGTTGCGGCAAGAGCACGCTGCTCTCGATCCTCGGTGGCCTGTTGCAGCCCACGCAAGGGGAGGCGCAACTGCGCGGCGCCGCGCCGCCCGGCAGCCTCAACCCGCTGACCTTCGTATTCCAGGATTTCGCTCTGCTGCCCTGGGCCAGCGTGGAAGACAATGTCGCTTTCCCGCTGCTGCATACGTCGCTCTCGGCATCGCAGAGCGCTGCCGCCGTCGACGATGCCTTGCGGCGCACCGGGCTCGTCGACTTTCGCCATGTCTACCCCAGGCAGTTGTCGGGTGGCATGCGCCAGCGCGTCGGCATCGCCAGGGCGCTCGCGGTGCGCCCGGCGATCCTGCTGATGGACGAGCCGTTGTCGGCTTTGGATTCGCAGACACGCGAGCTCCTGATGGAGGACTTCGTCGATCTCCTGGCCGACGGAGCCATGGGCGCGGTTTACGTGACCCATAACCTCGAGGAGGCTGTGCGGCTCGCCGATCGTATCGTCGTGCTGTCACGACGCCCTGGCCGCATCCGCAAGGTGGTGAGCGTGCCGGCGACGCGGCAGAGCCGCGGTGAGGCCGTGACGCGCGCGCAATTGCTCGAGCTGCAGAACGAATTGTGGGCGCTGATCCGGACCGAGGCGATCGACGCCGAGCGCGAGGTTCAGAATGCTTGAGCGCTCTCCGGCAGACCGGGCCGAGATCGTCGGCGCGCAACCGACCCGCAAGGTCCCGTTCCGAGGCGGCGGCTTCGCGCCGTCCGCGAGCCGCTGGGCGGGTTGGCTGGCGCTCGCCGGGGTGCTTGGCATCTGGCAGTCGGTCGGCAGTCTCGCTCTGGTCAATCAATTGTTCCTGCCGACGCCGTGGACGATCCTGCGCGCGCTGGTCCGTCTCGCCGAGAGTGGCGCCCTGTGGCAGCACGTGTCGGCGTCGTTCGTGCGCATCGTAACCGGGTGGGCGCTCGGCACGGCCTCCGGCATCGTCGTGGGCTTTGCCATCGGCCTGTGGCGGGTCGCCCGCAGCATCGGCATCACCTTCGTGTCGGCGCTGTTCCCGATCCCGAAGATCGCCGTGCTGCCGCTCTTGATCTTGTGGCTCGGAATCGGCGAGCAGCCGAAGATCGCGACGATTGCGCTCGGCGTGTTCTTCTCGACTACGATCTCGGTCTATAGCGGCGTCGATGCGGTGCCGCGCAATCTGATCCGGATGGCCCAGAGCTTCGACGTGCCGTTTCCAACCATCGTGCGCAAGGTGATCTGGCCCGGCGCGCTGCCGTCGATCCTGGCGGGCTTTCGCATCACCGCATCCGTGGCGCTGATGCTGGTGGTCTCGGCGGAGATGATCGGCGCCGAGACCGGCATCGGCACCTTCGTGCTGCAGGCCGGCAATCTGATGCAGACCGATCAGCTGATGGCGGGCATCCTGATTCTGTCGCTGTTCGGCCTCGCCGTCGGCAAGCTGATCAGCCTGCTGGAAGCACGGCTGCTGCACTGGCGCTAGCGCATCACGCGTTGCCGCGATCCTCACGGAACAGGTCCAGCTTCTCCTGCACGGGACGATCGGAGAACGAGAACAGCACGGCATCCTCATCCGCCTCATGGCTGACCCATTGCCAGCTCGGCACCACGAACAGATCGCGCGGTCCCCACTCGAACGTCTGATCGCCGATGCGGCTGCGCCCCCTGCCTTCGATCGCGGTGAAGACCGTCGCATCGGTGGAGCGATAGCGTGCCGTCTTGAAGCCCTTCGGGAGCAGCTGGATGAAGGTGCCGATGGTCGGCATCGCGAAGTCGCCGGTCTCCGGATTGGAGAATTTCAGCTTCAGCCCATGGCACGCATCCCATTCCTCGCTACGCTTGGCGTTCTCCAATGCCTCGCGTGTGTAGGAATAGGGATAGTTGAAGATCGGAGACGTGCGCGATTTGCGCTTGGCATCGACCGGCAGCAGATTGTGCCCGTAGCGGGCAAAACTGTCGCCGATGGGACGCGCGACCTTCTGCTGATCCTCCTGCGATCCTTGCGCGAAGGACGCATCGAGGAACTGCACCAGGGGAATGTCGAGGCCGTCGAGCCAGAACATCGGCTCCGAGGTTTCGTTGCCGTGATCATGCCACGTCATTGACGGCGTGATGATGAAGTCGCCGGGCTCCATCAGGGTCCGTTCTCCGTCGACCGTGGTGAATGCACCCTTGCCCTCCAGCACGAAGCGCAGTGCCGACTGGCTGTGGCGGTGGGCCGGCGCGATGTCGCCGGGGATGACCATCTGAACGCCGGCATAGAGCGAGGTCGTGACCTTGGACTGGCCGCGCAGCCCCGGATTTTCAAGGATCAGCACCCGACGTTCGGCTTCCTTGGCCGTGATCAACCGCCCGGCCTCGATCATGTAGTCGCGGATCGCCGCGAACTGCCAGAGATGGGGACGGCACGCGCTCTTCGGCTCGGGCGTGATGAGATCACTCATCACCGTCCACAGCGCCGTCATGTTCTCGCCGTCGATCTTCTTGTAGAACGCCTCGCGTTCCGGGGTCGAAACTGCGGCCATGCGCGCCTCCCGATCAGATGTCTTTCTTGATTGACAGTATACTGTCAATTCGCCTACCGTCAATTGCAACCAGAGCTATCATTTCGGGAGGACGACCACGATGAAGCTGCACGGCTATTTCCGCAGCAGCGCATCCTATCGTGTCAGGATCGCGCTGAATCTCAAGCGTCTGACGGCGGAACATCTGCCGCATCACCTCCGCAAGGGCGAGCAGCGCGCGCCCGCTTATCTCGCTCTCAATCCCCAGGGCTTCGTTCCGACCCTGGAGGACGACAGCGGCGCGACCCTGATCCAGTCTCTGGCCATCATCGAGTGGCTGGACGAGACTCACCCCGAGCCGCCGCTGTTGCCCGAGGATCCCCTGCGCCGCGCTCAGGTCCGCGCCTTCGCACAGGTGCTCGCATGTGACACCCATCCGGTCCAGAACCTGAAGGTGCTGGCGCGGCTGCGCGAGCTCGGCCTGTCCGAGGACAAGGTCACGGCCTGGGCCGGCTGGGCCAATCGCGAGGGCCTCGCAGCCTGTGAGGCTCTGATCAAGCATGAGCCCGGGCCGTTCTGTTTCGGAGCCGCGCCGACCCTGGCTGATCTCTGCCTGGTGCCGCAGCTCGGCAATGCTCGCCGCTTCGGCGTCGATGTCGCGGCGTTCCCGCGCCTGCTGCAGGCGGAGGCTGCCGCGAAGGCAACGCCGGCGTTTGCGGATGCCGCCCCGGAGCGTCAGCCCGATGCCGAGTAAGCCGCCTGAGATCACGATGGACGCGGTCTACACCAAGCCGGGCTATCTGTTCCGGCGGATGCAGCAGATCGCAGTGTCCATCTTCATCGAGGAATGCCGCGAGTTCGACCTCACGCCCGTGCAGTACGCCGCGCTGGTTGCGATCCAGAATCACCCGGGCATCGATGCTACCAGGCTGTCCGCCGTGATTGCCTTCGACCGCTCCACCCTTGGCAGCGTGATCGAGCGGCTCGAGACCAAGGGCCATGTCGAACGCAAGCCGTCGGCCGAGGACAAGCGGGTCAAGCTGCTCTATCTGACCAAAGCCGGCGGGGCTCTGCTGCGAAACATCATGCCGTTCGTCGACCGCGCACAGGCGCGCATGCTGGCGCCGCTGAAGGCGGCCGACCGCAAGGCGCTGATGGCGCTGCTGTCGCAATTGGTCGATCTCAACAACGAGGTGTCGCGCGTGCCGCTGCGCGCCGAGGACGCGCTGGAGCATCTCGGTAAGAGCAGCTGAACCGTGGCGCTCGTGCATCCTCTGCGAACGGCGTTTGCTCATAGCCGCATCACCGCCTGACGATCGATCTTGCCGGTGCCGGTCTTCGGCAGCTCGTCGATGAAGACGATCTCACGCGGATATTTGTAAGGCAGCAGCTTGGCCTTGACGTAGTCTTGCAGCGCCTTGGTCATGACGGGCTCATCGCGCGCCTCGCCGTTGGTCACCACCACTGCCTTCAGGCTCATCCGCCGGTCGGGCAGCTCGTGCGCGAACACGGCGCATTCCCTGATGTCCGGGTGCTCGGCGAGGCACAGCTCGACCTCGAGCGGATAGACCCATTGGCCGGAGATCTTGACCAGGTCGTCGGCACGGCCGCGGAAGAAGTGAAAGCCGTCGATGTCGCGCACGAAGCGATCGCCGGTGTAGATCCATCCGCCCTCGCGGATCGTCTCCGCGGCCTTGTCCGGCCGGTTCCAGTAGAGCGGCGTGTTGGAATCGCCGCGGACCCAGAGAATGCCTTCCTCGCCGGTCGCTACGTCGTGACCGTCCTTGTCGCGCAATGCGATCTCGTAGCCGGGCACGCGTAGACCGGCGGCGCCGAGCTTCTTGCGATCCTCGCGGTTGGAGAGATAGACGTGCAGCACCTCGGTCGAGCCGAGACCTTCGACGATCTCGAGTCCAGTGAGACTCTTCCAGCCATTGAAGACCTCCGCGGAGAGCACTTCGGCCGCAGACACCGACAGGCGCAGTGACGAGAGGTCGGCTTCTCTCGCGCCCTCGGCCTTGGTCAGCGCGGTGTAGAGCGTCGGCAGGCCGAAGAACACGGTCGGACGGAAGCGGCTGATGGCATCGAAGATCGCCGCTGGCTTCGGCTGGCCGGGCAGCAGCAGAGTCGTTGCGCCGACCGAGAATGGAAAGGTGATGGCGTTGCCGAAGCCGTAGGCGAAGAAGATCTTCGGCACCGAGAAGCAGATGTCGTCCGGCCTCAGCCGCAGCACGTTCTTTGCGAACGCCTGCTCGCTATAGGCCATGTCATGCTGCAGATGGACGATGCCTTTCGGGCGGCCGGTTGAGCCGGACGAGTACATCCAGAAGGCCATCTCGTTGCGATGGGTGTCGGCTTCCGCGAGCTCCGTGGCGAAGTTGACCAGCCACCGATCGACGGCAATGGTCGACGGCGCCGCCGTGGTCGATGCCTCGCCGTTGACGACGATGAGGGTCTGCAGCGCTGTATCCGTGCAAGCCTGGGTGTCGAAGCGTCCGGCAAACTCCGCATCCGCGACGGCGACCTTGGCGCCGGAATCCGCGAGATAGAATTGCAACAGGTCGGGCGGCGTCAGCGTGTTGATCAGCAGCGGCACGTAGCCGGCGCGCACCGCGCCGAAGAAGGCGGCGGGGTAGGCCGGCGTGTCGTCGAGGAACAGCAGCACCCGGTCGCCGCGGACCAAACCAAGCGACGCGAAGCCGTTGCCCCAGCGGCAGGCTTCGGCGCACAGCTCGGCGTAGCTGCGCTGGCCGGCCGGGCCGATCAGCGCAGGTTTATTCGCGTTGCCGCTGGTGAGATTGTCAAACAGGACGCGGCTGGCGTTGTAGCGCGCAGGGATCGCGAAGCCGATCTCGCGGGCGCCGGCGCTGTCCGAAGGAACCTGATCGGCGATCTCCCGTGTCATGCCCGGGCTTCCTCCGTGCGCGATGACTCGTAGCGCGCCATGAACTGCGGTGCCATGGCGCGCAGCCTGGCGTCGTCGATGCGGCCGGAGCGCGTGATGTAGCTGTAGGCAAAGTCCATCAAACCCAGCGTCATGTGCGACGGGAATTTTTCATACCAATCGGCGCTGGTGCGGGCGGCCGTCACCAGCTTCTTCACGATCGGCTGCCGCTCCGCTTGGTAGCGCGCGAGGCCGGCGGAGAGATCGGTTTCGGCATCGAGCGCTTTGGCGAGCGCAATGGCATCCTCGATCGCAAGCCGCGTTCCCGAGCCGATCGAAAAATGTGCGGTGTGAAGCGCATCGCCGATCAGCACCATGTTCCGGTGCCACCAATGCTCGTTCCAGACCCACGGGAAATTACGCCAGACAGAGCGGTTGGAGACCAGCGAATGGCCATCGAGCGTATCGGCAAAGACCTGCTCGCAGACGCGCCGGGACTCGTCGACCGACATTTCGGCGAAGCCGTAGGCCTGCCAGGTGGCGCGATCGCACTCGACCAGAAACGTGCTCATGTCCGGCGCATAGCGGTAGTGATGCGCATTGAAGGTGCCGCGATCCGTCCTGACGAAGGTCTGCGACAGCGTCTTGAAGGTCTTGCTGGTGCCGTACCAAGCGAACTTGTTGCTCGAGTAGGACACCGAGAAGCCGAAATCGCCCTCGAAGCTCCGCCGGACGAGCGAGTTCAATCCGTCGGCGGCGACGATCAGATCGTAGCCCGAGAGCTGATCCAGTGACTGGATCGTCGTGCCGTAGCGCGCGATGACGCCGACGCTCTCGGCGCGTTCTTGCAACAGCTTCAGCAGTTCGAGCCGGCCGATCGCGGAGAAGCCGACGCCGTCGATCTCGACACTCTCGCCATGCAGATTGAGCGTGATGTTGCGCCAGCTCTCCATGCGCGGCGCGATCGCATCCACCGTGTCGGGATCGTCGGCGCGGAGGAATTCGAGCGCCTGGTCGGAGAACACGACGCCGAAGCCCCAGGTCGCACCGGCCGGATTCTGCTCGAACAGATCGACGACGGCGGCTGGGTGCCGCTTCTTCCAGAGATAGGCGAAATACAGCCCGCCAGGGCCGCCGCCGAGTACGGCGATGCGCAAGGGCGCTCTCCCAATTGACAGTATACTGTTTATTTTGAGCCGGAGACTAATCCCTCGTTCTGATGGACGCTAGAGAAATCTTATTGCGAGATGTCGGGTGCGCCCGGTGCTGATCCCAAGACACGGGGTGCAAAGATGGCGTCGAGCGCGGCGAAGCTGGCGGTCTCCACCAGCTCGGGCGCGTGCTCGCCGAGCGCTTCCATCTTGACGCCCGAATTGATTTCGAGCACCCGCCATTGGCCGTCCGCCAGGACCACATCGACTGACGCATAGCGGATGTTGATCACGCGTGCGGCCTCCTGCGCCAGCGCCGTGCAGGTCTCGCGCAGCTCGCCGTCCCTCAGCAGCACCGGTTGAGCGCCGAATTCAAGGTTGTGCCGCCAGCTTAGCAGGCGCTGCTCGCCTTGCGGGATGATCGCGTGCAGCGTCGATGCATCGAACTCCGCAGCGAGGCGTCGAAGCAGCTGTGACTGCTGCTGGACCGGCACAGCCCTCAGCGCGAGCTCGCGCATCGAATGAATTCCGTTGCCCGTTACGACGGGCCGCTGCTTGCGGTAGACAATCAGTGGAACGCCATCGAGCAGGATGACGCGAACTTCGTCAGCGATCTCCAGCAGCGGCGCAATCGCTACGCTGGCTCCGGTGTCGAAGATGAGGGTGAGCGCGTCCTTGAGCTCGGCCGCCGTGTGGACGCGGGTCACTGCGCGCCCCGACGTGCCCTCGTTCGGCTTGACGACCAGCCCGTTCGGATATGCCTCGAGCAATTCCAGAATGGATGCCCATTCAGGCTCGCTGACACCCCTCATGGCCGGGCCAAGAAAGAACGCGTGCGGGACCGCGGGAACTCCGGATGCCGTCAGCAGGGTGGCCGTGGCGGCCTTGTCGCAGGCAATTCTGTGCGCCACCGCACTGTTCAGGCCGAGATCATAGCCGAAGATCAGGTGACGCTTGGTGGCGTTCCCGAGCACCAGCAACCAGCCGTCCTCCCGGACGTCGAGCGAAATGCCCCGCTCTGCGCAATAGCGGGTCACGGCTGCGAGCTGGTGGTGCGGATGGTTAATCATTGCTCAAGGATTGGGCCGCGGCTGCGGAATTAAAATGCTGGAAAGCCATGATCTCGGCAAGTAAATTACCGATATCGTTTGTGTACGAACGAATGGCAGGTCGAGGCGATCCGGCACGGGTCGGCATGCGTTTGATCGTGATCAATGGTGCAGTCATGCGGGTTGATTATTTGCTGTTTTCACGTACATCAGGCGCCGAAAATCGCTGGGATCTATAGGGTTTTTTGCGGTCCTGCCTCGTCACGACTTGTTTCTTCCAACTTCAGCCCACGTGAAAAAACAAACGACATGAGCGCGTTCTATAAAGAGAAAGTTCTTTCTGTTCACCACTGGACGGACACCCTGTTCTCCTTCCGGGCGACCCGCGATGCGGGCTTCCGTTTCCAGAATGGTCAGTTCGCGATGATCGGCCTCGAGGTCGAGGGCCGCCCGCTGCTGCGCGCCTACAGCATGGCGAGCGCCAATCACGAGGAGGAGCTCGAGTTCTTCAGCATCAAGGTGCAGGACGGTCCGCTGACCTCGCGCCTCCAGAAGATCAAGGAAGGCGACACCATCCTGGTCGGCCGCAAGGCGACGGGTACGCTGATCCCCGACAATTTGCTGCCCGGCAGCCGGCTGCTGCTGCTGTCGACCGGCACCGGTCTTGCGCCGTTCGCAAGCCTGATCAAGGACCCCGACGTCTACGAGCGGTTCGAGAGCATCGTGCTGGTGCATGGTTGCCGCCAAGTCGCCGAGCTCGCCTATGGCGAGAGCGTCGTCGCGAAGCTGCGCGAGGATGAGCTGTTCGGGGAGCTGCTGGAAGGCAAGCTGCACTACTATCCGACCGTCACCCGTGAGCCGTTCCGCAATCGCGGCCGCATCACCGACCTGATCTCGTCGCAGCAGCTGTTCAACGACCTCGGCCAGCATGCGCTCGATATCGCCAAGGACCGCGTCATGATGTGCGGCAGCCCGGCGATGCTGGAAGAGCTCAAGACCATGTTCGAGTCGCGCGGCTTCCTCGAGGGCAGCGGCAATGAGCCCGGCCATTTCGTGATCGAGAAGGCGTTCGTCGAGCGCTGAGCCGCCGACCTCGCAGCCTTGGAATTCGTCAAAGAGCGCCTCGACGCAATCGGGGCGCTCTTTTCGTTGGCAATATCCTCCTTGCACGCGCCGAAGCGGCTGTGCGATTTTCGCCCACAAGACCGGACCTGCAGACGTCCGGCGCGACACAGGGAGGGGACCTGGATTGCCTGACGGGCGGCCATCCCCGCGATAGCAAGGGGAACGGCCATGGATTCCATCGTTCGCAGACAGACGCTCGGTGACCTCCTGCGGCGGAGCGCAGCGCGCACGCCGGGCAAGACGGCCGTGATCTGCGGCGACACCAGCTGGACCTACGCCGAATTCAACGCCATCACGGATCGCCTCGCGGCGGGTCTCGCGGCCCGCGGCGTCGGCAAGGGCGAGCGGGTCGCGATCCTCGCCCGCAATTCGCATGCCTTCGCGGCGCTCCGCTTCGCACTGGCGCGCCTCGGCGCCGTGCTGGTGCCGATCAGCTTCATGCTCAAGCCGGAGGAGGTCGCCTACATCCTCAAACATGCCGGCGCACGGCTGCTGGCGACGGACAGCGGCTTTGCCACGGTAGCGCGCGCGGCCAAGGCGCTGGCGCCGGCGGTCGAGCAGATGATCTGGCTGCCATCGGAAGGGCCGAGCGAACGGCAAGCCGACATGATCGACTTCGCCGAGCTCGCAGCGTCGACGGCGGCCGTGCCTGCCGTCGAGATCGCCGGCGGCGACGTCGCGCAGATCGTCTACACCTCGGGCACGGAGTCGCTTCCGAAGGGCGCGATGCTGACCCATGACGCCGTCATCTGGCAGTATGTGAGCTGCATTGTCGACGCGGGCATCGCCGCGGACGACGTCACCTTGCATGCGCTGCCGCTGTATCACTGCGCGCAGCTCGACGTGTTCTTCGGCCCCTCGATCTATGTCGGCGCCACCAACATCATCACCGCGTTTCCGACGCCTGACAATCTGCTGCCGCTGATCGCGAAGCACCGCATCAGCTCGTTCTTCGCGCCTCCGACGGTGTGGATCTCGATCCTGCGCTCGCCGCTGTTCGAGACGACTGATGTCTCGACCCTGCGCAAGGGCTATTACGGCGCCTCGATCATGCCGGTCGAGGTGCTGCGCGAGCTCGCGCAGCGGCTTCCCAAGGTGCGGCTGTGGAATCTCTACGGCCAGACCGAGATCGCGCCGCTCGCGACGATGCTCGGACCGGAGGATCAGCTGCGCAAGCCCGGCAGTTGCGGCCGCGCCGTGCTCAATGTCGAGACCCGGGTGGTCGACGACGACATGAACGATGTCGCGGCGGGCCAGGTCGGCGAGGTCGTGCACCGCTCGCCGCACCTGATGCTCGGCTACTTCCACGACGACGAGCGCACCGCTGCCGCCTTCCAGGGCGACTGGTTTCACTCCGGCGATCTCGCGACCATCGACGAGGAGGGCTACATTACCATCGTCGATCGCAAGAAGGACATGATCAAGACCGGCGGCGAGAACGTTGCCAGCCGCGAGGTCGAGGAGGCGCTGTACCAGATCCCGGAAGTCTCCGAGGTTGCGGTGGTCGGCTTGCCGCATCCGCGCTGGGTCGAAGCTGTCGTGGCCATGGTCGTCGTGAAGTCCGGCTGCGAGCTGACCGAGGAGGCGCTGCTCAAGCAGGCCTCCAGCCGGCTGGCCTCGTTCAAGACGCCCAAGCGTGTCGTATTCGTCGATGCGCTGCCGAAGAACCCCAGCGGCAAGCTGTTGAAGCGGCAGCTGCGCGAGGCGCATTCCAGCCTGTTCGCTGAAGGCTGAGGCAGCGCGCGACAGCCGGGTCAATTGCTCTCCCGGGTAGGTCCGTAGGTACGGCCGGTGCATGAGGATGGGACGTCGCGGCGGTGCGGCGATCCAGTGGAGACTGTGGTATCCGCGCCGGTCGCCGAGGGCTTTCGACGATGTGATACCGTCGACGGTCAATCGCGCGCGCTTGTGTAACGATTGTTTCGTGATGCGCGTAGTAGTGTCATTGCTGACCGTCCACGACCCGTTCCGAGGCCTTCCATGGACACGCTGCTGCTTCCGTTCTCGCCGCGCTACATCGTGCTGACGATCTGCGCCACGGCAACCGCCCTGCTGCTCGTCCTCGGCATCTACGACCGCAAGATCTTCGATCTCGTTCTCATTCCGTTGCTGATCTTCGGGGCACTGACTGCGCTCGGCGTCCGGGACTTGCTGCAGAGCAGCCACGCGGTCCTGCGCAACTACCCGATCTCCGCGCATCTGCGCTTCATCCTCGAGGAGATCCGCCCGGAGATGCGGCAGTATTTCTTCGAGAGTGAGAAGGACGGCATGCCGTTTTCGCGCGACACCCGCGCGGTGGTCTATCAGCGCGCCAAGATGGTGCTCGACAAGCGCCCGTTCGGGACCCAGGAGGACGTCTATCGCGAGGGCTACGAATGGATGCACCATTCGGTGTCGCCGAAGCCGCATGCGGAGGAGAAATTCCGCATTACCATCGGCGGGCCCGAATGCACCAAGCCGTATTCGGCCTCGGTGTTCAACATCTCCGCCATGAGCTTCGGCGCGCTGAGCCCCAACGCGGTGCGCGCGCTGAACGGCGGTGCCAAGCGCGGCGGCTTTGCCCACGACACCGGCGAGGGCGGCTTCAGCCCGTATCACGCCGAAATGGGCGGCGACATCATCTGGGAGATCGGCTCCGGCTATTTCGGCTGCCGTCACCGTGACGGCAGCTTCGATCCCGATGCGTTCGCGCGCGTTGCGGCGACCGAGCAGATCAAGATGGTCGAACTCAAGGTCAGCCAGGGCGCCAAGCCCGGCCATGGCGGCGTGCTGCCCGCGGCGAAGGTGTCCGAGGAGATCTCCAAGATCCGCGGCGTCGCGATGGGCGAGGACTGCATCTCGCCGCCGGCGCATCGCGCGTTCTCGACGCCCATCGGCATGATGCAGTTCATCGGCGAGATGCGCCGGCTGTCGGGCGGCAAGCCGGCCGGCTTCAAGCTGTGCATCGGCCATCCCTGGGAGTTCCTGGCGATCTGCAAGGCGATGCTGGAGACCGGCATCTATCCCGACTTCATCGTCGTCGACGGCAATGAGGGCGGCACGGGCGCCGCGCCGCTGGAGTTCATGGACCATCTGGGCATGCCGATGCGCGAGGGCGTCAATTTCGTGCACAATGCGTTGGTCGGCATGAACATCCGCGATCGTGTCAAGATCGGCGCCTCCGGCAAGATTGCCACCGCTTTCGACATGGCCCGCGCCATGTCGATCGGCGCCGACTGGTGCAATTCGGCGCGCGGATTCATGTTCGCGCTCGGTTGCATCCAGTCGCTGAGCTGTCATACCGACAAGTGCCCGACCGGCGTGGCGACGCAGGATCCGACGCGCGCCCGCGCGCTGGTCGTGCCGCACAAGATCGATCGCGTGTTCAACTATCATCACGCGACCCTGCATGCGTTGACCGAGCTGCTCGCCGCCGCCGGCTTGGAGCATCCGCAGGACCTGCGTCCGATCCACTTCTCACAGCGGACGTCGACCACCGAGGTCTCCTCCTTCGCCAAGCTGTATCCATCGCTGCGCCAGGGCGAACTGCTCGAGGGCACCCAGGATGTCCGCTTTCGCGATGCCTGGGCGATGGCGCGGCCTGATACGTTCGCGGCGGTACAGTGAGGCCAGCCCAAACTTTTTTGGGAACCTCCGAGCCCCAACCCCATCTAAGGCAGGTGTGCTCAGTTGGGATGATCGATCATGTCTTGGACCACGGCGACGGCGGCCCTTGCTGCGACTGGCGAGAATGAGCTGATCCAACGGGCGAAAGCCCGTGACGAGGCGGCGATCCGTGCCATCCTCCAGGCCAATAATCGCCGCCTGTTCCGGATTGCTCGCGGCATCTTGCGCAACGACAGTGAGGCCGAGGATGTGGTCCAGGAGACCTATCTGCGTGCCCTGACACATCTGGACGCGTTTCGCGGCCAATCCAGCCTCTCGACGTGGCTGGTTCGCATCGCGATGAACGAGGCGATGGGACGGCTGCGCGGGCAGCGGCCCGTCCTGCAGTTGAATGTGGACCGGGAGGACAGGCCGGCGGCCGAGGTGATCCAATTCCCTTCGACGTCGAGCGACCCGGAGAAGTCCATGGCGCAGCGCCAGGTCCAGACAGTGGTTGAGCGGGCCATCGATGAGCTGTCGGAGCCGTTCCGGCTCGTCTTCATCGCCCGCGTGATCGAGGAGATGAGCATCGAAGAGACTGCGGACCTGCTCGGATTGAAGCCCGAGACCGTGAAGACGCGGCTGCATCGCGCCCGCGCCATGCTGCGCGAGAACGTCGAGAAGGAGATCGGCCCCGTCCTTCTGGACGCGTTTCCCTTTGCCGGCCATCGCTGCGAGCGGCTGACGGATGCGGTGCTCGCGCGTCTCGGATTCCCGGCCTGAAGATTCCTGGGAACGTCCGCCGATATTTTTCATCCAATCCCTGTGCAGCCATTCACCCGCCGGCGACGAGATCCGGCGACACAGGAGATTGAAGTCATGTTCAAGCATATCACTGCGACAGCCGTCGCGCTCTGCCTCACGAGCAGCGTTGCGTTCTCGCAAGGTGCCAAGCTCGGCGACCCACAGATCGCTCATATCGCCTACACGGCCGGCGAGATCGACATCAAGGCCGCGAAGCAGGCGCTCGACAACGCGAGCAACAAAGAGGTCAAGGAGTTTGCCCAAGGCATGGTGCGCGACCACGAGGCGGTCAACAAACAGGCCCTCGCTCTGGTCAAGAAGCTGAAGGTCACGCCGGAGGACAACGACACCAGCCGTGCGCTGTCGAAGCAGGCGGCCGAGAAGCTCAGCGAGCTCGGCAAGCTCAAGGGCGCTGAGTTCGACAAGGCCTACATTGCCAACGAGGTCGCCTACCACAAGACCGTGAACGGCGCGCTGGAAACCCAGCTCATTCCGTCGGCGAGCAATCCCGAGCTGAAGGAGCTGCTGCAGACCGGCCTCAAGCTGTTCCAGGGGCACCAGCAGCACGCCGAGCATGTCGCGGCGGATCTGAAGTAGGAGCAGTCCATGCGGTCGGGACGTATTGCTTTCATGAGCCTGCTTGCGCTCGTTGCAGTGAGCGTTCCGGCGCGCGCGGCCACGATCCGGATTACGATCGATAAGCTCGCGTTCTCGCCAGCCTCGGTCTCGGCCAAGGTCGGCGACACCGTCGAATGGGTCAACAAGGACGCGCTGGCGCATACGGCCACCGCGCGCAATGGCGACTTCGACGTCACGCTGCCGCCGAGCAGGACGGTCAGCTCGGTACTCAAGAAGGCAGGCACGGTCGAGTATTATTGTCGCTTTCATCCGAACATGAAGGCGGCCCTGGCGATCGCGCCATGATGCCCGAAGGCTCAATGCGGGTTCTCCAGGCTGAAGGTCTCCGACTGCTCGTCGTAGGAAAACAGCTCGGCGTAGCGGCCCCAGGAGACGATGGTCTGCAGGGTCTCGTCGGCATATTGCTCGGACATGTAGTCCTCGAGCTCGATGCGGAAGCGGGCGGCGGGGGCTGCGTGCGAGGGACGGTCGTCGAGCACGCGGCGGATCAGCCCCATCAGCGGCACGTTCTCCATCAGGTGCGCGGCGAACAGTTTTTTTCGGTCGTCGGTTTCGAGGTCGGCGAAGCGGCGGCCGGCTTCGGTCAGGGTGAGATCGCCCTCGCTGAGATGCGCGAAGCGCAGCAGTTGCAGCGCTTCGGCGAGCGGAAAGATTTCGTCGACTTCGAGCTGCAGGTGACCGGCGAGCACGGGAAGGTCGGCGTGGCCCTTGTACGGCTCGCCGGCGAGCGCCTCGATCAGGCCGGAGATCGAGTTCGAGGAGACGTGGCTGAGCACCATGCCGACGCCGGCGCTGGCGGTGCTCGGCAGCTTCGGCTCGGGCCGCTGCGTCATGCGGGCATAGAGGCTGTCGACGAGCTGGCGGAACGCCGGATCGAGCCGGTTGCGCGGATGGGCTAAGTCGATCTTGAACTCGGCGGCGACGCGGCCGGGATTGGAGGAGAACACCAGCACGCGATCGCACATCAGCACCGCCTCCTCGATGTTGTGCGTCACCATCAGCACCGATTTGATCGGCAGCCTTCCGTCGGTCCAGAGATCGACGAGGTCGGTGCGCAAGGTCTCCGCGGTCAACACGTCGAGCGCGGAGAACGGCTCGTCCATCAGCAGCAGGTCGGGATGCACGACGAGGGCGCGGGCGAAGCCGACGCGCTGGCGCATGCCGCCGGACAGCTCCTTCGGAAAGGCGGATTCGAAGCCGTCGAGGCCGATCAGGTCGATCGCGGCCAGCGCGCGCTTGCGCCGCTCGGCGCTGTCGATGCCGAGCGCCTCCAGGCCGAGCTCGACGTTCTGCAGCACCGTCAGCCAGGGAAACAGCGCGAAGGATTGGAACACCATGGCGACGCCGCGCGGTGGGCCGGCGATGATCTCGCCGCGGCATTTGGCTTCGCCCGATGACGGCGACACCAGGCCCGCGATGATGCGCAGCAAGGTCGACTTGCCCGAGCCGGAGCGCCCCAGCAGGCCCACGATCTCGCCGGCGCGGATGGTGAGATCGACCTTCTCCAGCACGACGAGATCCTCGCCGCTGCCTTTCGGGAACATCCGGCTGACGCTCTTGATCTCGATCAGCGAGGTATTCTTGACCTGGTCGCGCATGACAATTCTCCCGGTCAGCCGAGCCGCAGCCGGCGTTCGCCGAAGGCATAGAGCGGCCGCCACAGCAGCCGGTTGAACAGAGTGACGAGAATGCACATCACGGCGATGCCGAGCACCACGCGCGGAAAGTCGCCGCGTTCGGTGGCATCAGCGATATAGGCGCCGAGGCCTGAGGCCGTCAGATGCGTATCGCCCCAGCTCGCCACCTCGGCGACGATCGCCGCATTCCACGAGCCGCCGGAGGCCGTGATGGCGCCGGTGATGTAATACGGGAAGACACCCGGCAGCACGACCTTGAACCACCAGCGCCAGCCGGTGAGGTGCAGGCTCGCCGCCGCCTCGCGCAGGTCGGTCGGGAAGGCGCTGGCGCCGGCGATGACGTTGAACAGGATGTACCATTGCGTGCCCAGGACCATCAGCGGGCTGAGCCAGACATTGGCGTCCAGTCCGTAGCGCACGATCAGCACGACGAACACGGGGAACGCGAGGTTGGCCGGGAAGGCGGCGAGGAATTGCGCCAAGGGCTGGATGCGCTCGGCGAGCTTGGGCCGCAGCCCGATCCAGACGCCGACCGGCACCCAGATCAATGAGGCCAACGCAATGAGTACGGCGACGCGGACCAGCGTGATCAGGCCGTAGCCGAGCGCAGAGAGAACGTCCGACGGCGCCAGGGTCGCCGAGAGATAGAGATAGGTCTTCCAGCCGGCATAGGCGCAGCCGAGAATGACCACGGCGAGCCAGAGGCCGTCGACGAGCTGCGATGGCGGCGCGTGGCGCACCGGAGCGCTCCAGGCCTGCGGCCAGTTCAGGCGCAGGTTGGAGAACGAGCGGTTGATCGCCGCGAACGGGATCGAGATCGACCGCAGCGCGCGGGTGCGCCGGAACAGGTCGAGCATCCATGAAACAGGCGGATTGCCTGACGCGGTCTGCTCGAAGCGGAATTTGTCGGCCCAGGCGACGATCGGGCGGAACAGTAGCTGGTCATACGCCGTGATCACCAGCAGCATCGTCAGCAGTGCGGCGCCGATCGCGGCGAGATCCTTCTGCTGGATCGCGAGCGCGACATAGGAGCCGATGCCGGGCAAAGTGACTGTGGTGTTGCCGACCGTGATCGCCTCCGACGCCACGACGAAGAACCAGCCGCCGGACATCGACATCATCGCATTCCAGATCAGGCCGGGCATCGCATAGGGCACGTCGAGCCGCCAGAAGCGCTGCCAGCCGGAGAGGTGGAAGCTGCGCGTCGCCTCCTCCAGGTCCTTCGGCACGTTGCGCATCGACTGGTACATGCTGAAGGTCATGTTCCAGGCCTGGCTGGTGAAGATCGCGAACACGCAGGCGAGCTCGGCGCCCAGCACTTTGCCCGGGAACAGGTTCATGAAGAACACGACGGTGAAGGTCAGGAAGCCGAGGATCGGCACCGATTGCAGGATGTCGAGCAGTGGGATCAGCACGATCTCGGCGCGGCGGCTCTTCGCCGCGAGCGCCGCGTAGACGAACGTGAAGAGGAGCGAGCAGACGATCGCGAGCAGCATGCGGAGCGTCGTGCGTAGCGCATAGAGCGGCAGGTTGGACGGGTCCAGCGACACCGGCGCGGTGTCGAGCGCCGACAGCGGCAGCGTGGTCTGCTCGCCGCCATAGACGATCAGCACCATCGCACCGACCACGATGATCAGCGCGACGACGTCCCAGATGTTGGGGCGCACGGCCTCGCGCAGCACGGTGGTCCTGATGTCCTGAAGCAGCATCGGCGTGTCTCGTCTCGGCGGCCGCAGCCATTGGCTGCGGACGGGTCCTCGTCATGGCCTTGAGGGCTAGTCGTGCCGGCTGGCGGCCGGCCGAATCCGCACCCTAAGTGCCCTCTGTGATGGTTTGATTTCAAGCGCTGACGACCGGGAATTCCGGTCTCGACCGGCCTATCAAAGGATATGCGGGCCGCGTCTTCACGTTCCCGCGACATCTTCTGTCCGGGCTGTGCCTGTCGTCGGCCCTCGGGACTTGTG
The DNA here is from genome assembly GCF_900176205.1 of Bradyrhizobium sp. ORS 285. Classification (NCBI taxonomy): domain Bacteria; kingdom Pseudomonadati; phylum Pseudomonadota; class Alphaproteobacteria; order Hyphomicrobiales; family Nitrobacteraceae; genus Bradyrhizobium; species Bradyrhizobium sp. ORS 285. The sequence goes on from NZ_LT859959.1 coordinate 163,071, forward strand.
AGGGCGCAGGGAAGGCCGGACCTCGACTGAGGCCCGTGGCCCGCCTGCGGAAAAAAGTGCAGGCGGCAGGTACCACAGGTTCAGCCGGACAGACCCGGCCCTCCCTGCGCGATCGGTTTTAACGGCTTATACGTGCTCTCCTCGGTGCGCCGGGCTTTCTGGCCACCGTGGCGACGACACGCGTTACGCGCGCTGCCGCGGACCTCAGCGTCGGGAGGTCAGGACCACACGATTTCGCCGTCCGTGATGCCAGCGCTCGTCCAGCGCCGCCATCACGTCCATCGCATTGCCGGCCCAACGTTCGTGACGACGCGTACGCCCCTTGTGTACGCGATATCTGCCAGAATGTGCGAACGGGCGGTTCTCGCAAAACCGCCCGTCGCTGGATCTGAGCCCGTTACGCCCCAAACGCGGCAGAGCCTGTATCAGAGCGAGGGACAGCTCCGGTGATCTTCCTCAACCCGAACAGTTGCAAGGGCTTCGAGCCCATACAAGGCAAGGAAGGGAGTGGATGATGACACAGATCGCAAATGGTGTCGCTGGTATCGATGTGGCCAAGGACAAGGTGGACGGCTGCATTCGGAAACTCGGAGTACGGCAGACATTCCCGAGCAGTTCGCTTGGGCATCGCCAGTTGGTGGCCTTGCTTCGCAAGCACAAGGTGACCAAGGTCGTCATGGAGGCCAGCGGCGGCTATGAGCGCGAATGGGCCAAGGCGCTGCGCGAGGCCGGGATAGAGGTGCGGATCGTTGATCCCAAACGGGTTCGCAGCTTCGCCTTGTCGGCGGGGCGACTGGCGAAGAACGACACGATCGACGCGGAGATGATTGCCTGGTTCGCCGAGACGTTCGATGAGGCACCGAGCCAGACCTACGATGCTGCACGCGAGGAACTGGCGGGGCTGGTGAAAGCGCGCAAGAACCTGATGGATCTGAAAACCCGTTTGCAGAACCAGAACGAGCATGTTGTGCCGGATTGGCGCAGAAGGCCCATTCCCAGGTGTTGAAGACGCTCGCGGCCCAGATTGCGAAGCTCGAGGCTGCGATCTTCGCCAGGGTCAAGGCGACGCCGGAATTTGCCGAGCGCGCCGAGATCATTGAAAGTGTGCCGGGGCTTGCCGGCATGACCTCCGCGCTCCTCATCGCAGGAGCGCCGGAACTCGGCAAGGTGAGTGATAGGATCGCCGCTGCCCTGATCGGTGTTGCCCCTTACGACGACGACAGCGGCAAGCGCCGAGGCGAGCGCCACATCAAGGGAGGTCGGCGCTGGGTGAGAAACGGCCTGTTCCTTCCCTGCCTCGGAGCAGCGACGCAGCATAATCCGGTGCTCAAGACCTACTATGAACACCTCATCGCCAAGGGCAAAGAGCCGAAAGTTGCCCTCATCGCCTGTATGCGCAAGCTGATCATCATCCTCAACACGATGATCGCCCGCGGCGAAAAATGGAATCCCACGCAGCCGCGCGTTGCGATGAACTGATCGAGCGCCACATGCGCTCGGTTCACGACCGAGCGCATGCCAAGCCAACAGGACGGCGAGCGGACGGGGTCAAGGCCTTCAGCCGCCGAAGGCGGGGGCGCGTCTCGCGCCAGCCTTGAGGCCGGCCGTTCGCCGGCCTACCTCGAAAGCACAGTTGCTCATCAGGACCGGAACGGAGGGAGGATAGAACGGAAGTTATGATTTTCGGAAGCGGTTTATTTTTCGCGGAGGATCTTGAAACGGGGCTTCGTGTTGGGCGCGCAACGGAAATGAGTGTTTTGGCGCAGGCTGTCAGAGGGCTGCATTAGCCCTCTGCCGCCGTGTTGGAGATCGGCACTCCGCCCGACGGGCGAATCGGACATCGAAGAATTGTTTGTGGCACGTAGAGCGCGGTGGGCTCAGTGCAACCTCTCCCCGCCCTTTGCGGGGAGAGGTCGGATTGCGCAGCAATCCGGGTGAGGGGCATGGCACAAGTGGAGCTGCATTGCAGGTCTATCGGACTCACGGGCCGGTGCTAATAGTTCGCACCGCCCGTGTGGCTGCCCCTCACCCCGACCCTCTCCCCGTGAAGAACGGGGAGAGGGAGCCTACCGTTCGGGCGGAAAGAGCAGGCGCTCACCTACCCCACATTCGGCTCGGCGCCGTCCGGCGCGAGCTTCGTGGCCAGGATCTTGTCGATGCGGCGGCCGTCGAGGTCGATGATTTCGAAGCGCCAGCCGTCGAGCTCGAAACTCTGGCCGACCTCGGGCACGCTGCCGAAGTGCTGTAGCACCAGACCCGCGACGGTGTGATAGCCGCGATGCGGCGGCACTTCGATGGCGAGGGCATCGGCGAACTCGTCGAGTGGCATCCAGCCGGAGACCAGCAGCGAACCGTCGTCGCGGCGGACGCAGGCGGGCTCAGGTGGGCCTTCCTCCGAGGAGAACGCGCCGACGATGGATTCGAGAATGTCGGCTGCCGTCACGACACCTTCGAATGCGCCGTATTCATCGTGGACCAGGCCCATATGCACCGGCGCCACTTTCAGGATTGCGATGACGTCGCGAGCATCGACGGTCGAGGGGATGATCGGCACTTCGCGCACCAGGCTGCGCAAGTCCGGCGTCTCGTCGCGCAAATAGGCCGCCAGCAGATCCTTGGCCTGCAGCACGCCGATCGGGCGGTCGCGCTCGCCGTCTGAGACGGGCAGGCGCGAATGGGGGCTCTTGGCGAGCAGCTCGCGGATCGTTTTGGGGTCATCGTTGAGATCGACGACATCGACCTCCGGGCGCGGCGTCATGATGGCGCCGACCGGGCGGTCGCCGAGCCGCATCACGCCAGCGATCATCTCCTTCTCGCCCGGCTCGAGCACGCCGGCGGTCTCGGCCTCGCGGACGAGATGATGGATCTCGGCCTCAGACACCTTCTCCTCAGCCTCGCCGGAGCGCCCGAGCAGCGCCAGGATCAGCTTGCCGGACACATCCAGCAGGACCACCAGCGGGAGCGAGACCTTGGCGAGCAGCTGCATCGCCGGCGCAACCCGCACCGCGATCGCCTCGGGATCACGCAACGCGACCTGCTTCGGCACGAGCTCGCCGACGATCAGGGTGGCATACGTGATGATGGTGACCACGAGGCCGACGCCGACGATGTCCGCGACCGAGGCCGACAATCCCAGCTCGAGCAGCGTTTGCGTCAGCCGTTGGCCGAGCGTGGCGCCGGAAAAGGCGCCGGAGAGTACGCCGACCAGGGTGATGCCGATCTGCACGGTCGACAGGAAGCGTCCGGGATCGGAGGCCAAGGTCAGCGCCCGCCGCGCGCCGGACACGCCCTTTTCCGCCAGCAGCGCCAGCCGGGCGGGGCGCGAGGACACGATGGCCAGCTCGGACATGGATAACAGTCCGTTGACGACGATGAGGACGACGATGATGGCGAGTTCGGCGGACAGCATTGCGACCTGATGTGGCGCCCGGACGGGCGGGAACGGAGACAGCTCCTAGCATATGGGGATGGCCGCCGCCCATTGCCGCGTTGCGGTGCGCGCATGGCGGTTGCGGTCGGAATGCTGGTCGATCTGGGCCGTTGGCGGTGCGTCACACTCGCTGTCGTCCCGGCCTTGAGCCGCGACCCATAGCCACCGGCTGAAATGAGGCAGGCAACTGGCAGTGACGTTCCTCGATAGCGTCCGCGGTATGGGTCCCGGCTCAAGGCCGAGACGACACTGGAGTTTGGCGAGGCGTTACTGGCTCCACGGCGTCATTGCGAGCGTAGCGAAGCAATCCAGAGTGGTGGGCGGGACTCTGGATTGCTTCGTCGCTTCGCTCCTCGCAATGACGGTGCGTGAGGATACAGCTGCAGACCTACTTGCGACCGCGCTCGCTTCGGGCGGTTCGGCCTCAAAAATCGCCGTGCAGACGTCCCGAGAAGATCGACACCGGGCCGCGGTCGGCGTTGTAGGCGGGGTTGTTGACGAACTGGTAGTCGGCCGTGAAGGTCAGGTATTTGTTGATCGAATAGGCGTAGTAGGCCTCGATGATGGTCTCGCGGCGATAGTTCAGCGCGCCGTCGCCGATCAGGGGGCCGAGGCCGCCGGCGGCGAGGAAGGCGCGGTGATCGCCCGACAGGCCGTTGGTGACGCCGGCGATGCCGATCGTGTCGTCGGGGCGGCCCCAGCGATTGCCCTTGATCGAGGCGCCGAGCGACAGGCTGTTGTCGATGTCGGTGAACGCCATGATCTCGGTCTTGCCGTCGTTCCAGCTCCAGCGGCCGAACAGGCCGAGCTCGTCCGACAGCGCCTGGTCGAAGCTGACGACATAGCCGTATTTGCTGCGGCCGCGACGGGTCTGGGTGATGTCGGCATTGAGCGCGGGATTGTCGAGCGTCTCGCGATAGCTGCCGGAGAACACGCTGTTGAACCAGCCGATGGTGCGCAGGTGTCCCGGCTGCGAGAACAGCTGATAGCGCATTTCCAGCTCGAGCACGTATTCGCCGCGCCGGAACACGTTCATGTCGAAATTGTTCGAGTTCGAGGTGGCGTCGACCAGGAAGTAGCCGGTGCGCAGCGCCCAGTTCTTCTGGTTCAATTCGGCGGTCGCGCCATAGGTCAGGCCGAGCTTGTCGGCGGCGTAGTCGAAGGCGCCGGGCGCCCACACCGACCAGTTCATGAAGTCCTTGCGCGCATCCTTGGCGTAGGCGTTGCCGTCGAACACGTCGAGCACGGGGAATTTGCCGATCTGGAACGTCAGGCGCGAGATGTCCTGCTTGCCTGAGAGCTGCAGCTGGCCGGAGCCGAGCTGCTCCTGCTCGCCGCCGAAGCCGAAGGTCTGGCGCAGGAACAGCCGCGACGTGTTGTAGTGCGGGTAGGGGAAGTCGGACTTCTGCGCCTCGCCGTTGGAGAAGCCACCGAGCCCGACGGTGTTGCTGAGGCCGAAGCCCTGCAGCAGCTCGGGATTGTAGTAGACCTCGCCGCCGTCCCACAGCCGTGCATTGATGAACAGGCTGTTGCTCCAGGTCTCCTGGAATTGCCGCGCCGGCGTCAGGCTGTTGGTCCCCGTGTAGGGCGCACGAAAGGCCGGATAGCCCTGGCCGATGACGGTGGACTGGCCGTGGATCTCCCAGCGGTCCGACTCCGTGTCGGACGGATCGTTCTTGAGCTTGAGCTCGGGGCCACCAGCGAAATCGAGCTTGCGGTTGAGGCCAACACGCAGGGTCTGGAAATCCAGCGCGGAGGTGTAGTTGGCTCCGTTGGAGAAGTTGACGCCGCCATTCTCGAAGCGGTTGTAGAGATATTCGAGCCGCCAGCTCCAGTGCGGCGCAAAGCCGCGCTCGATGCCGGCGCCCACCACCCAGCCAAGCCGCGTCGTGAGCAGCTTCTCGTTGGCGGTCGCCGTCGTGTTGATGAAGCGACCGCCGGTAAAGGCGAGACCGCCGGTGGCATAGACCAGCCAGTCGCCCTGGGCGTAGCCGACGCGGCCGCGCGCCGTGGCGACGTAGTCCCACAGCTCGGACACGTTCGAGCCGGGCGTGCCGAGCATCGCGACGGTGTGGTTTGATGTCAGATAGTTCGGGAAGCTGAAGTCGCCTTCCAGGCCGAGCAGCAGGCCCGAGCGGGTTACCCAATTGTAGCCGGCCTGCACGCCGCCGGTGAGCCCGCTGAACCGGCTGCCGGCGCTGATGTTGCCGCTCGGATCGGTCAGGGTCGCCCGGGCGTGGTCACGGGTGTAGCCGGCATGGCCACCGACATAGAGCCCGGTCCAGTCGAACACGGTCTGCGCCACCCGGGTCTTGACCGGCAAGTCGGCGGCCGCAGCGGGCGCCGCCAGCGCGGCGATCACGGCGCCGGCCAGGATCATCTCCGGGGTGCAGTTCGAGCGGATCATGGCGGCAGTTTCCCCAAGGCAGAAGCACACGACGGGCAAAGTCACACCTGATTGCCCGCGCACAGTCACGAGAAGATTACGGAGTAGCCGAACTTCGATCAGAAATGTGGACGAGCTACGGTAATTTGGGGATGATTTATATTGCGATTAAGTCGCAACAGCAAGATGCGCGCGATTGGCGTGCATGTCCGTGATGAGGTGTGATGTTCAGGCAACAGACAGCCCGCCCGGGACGCCGGGCGGGCTGTCGAGACTCGGATGGCGAAGGTGGGACCGCTCGGGCGGCGAAGAGCGAGGCTGCGCGTTCGGCCCGGCGGGCGTGGGCCGGCCGGGGCCAAGACCAAGGCCGGTATCAACAGCCGCAGGCCCGGACGCGGCCGACATACTGGCCGTAGATGTTGTACTGCGGCACCCAGCGGCAATAGCGATAGCCGCCGCCATAGCCGTCATTGCTGGCGGCGATGGCGCTGCCGACGACCGCGGCCCCGACGAGGCCGGCGCCGACGCCCCACCCCCAGTGATGATGGTAGCCGCCGGCGGCGGCCGGCGTGGAGGTCGCGGCGATGCTGCCGGTGACGGCGAGTGCGGCGAGCGCAACGGCGGCAAGCTTGGACTTGATCGACATCTCAAGGCTCCTGTTGTGCGTTGGGGCGGCCGGTTGCTGGTCGCTTGCCAATTGGACGGAGCCTTTTCGAAAGCGGTTCGAATCGCACCGGCGTGGTCCGGCGGCGCTTCGAATTTGTTAGTTGTTGCAGGGGCTTGTCGCCGAATCAGAGGCTTGGCAGAGGGCCTGCGCGGAGCGTGTTCACGTCGAAGTTATCGACATCTTCGAGCAGCGCGCAGAAGGCGCGCGCGCCGTGGTCGAGCACGCGCTCGCCCTTCTCGGCCGAGGCCTGCGTGGCGTCGCCGACGGCGCCGCTCGCGTTGAGATCCTGCGTTTGCCACGCCAGCGGCGCGGGGCGTTGCGTCGACAGCACGTGGTGGCGCGTTTCCATGGCCGCGCCCGAGGAGACGAAATCGGCGATGGCGTCAGTGCGCACCAGCGCGGGATGCCGCGCCAGCATGATCGAGGTCTCGACCGCGCCGCCATGGATGCCGTGACGCAGCTCGTCTGCGGAGAAAAGCCCATCGGGGGCGCCGAAGCGCGACCACGACGTCGTCACCACCAGCATGCGATGCGCGGCGCGCAGATCCTGCGCCACCAGCGTCATCGCGGCGCTGTTGCCGCCATGGCTGGTGACGATCACGAGCTTGCGGATGCCCGCGCGTGCAACGCTGTCGCCGAGCGCGCGCCAGCTTTGCAGCGCGGTCACGGTCGGCAGGGTCAGCGTGCCCGGAAAATCGATGTGCTCGGTGGAGATCCCGACCGGCTGCACCGGCAGGACCGTCACCGGCAGGGCCGGCGGCAGCAGCGCGCGGACGCGGGCGAGATAGGCGTCGGCGATGTAGACGTCGGTGCCAACAGGCAGATGCGGGCCATGCTGCTCGGTGGCGGCAAGCGGCAGCACTGCGATCCAGCTCGCCGCCTCCGGCGTTCCCAATGCAGGCCAGCTCAGTTCGGTCCAATCGCGGGGCGGCACGGTCATCGCGCGGGTAGTTTCCTTCGTCCGTCGGGCAGGGTAGTTATCACCGGACGATCTTAACATGTTCAGCCAGAAAGAACCGGGGAGACCAGGCATGGCGCAATCGCTTCTGTCGCGAACGTTAATGGCGGCATGGCTGGTCATCGGGGGGACTTTGGGCACAATGGCGGGGACCGCCCAGGCCCAGACCCTGGACAAGGTCTCGTTCGGCACCAATTGGGTGGCCGAGGCCGAGCATGGCGGCTTCTTCCAGGCCGTCGCCGACGGCACCTACAAGCGCTACGGGCTGGACGTGACGATCGTGCCGGGCGGCCCGAACGAGAACAACCGGATGCTGCTGATCTCCGGCAAGATCGAGTTCTTCATGGCGGCGAATACGCTGATGGCGTTCGATGCGGTCGCCAACAACGTGCCGGTGGTGTCGATCGCGGCGATGTTCCAGAAGGACCCGCAGGTGTTCCTGACGCACCCGGAGTCCAAGGTCACCAAGCTCGAGGAGCTGAAGCCGCTGACGATGTTCGTCTCCAAGGAGGGCATCTCCAGCTACTATCAATGGCTGAAGTCGGAATATGGCTTCTCCGAGAAGAACGTCCGGCCCTACACCTTCAATCCGCAGCCGTTCATCGCCACGCCGCAGAGCGCGATGCAGGGCTATGTCACGTCCGAGCCGTTCGCGGTCGAGCGCGCAGCCGGCTTCAAGCCGGGCGTGATCCTGCTGGCCGACAACGGCTTCAACACTTATTCGACCCTGATCGAGACCCGGCGCGACCTGATCGAGAGCAAGCCGGACCTGGTGCAGCGCTTCGTCGATGCTTCGATCATCGGCTGGTACACCTACATCTACGGCGACAATTCCGCCGGCAATGCGCTGATCAAGAAGATGAACCCGGAGATGACCGATGATCTCCTGGCCTATTCGGTCGCCAAGATGAAGGAGTATGGCATCGTCGATTCCGGCGACAGCCTCGACAAGGGCATCGGCGCCATGACCGAGGAGCGCATCACCAGCTTCTTCGACAAGATGGTGCGCGCCGGCGTGGTCAAGCCGACGATCGACTATCGCAAGTCCTACACGCTGCGCTTCGTCAACAAGGGCGTCGGCGTCGATCTCAGGCCGAAGCAGTAGGACGCGTGATCGAACGATCCCGCAGATGAGTTCATCCCCTTCGGCCCCGCGTGCCGCCGATGTCGCGGTGCGGCTGCGTGCCGTCACCAAGGTCTACGAGTCCGGCGTCGCCGCGCTCGGGCCGATCGATCTTTCGATCGGCAAGGGCGAGTTCGTCTCGCTGCTCGGTCCGTCCGGCTGCGGCAAGTCGACGGCGTTGCGGCTGATCGCGGGGCTCGCCGGCCCGAGCAGCGGCACGCTCGAGATCGCCGCGGCATCGTCGGCGACGCATCCGGGCCATCGCATCGGCTTCGTGTTCCAGGAGCCCACCCTGATGCCCTGGACCAGTGTGCGCGACAATGTCGGCCTGCCGCTGAGATTCGCGCATGTGCCGGCGGCGGAGGCGCGGCCGCGGATCGATGCGGCGCTGGCGCAGGTCGGGCTCGCCGATTTCGCCGACGCGTTTCCGCGCGAGCTGTCCGGCGGCATGAAGATGCGGGCGTCGCTGGCGCGGGCGCTGGTGACGCGGCCGGACATCCTGCTGATGGACGAGCCGTTCGCCGCGCTCGACGAGATCACGCGCTTTCGATTGAACAACGATCTGCTGGCGCTGTGGCGCAGCCTCAACATGACCGTGCTGTTCGTGACGCATTCGGTGTTCGAGTCCGTCTACCTGTCGCAGCGCGTGCTGGTGATGACGGCCCGGCCCGGCCGGCTGAACGCCGAGATACCGATCGAGACTGATGCGCGCGATGACGCGTTCCGCGCTTCGGCCGACTATGCAGCGTATTGCCGCCGCGTCTCGGACGCTCTGGCGCCGGCCTACACCGGAGTGCATGCGTTGTGAGCGAGGTGCGGGAGCGCAACGCGTTCGTCTCCAGCGCGCGACTGGTCAGCTTGGCGTTTCCGGCCGTGGTCTTCATCGCCGCGATGACGGCGTGGGAGCTGGTGGTGCGCATCAACGGCATCCAGCCTTACGTGCTGCCGGGCCCGCTGCTGGTGCTGAAGACGCTGATCGCCGATTGGGACATTCTGGCGCAGTCGCTGCTGACGACGCTGATCACGACGCTCGAAGGCTTCATCGCGGCCGCGCTGGGCGGCATCGCGCTGGCGCTGTTGTTCAACCAGTCGCGCTGGCTGGAATGGGCGCTGTTTCCCTATGCCGTGGTGCTGCAGGTGACGCCCGTCATCGCGGTCGCGCCGCTGCTGCTGATCTACCTGCCGCAGCAGACCGCGGTGGTGACCTGCGCCTGGATCGTCGGCTTCTTCCCGGTGCTGTCGAACACCGCGCTCGGCCTCAACTCGGTCGATCGCAATCTTGCCGGCCTGTTCCAGCTCTATGGCGCCTCGCGCTGGCAGACGCTGCGTTATCTGAAGCTGCCGGCGGCGCTGCCCTACATTCTCGGCGGCCTGCGCATCGCCGGCGGCCTGTCGCTGATCGGCGCCGTCGTCGCCGAGATCGCGGCCGGCAGCGCCGGTGCGGGATCGGGGCTTGCTTATCGCATCGCGGAATCCGGCTATCGACTCAACATACCTCGCATGTTCGCAGCACTGGTGCTGCTGTCGGTCGCCGGGATTGTCATCTATGGCTTGCTGGCGCTAGTTTCGCACCTCGTTTTGCGGCGCTGGCACGAAAGTGCTCTTGGAAAGGATAACTGATGGCGGCCACTTCGTCTGAGAAGATCGATGTTCTGATCTATGGGCCGCTGCGGCCGATCCTGGAGAAGGGGTTCCCGGACAGCTTCAACGTGCACCATGCGACGACGCAGGCCGATCTCGAAGCGCTGCCGGCGGACGTGAGGGGCCGGATCCGCGGCGTCGCCGTGACCTTCCACACCGTGAAGACCGACGCCGCCGTCATGGCGATGCTGCCGAAGCTGGAGATGATCGCGAGCTTCGGCGTCGGCTATGATCACGTCGCAGCCGCGCATGCCGGCCAGCACGGTATCGTCGTCACCAATACGCCGGACGTGCTCACCGAGGAGGTGGCCGACGTTGCGCTCGGCCTGCTGATCGCGACCTGCCGCGAGTTCATCAAGGCCGACCGCTTCGTGCGCTCGGGCGAGTGGAGCGAGAAGCCGTATCCGCTCAGCGTCGGCTCGCTGCGCGACCGCACCGTCGGCATGGTCGGCATGGGCCGCATCGGCCAGGCGATCGCGCGCCGCCTCGAAGCCTCGCTGGTGCCGGTCGTCTACCACTCGCGCAATCCGGCCGCGGGTGTCGCCAACAAGCACTACCCCGACCTGCTGCAGATGGCGAAGGATGTCGACACGCTGGTCGTGATCGTGCCCGGCGGCGCCTCGACCAACAAAATCGTGAATGCCGAGGTGCTGAAGGCGCTCGGGCCGCGCGGCGTCGTCGTCAATGTCGCCCGCGGCTCGGTGATCGACGAGGCGGCGCTGGTCGACGCGCTGAAGTCCGGCACGATTCTCGCGGCCGGCCTCGACGTGTTCGAGAAGGAGCCGGCGGTGCCGGACGCGCTCAAGGCGATGGACAATGTCGTGCTGCTGCCACACATCGGCTCGGCTGCCATCGTAACCCGCAACGCGATGGATCAGCTGGTGGTCGACAACCTCAAGGTCTGGTTTGCCGGCAAGCCGCCGCTGACGCCCGTTCCGGAAACGCCGGTGAAAGGCCGCTGATGAAACGCTCGCTCCCCTTGCTGATCGCGCTGCTGTCCTCGGTCGCAAGCGTCGCTGCCGTTGCGCAGGACGCCGCCGACCTGAAGAAGTCGATGATCGGGCAGTGGGAGCTTGCGACCACCGAGCGCAGCAAGACCTGCGTCATGACGTTCAAGCCCGACGCGGCCTCGCGCGGAATGAAGCTCGAGATGGAGCCTGCCTGCGCCACCGCGCTGCCCTTCACCAAGGACATTAGCGGCTGGACCGTGAAGGGGCTCGGCGACATCGTCAGCCTGCAGTCGGCCAATGGCGAGGCGGTGATCGACTTCACCGAGGTCGAGGCCGGCATCTTCGAGGGGCTGCGCCAGGGCGAGGGCGTCTACATCCTGCAGAACCTGGCCGCGGCGCGCTCGCTCGCCAAGTCGATGGACCAGATGATCGGCGACTGGGCCATGGTGCGCGGCAATGGCGCCGTGGTCTGCAGCCTGGTGCTGACCAACACCGAGGCCGGCAACGACAATTTCCAGGTGTTCGTGAAGCCGAAATGCGATCCCGCCGTCGCAGCCTTCGCCCCGACGCAGTGGCGGCTCGAGCACGGCCAGATGATGCTGATGTCGGCCCGCGGCGAGACCTGGCGGTTCGAGGCCGATGACAACGCGCAATGGCGCCTCGTGCCCGACAGCGCCAATCCGCTGATCATGCTGCGGCAGTAAGGCTTCTGCAGCATCCAATTGGTTAATGATTGGTTGCGCGTCGGTTCCAAACACTGGAACTTGTTGTTTACGCATCTTGCGTCTGATGGTTGTACTCCAACGAGGGAGCGGGCCATGCGGGAGCTGGTGCGTAGGTTCGACAGGTCGCTGCCGTCGTTCAGCCTGAACGACAAGATTTCTGCAGCCTCGGCGGCATTCGCCGTCCTCGTGCTGCTGTCGACCCTGGGCGCGCTCTCCGCGATTCGGGAGCACCGGCTGTTCTACGAGCGGCTCGAACAGCTCGCTTCCGTCTCCCGCAATGTCGACCGCACCAATGCGCTGATCTACGCCGTCGTGATGGAGTCCCGCGGCATCTACATGTCGCTCGATCGCAACGTGGCGCGCCGCTACGCCGATTCGCAGCTCGTGAAGCTCACGCAGCTCGCCAAGGTGGTCGAGGAATGGCAGGCGCAGGTCACCGACGAGGACGCCGCGCTGTTCGCCCCGTTCCGCAAGCGGATCGACCAGTTCGTGGCGTTCCGCACCGAGATGGCGCGCCGCACGATCTCGGTCGGGTCGTCCGCGGCCCGCGAGCTCGGCGACAACGACGAAAACCGCGCCGTCCGCACCGCGCTGAATGAAGATCTCGAGAAGCTGTCGCTCCTGTACGACGGCCGCATGCGTGAGCTCGGCGAGACAGTGGAGACGCGCAGCCTGGTCATGTTCTATCTCGGTGCGCTCGGCGCGCTCATCGTGCTGCTGATTGCCGCTGCCGCGCTGTCCTTGCGCTGGGGCGTGCTGATGCCGCTGCTCGACATCGCCCGCGTCACCGACCGCATCGCCGCCGGCCGCATCAAGCTGAAGATCCCGCATGCGCGGCGTCCCGACGAGATCGGCCGCGTCGCGCAGGCCGTCGCGACCTATCAGGATGGCGCGTTCCGCCTGCAGGAGCTCGAGCAGCACGAGGTCGAGATCGAGCGGCAATACACCGACATCCTGCGCGAGCACGAGCGGCTCGAGCAGGGCGCGATCAGCAGCCAGCAGCGGCTCGACGCGGCGGTCGCCAGCATGGCGCAGGGCATGATCATGATGGACAGCTTCGGCTACGTGCTGATGGTCAATGATCAGTTCCGCAGGCTGTACAACATTCCGGCTTCGATCGCCAAACCGGGGACGCATGTGCGCGATATCCTCGCGCATCGCGCCAAGATCGGCCTGCTCAAGGAGAAGCCGTCGGAATTTCTTGCGGCGCTCCGCGAGCGCATGAAGGAGCGCCGGCCCGAGATCTTCGAGGTCGAGCTCGGGGACGGCCGCATCATCCGCATCTCGGAGCGCCCGGTGGATGGGGGCGGCTGGATCGCCACGCATGAGGACTTCACCGCCCAGCGCCGTGCCGAGCGCAAGCTCGCGCGCGCCGAATACTTCCTCGTCGCGCTGCTCGAGAACATCCCGCAGGCGGTGGTTGCGACGGAGGCGCAGTCGATACGCTACGTGTTCGTCAACCAGGCCGCAGAGAAGCTGTTCGGTGTTGCGCGTGGCGAGATCATCGGCCGTACGCCGCGCGAGCTGTTTTCCGAGCCGAGCGGCTCGCTGTTGGAGGAGGCTGCACGCGACCAGCTGGCGGGACGGGCCGATGACAAGCCGCGCGCTCACAGCATCGAGACGCCGGGCAACGGTCCGCGCGATGTCGTCGTGCGCCGGCTTCCGATCGCGATCGGAACCGGCGAGCCGAAATATCTTCTCAGCATCATCGAGGACCGCACGCAGGCGCAGCGCGCCGCCGCGTGAGGCCGGCGCCGGGATGCCGCCTAGCTTGGCCGTCCGACCGAAAGGCGAGTTTTTTCCAAGTTAATTGCGCTTCTTCTGGGATCGGGATCGATCCCATTCTCCATTTAGAGATTGCTGCTGCGATGAGCTCCCGAAATCGAGGAGCGAGCCATGATCAAGCCATGGCATGATCTGCAGGCGCGGTTCACCACGTTCAGTGTCAAGGATCGCATCTCCGGCGGTGCAGCCGTCTTCGCGGTGCTCATCGCGCTGCTGATGTCGGGGGCTCTGTATTCGTTTCACGAGCAGCGCCAGCTGACGCAGCTGTTGGGAAATGCCAACAGCGCCAACCGGCAGATCGAGCGCGCCAATGCACTGATCTACGCCGTCGTGATGGAGTCGCGCGGCATCTACATGTCGCCCGAGCGCAACGTTTCACGTCGCTACGCCGAATCCCTGCTGCAGAAATGCGACGAGCTGGTCAAGGCGGTGGATGAGTGGCAGGAGCTGGTCCGCGCCGAGGATGCCGAGCTGTTCGCGCAGTTCAAGCGCCGGATCGATCAGTTCGTCGTCTTCCGCCGGGAGATGGCGCGGCGCACGCTGGCGATCGGATCCACGGCGGCCCGCGAGCTCGGCGACAACGATGAGAACCGGGCAGTCCGTACCGCGCTCAACGAGGATCTCGAGCGGCTGGGGCGCATCTATGAGGGCCGGTCCCGTACCATTGCGGCGAAGGCGGATCAGAGCCGATGGGTCTCGCTGACCCTGTTCGCCTTCGGTGCGCTGCTGATGGTCTGCACCGGCATCGCCGCCTATCTGCTGCATGACACGATCGTCAATCCCCTGTTGGAGATCGCGCAAGCCACCGGCCGGATCGCCGGCGGACGGATCAAGCTCGTCATCCCGCATGCCAAACGGGACGACGAGATCGGGCAGGTGGCCAGGGCGGTCGAAGCCTATCAGGACGCCGCTTCGCGTGTGAGCGAACTCGAGCTGCAGGGCCAGGAGGTCGAGCGCGAGCATGCGGAGTTCACCAAAGAGCGCGAGCAGCTCGAGGAGCGCGCGCTGACCGGCAAGTGGCGCCTGGAAGCCGCGCTGAAGAACATGGCGCAGGGCCTGATCATGCTCGACAAGACCGGGACGGTGCTGGTCGTCAACGAGCAATATCGCAACATCTACGGCGTGCCGGCGTCCATCGCGAAGCCGGGCGCGACGATGCGCGACATTCTCAGCCACCGGGTCAAGAGCGGCGTGTTCACCGGCGACGTCGAGCAGTATCTCGCCGACCTGATGGCGCGGATGAAGGCGCGCAGGCCCTGCATCACCGAGACCGAGCTGGCCGACGACCACGTCATCCGCATCTCGGAGCGGCCGATGGATGGCGGCGGCTGGGTTGCCACCCATGAGGACTTCACCGTGCATCGTCGCAACGAGCGCATGCTGATGCGCGCCGAATACTTCCTCGCCGTGCTGCTGGAGAACATTCCCCAGGCCGTGCTCGCCACGGATGCGCGCAGCTTGCGCTACGTGTTCGTCAATCGCGCCACCGAGCAGCTGCTGGGCGTGAGGCGCGCGGCCATCCTGGGCCGCACGGCGAGCGAAGTGTTTCCGGAGCCGACGGGCGCGCAGCTCGAGAGCCTCGATCGCGAGATGCTGGCCGAGGCGGCCGATCCGGCGCCGCAGGCCCGGAGCATCGCGACGCCGGGCAACGGCATGCGTCAGATCGTCATGCGCCGGCTGCCGGTGGTGATCGGCGGTGATGAGCCGAAATTCCTGCTGAGCATTATCGAGGATCGCACGCTCGATCAGCGCGCCGCAGCGTGAGGCGAATCCGGAATTCTGCCGCCTTGACGTCGCCTTGATCTGCATCAAGAACGGGCAGGCCGGGCGGACTAGCGTGCCCGGAACGGAGGCCTGCTCATGACCCGACGTCTGGGGATTTCCTTTGCCACCCGCATCACGGCCGCAGCGCTGCTGACGCTTGCGACCATCGCGCCGCTGCATCAGGCTGCCGCGCAGGACGTGCTGGGTGGTGCGCTCCTCGGCGGCGCGGGCGGAGCGATCCTGGGCGGCGCGATCGGCGGCGGTCGCGGTGCTGCGATCGGCGCCGTGATCGGTGCAGGAACGGGCGCTGCGATCGCGGCTGACGGCGAACGCCGGCGTGGCGGCTACTATGCCTATCGGAACGGCTGCTATCTGCAGCGCGGCGACGGCTCCTGGGTCCGCGCGCATCCGCGCTACTGCTACTGAGCCTGTCCTGATTTCGTTGCGTTGAGCGCCGGTTGCGCCGCAGCCGAGCGCACGATCGCACGCTCGAGGGCTGCGAAGACCCGCGGGTCGTCGCAATGCGCGACGTTGAAGCGCATCATCGCATCGGCCGACTGGTTGGCACTGAAGACGTTTCCCGGGGCCATCACGACCTGGTCGGCGAGGCCGCCCTCGGCCACTGCGATCGCATTGCATCCCTCCGGCAGCCTGCACCACAAATGATAGCCGCCGCGCGGCATCAGCCAGGGCGTGATGCCGAGCCGCTGCAGGCGCGCGGCGATGCGCGGCCGCGCCCGCGCCAGACGCGCGCGCAGCTCCTCGACGTGCTTGCGGTAGCTGCCGCCGGTCAGCACCTGGGCCAAGGTCTCTGCGGCGAATTGTCCGGGACCGCCGAAGCCGGTCGCGATCTGCAGATCGATCAGCGGCTCGATCCAATCGGCGCGGGCCGCGACATAGCCGCAGCGGATCGACGCCGACAGCGTCTTGGAGAAGCTGCCGATCAGGATCACGCGCGCGAGGCCGTCGAGGGCGGCGAGACGCGGCGACGGCTCCGGCTCGAAGTCGCCGTAGATGTCGTCCTCGATGATGATCACCTCATGTGCGGCGGCGGCGTTGAGCAGCCGATGCGCCGTCTGCAGCGACAAGGTCGCGCCGGTCGGATTGTGAAGGCCGGAATTGGTGATGTAGAGCCGAGGCCGCTCGGCCGCGAGCACCGCCTCGAACCGCGCGATGTCAGGGCCGCTCGAGGTCATGGGCACGCTGACGATCCGCGCCTGATGCGCACGCAGCAGCGCCAGGAAGTTGAAGTAGCAGGGATCGTCGACCAGCACCGTGTCGCCGGGCCGCAGCAGCATTCGGCAGATCAGGTCGATCGCCTGCGTGCCCGACGACGTCAGCAGGATCTGCTCGCTGAACGCGTCGATGCCGAGGCCGGCGAGACGGCCCTGCAGCACGCGCCGCAACGCCGCCGAGCCGCGGGCGCTGCCGTAGTCGGTCAGCAGGCCGCCGTCGCTGCGCGCCACCGCGCGGACCGCCCGACGCAGCGCATCCTGCGGCATCCAGTCGGGCGGCAGCCAGCCGCAGCCTGGTATCAGCGTTGCAGGATCGGCATCGAGCGACTGGCGCGACACCCAGAACGGATCGACCGCGCGCGGGCGGCGCGGCTCGCTCTCGGTCAGCGCCAGCGGCGGCAAGGCGACATCGGCGACATAGAACCCGGATCCGCGGCGGGCGCGGATGACGCCCTGGGCCGCCAGTCGGTCATAGGCCTCGACCACGGTCGCCGGAGCGACGCCCATCAACGCGGCGAAGGCGCGGATCGACGGCAGTCTTTGACCAGGCGCGAGCGCGCGGGTCGCGAGCCGCTGCCGGATGGCTTCGACCACCGCCGTCGTTCTGAGTCCGGCCGGGCGAGGCTCTGAGGTCGAAGGGCGCAAGTGTATCACCAAAAATATCAGTACAGTTTTGCTGGATTGTATTGCTCTGAGGCTGTCCCGGCAAGCCGGGCGGAGCTAAGCAGGGGCTCGACGGAGGGTCACATGAAGGGATCGATTGACGGCTGGGGCAGCGGCGCCATCGGCATGACCATTTTCAGCGGCTCGTTGCCGGCAACGCGCGCCGCGCTCGATGGCTTCACACCGTTCTTCTTGACCGGCGCGCGGGCCACGCTCGCGGCGCTGCTTGCGGCCCTGTGCCTCGCGTCGCTGCGCCAGCCGCTTCCGGGGCGGCGCGAGCTGCCGTCGCTCTTGATCGTCGCGCTCGGCGTCGTCGTCGGCTTTCCGCTGCTGACCGCGCTCGCGCTCCAGCACGTCACTTCGGCGCATGCGATCGTCTTCATCGGGCTGCTGCCGCTCTCGACCGCGTTGTTCGGCGTACTGCGCGGAGGCGAGCGGCCACGACCGCTGTTCTGGCTGTTCGCGGGTCTCGGCGCGGCGGCGGTGTCGGGCTTCGCTTTGGCGCAGGACGGCGCGGCCTCACCCATCGGCGATCTCGCGATGATCGCGGCCATTGTCGTCTGCGGACTTGGCTATGCCGAAGGCGCCGTGCTGACCCGGAGGCTGGGCGGCTGGCAGGTGATCTCATGGGCGCTGCTGCTGTCGTCGCCGGTGATGCTGACGCTGTCATTGCTGACATGGCCTGTATCAGCGCAGCCGATCACCGCGCCGGCCTGGCTGGGCCTCGCTTATGTCTCCGTGTTCAGCATGTTCATCGGCTTCGCCTTCTGGTACCGCGGCCTGTCGCGCGGCGGCACGGCGAGCGTCGGCCAGCTGCAGCTGCTGCAGCCGTTTCTCGGCCTTGCTTTTGCGAGCCTGCTGCTGCACGAGCCGGTGTCCGCCACCATGCTCGGTGCCGCGGCGATCGTCGTGGTCAGCGTCGGGATGGCGCGACGCTGGGCGTGAGGCGCTATCTGCGGCGATAGAGGCCGGTGAAGGTAACGCCGGCGCCGCCGCAATCATTGTTGTCCTCGACCAGCAGCAAGGCGCCGACGCGCTGCAGGCGCACGCGGCATTCGTCGCCGCCGTTCGGCCGCTCGAACGGGATGCTGCCATCCTCGACGAAGGCGATGACGCCGGCCTTCGGCTGCACGGTGGCGGCGATGGAGCCGTTGTTGAGATCGCGTCCCGCCGGCACGACCTGGTCACCCTCGATTCTGAGCCGGCCGCCGCCTGCCGTCTTGATCGTGAGCTGGCCGCCGGGATGCACCCAGCTGCCGGTCCAGTCCGAAAGCTCCGGCACAGCCATCGGCGCAACAGGCGCGAGCGCCGTTCGTGGCAGCCAGCCGCGGGTCCAGGTCTGGCTCTTCGCGCCCGGCGGCTGGTAGGTGACGCAGGTGAAGTCGCCCCGGGTCCTGCCGACCAGCACCCAATCGCCGCTGACGAGATAGCTCTTCTTCCGGCAGGCATCGGTCGGCGCGGGACAGCTGGCGGCCTTGAAGTCGTCGTCATAGGGACTCTTGACGAAATTCACGCGCGGCTGCCCGATGACCTTGGCAATCGTCAGCGGCCGCGCGTCGTCCCAGCCGATGCCGGTACAATTGGCCTCGTCATAGGCGTCGTAGGCGGCCGCTGCGGTGACCGCGAGAAGGTTCAGGGCAAGTCCGAGCCAAGCCGCTCGCATGAGTGATCTCCGTGCAGGCCTCACCCGATTGGGTGACGCCCCACGGTCGATCGGTTCAAGCGGATATGGTGCAACTCACCCGCCCGCGATCCTGGCGGCCTCCGCCGCGGCGCGCTGCATGCTGTTCGACATCTCCGTCGTCACGGTGCTCTGCTCTTCGACCGCGGCAGCCGTCGAGGTGACGTATTCGCTGACATTGTGGATCGCCTGCTTGATCTCGCCGAGCGCCATCACCACGCCGCCGGAAATGCTGTTGAGGCCTTCGATCTCCTGGCCGATCTTGTCGGTGGCATGCTTGGCCTGATTGGCCAGGCTCTTCACTTCCGAGGCGACCACGGCGAAGCCGCGGCCGGCCTCGCCGGCGCGGGCCGATTCGATCGTCGCGTTCAGCGCCAGCAGGTTGATCTGCCCGGTGATGTTGTCGATGAGATCGACGATGCCGCTCATCGCTTGCGTGGCGTTGGACAGGTTCTGCGCCTGCGTATCGGCGGCGCCGACGCGCTCGACCGCGCCCATCGCGGTCTCGCGGGATTTGGTCATGGCCTCGGAGATCTCGCGCACGGAGGCGTTGAGCTCCTCGGCGCCGGCGGCGACCGACTCCATCATGCCGCGAACGCGCTCATTGCCCATGCGCACCAGCACCTGGCGCGTCACGTCGGTGGCGTATTTGACCACCTTGAAGGGCTTGCCGTTCAGATCCATGATCGGATTGTAGGAGGCCTGGATGTAGACCTCCCGGCCGCCCTTTCCGATGCGCTTATATTCGGCCGCCTGGTATTCGCCGCGATTGAGCTTGGCCCAGAACTCGCGATAGCCGGCGCCGTCGCGCTCGGAGGCGTCGACGAACATGCTGTGGTGCTTGCCGCGAATCTCGTCCATCGAATAGCCCAGCGCCTTCAGGAAATTGTCGTTCGCGGTGATGATGGTGCCGTCCATGTTGAACTCGATCACCGCCTGAGCCTTGTCGATCGAGGCGATCTGTCCGGCGAGATCGGCGTTCCGCAGCTTCTGCTTGGTGACGTCGGTCGCGAATTTGACCACCGCGATCGGCTTGCCATGGTCGTCGAGGATCGGATTGTAGGAGGCGAGAATCCAGACCTCCTTGCCGTTCTTGCCGATGCGCTTGTATTCGGCCGCCTGGTACTCGCCGCGATTGAGGCGTGCCCAGAACTCGCGATAGGCGGCGCTGTCGCGCTCGGCCGGCTCGACAAATATGCTGTGGTGCTTGCCGCGAATCTCGTCCAGCGAATAACCCATCACCTTCAGGAAGTTCTCGTTGGCGGTGACGACGGTGCCGTCCATCTTGAACTCGATGACCGCCTGCGAGCGTTCCAGGGCGGCGATCTTGCCGGCCTCCTTGAGGCTCGTCACCTTCTTCGCGGTGATGTCGGTCGCGATCTTGACGACGATGTGCGG
This sequence comes from Bradyrhizobium sp. ORS 285, assembly GCF_900176205.1. Classification (NCBI taxonomy): domain Bacteria; kingdom Pseudomonadati; phylum Pseudomonadota; class Alphaproteobacteria; order Hyphomicrobiales; family Nitrobacteraceae; genus Bradyrhizobium; species Bradyrhizobium sp. ORS 285. The sequence goes on from NZ_LT859959.1 coordinate 183,477, forward strand.
CTTGCCGTTGCGGTCCAGAACGGGGTTGTAGGACGCTTCGATCCAGACCTCCCGGCCGTCCTTGGCGATCCGCTTGAATTCGGCCGCCTGGAATTCGCCGCGGTTCAGCTTCGCCCAGAACTCGCGATAGCCGGCGGTGTCGCGCTCCTCGGCGGGGACGAACATCGAGTGATGCTTGCCTTGTATTTCCTCGAGCCGGTAGCCCAATGCGTCGAGGAAATTCTTGTTCGCTGTCCGAATGGTGCCGTCCATGTCGAACTCGATCATCGCTGCGGAGCGGCTGATCGCGGCGAGCTTGGCGTCCGCGCCTTCAGTGGTCTTGCGTGCAAACATCAGAGGTGGTGGTCCTCGAGCTGAGCCGTGGTGATGAAGCGGTTGATGCTGGAAGCAGAGTCGCGGTGAAGACGATGCGTGTACCCCGTAAAACACCGGTGTGGTCTGACGACGCAGGTCTCGACTTGACGGCCGATCCTGGTTTGCGTCGCATATCCGCTGCGGTCTTGTGTGAGTAGAAACCAAAGATCTTAAGAATCGAGCGGGTGCTCTTAATTTATGTTATTGATGGAGGATAAGGACCAAGGGATCTTAGGGAACTAATAAGTTGCGGAAGAATATTCCGCGCGCCAGAATCACTTACGGAAAAGAGAGCAATGGCGCTCCCTGAGCAGGCTCGCAGGTGCCTGTCGTGCCCTGCTGAAGGGCTGTGCGATGCCATCATCAAGCCGCGCGAGGGTGAGGCTGATGCTGCGGCCTTGGATCAGCGGTTCTTGACGATCACAGCCGGTCAGCAGATACCGAAATACGAACGAGCGAATGCGAGGGCGCTGATCCTGTGCAGCGGATGGGCGTTTCGCTATCGCATTCTTCCCGACGGCCGTCGCTCGATCGTCCGGCTCGTTCTTCCCCGCCAATTCGTTTCGGCCGATGCGGCGTTCTCGCCGTCGGCCGCGTCGCAGGCCGATACGCCGGCGAAAGCGCTGACGGACATCCAGCTCTGCAGCTACTCGGCACAGAATCTCCGCGACAAATGTCTGGCGACGCCACCATTGATGTCGCTGGTGCTCGACCTGCTGATCGAGGAAATCCGCGACGCCTACGATCTCGCCGCCGCGCTCGGCCGGCGTTCGGCGCACGGGCGAATCGCCTTCCTCGTCGTGGCCGCGATGAAGAAGCTGGCGCCCGAAGGGCTCGTCCACGGCCGCCGCTATCCGTTCCCGCTGCGCCAGCAGCACATCGCCGATGCCGTCGGACTCACCACTGTTCATGTCAGCCGCGTGCTGGCGCAGTTGCGCGACAGCGGCCTGATGACGGTGGCGGACGGCGCGGTCACGTTCCACGATCTGCCGGGCTGCGATCGGGCCGCAGCGCGCGGCTGAGGTGGAGGCTTGGCCGTGCGGCGAAGGCTGAGCACAGCCGCAGCGTCGGCTCACATCACCCCGATGCTCTTCAGGCTGGTATGCCCGTTCTTGCCGACGATGATGTGGTCATGGACGGTGATGCCGAGCGGCTTGGCGATGTCGACGATGGTCTTGGTCATGCGGATGTCGGCCTGCGACGGCGTCGGGTCGCCGGACGGATGGTTGTGCATGAGCATCGCGATGCAGCTATCTAACTGAAGAATAACGGATTTGGCAGGCCGACCATCAATCGGGGGACGGAGAGTGGGGACGGTAGTGCACGCCAAATCGTGATGATCACGCCTGATCAGGCCCAGTCACCGGTGATCGTCCTGGCGCACGGCAGGACACCATGTTTCTCTTGTCCCAAGCATCGAGTTCACCAATCGGATATAGGACCGCTTTCCCGATTTTGACGAAGGCGGGTCCGACGCGCATCGCTCGCCAGTTGCGGAGGGTCCCCACGCTCACTGCGCCACGGTAGCGATCTGAGACCTCCTCTGGCGTCAGATATTTTCGACCGTCCATTGCTGCCGCACTCCCGATCACGCGACCATGAATGCAGTAATTTACGGTCCTGATCGGTCTCGGAAACCCGATGTATCGCAGGTCGTGGAAGAGAAAGCGAATGGCGGCGTAAAGGCGTATCGTCCAAGTCAGCCCAGCAGCAATGTTCGATGTGTTCAAGAAGTGACATCTCGTTTGACGAGTGAAATCGTCGGCCGTGGGCCAGTTTGAGACATCGAGCCGCGAGCCTCGGGCGCCAAAAGTGGCCATGATAAACCACCGTTTTCGGACCTGATCTTCGCTAGCTACTCCCAGGTGCCTGGCAAGACGGGTAGCATAGCGGCATGCCCGATTTTGAAGGCAGCTATTCAGCTTTGCAGCGGCGTGATCCATCCCTGGATGGGATCGTGTTCGCAGCCGTCAAAACGACGGGAGTTTATTGCCGTCCGGTCTGCCGAGTTCGAACACCGCTGGCGCGCAATGTTTGCTTCTACCCAAGTGCCGCTGCAGCGGAACGCGCCGGTTACCGTCCCTGCTTACGCTGCCGCCCCGAAACGGCCCCCTTCTGTCCGGCCTGGAAGGGAACGCGCACTACCGTCGAGCGTGCGTTGGCTTTGATTCAGGCAGGAGCTCTCGATATCGGCGGTGTCGACGCGTTGGCTACGCGGCTCGGCATTGGGCCGCGACATCTTGCGAGGCTCTTTGCAGAACACCTTGATGCATCACCTCTGCAAGTGGCCCAATCGCTTCGCATCCAGCGAGCAAAGCGGCTGCTTAACAGCTCGGACCTCTCCATTGCGGCAATCGCTCAACACGCAGGGTTCAAGAGCCCCCGAAGGATGGCGGCAGCTTTTGTATCCCTCTATGGAAAGCCGCCTTCAGCCATGATGAGGCCCTTCCCAAAGGAGGCCCGGCCGACACCCGATCTTACTCTAATCAATGACTTGGAGGTCAGTGGATGCAGGAACGTGGTCCGATTAAAACCTACGGGACAGTCAGTGCCGACCGGCAAATGGAGATGACCGGCCTCGAATTTGTTCGGGGACTTGCCAGCGGAACACTGCCGCTCAATTCGATTGCTCAAACGTTGGGCTATGACGTGACAGAGGCGGAGAGTGGTCGCGTGCTGGTCACCGCTATCCCGACAGCCGCCGTTCTCAATCCGGCGGGCACCGTTCATGGCGGCTTCACGGCCACACTACTCGATAGCTGTATGGGTTTAGCTATCCAATCAAACTTGGAAAAGGGATTTTGCAGCACCACGCTCGAGTTCAAAGTTTCTCTGGTGAGGCCGATCACGCCAGAGACGGGGTTGATTCGAGCGGAGGGAACGGTTCTCAACTGCGGTCGCCGTATTGGCACGGCAGAGGGACGCGTCATCGATAACAAGGGGCGCCTGCTCGCACATGGCACAACGACGTGCCTTGTCTTTAAAGGCTAGCATCCAGGAAAGGCCAACTTTCCGCGGAGGCTGCTTGCGACCGCCGCTTGGGGGCACAAGCAGCCTGCCGGCGGTCTGACGGCTTACTTCCGGTTAAACCCCGAAAGCGGACATTCCCGGTCCCAACCCGGGAGGTCCGGCATGGGCCATAAGCGGTCACGCGATATTCTGCTTTGCCCTTACAAGCTCGCGAAGTCATCAAGGGCGGCAAGATACCGACTTCGTTCGTCCGCCGTGATGAAAGCGGCCTCAAAGCCGTTTCGAACGAGGCGCACGATTTCCGCCTTGCTCAACCCAAGGGCTTTTTGACACTCAATCAAATTCTCACTTACGTATCCTCCAAAGTAAGGAGGATCGTCCGAATTTACCGTTGCCAGCAAATTGGCTCTTAACATGGTGCGAAGCGGATGCGCGTCGAGTTGCGGCACCACCTTCAGCCTTACATTCGAAAGAGGGCAGACTGTGAGGGCAATCCGACGATCAGCGATCTCTTTGGTCAATGCCGGATCGGACAGGCAAGCGTTGCCATGATCGATCCGATCGACCTGCAGAACCTCAATAGCTTCCCGCACGTACGATGCGGGCCCTTCCTCGCCTGCATGGATCGTGGTGCGAAAACCTCTGTTACGACATTCACGGAAGAAGCTCTTGAATTTCGAGGGCGGATGACCGACCTCAGGGCCGCCCATCCCAATCCCCAGAATCTGGTCGGCCCAGGGCATGATTTGATCAAGAAGTTCCATCGCGTCGGCTTCGCTTCTGTGTCGGTGGGCACTCACCATTAGTCCTGCGCTTATATCGACGTCTCGTTCAGCATCGGCGATAGCTCCAAATATGCCTTTCATAATGGAAGCCATTGGGACACCGCGCTCGGTAAAGCTTTGAGGACCCAGAAACAGTTCGGCACGAACAACGCCGTCCCGGACCGCGCGTCTGAGATAGGCCGTCGTGACGTCGTAGAAGTCGCGCTCGGAAACCAAAACGCGGCAGCCTTCGAAATATAGATCGAGAAATGACTTCAGGTCCGAAAACTCATAGGCCGCGCGAAGTGCTTCGGGGCTATCCCACTTGAGGTCAATGCCATTACGCTCCGCCAGCGCGAACATCATCTCTGGCTCGATACTGCCTTCGATGTGCATATGCAATTCGGTCTTCGGGAGGCTGCGGATGAATGGCTCCAAGTCTGGCATCAAGGATCACCTGTCTTTTCGAGGCTGCTTCGCTCAGGCCGTACCATGAACCCAAACGAAAGCTCAATGATTCACCTGGAGTCAGCTACGGGTCAAAAGCGGCCTTCCCATGCTTCGACGACTTACTGCCGGTTGAACCCTGAAGGCGGACATTCCCGAAGGCCGCCAGGAAGTCCGAGAGGGGCCAAATTCGGACCCGCACGGCGGTTCCCTTCGCCTGCCGAAGCCGGTATCCTATTGTGAGTTCGCAGTGGGAAGATGAAGATCGGCGGCTCGACCGCTTTGTCACATGCCCAAGAATACAATCGGCTGGCTCGTTCGAACGGAAACGGCGGGGCGCCATCGATATTGGAAAGCCGGAGTGGCTGACGCGGCCCAGGCTGCTGAAATGGCTCGTGACGCAGCACGCGCCGATACGGCCAAAGCAGTCACAAGATTCCCATCGCACGTTTCGCCAGCGTTCGGGCTCAGACCAGGTGTTGTGACCGAGGTCGTGTGGGAGAGCCGACCGGTGGCGCAAACGTTCGCGCCATCCGAATGTGAGGATCAGGTCGGGGCCAAGAAAAGCGCGTTAGCAGAAATTACATTCGATATCGTTGTGCCAGAAGAGGGAGTGGGGTTCGTCGAAGGGTGCTATCGGACAAACGACGAAAATTGGCAGGTTTATTTTCTCACAAATCGGGGCGACGAAGCTTCGTCGATCAGCGTCCCGATCATTAAGAGCAAGGCTATCTTTCAAAGTGGTATTCGCGGCGTCAGCGGCGTGGTTCCGGCCGGCTGGATCCTCAACAAGGAAACCGTCAAGAAGCTTCTCGCTGAGGCGGTCGGGGTTGATGGTTGGATCGAGGTGTACGGGCCGGATTCCTTGATGCTGAAGTGATCGCATCATCAGATTATGCGCCCCAGGTCCTCGTTCGACAGGCTTCGCCACGGGATCGGTCTGCGATCATATCGCGTGAGAAGAACTCCGGGGCTAAAGTCGCAAGGCAGCTCAGCCTCCGCTTCGGGTCAATCGCGTCGCCTCGGATCGGGTTGGATCGCTTCTGGCCTCCAGCGGAAAGCCGACCTGCCGTTTTGCTTTGCATTTCTGATCAGTACAGTTCCACTCACAAGAAGCCATAAGCGCGTCGAAGTCAAAGAGCCGAGCCACGCGAAGCCCGGTCAGGGCTGGTGAGCCGGCTTCGCCCGTCGCGCTTCGGCGCGAGCTCTAACTGGGGCTATGGTAGTCCGGCAGCGGTCCTCCATGCGCTCATGGCTAGGTCTGCCCAATTTTGCGAACCAGTTCGCTAGGCTGCGACTAGTGCCATTCGGGACGTTGATCTCTTAGGCCTTTCTTCTTCTAGCAACACTCTGAATGTTAGAGCAGTGCCATACTGCGATAAGTGAGCACAACAACTTACGACCGCCGATTCTACGCCGCGGAGAGGCGCTTTTATCTTGCCGTCGAACCCGCTCTACGCTCGCTCCTCTCAAATTCCAATCTGAACTGCGCCCAGACACCGCGCGGCGGCTACACGAGTAGTAAGTCTCAGCCAGCATCTTTGCTGCTGCTCCGGTCTGACCATTGGCATCCGGCCGCAGGGTCTTGGCGATCTATTGACAGAATTCAGAGCGATCGAACTGCAACGGCGATGCTATTCGTCCGCAAATCCGAGATGGAATGTCGGACGGCCCGCTAGCATTAATCCAACACGGATCGGTCCAGCATCGAGGAAAACTGGTGTTAAAGCCGCACGCAAATCGCCGATACGGATGACCAGACTTCGTGTCGAGCGGCGGCAGTTCGGCAGCAACGGCGCGCATCGTGGCCGTTAAGGGGAGGGCTGCAGCGTGCGGCGTCGCGCAATTCGGCCGTTCCGCTCTGGCTTCGGACGTGCCACCTTTGCGGGACACCTGCGCACAGGGTGGGGCTCGCGAGGCTTGATCCGCTTTCGCCAAGCGGCGGGCAGAATCTCCGCCATCCGGCACCACTACGCCCAGGCCTCTCCGTATTCTCCCCACGGGGCGAGCGGGAGAGATGACCGATCCCGGTCTGGGCAGGCGGCTCCCCGTTCCGGCCACTGAGGTCAGCGTCATCGTTTTGAATCAGCGGCCTTCGCGCGCCTCCGATCTCGCGTGGCCGAGACGCAAGGAGCAGCATCTGATCATGACCGAGTCCGTTCCGCCCCATCCATTCGATGACATGGAGGCGCTGGCCTGGCTGCGCTCACAGCCCGAGGGACGAGTGACGGTCAGTGCCGCTGAGCTCGGACGCCAATGGGGCTGGAATAGGATGCGGACCAATCGTCGCCTGAAAGCCTGGGAGCGCGCGGGCCTGATCAGTCGTAACGCTGAAGCGATCAATGTAACGGGGACAGTGACGTCGGTCGTTACAGATGGTACTGCCGTCGTTACGGACGCCGCCGGCGTCACGGGGATGCCCGGAGCGGTGGGAGCTCACGGTTCCCCGACACGCGTCAAGCTCGCCGCTTTGATTGTGGCTCTGGCGCTCGCTTGTGTATCGGCTGCCTTTTCCATCGACGGCCTGACCGCGATCTTTGCCGGCGCCTTCTGGCCTGTCATCATCATGGGAGCCGTATTGGAGGCCGGAAAGCTCGTGGCGGCGGCCTGGCTGACTGAGCATTGGACGTCTGCGCCCTCCCTCCTGAGGTTCGTCCTCGTCCTAATGATTGGCGTGTTGATGGGCCTAAACGCCGTTGGTGTATTCGGCTTTCTCACCCGCGCTCACCTCGACCATATGGCATCCATAGATCTTACGCTTGCCGACAGAACCGCAGACGTCGAGGCCCGCCTCGGGATGCAGAGCCGAGTGGTCACCGACATTGACCGGCGTATTGGCCAGATCGACGCGGCCATCGACGAGGCGACACACCTTGGCCGGCCGGTCGGAGCGATGACGATTGCTGACCAGAGGCGTCGCGAACGTGCCGATATCGCGGCCGAACGCCAGCGTGAGTCCCAGGCTCTCGCCAATCTACAGATCGAGAAAGCCAAGATTGATGCGCAACGCAGGCGTGCCGAGGCTGAGGTCGGACCGATACGATATCTCGCCGAGTTGATTGGTATACCTGCCACGGACTTTGAGCGAGCGGTCCGGCTGCTCACGCTGGCGCTCGTCGCCGTCCTTGATCCGATGGCAGTAGCGCTCCTGCTCGCTGCCGGAGTTCACGCCAGACGTGCGGCTTCATTCTGACCGTTGCCGCTTCGACTCGGATCAAGCTCATCGCGCGATACGGGTCTTGACCGAATCGGTGAGCAGCAGACCTGCTTCCGCGCAAACCTGCGGCCGAAGGCCGAGAAACGAAGTAAGGTTTTCTCACACCCTATGCACCTCCGGTGCTGACGCTTCGCGGGCCACGCGTGGCCATCTCGTTGGAGCGAAGCCAGCAATTCCGCTGAAGGCGTGTTTACATAGGACATCCTGAGTGAAACGGCAGTCTGCCGAACGCTCGAAAAGTCAATGCATGTCAACGACTTGCCGTTGTTTGGGTGTATACGACAAAATTTCTCGTTTCGCTCTCGCGAGAAGGTGAGTTTGCTTCGGTTTAGCTGCTGCCAAAGCTATCGGCTCTCGCGATCTGACGTCGCATTTGCGGACCGCCTTCGAGAGCTGCAGATTGAAGTAGCTGAGGCGGCAATAGCCGGAATGGACTGACTGTCGACTCCCGTTATTCTCTTACATCGAATTTAGCGATTCGGAGGGCAACATGATCGATTGGGCACTAGCGCTTTCCAGTGCGTCTCAAGCTTTGAAGTTTGCCAATGATTTGCGCTCGATAGACAAAGAAGTTGGTCAAGCTGATCTGAAATTGAAGATCGCTGATCTCACTGCAGCGCTTGCTGATTTGAAATCTACACTGGTTGAGGCAAAGGAGGATGCTTCTGAAAAGGAAAAAGAGATTGCACGGTTAAAGAAGCTCCATCGTCGTCTTGAAGAAGATACGATTGAGCTATTCGGTTACAGGTATCGAAAGCGCACGGACGGCAAGGAAGGAGGCGCTGGAAATCCCTTCTGTAATGTGTGTCTCTCGAAAGAAGGTCTGCTGATCGAAACGACAGACACCCAAGACTCGGGCCGACCAGTACAATGCCCAAGCTGCAAGGCCAAATACAGCAACGTCCGCACCTACCTGGACTGAGATTTCTCGGGAGCCTCAGGTAGGCACGTCATTAAATGCGAACTAAAGTTGCTTGCGCAGGAAAGCCCATGTGCTTGGGACGATCCGTAATGGTTTGAGAGGGACATTGCTGGAGTTCATTGAACTCGCGATCACCGGCCTGCCCAACAGCGCATCAAACAATGCGGACGACCTCGCCGGAGCCCGCGTCGCGATAGAGGTCCACCCTACTGCCGTCCCAATGATAGTCGAGGTGGCGTCCCTGGATCGGGCCGGATGCGAGATCGGGGTAGAACAAGCCGACGCATTCGCCACCGGAGCGAACGCTTGGATAGACGATTCCATCTGACCCTGAGCCGCGCAATTGAAAAGCCAACAGTTGGCTTTCTGCATAGCTATTCGCATCGAGCGCCGCGGCATGGGCTGGGTTCATGCCCCGCAGGTCGCGCAGCGATCCCTGCACAGTCATAACGATCTCGCGAAACTGCGATGCCCACCCCGGCGGCTCGTTGGTCCGGGACATAAAGCGGGCGTGATGGTGAGTCGTTTCCAGCAGTGCGACCTCAAATCGGTTTCCTACGTAGAGAACGCCGTAACTGCCGTCACTAAATCGGCTGGGGCGATCCGTGCTGACATGGGTGAATGGGGCCATGAGGTAGCTGGCACCCGGTCCGCCAACCCTTCGATCCGGCGGTACGAGATCAATGTTGCCGATGGTGTCCATCAGCCTTGGGTTGGTTTTCTGTTCCGCTGAAATGAGGAGCGGCCAGTCAGCTGGGTCCGCGATATCTTCGAATAGGTCGATAGGGGGGTAAACGCTGCGGATGATCCTGACAGCGCCCTGCCATTCAACCTTAGCAGTCGGGATGGTGGCGACGTCGATCACCAACCGCCACGCTCCGCATCGAGGTAGCGCCGAACTCGCATGAGGTCGGTGAGCTCACCCCCGAGCATAACGTCCAATGCCGACCTGTCTCCGAATGCGGTATTTCGAGCCTTCACCCATGCGTAAGCGCGCTGGGGTTCGCGGAAGAGGATGCGAAGCGCCTTATGAATGCCCATCAAATTGGACAGCCGGGCCTTGCCGTCGCGGTCTATCCGAGCCTGATGGCCAGCCTTCCAGCGGCCATAGGTGCGCACCGGCATGTCGAGCAAGACGGCTGCCTCATCGTCTGTAAGGCCCCATAGCCGGAACAGGTTGATGACAGCGCGAAACATCGCAGCCGCCTCGTCATCCGAGATCGGTTCGGGCTTAAAGTCGCGGGGCGTTGTATCAACTGGCAAAAACTGGGTCACGGTATCCCCCGGTGTCATATGGCAGCCTATAGCAAAACCTCTGCCATTTGGCAAGGTTCCATACCGTATTAAGATACCATAATTTAGGGGTTTCACAGCGCACCAAAGCGTGAAGGGCATCAAAGCGCCATGACTCGCAGGTGCTTTTTGCAGGCCGCCCCAAGCAACGATCCACGTCACACGATCAGGAAAGGCGGTGGCTCGTGTCCGACCGGCAGTCAACGACATAAGAGGCCAAGCTAGTACGTAGCGCGCGGTAAAGTGACGCGCCAACGATCTTTAAGGCTTTGGCTATCGCCGATGGACCCAAGCCCTCTGCCTTCAGAACCATACCCTTAACAACCGGTCCCGGCGGGATGAGGTGAACCCCGTCAACCTGCACTTGCGCACAGGACCTGCTGCCCGGAGCTATTGCACACGTTACCAACTTTTGGTCTGGTCAGGCTGCAAGGAGATGCGGATGGCCGCGAAGGAAATGGATCTGGACCTGGGTGAAACCGATGATGATGAGAGTTTCATCTTCCCACCGGCTGAACGGAAAGTAATTACCCAGCCGCTCGACCTGTCGGTCCAAACCCTCGTCGAGCAGTGGACGACCAAGCAACTCGTTTTGCCTGAAATCCAACGTGAGTATGTCTGGGACAACGCCAAGGCTAGCCGGCTGATCGAATCCCTTCTTTTGAACATACCCATACCCGTCCTGTATTTCGCGGAAACCGATGAGGCGAAGTACGAGATATTCGACGGTCATCAGCGCGTCCGGTCGATCGTGAACTATCTGGGCGGGGTGTATGCGCTGAGTGGACTCGCGGTGCTCAGGGAATACAGGGGGATGCGCTATCTCGAGCTTCCGGATCGAGAGCAACGGTTTCTGAGAATGCGCACGCTCAGGACGATCTTAATCTCGATTGAGTCCCATCCGAACATGAAGTTCGAGATTTATGAGCGTCTCAATACCGGCTCGATATCCCTCAATGCGCAAGAGCTTCGGAATTCGATCTATCGGGGTGCGTTCAACGACATGCTCCATGAGCTTGCGAAGGATACCGCATTTAGAAGTCTGATCGGAACGAAGGTGCCTCGGAAAAGGATGGTCGATGAGGAGGCGATACTCCGTTTTTTCGCCATGAGGGATCGGCTGAACGCCTATAAGACTCCTCTGAAGAAGTTTCTCAACGAGTATATGGCAAGTGTCCGAGCGGCCACTCCACAGCAGATTGAGCAATATCGCGCTACATTCACTCGAGCGGTCGGGAACGCCAGCGCGCTTCTAGGTGGCTCGGCATTCCGAGTCCTTGGTTCAAATGGCCAACCGTCAGAAGCGGCAGTTAACCGTGCCCTGCTCGAGTCGCAACTCCTTGCCTGTTCATGGATTGCAGGTGAAAACCTGCCGAGCGCATCTGACGTCAAACGCAAGATGGCATCGCTCTTCAAGGATGAAGGGTTCACTGATGCTGTTCAGCGAGCAACTGGCGACAGGTCACGTACCTTGAAACGGGCGCGGGACACCGTGGCCGTAATGCTTGATGCAGGCGCTGAGATGGAAGTGCCTCACAATCTGAACCAGTAGCCATGCCGTCACAGTCCTTGCAGGCTCTACAAATTGCGTTGGACGAAGTATCAGAATTAGGTAAAGCCTCGCATCCAACCCTTGGACCCAAAGCACCCGAATCATTGCGATTGGCGCGCGCGGTTGGGCGAGGTCAGGTTGTCCTACTATCCTCGCATTTCGAGCGCTACATCTACTCACTTAATGAAGAGCTCGTTGCGTTTATCAACGGCCAAAACCTGAGTGGAGAGAAGATTCCAGATCGGATCCGGCTGATTCACTCGATGGTCCCGATAGACGAATTAGGAAGAACCGGCTGGGAGAACCGAGGACCTAAGTTAACCCAGTTCGTTTCAAGTGAAGCGTGGATCTGGATGGAGCATCTTACCGGGGAGATCGTCCATGACCGGTTACTGACCTGGATGAAAGCTCCGCACCCAAAGGATTTAGTGCGGTTCTTTAAGCTCTGGGGCTCCGACGACATCTTCGCCGCAATAACTAGGACGGAAAGTGCGCGTAAAGCACTTTGGCTTGGAGTGCAGGGCCTTGTAGACCTTCGTAACAATATCGCCCATGGAGATTACGCTTCACAGGCGACACAGGCGGACGTTCGAGTGTACATGCGGCGCATACGTGATTTCTGCGATCGCGTGGACAGAAAAATTGCCGTTTGTGTTGCTCGGGAATTTAAGGTCCCGAGGCCCTGGTAGGATCACGATAGACAACCGAGCTTCGCGTGGCGGCCCTCCGGGCCGGCCTTGACCTCCTTGTGAGGGTCTGGAGCTGCCTCTTCGTCTCCGAGAAGCCACTAGTGAAGGCGAGGCTCCAACTCGGGACCACGCTGACCTTGCCCCTCGGGCTTAATCCAGTTTGAAGTTCGTTCTGGCCCCAACGAGGACCAGAGCATGAAGCGCAGCCGCTTTACGGAAGAGCAGATCATCGGGATTTTGAAGGAGCACGAGGCTGGCGTTCCGGTCGCCGATCTGTGCCGCAAGCATGGCGTGAGCGACGCCAGCATTTACAAGTGGAAGGCCAAGTTTGGTGGAATGGACGTCTCGGAGGCCAAGCGGCTGAGGACGCTGGAGGACGAGAACACGCGGCTGAAGCGGCTGCTGGCGGACGCCATGTTGGACAATGCGGCGCTGAAGGATCTCCTGGGAAAGAAGTGGTAACGCCCTCGGCGAAGCGGAAAGCTGTCGCGCATCTCGTGGACGTTCACGGGATGAGCGAACGGCGGGCGTGTAAAGCCATCGGCTGTTGCCGCATGACGGTCAGATATCAGATGAGCCGGACCGATGATGCCGGGCTGCGGCAGCGCATGAGGGCGATCGCCCATGAGCGCCGCCGCTTCGGCTATCGGCGCCTGCACGTCCTACTCAAGCGTGAGGGCTACCTGGTCAATCACAAGAAGCTGTTCCGGCTGTACCAGGAGGAACGGCTCACGGTGCGCCGCAGAGGTGGCCGTAAGCGGGCCCTCGGCACACGAGCGCCAATGACGGTGCCGCTGCTCCCGAATGATCGCTGGTCGCTCGACTTCGTGTCGGATCAGATGACCGATGGCCGGCGCTTCCGCATCCTGACCGTGGTCGACGACTGCACCCGCGAGTGCCTGGCGCTGGTGGCCGACACCTCACTCTCGGGCGCCCGGGTCGCTCGGGAGCTGGACCAGTTGGTCGTCGAGCGCGGCAAGCCCAAGATGGTGGTAAGCGACAACGGCAGCGAGTTCACGAGCAATGCCATCCTGACATGGACCGATCAGAGCCGTGTCGCTTGGCACTACATCGCGCCGGGCAAACCCATGCAGAACGCCTTCATCGAGAGCTTCAACGGCCGCCTGCGGGACGAACTGCTGAACGAGACGCTGTTCACCTCGCTCGCCCAGACCCGCGTCGCGCTCCGATGCTGGCGGGCCGACTACAATGATGAACGACCACACTCGCAGCTCGGGTGGAAAACGCCGTCCGAGTTCGCCGCCACCTGCAATCCGCGGCGGGATCTGGCGCTGCGCTATGTCGAAAGCTCCGCGCCAGCCCCCGCCGCTACCACCGCCCGGATGGGCACATCCAACCGCCCGAACGAACTGAGGCCTGGCTAAAACTTGGGGGCAAGGTCAACGCTCCCGCGCAGGTGGAGGATCTCAGTAAGGGACCTCAGTGACTGTGAGACGATCGCCCTCTCTTCCTCCGTCAGCTTGGGCACCGCCGGCGGCTGTCCCCTCACCGACCCCGCCACCAGTCTGTGGTGATGCATAGTGTCGGATAGGATGTGCGCGAGCAGACGCGGTCCGGCGCGTCCGCGCGAGATTGGATAGAACGGCGCAGGCGGCTGGCTGATCGCTCGCAGGCGCGGCAGGAGAACTTCTCACGACACATGCCTAAGCGCTGCTACTGCCCTGACGGCCAAATCCGACGGCTGGCCAACCTTAGGCTCGCGACAGAGTTAGGTTCCAGTTAGAGATGACCTCAGCGAGGGCTGACTATGCTCGACAGCGCAAGTTATACTAGCTGCCGGTACGGATCGCGGGGACCTGTCACGATTTGCTTCGAAAGACGCGGCCAGCGCGGGCGATACGGCTAATAAGGGGACGGGATGCTTGCAGCATTTGGCGTGAGTTCGGCTGCAGCTTCGTAGCCCGGCACAGGTGCCTCAGCAAGCCCGCAGACAGCTTCAATTAGAAGACGCATGGCTCGCGCGCCCCAATCGATCTGCTCGATAGGTTCTTCCCAATAGTGGGACATCACATAGGCCGCATGACGCGCCTTGACGCCCAATCCCTTGATTGTGCGCGCTGGGGTAGTCATAATTGCTCGCTCAATCGGGTGTAGACGAGCTAAGATAGCATCCGTCTTTTCCGTTTGTTCTTCGTGATCGGTGTAGGACTTGATTTCAACTAGAACATCGTGCCTGTCGCGCAGCTGGCCATCAGGATCAGTTGCTGTTTTGTCGCTTGCGTTCTGTGCAGCGAGCAGTTCTGCGACAAGGCTGTCGAATTGAGCCTCAAGGGCGAGGAGACCTGCATCGCCGTCCGTCGGAGGGAAAGAAGGTTCGGAGGCCGGCGAACTTAAGATATTGCCATCTTGGGAAAATTGCTCGTCCTGCATCTTGACCCTCCCAGTTCGATAACGCCTGCCAAGGACGTATCGGGATCGTGGTTCGGTCCGTTCACGTTTCGGACCATCCTTCCCGGCCATTTTTGTCTGTTTAAAGCGGTGGGTCAATAACAGACATCCATGTTGTCTGAGACATGGATTACCGCCATGTCTTCGCAACAAACCTCCGCCGCTTTCGGACTGAGAAGGGATACTCTCAGGAAGCGTTGGCGCATGAGGCGGGCGTCAACCGGACCTATATGAGCAAGTTGGAAAAGGGCGGTAGCTTCGTGGGTCTCGAACTTATGGTGAAGCTCGCCAAGGTGCTCGAAGTCGAGCCTGCGGACTTCCTACAAGTTCCTTCGCGGAGATCGCGCAGGAGTTAGTTCAGCGGAGCAAAAAATGCGCTCCGTCAGATGGACGTCGCCGGGCCCAGAAGTCGTTAAACGAATCAACAAGAGTTTTAGACGTGCCCCCGCCAGCCTAAGTGCAGGAGTGGTGGCGTAGGTGGCCTCCGTCAGCCGCGGCTCGCCCTGTTTGTCTCTCAACTTTTAGGCTGCCGGGCGGTGTGCTTTTCTCGCGAGCAGCGAACGGATGAAGCGGTCCCATTTGGCCATACCGGCACGCTTCTCCCGCATATAGTTCCAGCGGTCATAGCTCTTTGAGCTAACATCGTGAAGCGCATGATTCTGAATGCGATCGCGGATATCTTTGGGCACCCCGGCCTTGCCGGCTAGCGTCTTCCAGGTGCGCCTCAAGTCGCGATTAGTGACGATCGGGATTACCTCCCGCTCCCGCTGCCTCCACATGAACGAGTACAGTGTACCTGCGCTCACTGGCCTTGTTGGATCCATCGCGGACGGGAAAAACCACCCGTGTTCATTCGGTTTGATGCTCTCGATGAGATCAGCAGCCATCGAAGGAACGGGGATGGCGTGTGACTTTCCATTTTTCGTTCTGGACCAGTCGATGATGTGTTCCTGCGCGTCCCACTGATGGACGTGCAAGCGCGCTATCTCTTCTACGCGCTGTCCGGTAAGCATGATGATGCGGACTGCCTGCGTGTACGGCGGGTGTACTGGTGCGTCGGGACATTCGAGCCAGCGGTAGAGCCGCAAAAATTCATCTTCGTCGAGCCAGCGCGTTCCGGCGACCTTTCGCTCGGTCGGTATAGCGACGGCAGGATTTGACACGAGACTGAACCGGCGGGGCGACGAACTCCGATAGTCGTGCTCCGACTTGAGCGCCCAAGAGAACGAGGCCCGAATATAGCAGCGGACATGATCAGCCATCGATCGTTTGCCGCGCGCGTAAATCGGGCGGAGCACGGTGAGTACGTCGTCAGGCGTCACCTCGCGGGCCGGCACATGGCGCCCAATAACATCGGCCGCCTTATTGAGCTGCTGCTCCACATCGGACCACGACGGTTTGTTCTCGCTCTTGAGATACGAAACGTAGCCAGCGAAAAGATCGGCAACAGTACCGGGGCGCTTATCTCTCGCGACCTTGACGCTACGCCCATCAAGGATGAGTTGAGCATAGTCACGATCGAAGATGGCTCTTGCATCGGCGAGAGACGTCGCCGGGTACCGTCCAAGCGTCGTTTTGATCCTGCGGCCATCGCGCCACTGTTGTGCCATCCAGGTTGCTGTGACGCGGGTAGGCATTGGCTTGAGGATGAGAGCCAGGCGTCCAGTGCCGTGGCCCTCGCCATCGACTAGCAGCCGCTGCTTGCCCGTGCTCCGTACTTCCTTGAGCGCACGCCGAATGATGCTCTCGGTGATGTTCGCCATCTCGCCTCGCACGCTCCGACTGGGGACGGGAAGTGGGGACGGTTACGTTCCTGTTTTCGTCCCCAAAGGTACTTCGTCCCAGAACCCGCAATCAAGAAATATACAATGATCTTAGGTGATTAAGCGTGACCGAACATGCACGTGGAAACGTGAGTGGGATGGTTGTGCACCAGGATGATCGCCGTGGCCGACAGCTCCAATGCGCGCTTGATCACCTCGCGAGGATAGACCGGCGTGTGGTCGACGGTGCCGGTCTGCTGCACCTCGTCGGCGATCAGCTGGTTGCGCTTGTCGAGGAACAGCAGCCTGAACTGCTCCTTCTCGGCAAACGCCATGCTGGTGCGGCAATAGGTGATGACGTCCTGCCATGACGCCAGCGCGTGCTTCTGCCGGACCTCGCCCTTGGCGATGCGGTGCGCCGCGGCGCCGATCAGCTTGAGCTGCGTAATGACGGCATCGCCAACGAGGTCGATTTCACGCAGCCGCGGCTCCGGCGCATGGATCACCTCGGCGAACGATCCGAACGTCTTGATCAGCGCCTTCGCGAGCGGCTTGACGTCGCGGCGCGGCAGCGCCGGAAACAGCGCCATCTCGAGCAGCTCATAGTCGCTCAGCGCGTCCGGGCCGGCAGAGTGGAAGCGCTCGCGCAGCCGCTGGCGGTGGCCGAGATAATGCGGCGTCTCGGGCGGCGCGTCGTTCGGGGCAGGGGCTTTGTCGGGCATCGGCGACAGCATGCCGCGGCGTCGGCATTTTGCAACCTCGAAGTGTTCGATCCTTCCGCGTCTCAAGCGCGATGAGATCGGGATGATTCGTCATCGCGCTTTAGGTTGTTGTTTGCGCATGATCTTTTCGGAAAACCGCTGCGCACTTTTCCGGATCATGCTTTAGACGCTGCGGCCGGTCAGCACCAGGACGAGGCCGATGACGAGCGCGAACGCCGTCGGATAGAAGGTCAGCGCAAAGCCGAAGGCGCGGCCCGCTGCGCCCCTGGCATAGCCGAGCCAGAACAGCAGGCGGCCGCCGCCGAACAGTACGACGAGCGTGACCAGCAGCAGCCCGGGCTGCGGCAGCGCCGCCGCCAGGCCGAGATGCACGGGGATCGCGAGCACGACCTGCTCCAGCGTGTTCTGCAGGATTGCATTGCCGCGCCGGACGGCCTCGCTTGCCGTGGTGGTCGCGCTGCCGGCGATGTCCTGCGCCGAGAAGAAGCGCATCCGGGCGACGTTGCCGATCGCGGCGAGCAGCCAGACGATCACGAACAGATCGAGCCGCAGCGCTGTGGCCAGCCGCTCGGCGGCCGGCTGCGCGGCACCGCCGCCTTGCCACAGCGCCAGACCTATGGCGACGATCGCGGTCAGCGCCGCCGCGGCCATGCCGGCGGCAACCTGTCTCTGCTCACGCCGGAATGCAGCGTCCTCTGCCATGATGATCCCGTCCTCCCGCCACCGGACTACAGCGATCGCGCAGGCCCGGCTATCCCGCTCGCGCCGGCAGACCCGCGATGAAGTCCGCGATGCTGGCGAGCACCGGCTGCTGCGCGCCGGCGAACATCCAGTGATCGGCGCCGTCGAGTTCGACGAACCGTGCCTGGCGGATGTGGCTGGCGAGGTGCCGGCCGGCCCCAACCAGCACCGCGCGATCATCGCGACGATGCAGCACCAAAGTCGGCACGGCGACCCGGCCGAGCAGATGGCGGACGTCCGTGTCCCTGAAAGCTTCGAGCAGCCCCTTGATGGCGCCGGGGCTCGAGGCCGCCCGCAGCAGGCCGGCCCACCAGGCCCGCGCCTGCGGATCGCCGGCGAGGCTCGGCGCAAACGCCTCGATGCCGGCGGGGCCGCCCCAGTCGGTCACCAGCTGCCGCAGCCACATGTCGTATTGGCGGGCTTGCAATGCGTGCGGATAGTCGGGTGTCGCGCTGCCCTTGGCGAGCGAGGCGAACAGAATCAGGCCGGCGACGCGCTCCGGGTGATGGGCGGCGAACGTGATGCAGGCTGGTCCACCTTCGGAGGCGCCGAGCAGCACAATGCGGCGGCTGCCGGCGGCGTCGAGCACGGTTTCGATGTCGCTGCTGGTGGCGTCCACACTCGGGCTGAAGCCGACCCGGTCGGACAGGCCGATGCCGCGGCGGTCGAACAGGATCAGCCGGCCCATCGCGGCGAGCGCGGACAGCAGCGCCCGGCTGCGCGGCTCCTCCCAGACGCGCTCGACATGCGAGACGAAGCCCGGCAGCAAGAGAATGTCGACCGGCCCCGCGCCGTAGGTCTGATAGGCGAGATGAACGCCGCCGCCGCCGACATAGCGCGTGGCCGGCGGCTCCGCGATGCGCGTCGACGCATTCAGCAGCGCACGGGTTTCCGGCTCGGGCGCCACACCGAGCTCATCGCGAAGCTGCTGCGTCAGAGCCTCGAGCTGGCGCTCGGCGCCGGTGCGGTCGCCCGCGAGCATCAGGCTGCGGATCAGTGCCCGGCCATAGACCTCGCTGAGGGAATCGAGCGCGACGAGGCGGCGGGCATGGGCCACGGCGGTGGCGTAGTCGCCGGCGGCGCTGCTGTCCTGGACCACGCGCTCCAAGGCTTGCACGGCCCGGCCGCGCAACGCTTCGCGCCGGAAGAAGGCCCATTCGTCGAATTGCGGACATGCGCCGGGCGTGAAGCCGTCGAGGAAGTCGCCCGCGTAGAGGCGGCAGGCCAGCGTGAAGTCGCCGCGATCACAGGCCGCTTCGAACTGCTGGGCGTCGACCTCCACCGCGACCGACTCAGACCAGCGCAAGCTCGTGCGGTCGGTGGCGAGAACGCCGTCGCCGAGGGCGAGCTGGACCCGGTGCAGCAGGCGGCGCAGCCGCGTTCGCGCCACGTCGTCGGCACTGTCAGGCCAGAACATCGTCGCGGCGACGTCGCGCGCAACGGCGCCTTTGGCCTCGGCGAGGTAGACCAGCAGCGCGAGCCCCTTGCGCAGCGGCAGCGGGCACGGCTCGCCGTCCCGGCGAATCTCCGGGAAGCCTGATGTCCGTACGCTGAACCGGGCCATGGGGATCGGGACCTGCAATGATGACGTTTGCGGCGATTCCGTCATGGGCGCTTCGGGGGACGCTGAGAGGACGCTCGCCTGCTAGCAGGTGGGCATGATCCCAGCGCGCGTCTCGGGATGACCGATCCCGTCGCGCCAACGCTGCGTCCGCACAAGAGGAAAGCATCCATGTTCGCACGTCTCCTCATCCTGTTCTACGCCGCCACGAGCTATGCCGTCTTCCTTGTGTCGTTCGTGTGGGCGCTTGGTTTCGTCGGCAATTATGACCTGCTCGCATCCAAGACGATCGACATCGGAGCGCCGTCCGATCCCGTCGATGCTGTCGTCATCAACGGGCTGTTGCTCGGCCTGTTCGCGATCCAGCACAGCGTGATGGCGCGGCCCGGCTTCAAGCGTGTCTGGATGCGGATCATTCCCAAGGCCGCCGAGCGCAGCACCTATGTGCTGCTGTCCAGCCTGATCCTGCTGCTGCTGTTCTGGCAGTGGCGCCCGATCCCGGCACCCGTCTGGCATGTTCAGGGCGCTGCTGCGGTGCTGCTGACCGGCATCCAATGGCTCGGCTGGCTGATCGCGCTGGCCTCGACCTACATGATCGATCATTTCGATCTGTTCGGGCTGCGCCAGGCGCTGTCGGCGATGCGCGGCGCACAGCCGCCGGCGCAGCCGTTCAAGACGCCGCTGCTGTATCGCCTGGTCCGGCATCCGCTGATGCTCGGGTTCCTGCTGGCGTTCTGGGCGACGCCTGTGATGAGCCTCGGGCATCTGCTGTTCGCCGCGCTCAGCACCGGCTACATCCTGGTCGGGCTGTGGCTTGAGGAGCGCGATCTGGTCGCGCAGTTCGGCGAGGCCTATCAGCGCTACCGCCGCCGGGTTCCGATGCTGTTGCCGCGGCTGATCGGCGGCCGGCAGAGCTCCGAGGCGGACGGGGAAATCAGCGAGGTGCGTTAGCCGCGTTGAACCCTGCGCCTGTCCTGACAGGCGCAGGCGTGCCGGTCGGCGCGCGGCCTATGCCCGCAGCGACGCCCACGTAGACGTGAATTGGTGTGGCGGACCTTCAGCACCTATGTCAGGCATTGTCGCTGCGATGCAACATCGTAGCCCAAGCTCATATCTGCGGCCCAGGGACGTCCGTCCCGCCCCGGGAGATCTCCATTGACCACCGTCACGTCCGAGAGCGCCGACAGCCTCTCGAGCTGGATCACGCTGCTATTGGCCTTTTCCTGCGGGCTGATCGTCGCCAACATCTACTATGCGCAGCCGCTGATCGGGCCGATCAGCGCCGATCTCGGCCTGCCGCCGCAGCTTGCGGGGCTGCTCGTGACCATGAGCCAGATCGGTTATGGCGCGGGGCTTTTGCTGATCGTCCCGCTCGGCGACCTCATCGAGAACCGCAAGCTCGTCATCGTCACCATGGCCGTCGGCGCGGCCGCGCTGGCCTGCGCGGCGCTGGCGACGAGCCCCGCGACGTTCCTGTTCTCGGCGCTGCTGATCGGCGTCGGCTCGGTCGCGGTGCAGATCCTGATTCCCTATGCCGGGCACATGGCGCCGGAGGCGATCCGCGGCCGCACCGTCGGCAACGTCTCGACCGGGCTGATGCTCGGCATCATGCTGGCGCGCCCGGTGGCGAGCTTCGTCGCCGCGCATGCCTCGTGGCACGTGATCTATGCGGCGTCGGCGCTCGCCATGGTCATCCTGGCCGTGGTGCTGCGCGTCGCGCTGCCGCCGCGTGAGCCCGCGGCGCGGCTGAGCTACGGCCAATTGCTCGGCTCGATGGTCGAGCTCTATCGCGATACGCCGGCGCTGCGCCGCCGCGCGCTGTATCAGGCCGCGTTGTTCAGCTGCTTCAGCGTGTTCTGGACCACCTCGCCGCTGCTGCTGGCCGGGCCCGATTTCCGGATGTCGCAGTCAGGCATCGCCTTGTTTGCGCTGGTCGGAGTTGGCGGCGCGATCATGGCGCCGATCGCCGGCCGCATCGCCGATCGCGGCTGGACACGGCCGGCCTCGGTCGCCGCGATGCTGCTCTGCCTGATCGGCTTTGCGCTGACGCTGGTGTTTCCGCTGGGGAGCACCGGCTCGCTCACGACGCTCGTCATCGCCGCCATCGCGATCGATTGCGGCGTGCAGCTCAATCTCATTCTCGGCTATCGCGTGCTGTTCGTGCTCGGGGCCGGACATCGCAGCCGGCTCAACGGCCTCTATATGACGACGTTCTTCGTCGCCGGCGCGGCCGGCTCCGGCATCGGCGCCTACGCCTATGCCCATGGCGGCTGGATGCTCGCGGCCGCCTTGGGCATCGCGCTGCCGGTCGCGGCGCTCGCTTATTTCATGACGGAGCCGCGCTGATCAGAACGGGCTGCGTTTCAGCCCGGGCACCAGCGCGGCCAGCCGGTCCTTGATCCACGGCGCCGGCGGCAGCTTCCCGGTGGGCATCTCGACGGCGGCGGCCGGCTTGCGGCTCACGGCGAGCGTCAAGGTCGCGAGGTAACGATCGCGCTCCTCCTTGATCGCGCAATAGGCCCGGTGATCAGGATCGGCCTCGGTGGCGACGCGGTCATTGGCGTTGATGACGAGGCGCTGTTTCGGCCGGCCCGTGTAGTCCGGCACGTTGGTGTAGATGAACTCGTTCAGCGCTTCGGGAAAGAAGGTCTGGCCCGTCAGCACCGTCGCGTCGTCGACGAACACCCTGAAATGGACATGCGTCGCGCGGCCCGCATACCAGCCGGGATAGATGGTGGTGAAGCCGGCCCATCCCGCGGCATCGGCCATCTGGGTGCCGCGCAAAAACGTCTTGCCGCTCTGGTCGAGCTTGTGATTGTCGCCCTGGCCCGGATAGCCCGAATAGATGCCGCGGGCATCACAGTGCCAGACATCGACCCGCGCACCTGATATCGGCGTGCATGCGCCGGCCTCGATCACGCGCAGCCGCAAGGCGAGCGGCACGCCGGGCCGGCCCTCGGCGATATCGGCGCGCACCAGCTTGGGGTCGAGATAATAAGGCCCTGATTCCGATTGCGGCGTCAGGATGCAGGCGTCGTCGGCGAGCGTCGAGGCAGCTTGCGTCTGCGCGGCCGCGGGGCCGCGCGAGGTCAGCAGCGCTGCGCTCGCTGAAAGAAGGCCGATGACGCCGCGGCGGGTTGCGATGGTCAGAAGCGCCTCCTGCAATGAAATGCATGGGAGACGACAGTCGAGCAGCCGGGAATGGCGATAATCAGACGCGGGACGGCGTGCGGCCGCTCACACCTGCGTCAGCGGCTTCTCGCCATGACGCTCGGACAATGTGAAGATCTCGACGCCGTCATTGGTCACGCCGACCGAATGCTCGAACTGCGCCGACAGCGAGCGGTCGCGCGTGACCGCGGTCCAGCCGTCGGACAGGATCTTCACATGCGGCTTGCCGAGATTGATCATCGGCTCGATGGTGAAGAACATGCCGGGCTTGAGCAGCACGCCCTCGCCGGGACGGCCGACATGGATGATGTTCGGCTCGTCGTGGAACAGCCGGCCGAGGCCGTGTCCGCAGAAATCGCGCACCACGCTCATGCCCTGCGGCTCGACGAAACTCTGGATGGCGTGGCCGATGTCGCCGGTGGTGGCGCCGGGCTTCACCGCGGCGATGCCGCGCATCATCGATTCGTAGGTGACCTCGATCAGCCGCTCGGCTTTGCGCGAGATCGGGCCGATCGCATACATGCGGCTGGAATCGCCGTACCAGCCGTCGACGATGAAGGTGACGTCGACATTGATGATGTCGCCTTCCTTCAACGGACGGTCGTTCGGCATGCCGTGACAGACGACGTGATTGATCGACGTGCAGGTCGAGTAGCGATAGCCGCGATACATCAAGGTCGCCGGATAGGCGCCGTGGCTGAAGGCGAACTCGCGCACGACATCGTCGATTCGCGAGGTCGGCACGCCCGGCTTGACGATGTCGGTGAGCGCATCGAGGCACTTCGACACCAGCGCGCCGGCCGTGCGCATGCCGGCAAAGCCGCTCGGCCCATGCAGCTTGATCTGGCCGTTCTTGCGCGCAGCGGTGTCGGTGGCTTCGATGTAGCTCATGGGCCTGTTTCGTTTCCGAACATGTCGTGGGGTGATCGCCTAATTTAATGATCGTGGGGCCCGGTGCAAGCCGGGTTTGAGCGACCGGCGCCGATCACGCGATATGTGCTTGTTCCCGCGTGAATCTTCCGAACGTTTTGCATCGTGTCGCGACACACCTTCAGGGTGCATTTGCAAGTCCATTGTTGGTGCGTGAGGAGACTGCGCAGATGTCCATTCCTGGCAGCATCATACCAGTTTTTCGCCGGCAGCTGCGACGAACAGTGCAGCCGCTCCGACCACGTTCTTGTCACGATTGTGGGGCAAAATTCGCCCAAAGGTTGTTCAATTCCCAGCATCATTTCATCTGCAATCCACCCAGTCTCTGCCGGGGTCACATCCGGCCGGACCGCTGCAGCCATTTTGCGATTGGGAGTTTCCAATGTCGCGACGTGCCCTCGACATCGACATCCTGCCGGTTCCCTCGCTTCCGGCAGACGTGCCCGACGCGGTCATGGGCAAGATCCGCATTGTGATCGTCAGCGAAACGCGGGTGTTTCGCGAGGCCCTCGGCGCAAGGCTGGGACAGAACGACCGGCTCGAGGTGATCGATACGGTCGATCACCGCGGCGCTCTCGGCCTCGTTGCGCTGGCTCGTCCGCATCTGGTTCTGCTCGATGTCGGCGAATGGCACGGTCTGGAGCGCGCGACGGCGCTGCTGCGCGAGCAGCCGGATCTGGAGATCCTCGCCATCGGCGTCCCCGAGATCGCAGCGCCCGCCTTGTCGGCGATCGGCCGCGGCATCGCCGGCTGCGTGCCGCGCGACGGATCGATCGACGACGTCATCGCCGAGGTCGACCGGCTGACCGCCGGCGGCCGCAGCGAGCAGATCTCGATCGTGGTCGCGCCGGAGGTGCAGCCCGATCCGGTCCCGCCGCTCCCTGCGACGAAATCGCGGTTGGGCGAACTGACGCCGCGCGAGTGCGAGATCCTGCAGATGATCGAGGTGGGATTGTCGAACAAGGAGATCGCACGGAATCTTCGGATCGAGGTCGGCACGGTCAAGAACCACGTGCACAACATTCTCGAGAAGCTCAACGTGCGTCGGCGCAACCAGGCGGCCCACCGGCTGCGGGCGCATCACCAGCGGCAAGGCGGCTAAAGCGCGATGAGATCAGGATGAATCGTCATCGCGCTTTAGGTTATTGTTTGCGCATGATCTTTTCGGAAAACCGCTGCGCACTTTTCCGGATCATGCTTTAGCTGAATTCCTCACCTGGCCTAGATCCGCCGGCGTTGCCGCCGACGGATCGATCATTCACCTGCACCTGACCTTCAGATCAGCCCGGCGTTGCGCATCTGCAGGAAGCCCTGCAACAGCGCCGGGTTGATCATCTGCGGCTGCAGGAAGGCGTTCGCGAAGGGCGAGCCCTGAAACGGCACGCCGAAGCTGATATTGCCGAGGGACGGCGCCGCCGACGCGGTGGCCATGTTGCCGGTCTGCGGCGCTGCGCTGAGACCGGCGACGCGCTGCAGGTCCGGCACGCCAACGCCTTCGCGGGTGGGATCGCCGAGATAGCGCACGCCCGTGCTGGCGAGCAACTGGTACAGCTGCGACACGCGCTGCTCGTTGCGAGCCTTGGCCGCGTCGCGGAACATCGGGTGATGGGCGAGCAGCAGCGCGGCCATGCCGGTGATGTGCGGCGTGGCCATCGAGGTGCCGTCCCAGGCCGCGTAGCCGCCGCCGGGCACGGTCGAGAGAATGGCGACGCCCGGACCCGCCACCGCGACCTGCGGCCCGAAGCAGGTGAAGCGCGGCGAGAACATCGCGCCGGCCACCATGTTCGGTACGACCGTGCGGGCGTGATAGCTGTCGTCAGGAAACTCACCGAGCTTGCCGATCGCCGACACGGTGAGAACCGACGGCTGATTGCCGGGGAACTGCACCGGACCGCTGGCATTGCCGGCCGCCACGATGCAGGCGACGCCGTTCTGCCGCGCCTCGATCAGCTTGTGCGCGACGAGCTCGGACTGCTCGCTGCTGCCGAGGCTCATGTTGACGACGTCGATGCCGCGCGCGATCGCCTGGTCGAGCGCGTCAATCAGATCGCTGAAGCGGCCCCCGGGGAACACCTTCAGCGCGTGCACCTCGGCCATCGGCGCAAAGCCGCGCACCGCCTTCATCTGGCCTGAGAGGGCCGCGGTGATGATGCCGGCACAATGCGTGCCATGGGACATCGTGTCCCGGGTCCAGCTCGCGCCGTCTTTGTTGTTGGTGAAGTCCATGCCGCGGGTGACGTGGGTGAGCTGCGGATGGCTGCTGTCGCAGCCGGAGTCGATGATTCCGACCTTGACGCCCTGGCCGGTCAGTGACGGATCGAGCTGATCGAGCTTCATCAGCTGCTGCCCCCAGCCGACATAGGGCGCGCCGGGGAAGCCTTGGAAGGTCGCGGCGAACGACTGCAGCTGCAGCGTATTGATGCCGTCGGAGAGCGCCGGGCGCTCGAACATGCGATCCCAGTAATTGGCGCTCGGCTTAACGTAGATCGCCTGGATCGTCTCCAGTGGTCCGCCGAACACGGTCACCGTGACCTCGCCCTTGTCGTCAGTCACGCCCTGGCCGGGGAAGCCGAGCCCGTAGACGTAGACGGTCGCCTTGGGCAGCGGCTGTCCGTTGGCTCCGACGACGCGCAGCCGTACGTCGATGCCGATGCCGGGCTGCATCGTCATGGCGTTGTTGAAGGCCATCGACAGATCATCGGCGTGACGCAGCAGCGCGTCGTGCTCGACGATGACGTTCGGCGGCGCGCTGGCCCGCAGCGCCGCGCCGCGTGCCGGGTCCATCTCGGCCACCACGATCTCCGGCATCCCGCCGCCGCCACCGCCGGCGGACAAGGCGCCGAAGCCGCTCGGCTTCACCTGCTTGATGATCTGGACATCCGGCATGTTGTTGAGGGTCGTCGCGATCGCGTCGACCGCCATCGGCTGCACGCCGGGCAGCGGACGCGCCGCGACCAGGAAGCGCGATCGTCTCGCCTTCACCGTGGGCTCCACCGTCGGCGCCGCCGCATCGGTCTTGTTGGGGGCGGCATTGCCGCGGCCATTGGCGCCTTTTCCGGACGAATTATCGCTCGCATTGTTGTCGGCCATAGCGTCTCTCTCCTGGGATCTCTGTCGCTTGTTGGATCGGCGCATGCCGTTGACCGGTCAGAACGGACTGAGCTTCGCATTCCGCTCGATGATCAGCGCTGTGCCGAAGCGTGACTTGAGTTGCTCGGCGTCTTGCGACGGCAGATTGACGACCAGGTGCGGCTGGTCGGGACGGCCGCCTCTTGAAACGATCGAGGCGCCGGCGATGTCCTTCAGCGCGTTTTCGAACGCGGTGAGGTGGGATGTGTCGGAGGGGTTGCGTCCTGCGACGATGAACTCATCGCTGGAGCCGCCGCTGGCAAGGTTGTCGGTCATGATGGTGTCCTCACTGTCTTCGATGTGTCCCCGGGGCGACTATCGAGCCGCCCAGGGGACAGTGCAACGGGACACTCGCAACGTCCGAGTGCAGCCTACACGGCGCCCTGTACGGGCTTAGTGATAGGTCACGCCCTGGTAGGGATAGACAGAGGCGATCGGAACGGTGCCAAAGCCGGTCTGGCCCCAGCCGCCCTGCGCCAGCTGCGGGCTGGCGTCGAACGGCAGGATCCCGCCGAGGATGCCGCCGGCGGTGCTGCCGATGGTCTGGCCGAGGTTGCGGTTGCCGAGCGCCTTGCCGATGAAGCCGCCGCCGAGACCGCCGAGCGTGCTGCCGAGGAAGCCGCCCAGAAGGCCCTGCGGAGCAAGCTCGGGCGCAGCGTCGAACGGCAGGATGCCGATCGGCTGTTGCTGCACGCCTGCAAATGGCGATCCGCCGTACATGTTGCGCGATTGGAAGATATTGCTCAGTGCGCCCTGCGGCACGAATTGCGGCGCCGCCTCGAACGGCAGGAAGCGCTGGGCGAGCTGGCCTGCGACGCCGCCGATGGTATTGCCGAGGCCGCGATTGCCGAACGTACTTCCGATCGCGCCGCCGAGCGGTGCGCCGACCTGGCCGAGCAGGTTGCCGAAGAAGCCCTGCGGGGCGAATTCCGGTGCGGCCTCGAACGGCAGGAAGCGCTGGGCGAGCTGGCCTGCGACGCCGCCGATGGTGTTGCCGAGGCCGCGATTGCCGAATGCGCCGCCGATGGCGCCGCCGAGCGGTGCGCCGACCTGTCCCAGCAGGTTGCCGAAGAAGCCCTGCGGGGCGAACTCCGGTGCAGCCTCGAACGGCACGAAGCGCTGGGCAAGCTGGCCGGCGACACCGCCGATGGTGTTGCCGAGGCCGCGATTGCCGAAGGCACCACCGATGGCGCCGCCGAGCGGTGCGCCGACCTGGCCGAGCAGGTTGCCGAAGAAGCCCTGCGGGGCGAACTCCGGTGCAGCCTCGAACGGCAGGAAGCGCTGGGCAAGCTGGCCGATGCCGCCGCCGAGCGCCTGGCCGAGACCTGCGTTGCCGAAGGCGCCGCCGATCGCATTGCCGACGGGTGCGCCGATCTGACCGAGCAGGTTGCCGACGAAGCCCTGTGGCACGAACTGCGGCGCGGCGTCGAACGGCAGGAAGCGCTGGGCGATCTGGCCGATGCCGCCGCCGAGCGCCTGGCCGAGACCTGCGTTGCCGAAGGCGCCGCCGATCGCATTACCGACGGGTGCGCCGATCTGACCGAGCAGGTTGCCGACGAAGCCCTGCGGCACGAACTGCGGCGCGGCGTCGAACGGCAGGAAGCGCTGGGCGATCTGGCCGATGCCGCCGCCGAGCGCCTGGCCGAGACCGGCGTTGCCGAAGGCGCCGCCGATCGCATTACCGACGGGGGCGCCGATCTGACCGAGCAGATTGCCGACGAAGCCCTGCGGCACGAACTGCGGCGCGGCGTCGAACGGCAGGAAGCGCTGCGCGATCTGGCCGATGCCACCGCCGAGCGCCTGGCCGAGACCGGCGTTGCCGAAGGCGCCGCCGATCGCATTGCCGACGGGGGCGCCGATCTGACCGAGCAGATTGCCGACGAAGCCTTGTGGCGCCAACTGCTGCGCAGCAAGTAGTCCGTAAGGGACGCCCGCCTGGAGCGCGCCATTCACCTGTTGTCCGTCCATTGTCTTCCTCCTGGGATCGCCGATCGTTTCGATTTGCTTGCGATCGCGAACCGCCGCGCGACAACGACGGGGATCGCTGAGCACGCCGACGATAGAAAGGGCAGGACAGGCGGTGAATGGATCATTCGGTACACGCGGAGGCACAGGCACTCGCGTCGATACCGTGCACATGGAGCGAAGGCGCTGTGCACCTTCACTCTCCCGTGAACTATGAACTACTTCATATTTGGCGGGGCATGCGTCGATCCGACGCATGCCGTCCTGGATCAGGTCGGAATCTCGACCGTGGACTCGACCGGCAGCGCGCCGCCGCGCACCCGCAGCTCACGGACCGGGTAGGGCACGCGGATGCCCTCACGCTTGAACGCGTCCCACAGCGCCAGCATCACCTCGCTCTTGACGCTGTCCATGTAGCTGGGATCGGCGATCCATGTGGTCAGCGAGAACTTCATGCCGGCTTCGGTGAATTCGGTCAGCAGGCAGTTTGGCGGCTTGGATTTCAGCGTGCGCGGAATCTCGGCGGCGATATCGGTGGCGAGCTTGACGACAAGGCGCGGATCGGCGTCGTAGTTGGTGCCGAAGTTCACTTTCACCAGCGTGTTCTTGTCGGTGTAGGTCCAGTTGGTCACTTTCTGGGTGACGAGGTCCTCGTTCGGGATCAGGAACTCGCGGCCGTCGCCGGCGGCGACCGAGATGTAGCGCGTGTTCATCGCGCTGATGCGGCCCGAGCTGTCGCCGATGGTGACGAGGTCGCCGGGCTTCACCGATTTGTCGGCGAGCAGGATGATGCCGGCGACGAAATTGGCGACGATGCGCTGCAAGCCGAGACCGATACCGACACCGGCGGCGCCGGAGAAGATCGCGAGCGCCGACAGGTTGATGCCGACCGCGCTGATCGCGATCGCGACGCCGAGGATCATCAGGCCCATGCGGACCATCTTGATCAGCAGCACCTGGATCGACGGCGTCAGATCGGTGGAGCGGGTGATCCGGCTCTCGACGAAATTGCTGGCGATGTTGGTGAGCCAGAGCACAGCCAGCAGCAGCACGCCGAGCTTGATGACCAAAAGCGGCGTCAGCCTGAGGCCGCCGAGCACGACCGAGACGGAATCGAGTGCATCAACGACGTTGTCGAGCTGGCCGATGATGCTGAGCGCGGCCACCAGCCAGGCCGAGATCGACACGATCTGCACGATGAAGGTGCTGCGGATCACCGAGGTGATCAGCCGGATCACGAGCCAGGCCAGCGCCAGCTTGAGCGCGACGGCGAGCAGATAGGAGCGGCTCGGCCAGGTCCACAGCACCATGCCGGTGCGCGCGATCCGCATCAGGATCACGAACACGACCGTGGTGACGCTCTCCAGCAGCACCCGCAGCAGCTGCCGCAGCGGGCCGGGCCAGCCCATCGCCAGCGAGGTCACGTCGATCCGGGCGCGCACCGCGGCGCTGGCCGCAAAGGCGATGCCGGCGCCGCTCAGCACAAGTCCGAGCTGAAGGTAGAACCACGGCGAGGTGACCTCGGCGCCGATCGAGCGGGCCACGGTCTGCAGGAATTCGAGAACGTCTTTTAAATCGAAGTCCATCAGAAGGGTCTCGGAGAGGAACGGAGGCGCGGGCGAGCCCGGTCGGCAGGATTTAGCTTGCTTTTGTCACAAGCGGTTGCCGCGAAATATACCCGCACGCGGGCAAAGATGGAAAAATGGGCATATCGCCGCGATATGAGCAAATCCGGTTGGCGTGCAAGTGTGGCGACGATAAGGATGTAAAAGTCGGATCCATCAACGTTTTTTCATGACATCCCTCGACGCCGTCAGCATTGCCATCCTCCTTGGCGCGATCCTGGTCATGGCCGGGATCCTTTCCAGCCTGCTGGCGCTGCGCTTCGGTGCGCCGCTGCTGCTGGTGTTCCTGGTGATCGGCATGCTGGCGGGTGATTCCGGGCCTGGTCATATCGAATTTCAGGACGTCCGCACCACCTATCTGGTCGGCTCGGTCGCCTTGGCGCTGATCCTGTTCGACGGCGGCCTGCGCACGCGCTTCCAGAGCATCCGCACCGTGCTGGCGCCCTCGATGGTGCTTGCGACCGCAGGCGTGCTCCTGACCGCGTTCATCACCGCACCGGTCGCGAAATATACCCTGGACCTCGGCTGGACCGAGGCGATGCTGGTCGGCGCGGTCATCGCCTCGACCGACGCGGCGGCGGTGTTCCTGCTGGTGCATGCGCAGGGTCTGCGCCTGCGGCCGCGCGTCGGCGCGACGCTTGAGGCTGAATCCGGCAGCAACGATCCGTTCGCCGTCTTCCTCACGCTGATGCTGGTCGAGCTGATCTCGGTCGGCCATGGCAGCGTCGGGCATTTCGTGTTCGAACTGGTTCGCGAAGCCGTGCTCGGCACGCTGTTCGGCATCGTCGGTGGCAGGCTGGTGGTGATCGGCCTCAACAAGGTCGCGCTGCCGCAGGGCCTGCATGCGCCGTTCGTGACCACGGCGGCACTGGTCATCTTCGGCGCGGCGCAGATCGCGCATGGCTCCGGGTTCCTCGCGGTCTATCTCGCCGGCCTCATCGTCGGCAACCGGCCGACCCGCGCGCATAACTCCGTTGTCACCTTCCTCGATGCCGCGACCTGGCTCGCCCAGATCGTGATGTTCGTGCTGCTCGGCCTGCTGGTGTCGCCGCAGCGGCTGCTCGACAGCCTCCTGCCTGCGATCGCGGTCGCGCTGGTGCTGATGCTGGTGGCGCGCCCTGTGGCCGTGTTCCTCTGTCTGCGTCCATTCCGCTTCAATTGGCGCGAAAAGGCGTTCATCGCCTGGACCGGACTGCGCGGCGCCGTCGCGATCTTCCTCGCCTCGATCCCGATGCTGGTCGGCCTGTCCAACGCCTATCTGTATTTCGACGTCGCCTTCGTCGTCGTCATCATCTCGCTCTTGGCACAGGGCTGGACGCTCGGCGTCGCCGCGCGCAAGCTTCACGTCGCTTTGCCGCGCACCGATCGCGGCCCGCGCCGCATCGAGCTCGATCTGCCCGGCCAGCTCGAGCAGCAGCTGGTCGGCTATGCGATCCGCCCCAAGAGCCTGTATTTTCGCCGCGGGCTGATTCCATCCTGGTCGAAGCCGACGCTTGTCATCCGCAACGAGCAGATCCTGTCGCCGATCGAGGCCGAGCCGATCGCGCCGGGCGACTATCTGTATCTGCTGGCGCCGCCGGAAAAGGCCGAGTCGCTCGACCGCTTCTTCGTCGACATGCCGCCCTCGGCCGCGCCCGATCCGCATCTGCTCGGCGACTTCATGGTCTCGGCCGAGCACACGCTCGACGAGGTCGCCGGCATCTATGGCGTCAAGCTCGGCGAAGGCGAGGACAAGCTGACGCTCGCCGATTATTTCGACATCCACCTCGATAATGCACCGAAGGAAGGCTCCACCGTCGCGCTCGACACCATCGTGCTGGTGGCGCGGTCGATCTCCGGCGGCCGCGTCAACGTCGTCGGCCTGCGCCTGCCGGAGGACGAAGAGGAGCAGCCGGTGCTGACGCGCAAGCAGCAAGTCAGGCGCAAGCTCGCGGATGTCTGGTCGTCGGTGGCGGGGGTGTGAGGGCGGCTTGCTCTCCGCGAAGCCGGTGCGACCTCTCCCCGCTCTTTGCGGGGAGAGGTCGGATTGCGCAGCAATCCGGGTGAGGGGCATGGCACATTAACAAGCCCGGATCGCAGTCTGTCGGACGGGTGGGGTGGCTCCGAGCGACCAGGCAATGTTCGGCCACAATCAGCACTGCCCGTGCGGCTGCCCCTCACCTCGACCCTCTCCCCGTGAAGAACGGGGAGAGGGAGCGCCGAGACCGCCCGTATATGAACCGGCAGCCTCTCCGAGGTGCGCTCTTGCCGTCTCCACCGCTGTCATGCTCCGCGAAAGCGGAGCATCCAGTCTTCCGCGGCGGAAGATATTGAACCGAGACGCCACGTCGTGCTGCATCGGGTTCACTCCGCCGGCAGTATCGCGACCGCGATCGTTGCTTCCGGTGCGCCGCTGATTTGCAGCGTGAAGGGCTGTGCGGCCAGCTCGTATTTCACGGTCTTGCGGATGCCGTCGCAATCGGTGGCGCCGCTGAAGGCGATCGGCTTGAGGATCCTGCCGTCCTGCACGAGGTCGATCCAGGCCGCTGCCGAAAGGCTGACGGTGTAGACGCCCGCCTTGGGCGCAGCCGTCAGGCGCGTGACGCCGGCGAAGCTGCCGTCTTTCGGCGCGCGTTCCGGCGGGGTCGGCAGCTTCGCCTCTGCAAGCGGGCGCAATGTGAGCAGCACGCCGGAGGCGGGCAGCGCTGCGAGATCGCTACCCGAGTCGAGCTTTTGTCGGTCGCTCGCGGTGAGCGCCGCGCGCTCCCGCGCAATGTCCCATTTGAATTTGTCGCAGCCGCTGGGCTCGGCGGCGTACGCGGTCGAGTTGGCGGCGAGGGTGAGGAGGAGGGCAGTCGCGGCGGGACGGATCAGGATCATGACGGACTCGCAAAAGTTGGACCGCGCAGCCACGCGCGGAGTCTCAGTGCCGGAAGAGTAGGAGGGGGCGGGACCGTCATCCCATCGACGGTCGCGCTTACGGCGCGACCGGCAACGATCCTAATGCGATCGTCATTTGAGCGCGACTCCTAATCGAGCCGTTGACCGGCCTGTCAGCGCCACTCCGCGACGATCCTGTCGGCCCAAAGGGCCCTCAACGAACGGCGCTCGGGTGCCCTCCGTGCAAAGGCGCTGTTCAAAACAACCTCTTTCGTCGGCGGCGTCTGTTCACCGCAAGCTCTGCCAGGGCTTGGATGATCATCGCTCCCAAGCCTGCGGCACCCCAGCCCGCGCCCTCGAGCCATCCCATGCCGATCCCAGCCCCCACGATCGCCCCGCCCGCGACGAAAATCGGGGCCAGGATCACGAGCAGGAGAGTGTCGCCTCGCGTCCATGATGTTGGCGTCATGGATACGAGAGTAGTACGACAAGCGGCACACCATAAAGTTTGGCGAGTAACACCAGGTCAATTCTTGGCGTCCGGCGCGTGCAGCACGGCGCGGCAGCTCGGCGGCAGTTGCGCCATCGTGATCGGCTGCGGCGGCTTGGGCGGCTCCTTCGGCGGCGGCGGATGCAGCACCGCGTCTGAGAACCAGTAGTCGAGGTCGTCGCAACCGTCGCCGCCCTCCTGGTCGGTCTGGCCGTGGCAGTCGGGATTGCCGGGCGGGCAGACCATGCGGATGTGGAAGTGATAGTCGTGGCCCCACCACGGCCGCACCTTGGTCAGCCAGCTGCGGTCGCCCTTGGTCTCGCGGCAAAGCGCCTTCTTGATCGCGGCGTTGACGAAGATGCGCTGCACCGAAGGCTCCTTCGCGGCGGCGCGGATCACGGCGAGATGCCCCTTGGTGAACACGCGCGGATCGACGTCGAGGCGATCGGGGCGCACCATCATGACAGCCGACATCTCCTCGCGCTCGTTGCGCGACAGCCGGTGCTCGGGCATCGGCGTCAGCCAGATGTCGGCGTCGAGCCCGATCTGGTGACTGGCATGGCCGCTGAGCGCCGGGCCGCCGCGCGGCTGGCCGATGTCGCCGACCAGGATTCCGGGCCAGCCGGCATCCTTGCGGGCATGATCCGCGAGGCGCTTCAGCAGCGCGATCATGTTGGGGTGGCCAAAATTGCGGTTGCGCGACAGCCGCATCACCTGCCAGTCCTCGCCATTGATCGGCATCCGCTCGGCGCCCGCGATGCAGCCGCGGTTGTAGGTGCCGATCACCTTGGTCGGCTGCGCCGAGGGCAGGATCCTGCGGGCGAACAGCTCCTTGGCCGGCGTGCTCGGATCGTCCGGGTTGGCGAGCGGCGGCAAGGCCTTGGGCTCGACGCTGCCCTTGTCCTGGCCGAGAACGGGCGTGGCCACGGCCAGTGCGATCGTGGCCAGAGCGGCGGGCAGAATCAGGCGGGCGTGCATATCGTGAGTGTAGCGGCTGCCCACCGGCAGGAAAGAGCAGGGCTGGTCACATCCCATCCAGCATTTGTGATGTGGGAAACCCCCAGTGTTAATGCTTGCGTAACCCTGCTCTGGATTTGGGGAACCCATTCCAACACGGCTCAATTGCCTGAGTTCGTTCGGTAGGTGGACCAATTTGGAGCGACAAATACACGGAATACGTGTCATTTCAGCCGTGCGGCAACCAAGGTCACTAACCGGCAGTTGTGCCGCGCCTGCGCGGGATGCCGACGACAACCGGCTATTCGCGCGACACGCGAGTGTATGTCGTATTTCACGTAACCTTTAGCTGTCGCGCCTCCGCATCGAGATACCATTTTTTCAGACACTTGGCTGAAAACTGCCTCCGAGAAGGAGAGTGAGGCAGGCGATGCGGCCCCTTCGGCCAAACAAAGCAAAGAAGCTCAATCGCGTGCCCCGCGCCCGTGATTCGATCCGCC
Source organism: Bradyrhizobium sp. ORS 285 (assembly GCF_900176205.1). Classification (NCBI taxonomy): domain Bacteria; kingdom Pseudomonadati; phylum Pseudomonadota; class Alphaproteobacteria; order Hyphomicrobiales; family Nitrobacteraceae; genus Bradyrhizobium; species Bradyrhizobium sp. ORS 285. Next base: position 218,507 of record NZ_LT859959.1, read on the forward strand.
CGGTCAGACCTGCCCCGAAGCTGGGTCGGCACAACCAGGGCGCGACCGACACCGTCGCCGAGGTGGCGAGCACCCAGGTCGAGGCGGAAGCTGCGATCGCGGAGGCGAAGAAGGCGCATGACCGGCTGGTCGAGGCAATCGACCTGCTGCCGGAGGGCATCGTCTTTCTCGATTCCGACGGCCGCTACATTCTCTGGAACAAGAAATACGCCGAGATCTACCATCGCAGCTCCGACCTGTTCGCCTCCGGCGCGCGGCTGCAGGACACGATCCGCATCGGCGTGGCGCGCGGCGAGTATCCGGAAGCCGCCGGGCGTGAGGAGGAATGGATCGCCGAGCGGCTGGAGAAACTATTCCACCCGAGCGGACGCCACGAGCAGAAGCTCTCGGATGGCCGCACCATCCTGATCGAGGAGCGCCTCACCGGAGACGGCGGGATCGTCGGCCTGCGCGTCGACATCACCGAATTGAAGCAGCGCGAGGAATCGTTTCGGCTGCTGTTCGACGGCAACCCGGTGCCGATGATCGTCTGTGCCCGGGACAACGGCCGTGTGCTCGGCGTCAACGCCGCCGCGGTTCAGCATTACGGCTATAGCCGCACCGCCTTCGAACGGCTCAGCATCCGTAACCTGCAGGCCTATGAGAGCGAGACGCCCTGGGCCGGCGAGGAGCAGTCGAGCGAGGAGAAGGCGGCGCGTACCTGGAAGCATGTCCGCGCCGACGGCACGCTGATCGACCTCGCGATCTATCTGCGCCATCTCGTCCACAACGAGCAGCCGGCCGTGCTGCTGGCGCTGATGGACATCACCGAACGCAAGCGCGCCGAGGCGCGGCTCGCCTTCCTCGCGCAGCATGATGCGCTGACAGGCCTGCCGAGCCGCAATTTGCTGCGCCAGCAGATCGACGACAAGCTGATCCAGAGGCGGCGCGGCTCGGAGAAGATCGCCGTGCTGGTGCTCGGTCTCGATCATTTCAAGTCGATCAACGACACGCTCGGCCACGCCGTGGGCGACCGGCTGTTGCGTGGCGTCGGCAAGCGGCTGCGCTCGATCCTGCGCCAGGAGGACATCGTGGCGCGGCTGAACTCCGACGAGTTCGCGATCGTGCAGGGCGGCCTGGCGCGCCCCGAGGACGCCGCCCAGCTCTGTCGCCGGCTGCTGCAGGCGATCGCCGATCCCTATCTGATCGACGGCAGCTCGGTGACGATCGGCGCGACGATCGGCATTGCGATGGCGCCGAACGATGGCGACGACGCCGAAAAGCTGCTCAAGAATGCCGACATGGCGCTGTCGCGTGCCAAGACCGAGACGCGCGGCTCATTCAGCTATTTCGAATCGGGGATGGATGCGCGGGCGCAGAGCCGGCGCAAGATTGAGACTGAATTACGCGACGCGATCCAGCGCGACGTGCTGCAGCCGCACTACCAGCCGCTGATCGATCTCGTGACCGGGCGCATCACCGGCTTCGAGGCGCTGGTGCGCTGGCCGCATCCGGAGCGCGGCATGATCCCGCCGTCCGAGTTCATCCCCATCGCCGAGGAGACCGGCCTGATCTCGGGCCTCGGCCGCTCGATGCTCCGCCAGGCCTGCAGCGACGCCGCGAAATGGCCGGATGAGGTGCGTGTCGCCGTCAACATGTCGCCGCTGCAATTCCGCGTCGGCAACGTGCTGTCGCTGGTGATGGATGCGCTCAAGCAGTCCGGCCTGCCGGCGAGCCGGCTCGAGCTCGAGATCACCGAGACCCTGGTGCTGGAGAAGAGCGGCCAGGTGCTCGCGACCTTGCATGCGCTGCGCGCGCTCGGCGTGCGTATCTCGATGGATGATTTCGGCACCGGCTATTCCAGCCTGAGCTATCTGCGCAGCTTTCCGTTCGACAAGATCAAGGTCGATCAGTCCTTCATCCGCGATCTCGCCGCCAACCGCGAGGCCCAGGCGATCGTCCGCTCGATCGTCAGCCTCGGCAAGGGCCTCGGCGTGACCATCACGGCCGAAGGCGTCGAGACCGAAGCCGAGCTGCGCTGCCTGCGCTCCGAAGGTTGCCACGAGGCGCAGGGCTATCTGTTCAGCCGTCCCCGGCCGAACGCCGAGATCGTCGGCCTGCTCCAGGCCCAGCGCGATGCCGCAGACGGCGCGCCATCGGGCAAGGCGATGGTGGCCTGAACTACGAGATAGCTCATCAAACTCCGAGGCGATCAACAGGCGTCGCAGCCGCCCCCACCTCTCCCGAAGGGAGAGGTCGGATTGCATCGTCAGATGCAATCCGGGTGAGGGGATCAGGTGCGACTGGCCGTGCGGATAGACCCCCTCACCCGGCGCTTCGCGCCGACCTCTCCCCGTTGGGGAGAGGTGGCGATCGCGGCTGGCGGTCACTTCAACCGATACGCCTCAACCTTGTGCTCTGAACCGCGCGCGATAGGCGGCAGGCGACGTGCCGATGCTGCGGCGGAAGGCGACGCGGAAGGTTTCGAGTGACTGGTAGCCGCATTGCGCCGAGATGTCGGCGAGCGGCAGTGTGGCGTCTTCGAGGAGCTCGCGCGCCCGTGCCATGCGCTCCTGCTGCAGCCACGCCGCAGGGCCCGATCCCGTGGCCTCGTTGAACCGCCTGAGGAAGGTGCGCTCGCTCATCCGCGCGCGCTTGGCCATGGCGCTGATTGCGATCGGCTGCGACAGCCGCGCGCGCGCCCAGTCCATGACGTCGCCGATTGTTCGTCCCGGGCGCGCCTGGATCGGCGCGACGACATATTGCGCCTGGCCGCCGTCGCGGTGCGGCGGCATCACCAGCCGGCGCGCCACGCTGTTGGCGACCTTGCTGCCGAAGTCGCGGCGGACGAGATGCAGGCAGGCATCGATGCCCGCGGCGCTTCCGGCCGAGGTGATGACATTGCCCTCGTCGACATAGAGCGTGTCGTCCTCGATCCGGATGTTGGGATAGAGCCGCTTCAAATCGGGCATGTGCCGCCAATGCGTGGTGGCGCGCTTGCCGTCGAGCAGGCCGGCAGCTGCGAGGACGAACACGCCCGAGCAGATCGAGAGGCAGCGCGCACCGCGCGCGGAGGCCTGCGCGATCGCCCGCAGCAGCCGCTCCGGCGGGCGCTCGTTGCGGTCGCGCCAGCCCGGCACGATGATGGTGCGGGCGTCCTTCAGACGCGCGAGCGGGGCATCGGCTTCGACGACGACGCCGCCGATCGCGCGCGCCCGACGGCTCTCGGCCGAGACGACCTTGAACTGATACCAGGGGAAATCGAACTCCGGCCGCGGCAGTCCGAACACTTCGACGGCGATGCCGAACTCGAACGTGCACAGCCCGTCATAGGTGATGACGGCGACGAGGCCGGGATCCGGATCACGGCGTTTGGCGGCGGTGCGTGACATTGGCGGAAACTTACCGGACTTTGTCGGATCCGTCACTTGGGATGCCGGTCGTCGTGCGCGAGATTGGATCTGCTCACGCAACGTCGCAGGAGAGAGATCATGACGACCTATGTCACCGAAGTGCCGGCCGCTCAGTCAGCGCAGGCGCTGGCGCATTTCGAGGCGATGCTCGCCTATGAGACCGATTGCTGGGACGTGCATGAAAGCCTGCGCACCGCTGATCCGGACTTCATCCTGGTGGACGTCCGCGGCCCGGCCTCGTTCGCCAAGGGACACATCGACGGCGCCGTCAACATTCCGCACCGGACCATGACGGCCGAGCGGATGGCTGCGTATCCGGCGGGCACGGTCTTCGTGGTCTACTGCGCCGGCCCGCATTGCAACGGCGCCAACCGCGCTGCCATCCGCCTCGCCCGGCTCGGTCTGCCGGTGAAGATGATGATCGGCGGCATCACTGGTTGGCTCGACGAGGGCTTTGCGCTGACGCCCGGCGATTGATTTTTGGGAGCCCGGCTCTCGCGCCAACATTCGGTGTCGTCCCGGCGAACGCCGGGACCCATACCGCGGAAGCTATCGAGGGACGGGGCTGGCAGTTGCCTGCCTCACGCCAGCCGGTGGCTATGGGTCCCGGCTCGGAGGCCGGGACGACACCGAATTTGTGGCGGGCAGTGTTGGCTCTCACTATGCCGCCTGCCGTAGCCCCGCGAGGAACGTGTCCACACTCTTGAACAGGTCGTTGGCGCGCTTGCCGAGGTCGCGCGTGGCGACCATGACGTGATCGGCGAGTTGGCGCGACTGTTCGGCGGCGTCGCTGGCGCCAACCACGTTCTTCGACACCTCGGTGGTGCCGGACGCTGCCTGCTGGACGCTGCGCGCGATCTCGCGCGTCGCCGAGCCCTGTTGTTCGACGGCCGCGGCGATGGTCGCGGCGATGCCGCTGATTTCCTGGATCGTCGTGCTGATGCCGCCGATCGCGGTGACGCAGTCCGAGGTCGCGGCCTGGATCGAGGTGACCTGGCCGGCGATCTCCTCGGTCGCCTTGGCGGTCTGGCCGGCCAGCTCCTTGACCTCGGCGGCAACGACGGCGAAGCCGCGGCCGGCCTCGCCGGCGCGTGCCGCCTCGATCGTGGCGTTGAGCGCCAGCAGGTTGGTCTGGCTCGCGATCGCATCGATCAGGCGCAGCACGTCGCCGATCTTCTCGGCGGCCGCGGCGAGGCTGCTGACCATTTCCGTGGTCTGCCGCGCCTTGATGACGGCGCCATCGGCCACCTTGCTCGAATGCGCGACCTGGCGGCCGATCTCGGTGACGGAGGAGGCGAGCTCCTCGGAGGCGGCGGCGACCGTCGACACGCCACTCGATGCCTCCTCGGAGGCCGCCGCAGCCGCAGCCGTGCGCTGCGAGGTGCCGTTGACGCTGATCGTGATCTCCTCGACGACGCGCTCCATGTCGGCGGTCGCCTTGGCCACCGACGACACCACGCCCTTGACGTCGGCCTCGAAGCGGTCGGCCATCTGCCGCTGCAGCGCCTGCTTGTCGTGCTCGGCCTGAAGCTGGCTCGCCTCCTGCGCCTCGCGCAGGCTGCTGGTCTCGATCATGTTGCGGCGGAAGACGTCGACGGCCTGGGCCATGGTGCCGAGCTCGTCCTTGCGCTCGCCGCCGGGGATCGCGACATCGGTGTCACCGCTCGACAGCCGGTGCATCACGGCTGTGATCGCGACCAGCGGACGCGAGATGCCGCGCGCGACGAACAGCGCGACCGCGACCGCGAGCAGCAGGATCACGAGCGTGCCGAGGATCAGCTGCTGTTGTGCGCTGCTGGCGGCGGCTTGATAGGCGGTGGTGTCCTTGATCACCTCGAGCACGGCGATCGGGTCACCGGCGTAGTTCTTGATCTGGCCGACATAGACCGCGGCCGGCCGGCCGGCCAAGGTGGCGTCGCGCTGGATCGGCGCGCCCTTGAACACCGCCTGCACCTCATCGGTCGTGGCGACGACGTCGTCGCCGAACGTCGACGACAGCCGCTTCGGCTGGCCCTCGTTGATCCAGTACACCGCGAGATCGATGCCGAAGCGCTGCTTGGCGCGGTCGACGAACTCCTTGCCGAAGGCGGCACCGACATCGACGGTCGCGATCGCCTTGCCGTCGCGCATGATCGGCGTCATGCCGAAGATGCCGAGCGACAGCCGGCTCTGCTCGACGCCGGCGATCTGCTTGCCGGTCTGGTTGGCCTGCACCACCGTCAGGCGGCGCTTGGAGGTGTCGTCGCCGAACACCTTTGGCTCATGGACGCGATAGAAATTGGTGGCGGGCGGCGCCCACACGTTCACCAGCGGAATGCCCTGCGCCTTCAGCGAGGTCATGGCGCCGCCGAGCAGGGCGCCAAGCGCATCGCGATCCCCTTTGAGATAGGCGTCGGCGATCGGCGGCAGCGCCGCGAGCGTCGAGCTCACCGCGAGCGCCGCGCGGCCCTCATAGTCGATGCCGGCGGCCACGCTGTCGAATTGCAGCTTGAGCTGCTGCTCCAGCGCCAGACGGGTCAGCGCGCGCTGCTGGATCACGGAGAAGGTGCCGAGCACGGCGCAGGCGATGGCGACAGTGAGGGAGAGCGCGACGATGAGACGGGCGGAGATCGACCGGAGGCGGGACATTCGGGGCATTCCTTGCTTTGCAGCAAGGGTCCCAGAATACCATTAAGGAAGAGATACCGTAATTGTACGGAAGCGCTGGTTTTGCAGCGAAATCCGGACTTTCTTCAGCCTATCGTGCTGATGAAACCGCGAGGCGAGCCGCAGCCGCGCCTCAGCTGTCCACCTTGAGCGCGGCGATGAAGGCTTCCTGCGGGATGTCGACCTTGCCGAACTGCCGCATCTTTTTCTTGCCTTCCTTCTGCTTCTCCAGAAGCTTGCGCTTACGGGTGATGTCGCCGCCGTAGCACTTCGCGGTGACGTCCTTGCGCAGCGCGCGCACGGTCTCGCGGGCGATCACCTTGCCGCCGATCGCCGCCTGGATCGGGATCTGGAACATGTGCGGCGGGATCAAATCCTTCATCTTCTCGACCATCGCGCGTCCCCGGCCTTCGGCGCGGGTCCGGTGCACCAGCATCGACAGGGCGTCGACCGGCTCGTTGTTGACGAGGATCTGCATCTTCACGAGGTCGGCCGGCTTGTAGTCGGTCAGATGATAGTCGAACGAAGCATAGCCCTTGGAGACCGATTTCAGCCGGTCGTAGAAGTCGAACACGACCTCGTTGAGCGGCAGGTCGTATTTGACCATCGCGCGGGCGCCCACATAGGTGAGCTCCTTCTGATTGCCGCGGCGGTCCTGGCAGAGCTTGAGCACGCTGCCGAGATATTCGTCCGGCGTCAGGATGGTGGCCTCGATCCACGGCTCCTGGATCTCGGCGATCTTGACCACGTCCGGCATGTCGACCGGGTTGTGGATCTCGATCTCCTCGCCGTCGGTCAGCTTCATCTTGTAGATGACGGATGGCGCGGTCGCGATCAGGTTGAGATCGAACTCGCGGGAGAGCCGCTCCTGGATGATCTCCAGGTGCAACAGGCCGAGGAAGCCGCAGCGGAAGCCGAAGCCGAGCGCGGCTGACGTTTCCATCTCGAACGAGAAGCTGGCGTCGTTGAGCCGGAGCTTGCCCATCGCTGCGCGCAGCGTCTCGAAATCGTCGGCGTCGACCGGGAACAGGCCGCAGAACACCACCGGAATCGCCGGCTTGAAGCCCGGCAGCATCTCCGACACCGGCTTGCGGTCGTCGGTGATGGTGTCGCCGACGCGGGTGTCGGCCACTTCCTTGATCGCAGCGGTGATGAAGCCGACCTCGCCGGGGCCGAGCTCGTCGACCTGGGTCATCTTCGGCGTGAAGAAGCCGACGCGCTCGACGTCATAGGCCGCACCCGTGCCCATCATGCGGATGCGGCTACCCTTCTTCATGACGCCGTCGACGATGCGCACGAGAACGACGACGCCGAGATAGACGTCGTACCAGCTGTCGACCAGCAACGCCTTCAGGGTCGCGTCGCGGTCGCCCTTCGGCGGCGGCAGGCGGGTGACGATGGCTTCGAGCACGTCCGGAATGCCGAGGCCCGTCTTGGCCGAGATCATCACGGCGTCGGAGGCGTCGATGCCGATGACGTCCTCGATCTGCTGCTTGATCTTCTCCGGCTCGGCCGCCGGCAGGTCGATCTTGTTGAGGACCGGGACGATCTCGTGGTTGTTGTCGAGCGCCTGGTAGACGTTGGCGAGCGTCTGCGCCTCGACACCCTGGCTGGCGTCGACCACCAGCAGCGAGCCCTCGCAGGCGGCCAGCGACCGCGAGACTTCGTAAGCGAAGTCGACGTGGCCGGGCGTGTCCATCAGGTTGAAGATGTAATCCTTGCCGTCCTTGGCGCGGTATTGCAGGCGCACGGTTTGCGCCTTGATGGTGATGCCGCGCTCGCGCTCGATATCCATCGAATCGAGCACCTGCTCCTTGCCCGCCATCTCGCGGTCCGACAACCCGCCGGTCATCTGGATCAGGCGGTCGGCCAGCGTGGACTTTCCATGGTCGATATGGGCGACGATGGAGAAGTTGCGGATGTTGGGAATGGGGACGGTCGTCATGGGCCGCGCAAATAGCATCTCACGCCCCCAACCAGCAACCATATTGCTGAATTTCCAGGGCCTTTCTTCACGCCAAGCTGATTCCCCGAGCGCCCAAAACAGGCTACCGAGGGCGGATGTCGAGTACCTCTCTGCCGCATCAGGCGGTCCGCCCGCGCAATCGCTTGGGGCCGCAGCGTTTGGCCGCATGGCTGGTGGCGCGCGCCACCGCGCCCGCGACCTCTTTCTGGGTCGTGATCGGCTTCGTTCTCGTCCATGTGGTGCTGTGGACGGCGATCCTGACCAATCTGAAGGCGGCGCAGGACGTCCATATGGACGTTGCCGAGGCCTATGCCTGGGGCAGCCGCTTCCTGCTCGGCTATGGCAAGCATCCGCCCCTGTCGGGCTGGATCGCCGGTCTCTGGTTCTCGGTGTTTCCGGTCAAGGACTGGGCGACCTATGCGCTCGCGATGGCGATGGTGGGCTGCGGACTGGTCATCGTCTGGTTCGCGAGCCTGAAAGTGGTCGACCGCCGCCGGGCCTTCTTCGTCGTGGTCATGGTCGCGCTGTATCCGATCTTCAATTTCAAAGGATTCAAGTACAACGCCGATCTGGTCCAGCTCTTGACCCTGCCGCTGGTCGTGCTCGCCTATCTCAACGCCTTCGAGAAGCGCAGCGTCGTCTCCGGCATCTGGCTCGGCCTCGCCGGCGCGGCGGCGCTGATGACCAAATATTGGGTGCTGACCATGATCGGCGCCATCGGCCTCGCCGCGCTGCTGCATCCGGAGCGCATGCGCTTCCTGGCCTCGCCGGCGCCGTGGGTCGCGATCGCCACCATGCTCCTGGCGATGGTTCCGCACCTGGTGTGGCTGTGGCAGGTCCACTTCGTCCCGCTCACCTATGCCGGCGATGTCTATTCGCTGTCGGATCGCGGTCGCGCCGCCGGGCTCGTGCTCGGCTATGTCGGGCATAATCTCGCGCTGCTCGCTTTGCCGGTGGCCTTGGCCGCGCTGGTACTCGCCTGGCCGCCGCGCTTCGCCTTCCACAATTGGCGGCGTGGTCCCAATCCCGGCGTCAACCGCAGCCAGGCGCTCAATGTCTGGTGGGTGCAGGCGATCGTCGCGGTCGGGCCGCCGCTCGGCGGCCTCGCCTTCACGATCTACATGAAGACCGATTGGGGCATCTCGCTGTTCTTCCTGGTGCCGCTGGCGCTGGTGTCGATCCCGGCGCTGCGGCCGCGGCGGACCATGCTGCCGCGGCTCGCCGCGCTCTGGCTGGTGCTGTCGCTGCTGACGCTGGCCGCCTCGCCCTGGATCGCCCGGCGCGAGATGGCCGCCAACCCGAACGGCGTCACCGGCTATGGCGCGAGGTCGCAGCTGGCGCAGCAGCTGACCCAGGCCTGGCACGCCCGGTTCGGCTCGCCCTGGAAACATGCCGCCGGCTATTCCGAGATGGACACGCCGATGACGTTCTACAGCCCCGACCATCCGCGGCCGTTCACGGTGCCCTATACGGCGGAGGAGACCTGGGGCTCCGGCCTGAGCACGCTGGAGGACCTCAAGCGCGACGGCTTCATCGGCGTCTGCGACACCACCGACAACCGCATCGCGTCCTGCGAGGCCTGGATGGCCAAGGAGGCGCCCCACGCCGAGCCCCTGGTGATGACCACCCAGCGCTTCTTCCACGGCCTGGCGGGCCCTGCAATCGTGTGGAAGGTGTATATTCAAGGGCCGGGGAAGTAGCCGCGGGATACGTTTGAATAAAGGGTCGAGATGCTGCGCGGCGAACGGTGCGCTCCCTCGCCCCGTCCTTCACGGGGAGAGGGCTGGGGTGAGGGGCAGCCACGCCCACCGACCGTGCAGAGAGACCCCCTCACCCGGATTGCATCGTCCAATGCAATCCGACCTCTCAGCGCGAGCGAAGCTCGGCGCGGCCCCGCAAAGGGGGCGTGGTATAAGACACCGTCACACGCCTTCTTCGTGGAACTTGTCGTTCACGAGATCAGTGATCGCCTGCAGCGCGGCTTCGGCCTCGGGCCCCGTCGCCGACACCAGGATCTTGGTGCCCGGCGCCGCCGCCAGCATCATCAGGCCCATGATCGAGCGGCCGCCGACGGTCTCGCCGCCGCGCGTCACCCAGACCTCGGCCTGGAACTTCTCGACCATCTGCACGAATTTCGCGGAGGCCCGCGCATGCAGGCCGCGCTTGTTGGTGATCAGGAGCTCCCGCGACATCGCGTCGGCAGGCACGGCCGGCCCGGCGATATTGTCCTGCGGCGCGTCCTCGTCGCTCATTTGCCGGCAAGCACCCGGCTGGCGATGGTGACGTACTTCCGGCCCGCCTCCTGCGCCATGGCGATGGCGTCAGGCAGCGAGCGCTCCTCACGCACCTTGGCGAGCTTCACCAGCATGGGCAGGTTGATGCCGGCGAGCACTTCGACCTTGGGCCGGCTCATGCAGGAGATCGCAAGGTTCGACGGCGTGCCGCCGAACATGTCGGTGAGGATGGCGACGCCGTCGCCGGTGTCCACGCGGTTCACGGCTTCGATGATGTCGCTGCGACAGAGATCGGAATCATCGTCGGCGCCAATCGTGACCGCTTCAATTTGCTTTTGAGGACCCATGACGTGTTCGAGCGCCGCCCTGAACTCGTCGGCGAGGCGCCCATGGGTCACCAGTACCAGGCCAATCATCGGATACTCCTCGCGGGCGCCTTGGGTGCACCGCACGAACGCGCCACTTTGACCATCCGGAGCCCCCGCGCAAGAGGGCATATTCGCGATTCTCCCGGATTTAGAGGTAGGGGCGGGGGAGCTGGCGACGGTCTATCGGGTCGCGATAGTGGGGGTGATATGGTTACCAATTCGCTCCACACAATCGGCCGAAAGATTACCGTGTCATGAACTCTCGGTCGTGGTTAGCGCAGCCACAACCAGCGGCAGGGGCTCGTAACCCCTGCCGACCGGAATTCGCGGCAGCTCGATACCGTTTTCGCGCCAACGCAGCGCCTCCGGGGATGGCAGCCGCGCCGCATCCTCGGCCATCAAATCGACAATGAGACCAATCGGCGCCCCGGACACGTGGTCGCAGGAGCGGATGCCGAGGCCGCGAATCTCGATCAGGCCGGCCAGGGATGGGGCAGGACTGACCCATATTTCTCCGCCGCGTGTGGCGAGATGAACACGGTCGTCGCCGACCAGAACGGCCGGTGGGATCTGTCCCGCGCGTCCGGCGAGAATCAGATCGAAGGCGAGGCGCGATTTGCCGGAGCCCGAGGGGCCGCGGATCAGCACGGCGCGATCCCCGACCTTGACGGCGGAGGCATGGATGCTGGCCGTGGCGGCGCTCACGACGCCGGAAGCCGGACGATGAAGCGTGCACCCGCCACGGTCGGATTGCCGTCGGCGTCGACCGGGCCGGGCCGGTTCTCGGCCCAGATCCGCCCGCCATGGGCGTCGATGATCTGCTTGGAGATCGACAGGCCCAAACCGGAGTTCTGGCCAAAGCCCTGGTGCGGCCGGTCGGTGTAGAAGCGCTCGAAGATGCGCTGCAGGGCGTCCTCGCGGATGCCCGGACCGTCATCGTCGACGGTGATCTCGATTTCGGAACGAACGCGCCGGCAGGTGATGCGCACCTTGCCGCCGGCAGCCGAGAACGACTGCGCATTCGACAGCAGGTTCGAGATCACCTGGCCGAGCCGCGAATCATGGCCCGGCACCGAGAAGGTGTCGTTGACCCCGCGGCCTTCGAAGCGGACCTCGACGGCGACATCAGTGCCGTTTTTCTTGGTCTCATTGGCGACCGACGTCAGCGTGTTCAAGAGCCGGCGCAGGTCGACCAGCGTCATGTCCTGGCGCTGCAGCTCGGCATCGAGCCGGCTGGCGTCGGAAATGTCCGAGATCAGCCGGTCCAGCCGCTTCACGTCGTGCTCGATGACCGCAAGCAGGCGGGCGCGGCTGTTGTCGTTGCGCGCCAGCGGCAGCGTCTCGACCGCCGAGCGCAGCGAGGTCAGCGGGTTCTTCAACTCGTGGGCGACGTCGGCGGCGAACATCTCGATCGCCTCGATCCGGGCATAGAGCGCATCCGTCATGTCGCGCAACGCGCCGGAGAGATGGCCGATCTCGTCCCGGCGGCGGGTGAAGTCGGGGATCTCGACGCGGGTCTTGATGCGGCGGCGGACGCGCTCGGCGCTGTCGGCCAGCCGTCGCACGGGACCTGCGATGGTGCTGGCGAGCAAGAGCGAAAGCACGATCATGACCGCCGAGGCGACGCCGCCGACCTTCAGAATCGCGAGACGCTCGGCGGTGACCATCTGGTCGATGTCGTCGCCCTGTGTCGACAGCATCAAGGCGCCGTGGATGGTGCGCGAGCGCTGCACCGAGACCGCAACCGAGACGATGACCTCGCCGCGCGAGTTGACGCGGACCATGCTGCGCTTCTGGCCCTTCAGCGCGTCGGAGACTTCCTCGTAGCCGTTGCCGTTCTCCGGGCCGTATTCGCGGTACAGCGGCAGGTCGCCGCGATTGAGCCAGGTGCGCACCGAGATCAGCGCGCGCTCGACGAATCCCGGCTTCTCGCTCGACGGCGGCGGCAGGTCGAAGCGCAGCACGTTTTCGAGATTGCGGCTGTCGAGCAAGAGCCCGCCATTCGGATCATAGATCCGCGCCCGCGTCTTGGTCGGCGAGATCAGCGTGCGCAGCACCGGCGCGACGCGCTCGGGATTGATCGGGAAGTCGAGCGGTGAATATTCGTCGGGCGCGCCGTAGCTCTCGCCGGGCTTGAGATCGAGGAGGCGCTCGGGATCGATGGTGATGGTGTTGGTCTGCACGGTCGCGGAGGCCGCGATGGCGCCGGCGATGATTTCGGCCTGGACCAGCAGACTCTGCGCGCGCGCATCGATCAGGCCGGCGCGGAACTGCGAGAGATACAGAATGCTCGCAACCAGAGCGAGCAGGCCGGCGATGTTCAGCGAGACGATGCGCCGGGTCAGGCTTGAGAACGACAGCGCGAACAGGAACTGCCCGGCGCGGCGCAGCCAGCTCACCGGACGTTGCCAGCCGGAGACCTGCGGGGTCTCGTCGGCCATCTCGGCGGCAGTCAACGCCGCAGAATCGTCGGCGCTCAAGGCTTGGTCAGACTGCGTGCGATCGAGCAATGTGAGTGCTCCGATTCCGGAATTTTGCAAGCTCCGGATCTACAAGGGTCGTGCGGCGGTCTCGCGCGAGACCTCAATCTCAACTTGCCGCACCAATTCGCCGCAACAATGGCCCCGTTCCGGCATCTGCGCTTCAATATGTGCGCAGGCGTAGTCTATCCAATCCAGGCCGCGACGTCAGCGCGCAATTTCGCATGACGTCGCTTCGGGCAATGCTTCAGGTTTCCTTGAAGCGATAGCCGACGCCGTAGAGGGTCTCGATCATCTCGAACTCCTCGTCGACCATCTTGAACTTCTTGCGCAGCCGCTTGATGTGGCTGTCGATGGTGCGGTCGTCGACATAAACCTGGTCGTCATAGGCCGCGTCCATCAGCGCGTTGCGGCTCTTGACCACGCCCGGACGCTGCGCCAGCGCCTGCAGGATCAGGAATTCGGTGACCGTCAGCGTGACCGGCTCGTTCTTCCAGGTGCAGGTGTGCCGCTCCGGATCCATGCGGAGCAGGCCGCGGTCCAGCGCCTTGGCGTCGTTCTCCTTCGGCAGCGCCGTCGGATCCTTCGGCTGCGAGCGGCGCAGCACGGCCTTGACGCGCTCGACCAGCAGGCGCTGCGAGAACGGTTTGCGGATGAAGTCGTCGGCGCCCATCTTCAGGCCGAACAGCTCGTCGATCTCCTCGTCCTTGGAGGTCAGGAAGATCACCGGCAGGTCGGACTTCTGGCGCAGCCGCCGCAACGTCTCCATGCCGTCCATGCGCGGCATCTTGATGTCGAGGATGGCGAGGTCCGGCTGGCTGGTCCGGAAGCCGTCGAGGGCCGATGCGCCATCGGTGTAGGTCATGATCCGGTAACCCTCGGCCTCTAGCGCGATGGAGACGGATGTCAGAATGTTACGGTCGTCATCGACCAAGGCGATTGTGGGCATGAGCCTGCTTTCAGAGTCTGGTTACGCCGAGACTTCGAGAATCAAGATAAGGGCCGCGTATTTGGGCTTCGAACATGGTCAACGAGCAATGCAAGCTGGGCTGAAGTGTGACCGAGTTCCACAAATACCATGGCAAAGTCTTGTGCCGCGCCCAGGTTTGTGGCCCGTTTAGCCGAAAAAAGGCCTTCATTGCAACCGGATGGACGAGGGAAAGACGATGTCTGCGAGCTTTAACCCTAATCGCGTGACCCGCTCCCTGCTGCGCCGAAGCCGGCAAGGCGCTCTTGCGACGCTGATGCCGGATTCGGGCGATCCTTATTGTTCCCTCGTCAACGTCGCCACGGCCGCGGACGGCGCACCGATCATCCTGATCTCGCGATTAGCAGTGCATACGAAAAACGTTCTCGCCGATTCGCGCGTGTCGCTGATGCTCGATGAACGCGCGCCGGGCGATCCGCTCGAGGGTGCTCGGATCATGCTGTCAGGCAAGGCCGAACAGGCAACTGATGAGAACAGGGAAAGCTTGCGTCGCCGGTATCTCAATGCGCATCCCTCAGCGAGCGACTACGCCGATTTTGCCGACTTCTCGTTCTTTGTCATTCGCCTCGCGGCTACGCATCTCGTTGCAGGATTCGGTCGCATCGTCGATCTCAAGCCCGAGCAGTTTCTCACCGATGTGTCGGACGCTGCCGAGCTGCTGGCTGCGGAGCAGGGCGCCGTCGATCACATGAATGACGATCACCGCGACGCGCTCGGTCTCTATGCAACGAAGCTGTGCGGTGCCGAGCCGGCCGAGTGGCGTTGCAGCGGCTGTGATCCCGACGGGCTCGATCTGATGGCCGATGGCAAGACGTTGCGGCTCGATTTTCCCGAACGCGTCACCACGCCGGGAGGCCTGCGCAAGATGCTGGTGCGGCTGGTCGATGAGGCGCGGGCGAAGGAGTAAGTTAGTTCGAGTGAAGATCGATGGATCATTCATGAGGACAGCAGCGAACGCCGCGAACTCGCGGCAATGCTGCCAGTTAGTTACTCCGTCATGGCCGGGCTTGTCCCCGGCATCCACGTCGTTCTCGACATGCCGGTCGACGTGATGGCCGGGACAAGCCCGGCCATCACGACGCGGAAAGAGAAGAGCGCAAAACCTCGACGGTGATATGCGATGGCCCGGCCCCTCCGGAGGAGGGGTGATCGACCGCGGCGGCTGCGATGCGATCCGTTCCTAACGGACTTATGAGGTGCCGAAGCGACGAGCGTGCGCGCTCGTGTCCGGGAGGGTGGACCTTCATCTCGCAGCGCGGATCCTTCGTTTGGAGGCTGTTCGCACGGCTTAGCGAAACTGAAACGCGCTGATATATCTGCTGCGTTGCAGCATGCTCCGCGGCCGCGTTGGCTGCCATTCGGATGAGCATCGCGCGGCGAAATTTGAGCTACGTGCATCAGCTGTTAGCAATAACCAATTTGGCCGGATCGTCTTGGCAAGACCAGCGTTGATCAGTATTAGGTCGGCGACCGCGCCTCGGTACGGCGATGTAAACGGTAACGGTCACCGCATCCCGCGCCAATCTCGCGCGCAACCGATGCGGGCTCTCAGGAGGGATCTTCGTGCAAGAGACGGGTATTCGCAACGGTGCCTTCGGTGCCGACAAGTTCGGCTTAAAGAACCTCAAGCAGGTGCACTGGAATCTCGGCGCTCCCCAGCTCTATCAGTACTCGCTGGCGGCTGGCGAAGCGGTGCTGTCGGCCGACGGAGCGCTGTGCGCGGATACTGGCGAGTTCACCGGCCGCAGCCCGAAGGACAAGTTCACGGTCCGTGATGCGTCGACCGAGAAGATGTGGTGGGCCGGCAACCAGTCGATCACGGCCGAGCAGTTCGAGACGATCTATCAGGACTTCCTCAAGCACGCCGAAGGCAAGAGCCTGTTCGCGCAGGACCTGTATGGCGGCGCCGATCCGGCTTTCCGCATCAAGACGCGCGTCTTCACCGAGCTCGCCTGGCACTCGCTGTTCATCCGCACGCTGTTGATCCGCCCCGAGAAGATCGAGCTCGACACCTTCGTGCCGGAGCTCACCATCATCGACATGCCGAGCTTCCGCGCCGATCCGAAACGTCACGGCGTGCGTTCGCAGAACGTCGTGGCCATCGATTTCGCCCGCAAGATCGTCCTGATCGGCGGGTCTTATTATGCCGGCGAGATGAAGAAGAGCGTGTTCACGACGCTCAACTACTATCTGCCCGAGCGCGGCGTGATGCCGATGCACTGCTCGGCCAATGTCGGCCCGAACGGCGACACCGCGATCTTCTTCGGCCTGTCCGGCACCGGCAAGACTACGCTCTCGGCCGATCCGAACCGCACCTTGATCGGCGATGACGAGCATGGCTGGGGTCCGTCAGGCGTGTTCAATTTCGAGGGCGGCTGCTACGCCAAGTGCATCAAGCTCTCGCAGGAGGCTGAGCCGCAGATCTTCGCCGCGTCGACCCGCTTCGGCGCCGTGCTGGAGAACGTGGTGCTCGACGAGGACAGCCGCGTTCCCGATTTCGACGACGGCTCCAAGACCGAGAACACCCGCTCGGCCTATCCGCTCGACTATATCCCGAACGCCTCGCGCACCGGCCGCGCGCCGCATCCGAAGAACGTGGTGATGCTCGCCGCCGACGCCTTCGGCGTGCTGCCCCCGATCGCTAAGCTGTCGCCGGCGCAGGCGATGTATCACTTCCTGTCCGGCTACACGGCGAAGGTCGCCGGCACCGAGCGCGGCCTCGGCAACGAGCCGCAGCCGGAGTTCTCGACCTGTTTCGGCTCGCCGTTCCTGCCGCTCGATCCCTCCGTCTACGGCAACATGCTGCGCCAGCTGATCGCCGATCACAATGTCGACTGCTGGCTGGTCAATACCGGCTGGACCGGCGGCAAGTACGGCGTGGGCTCGCGCATGCCGATCAAGGTGACGCGCGCGCTGCTGACGGCGGCGCTCGACGGCTCGCTTCGCAATGTCGAATTCCGCACCGACAAATATTTCGGCTTCGCGGTCCCGACCGCATTGCCGGGCGTGCCGAGCGAGATCCTCGATCCGGTCAACACCTGGAAGGACAAGGCCGAGTTCGACAAGACCGCCCGCGCGCTGGTCGGCATGTTCCAGAAGAACTTCGCCAAGTTCGAAGCCCAGGTCGACGCCGACGTCCGCGCCGCCGCGCCGGACGTGAAGCTGGCGGCGGAGTAGGGCTCTGCAAGCTCAAGAGGTCAGCCGCTCTGCGGCTGCCCCTTTGTCTCTGCGCCAAGCGCGGATCAGCCGAGGGCGCGCCAAACTCACCGCTGTCGTCCCGGGCTTGAGCCGGGACCCATAACCACAGGACGGCGTGGTTGAAACGGGAAGGCAGCTCCAGCCTTCGCCAAACTACGGACGGTGGTTATGGGTCCCGGGTCAAGCCCGGGACGACACCGTCTTTTTAGCTGCTGTCCCGGCCTCACGCCTTGAAGTATGCGATCTGCGTCGTCGTCGCGAGCAGGCGGCCGGACGGTGACCACAGCTCGCCATGCTGGTCCTGATAGCTGCGGTTGAACACTTTGGCATCTGCCGTGGCCAGCACATGCGTGATGTCCTCGGCCGCGAGCTCCTCACGGCTGACGTGGAAATAGGTCGTCAGCGACACGGTGCCGAACGGGATCAACTCGCCACGGACATGGAAGGCGCGGCCGAAGAAGGCGTCCGACATCGACAGCAGCGACAGGCAATCCAGCTTGCGCGGCTTGCGGTCGGCGATCCACAGCCGTGAATAGGCGCTGCGCGGTTCTTCTGAACGGCTGCCGAAGTCCGGACGGCCCTCCACGAAGCGGAAATCATACTGCTTGGTCCAGGACATTGCGGCGTCGGGATAGCGCTTCACCTGATCGAACGGTGGCGCGTCCGGCTTGACCGCCGGCTGGTGCGACCAGGACGGCCGCCGCTCGGCGAACACAGCGGTGGCCAGCGTCGCCGCGTCGGCATCGCCCTGGCTCAGCTCCACGCACCAATGCTGCGAGGAGCGGTTGGCTTTCACCAGCCGCACGTCGAGATCGAACGGCCCCTCCGCAATCGGCGCACAGTAGTTCACCGTGACCGCCAGCGGATCGCCCGCAATCTGCGGGTGCTCGATCAGCGCGCGGAGCACGGTCGCTGCGGTGACGCCGCCGAACGGCCCGACGAACGCCCAGTAGTCCGGGCTGGTCCGGCCCTGCCAGCGACTGTCGCCGGCGGTGACGCGGGTGGCCTCGTCGAACAGATGCGTGGTCGGCGTTTCGGTCATGCGTTGCTCCTGACAATGATCGTATGATCATCGTCAGGTGAAAGGCAATCGCAGGCGCCGGCAATAACGTCACGCGTCAGCCCAAAGAACTCTCGCGACGAGCAACTGTTCGAGTTCGTTACTCCGTGATGCCCGGGCTCGTCCCGGGCATCCACGCGGTTCCCAGGATGCCGAGCGACGTGGATGGCCGGGACAAGCCCGGCCATGACGACGCAACGACGTTCTCCGCGCCTCACGCCCGCTGCGCATGCGCCGGCGCCACGACCGGGCCCACCGGCACGTTCCAGATGTCGTCGGCATATTCGCGGATGGTGCGGTCGGAGGAGAACCACGCCATGCGCGCGACGTTGAGGATCGAGGCGCGGGTCCAGGCCGGAGTGGTCTGCCAGCGCGCGTCGACGCCGCGCTGGGCCTCGTAGTAGGAGTCGAAATCGGCCGAGACCATGTAGTGGTCGAGATGGCGCAGCGCATGCGCGATCGGCTCGAACCGGCCCGGCTCGCCCGGCGAGAACACGCCGGAGGCGATCGCCTCGATGGCGCGCGCCAGCCGCGGCGAGCGGCGGATCACGTCGGTGGCATCCAGGCCCTGCTGGCGCCGCAGCATGACGTCGGGAGCCTCCATGCCGAAGATCGCGATGTTCTCGGCCCCGACATTGTCGCGGATCTCGATATTGGCGCCGTCGAGCGTGCCGATGGTGATCGCGCCGTTCAGCGCCAGCTTCATGTTGCCGGTGCCGGACGCCTCCATGCCGGCGGTCGAGATCTGCTCGGAGAGGTCGGCGGCCGGAATGATCGTCTCCGCCAGGCTGACATTGTAGTCGGCCATGAACACGACCTTCAGCCTGCCTGCGATCGCCGGATCACTGTTGACGACCTCCGCCACGTCGTTGATCAGCTTGATGATCAGCTTGGCATAGCGGTAGCTCGCCGCCGCCTTGCCGGCGAAGATCTTGACCCGCGGGACCCAGTTTCCTTGCGGGTCGTCCTTCATGTCGAGATACAGCGCCACAGCCTCGAGGATGTTGAGCAGCTGCCGCTTGTATTCGTGGATGCGCTTGATCTGCACGTCGAACAGCGCGCTCGGATCGAGCCGCACATTCATGCGCTCGCCGATCAGCCGCGCGAGCTGGATCTTGTTGTGGTGCTTCACGGCGCGGAACTTCTGGTGGAAGCCGGAGTCCGCGACATAGCTCTCCAGGCTCGTCAGCAAGGTCGGATCGTCGACGATGGCGTCGCCGCAAGCCTCGCACAGCAGGCTCGTCAGCTTCGGATTGGCGAGCGTCAGCCAGCGCCGGAAGGTGATGCCGTTGGTCTTGTTGGTGATGCGGCCGGAATAGAGATGGTTGAGATCGTGGAACACGGTCTCCTTCATCAGGTCCGAATGCATCGCCGAGACGCCGTTGATGCGGTGCGAGCCGACGAAGGCGAGCTGGCCCATGCGAACGCGGCGGCCGCTCTTCTCGTCGATCAGCGACACCGACGCGCGATAGTCGATATCACCGGGCGCGCGCTGCTCGGCGAGCGCGAGGTGCTGCGCGTTGATGCGGTAGATGATCTCGAGATGCCGCGGCAACAGCCGCTCGAACAGCTCGACCGGCCAGGTCTCCAGCGCCTCGGGCAGCAGCGTGTGGTTGGTGTAGGACAGGGTCGCGACCGTGATTTTCCAGGCCTCGTCCCAACGGAAATTGTGGAGGTCGACCAGGATACGCATCAGCTCGGCCACGGCGAGCGAGGGGTGCGTGTCGTTGAGCTGCACCGCCGCCTTCTGCGACAGGCTGCGCAGCTGGCCGTCGGAGCCGAGATGGCGCTTTACTAAGTCCTGCAGCGAGGCCGAGACGAAGAAATATTCCTGGCGCAGCCGCAGCTCGCGCCCCGCCGGGCTCTCGTCATTCGGGTACAGGAACTTGCAGATCGCCTCCGCGCGGGCCTCTTCGGCGGACGCGCCGAGATAGTCGCCGGAGTTGAACACGTCGAGCTTGAGCGGATCGGGCGACCGCGCCGACCACAGCCGCAGCGCATTCACGTGCTGGCCGCGCCAGCCGACGATCGGCGTGTCATAGGCGACCGCCTGCACGGTCTCGCCGGGATGCCAGATCGCGCGGTCGCGGCCCTTGTCGTCGACATGCTCGACGCCGCCGCCGAAATGGACGTGATAGACCACCTCCGGGCGCTGGAATTCCCAGGGATTGCCGAACGACAGCCAGACATCCGGATATTCGTGCTGCCAGCCGTCGACGATCACCTGGCGGAATAGGCCGAAATCATAGCGGATGCCGTAGCCGATCGCCGGGATCTGCAACGTCGACATGCTCTCCATGAAGCACGCCGCCAGCCGCCCGAGGCCGCCATTGCCGAGCGCGGCATCCGGCTCGCATTTGCGCAGGTCCATCAGGCCGACGCCGAGATCGCCGAGCGCTGTCTCGAACACCTTCATCAGGCCCATATTGTTGAGCGCATCGGTGAACAGGCGGCCGATCAGGAATTCGAGGCTGAGATAATAGACCCGCTTGCGGCCGGCGTCGTAGCTCTCTTTGTCGGCCGTCAGCCAGCGGTGCACGATGCGGTCGCGCAGGGTCAGGGCTGCTGCGTGATACCAGTCCTGCTGCGTCGCCTGGCTTGCTTCCTTGCCGATCGCGAGCCGAAGCTTCGCGAGGATGTCGCTCTTGATCTCGGCGACGGCCAATTCGTCGACGGGTTGGCCGGTGCTTACGAAGCTGCGCTGGGACGGCTGATCTGTCACCTTGAAACCTGTGATGCTACGAGGAACCGGTAAAAGCATACGATGGTTGCGCGCGGTCCGAAACCCGGGGAAAGGCTGGTCCGCACAGCAAGGTGATGGAAAAATATGCAAAAACGGGGCCGGGAGTTCCGCAGCTGGAACGCGGCTGGCCGATACATGGTGCGTGAGAGGACCGAAGAACTCTCCTCCTCGTCATCCCGGCGAAAGCCGGGATCCAGACTCACCGGCCGAAGATGAGGCCCGACAAGTCACTCCAATCGGGGCTATTTTTCTCGATCAGCTCGACCTTCCAATCGCGATGCCAGTTCTTGAGCTGCTTCTCGCGGGCGATCGCCTCGAGCGGGCTCGCGAAGCGCTCAACGTGGACGAGCCGAAAAACCTTGTATCTGCTGACGAACTTGGAGCCCCGCCCGGCCCGGTGGTCTTCGAGGCGCTTTCTGACGTCGTTGGTGACGCCGATGTACAACGTACCGTGATGGCCGCTGGAGAGGATGTAGACCGTCCATGCGGCCTCGATGCTCATCGGTCTGTGCCAACCAATCGGCTTCGGTGGGTATGGGTCCCGGCTCGGGGGCCGGGACGACGATAAATCAGTACTTCCTTTTTTCGCAAGAACAAATTAAGAACAATTTAGCAAGTGATCGTTATCCCCTTAGCGATTCGATCCGCTCACTCCGGCATCAGTGCATCACGCGAGGACACCATGTCCAACATCGCCTTCGATCCCCTGGCCCTCACCCGCATCGCCGATTTCGCGCGCACGCTGACGCGGCTGCACAAGACGGCGCGGCAGCGGGCGGTCGACGACGACCAGATCGACCGTGCGTTCAACGCCGTCTGCATGTCGGTCTGGGGCTACACCACCGACGATATTTCCGATGATCTGTTCTCCGCCACCGACCACACCTTCCTCGACGGCCTGGACGAGGCGCGGGCGCGCATCTTTGCCGCCGAGCAGGGCTACGATCTGGTCGACGACGAGGGCATGCTGAGCGATTGGTGGGGCTTCTGCTGGATGATCCTGGCCGAGAAGCGCGGCCTGCTGACGCCGGACAACCGTGCCGCTGCGCGTGCGGCGATCGAGGAGAAATATCTCGAGGCGCCGAACGTCATCGGCGTGATCGTCGGGCGCTAAGCCAGGATTGCCCTCACGGCCAGCAACCCGGCGGCGCGTTGCGGACCGGGTCGTTCGTCGCCGCGAGGGCTAAGGCTCAATCCACATCCGCCCGCTTCGCGCGGGCCGGCTTCGGCGCGATCGTCAGCGGCGGCGCCACGCTGACATTGCCAGCATTGACATTGCCGGCACTGGTCTCAGCCGGCGGCATGGCGGCGAGTGCATCGGCCGCCAGCATCTCGGCGCGCACCGGCGCCACCTTCATCTCGCTCAGCTTGGCCCGCATGTCCGAGTTCAGCCCGGGATATGAGGCGACCGGCTTGAAGTCGGCCGCCTGGCCGCCGCTGCCGCGCGGGCCCGAATAGGCGACGAGCCCGTCACTGGTGGCGACGACGTCGCCGGGACGCAGCGAGGTGTCGAGCGACAGGTCGACCGGCGCGAGCCCGGCGGGATCGCGGCCGTTGCAGGTGCAGTCGGCGCGCAGCGCCTGGCGATAGGCGAACGCGGTCTCGCTGTCGGCATAGCGCTCGCCATTGGCTGACGTCGCGTAGTCGATGTTGGAGCCGTAATAGATCTTGGTCGGGCTCGCCGGGCAGAACGCCTGGCACATCTGCGCCGGCGAGGCGAGGCCGCGGGTCAGCGGGAAATAGCGCCCGTCACAGCTGCGCACGCAGAACGCCGCGCCCGATCCGCTCGAAGCCATGCGCGGCTGCGGCTGATTTTGCGGATTGGTGCCGAACGGATCGGCGAAGAAGCTGCCTTGGGGCGCCGGCCGCTGCGGCTGCGGCTTGTTGAAACCGCCGAACAGGAAATCGAACAGGCCCTCGGCCGAGGCCATCTGCGGCGCCAGCGCGAGCGAGGCGGCCAGGCCGATCATGGTCGCGACGGCGACGCGGCGGGGCACCCGCCGAAACGACAACACGTGACGCAACGCCCACTCCATCTCTCACCGCAAAGATCTGACGCTGCGGCTGCTCCGCGCCAATGATGCGCGAACGGGCCGGCCATGCCCACAACATGGCGCCATCAGCTTTGCGGTAACCTTAATGGGCGTTGGTAAATGAGCGGTGTGCGCGGACCGCGAAAGTCGGCGCGCCGTCAACTCTCTCCATGAACACGCCTCTTGGCGTGTTCATCGCCGGTGTGCCGGACCCCCTTGGGTGCCAACGCCTCAGAGGAATTCGCGCGCCTTGTAGAGCGCCTGGAACGGCAGGCCCGCCTCCGCGAACGCCTCGGCGGCGCCTTCCTCGCGATCGACCATCGTGAACACCAGCGACACCTCGGCGCCGGCCTCGCGCAGCGCCTCGACCGCCTTCATCGCCGAGCCGCCGGTCGTGGTGACGTCCTCGACCACGACGATGCGTTTTCCCGCCAGGGTCTCGTCGCGGGTGAGGCCCTCGATCGCGAGCCTTGCGCCATGCTCCTTCGGCTTCTTGCGGACGAAGAAGGCGGCGATCGGATGGCCCTTGATCCAGGAGATCTGGGCGATTGCGCCGGCCAGCGGCACCGCGCCCATCTCCAGCCCGCCGATATAATCGAAGCCCTCGTCCTTCAGCGCCTCATAGGTCAGCTCGGCGAGCAGCGTCGCGCCTTCCGGGTCCATCATGGTCGGCTTGAGGTTGAAATAGAAATCGCTCTTGCGGCCGGACGCCAAGGTGACCTCGCCGCGCCCGAACGAGCGCCTGCGGATGATCTCGAGGAGGCGGGCGCGGGAGGCGGATTTGGACACGGCGGTTTCCCCTGGGGGTCGGTTCTTGAGTGAATTCTGGGTGGCGCAATCTATCGGGGCCGGACGGCCGAGGCCAGCGGCCAGGATGTCCCATCAACAACGCTACGTTTGGAGCCGGGCGCGGTTTCGAGCTAAGGGGAAGCGACAGCCCAAGCAAGACATTTCGGAAGACATTCCGCGAGGACGCCGCGCATGACCATCGACCTGCACACCTGGAACACGCCCAACGGCCGCAAGATCTCGGTCGCGCTGGAGGAGATGGGGCTGCCTTACCGCGTCATCCCCGTGGATATCACCAGGGGCGCCCAGATGGCCCCGGCGTTTCTCGCGATCAGCCCGAACAACAAGATCCCGGCGATCGTCGATCCCGACGGCCCCGAGGGCAAGCCGGTCAGCGTGTTCGAATCCGGCGCCATCCTGCTCTATCTGGCGGAAAAGACCGGCCAGTTCCTGCCGAAATCGCTCGCTGAGCGGATCCCGGTCTATGAATGGCTGATGTGGCAGATGGGCGGCTTCGGCCCGATGCCCGGCCAGGTCCACCATTTCATCGCGCTGGAGAACGAGCAGGACCGCGCCTACGGCCTGAAGCGCTACATGGCCGAGACGGTCCGGCTCTATGGCGTGCTCGACCGTCGCCTTGCGCAGCACGAATTCGTCGCAGGCCCACTCTCGATCGCCGACTTCGCCATCCTCGGCTGGGCCTGGCGTCACCCCCGCCACAAGGTCGACCTCGCCGACTTCCCCCACGTCAAGCGCTGGTACGACGCGCTGATTGCCCGCCCCGCCGTCAAGCGCGGCATGGAGGCGAAGCTGGATTGAGCGAAAGGCGCGGTGCGGCGTTCGCTGCCAGACCCTCTCCATGAACACGCGGCTGATGACCAACGTGCGGCGCCGATCTCGTAAGCCGACCCTCATGGTGAGGAGCGACGCGCCCATTCTGTCATTCGAGGCAAGGCCGCCGCTCGCGGCGCGTCTCGAACCATGAGGCCCCGCCAGTGGCCTCGCCCTTCGAGACGACCGCCCTTAGGGCGGTCTCCTCAGGGTGAGGGTTGAGAGGGGTCCGACAAGCCGGCGGGGTCGCTGGTTCGCTATTGAGAGCCGCTAACCACGCCGCGCCTCCAGCGCCATGCGCATCGCGAGCCCGGCGAGCACCGTGCCCATTAGATATCGCTGCAGCAGCGTCCACGCCGGCCGCGTCGCCAGGAACAGTGCGATCGATCCCGCGGCCATCGCGATGACGGCGTTGATGCTGACGCTGATCACGATCTGGATCGCGCCGAGCACGACCGACTGCGTCAGCACGCTGCCGGCTGTGGGATCGATGAATTGCGGTAGCAGCGCGAGATACAGCATCGCGATCTTCGGGTTCAGCAGGTTGGTGACCAGCCCCATCAGGAACAGCCTGCGCGGACTATCGATGGTGAGCTTCCGCACCTGGAAGGGCGAGCGTCCGCCGGGCTTCACCGCCTGCCACGCCAGATACAGGAGATAAGCAGCACCAGCGAGGCGCAGCGCGTCATAGGCGAAGGGCACCGCGAACAGCAGCGCGGTGATGCCGAACGCCGCGGCCAGCATGTAGACGACGAAGCCCAAGGCGACGCCGCCGAGCGATACGAGGCCCGCGGCATGGCCCTGCGTGATCGAGCGCGAGATCAGATAGATCATGTTCGGCCCGGGCGTCAGCACCATGCCGAGCGAGACCAGCGCGAAGGCGAGCAGGGATGATGTGTGCGGCATGACCCGGCATGACGATGAGGATTTCACATCGATGCTAGCGCAGCCGATCGCCGATCGTCATCCGATCAATTGCACCGAGAGCAATCAGCCGATCGGCGGCGTCGCATTCAGCGCAGGCGCGCTGCCGCGGGAGCGGCCGAACACGCCCCGATGCTCAGCACTAGCAGCGTCAGCAGGAGAGGGGCGGCGAGCGGCACGGAGTGCCCGATCATCGCGAGCATGCAGGCCCCGAGCGCAATGACGAGGCCGATCTCCAGCGGCGCGATCGCCTCGCCGGCGTCGCTCCGCGCCTTCCAATGCATCGCGATCCCCGCCGCGACCATCGGCATGTCGTAGATCATCGCATAGGGCGTTGCGAGGATGCTGCCGACCGCGACCAGTGCGATCGCCTGGTCCGTCATGCCGCGCCGCCAGGCGTTCCAGACCATCACGACGATCGCGCAGGACAGCACGAGCTGGATCATCACGCCGGCCGGTGGCGGCGCGCCGAGCGCGTGCAGGCCGGCGATGACCGTCGGCATCATGTGATCGAGGCTGGCCTGGTTGGCCCCGAGTTGCGCCTGATAGTCCGGAAATCTCACGATCCATTGCAGCCATATCAGCGGATCGAGCGCAGCGCTGGTCACGACGGCGACGATGGCGGTGGTGGCGATCGCCGACAGAATGGCGATCCAACGACGTGACGCCAGCAGCACGACCGGCATCAGCAGCACGAATTGCGGCTTGTAGGCGAGCAGGCCGAGCAGGCTGCCTGCGATGACGGGATGACGGGGGAGCAAGCGCAGCCCGCCGATCAGCAGCGCCGCCGAGAGAAAGCCGTTCTGCCCCGTGATGGCGTTGATCAGCGTCGTCGGCGCAGCAAGCAGCGCGAGCCCGAACGGCGAGCGCCAGTCGCGGCCGAGCGTCGCCAGTCCATAGGTCGCGAACGTCACGCCCATCCAGCAGACATACGCTGTGGGCAGCGCCATCATGCCGAGCGGAATCAGCGCCAGCAGGAAGGTCGGTGGATAGGGATAGGGAAAGCCGCCGCCGCCGAGCGCGGGATCCAGCCTCTGCTGAAACTCGGCGAGCGCGACCGGATCGTAGATGGCGGCGCCGAACTGCGCCGCGAACTTGCCGAACGACCACAGGCCGGAGAAGTCGCCGAACGCGGGCTGCGGGGACGATAGCCACCAGGTGACGAGATAGACGCCGTTGTAGAGCGCAGCCGCGATCAGCAGAGCCAGCACCGCGCGCCGGTCGCGCGTCGCAAGGGGAGGTACGGCTGAGATCGCGGTCATGGAGCTCGTCGAGGCCAGGATGTTCGGCACCATCGTCACGGTCGTTGAAGGAGCATGATCAGCGCCGCCATGCGATCGCTCGCAAGCGGGCCGGCCAACTCTGCCAGGGGACGCTGCACGCCGTGTTACCCGCGATCCGGATCACCAGGCGTGATCTCATCGTGCCTAACGATCGGTAAAGCCGCCGCGGGCCGAGCGACCTCGATGGGACGTCTGTTGTCCGCATGACGCGGCACGCCGCGGAAAAAAATGTATTGCTATTTTTCCGAAATCATGCTCTACTTCGCGCATCCCGTCCTCATGCAGAGGGACGTACGCGTCGTCACGATACGTAGAGGCGGGGAGCGGTGGCCGTAGGTTTGTCGGGTGCTGATGCGCTGGACGATGGACAGCTCGCGGACGTTCAAGCCGTGTGGTCCTGGCGCCCCGATGCTGGCGCTAAGTCGGCGTGACATGACGTGTCGCGCAGGCGACGGGGGCAAGAAAGCCGGTCCCCGGGGAGAGCACGGAGCAGACGTTAAACCCATCGCGCAGGGAGGGCCGGGTCTGTCCGGCTGAACCTGTGGTACCTGCCGCCTGCATTTTTTTCCGCAGGCGGGCCACGGGCCTCAGTCGAGGCCCGGCCTTCCCTGCGCCCTTTGCCTTGTTTGCAGGGGCGAACCGATCGCAAGCCTCGGGCACGATGTGCCGCGAGACTGCGAAGCCGTGCCTCTCATGTCCTCAGCTGTTTGAATCGTGAATGCGTCTTCTCGCTCCGCCGTCGTCCCGGACAAGCCGTGACGCGCGCCAGCGCGACGCGGCGCCGATCCGGGACCCATACTCCGCAGCGGTCGTGTCGGGCAAAAGGTCAATGACCAGCCTGCCTCAAACCGCTCCCTGGGGGTATGGGTCCCGGCTCGAGGCCGGGACGACAGGAGAGATCGGCGATGCGGCCGGGCCTCCACCAACCGTCGTTGATGCAGCAATTGATCGTGTATGTCGCTCCAACTGTTTGAGCCGTGAATGCGCCGTCTCACTCCGCCGTCGTCCCGGACAAGCCGTGACGCGCGCCAGCGCGACACGGCGCCGATCCGGGACCCATACGCCGCGGCGGTCGTGTCGGGCAAAATGCCAATGGCGAGCGTGCCTCAAACCGCTCCCTGGGGGTATGGGTCCCGGCTCGAGGCCGGGACGACGGGAGTGGTCGGAGATGCGGCCGGGCTCACACCACCAGTCAATGAGGCGGGAGGGCGCCGGGTGATCCGCTCAATGCGCCTCGTCCCAATTGTCGGCGGCGCGGGCGTCGACGTGCAGAGGGACCGACAGCAGGACGGCGGGGAAGGGCGCGTCCTGCATGACGTGCTGCACCACCGGCAAGGTCGCGGCGACCTCGTCCTCCGGGACCTCGAAGATCAGTTCGTCATGCACCTGCAGCAGCATCTGAGCCGACAGCTTCTTTTGCGCCAGCGCCTCCTCGACCCGGGTCATCGCGCGGCGGATGATGTCGGCCGCCGTCCCCTGCAATCGCGCGTTGATCGCGGCGCGTTCGTTGAAGGCGCGCACCGAGGCGTTCGACGCCTTGATCTCCGGGTAATGGCACTTGCGGCCGAACAGCGTGACGACATAGCCGTTCTTGCGGCAGAACTCGCGGGTCTCGTCCATGTAGGCGCGAATGCCCGGGAAGCGCTCGAAATAGCGCTTGATGTAGGCCGAGGCCTCCTCGCGGGCGATGCCGAGCTGGTTGGCGAGACCGAAGGCGGAGATGCCGTAGATGATGCCGAAATTGATCGCCTTCGCGCGGCGGCGGACCTCGCTCGGCATGTCCTTGATCGGCACGCCGAACATCTCCGACGCTGTCATCGCGTGAATGTCGAGGCCGTCCTTGAACGCCTGCTTCAGCACCGGGATGTCGGCGATCTCCGCCAGCAGCCGCAGTTCGATCTGCGAATAGTCCGCCGACACCAGCTTGTGGCCGGGTGTCGCGATGAACGCGCGGCGGATCTTGCGGCCGTCCTCGGTACGCACCGGGATGTTCTGCAGGTTCGGCTCGTTCGAGGACAGCCGGCCCGTCGTGGTCGCCGCCAGCGCGTAGGTGGTGTGCACGCGATGCGTCTGCGTGTTGACGTAGGTCGGCAGTGCATCGGTGTAGGTCGATTTCAGCTTGGAGACCTGGCGCCATTCCAGGATCTTGCGCGCGAAGTCGTTGCCCTGCTCGGCGAGGTCGTCGAGGATCGAGGCCGAGGTCGACCAGGCGCCGGTCTTGGTCTTGGTGCCGCCCGACAGGCCCATCTTGCCGAACAGGATGTCGCCGATCTGCTTGGGGCTGCCGACATTGATCGGCTCGCCGGCCAGCTCCTGCAACTCAGCCTCGACGCGCGCGGCGGTCTGGGCAAAGTCGCCGGAGAGGCGCGAGAGCACCTGGCGGTCGATCGAGATGCCGCGCCGCTCCATGCGGGCCAGCACCGAGACCAGCGGCCGCTCCAGCGTCTCGTACACGGCCGTCATACGCTCGGCGACGAGGCGCGGCTTCAACACCCGCCACACGCGATGGATCACATCGGCCGCTTCCGCCGCATGCGCCGTGGCGCGGTCAATCGCGACCTGCTCGAAGGTCAGCTTGTTCTTGCCGCTGCCGATCAACTCGCCTTCGCTGAGGATGGCATGGGCGAGCACGTGCTCGGCCAGCGAGTCCAGCTTGTGCGAGCCGCGCCCGGCGTCGAGCGCGTAGCTCATCAGCAGGATGTCGTCGACGTTCTCAAGCGTGATGCCATGCTGCGCCAGCAGCACCGCGATGAACTTGATGTTGTAGCCGATCTTCAAGAGCCCTGCGGATTCCAGCACCGGCTTCAGCGCCGCGAGCGCATCACTCGCCTTGATCTGGTCCGGCGCGAGCCCGGCATCGAACAGGCCGCCGCCGTCGCCGGCCTGGCGATGCGCCAGCGGGATGTAGCAGGCCTCGTTTGGCGCCAACGCCAGCGAGAGGCCGCACAGGCTTGCCTGCATCGGGTCGATCGAGCTGGCTTTGACGTCGATGGTGACCCGGCCGAAATCATGGATACGGGCGAGCCACGCGTTCAGCTCGGGCAGCGTCCGCACCGTCTGATACTTGTCCCGATCGATCCGCGCGTTCTTCGCCGCCTCCGCCCGGGTCTCGGCAAGGTTCGCGGGTGTGCCCTTGCCCATCGCGGACTTGTCTGTCCGCGGATCACCGGTGCGAGGGCTCCCTCCCCCCTTGTGGGGGAGGGTTGGGGAGGGGGGGGCTCCGGCGGGACCGTTCGTGGGGGCCCCCGTTCCCTGGTCAGCAAGGGAGGAGGGAACGGAGGAAGCAGTGCCCGCCTTACTCCTAAAATTCTCGTCCGCCGTCACATCGGCCGGATCGATCTGCGAATACTCCGCGACGCGCCGCGTCAGCGTCGAGAACTCCATCGCTTTCAGGAACGCGATCAGCTTGCGCGGATCGGGCTCGTGCACCGCGAGGTCGTCGAGCGGCACCTCGAGCGCGACCTTGTCGTCGAGCAGCACCAGCTGGCGCGAGATCCGTGCCTTCTCGGCATTCTCGATCAGCGCCTCGCGCCGCTTCGGCTGCTTGATTTCGGGCGCGCGCGTCAGCAGGCTTTCGAGATCACCATAGTCGTTGATCAGCTGCGCCGCGGTCTTGATGCCGATGCCGGGCACGCCGGGCACGTTGTCGGTGGAGTCGCCGGCCAGCGCCTGCACCTCGACGACCTTCTCCGGCGGCACGCCGAACTTCTCGATCACCTCGGCGATGCCGATGCGACGGTCCTTCATGGTGTCGTACATCGTGACGCAGTCGTTGACGAGCTGCATCAGGTCCTTGTCGGAGGACACGATGGTGGTGGTGGCGCCGCGCTCGCAGGCGAGCCGCGCATACGTCGCGATCAGGTCGTCGGCCTCGAAACCGCCCTGCTCCAGGCAGGGCAGGTCGAACGCGCGCACGGCCTCGCGGATCAGCGCGAATTGCGGGATCAGATCGTCAGGCGCCGGCGGGCGGTGCGCCTTGTACTCGGAGTAGATCTTGTTGCGGAACGTGACCTCGGACTTGTCGAACACGATCGCCAGATGCGTCGGCCGGTCGGTCTCGGGCATGTCGCGCAAGAGCTTCCACAGCATGTTGCAGAAGCCGAGCACGGCATTGACGTTCAAGCCGTCGGACTTGCGGTTGAGCGGCGGCAGCGCGTGATAGGCGCGGAAGATGTAGGACGAGCCGTCGACCAGGAACACATGGTCGCCCTTGGTCGCGGCCTTGGCCGCAGCGGGCACAGGGGTGGCGGGCGTGACGGCGGCTTTCTGGGGAGCTTTGGGCATGGCCGCAATGTAGGGAATTTGGCAGGGATTGACACCCTCGGAACGGCAGAATCCGGCGCGTTCCCCACGCAAATCGGGCGCTGTGGAGCGCTCGTCAGGCGCGTCATATTCCGCTGTCGTCCCGGGCAAGCCACGACGCCGCGAAGCGGCGGCGGGGCGCCGACCCGGGACCCATACTCCGCGGCAGTGATGAGGCGGCCGACTGGAGCCACAGCTTGCCCAAAACAGCGGACGGTGGCTATGGGTCCCGGGTCTACGCCCGGGACGACACTGTGGGTGGGGCTACTCCGCGGGCTGCACTCCGCGGCAGTGATGAGGCGGCAGACTGGAGCCACAGCTTGCCCAAAACAGCGGACGGTGGTTATGGGTCCCGGGTCTTCGCCCGGGACGACACTGTGGGTGGCGTTACTCCGCGGGCTGCAACGCAGCGCGCTGCTTCGGCGGCGCGATCCAAAAGGCGATCGGACGTTCGAACAGGAAGCGCGCGCCGGCGCGCAGCGCGAGGCGCCAGATCGCGAGCGCGCCGAGCACGCCGGCAATGGTGACGAGCAGCGAGATCGTGCCGATATCCGTGATGATCCCCGTCTTCAGCAGCACGGTGCGGGTCGCGGCCATCGGCAGGAAGAAGGCGAGGTAGATCACGATCGAATGCTCGCCGCAGAACCTGAGCGCATTGAGCACTTGCGCGCGCGCCAGCAGCGTGCCGGCGATGATGATCGCAACCGCGCCGGCATAGCCGAGTGCCAACGAGATCACCGGCCACTCGCTGACGCCGAGCGTCACGAGGCTCTGGTTGATCACCGCCCAGGCGAGCAGGCCGATGATCGCGAGCATGGGCTGGGCCCGCGCACGATCCGACACCGCGAAGATATAATTGGCGAACAAATAGCCCGAATAGATGTAGACGAAGCGGGCGCAGAATTCGTCGATCACGGTCCAGCCGGTGACGATATGCGACATCTCCAGGCCGGCCGCGATGCCCCAGATCACCGGCGCAGGGGCCTTCCGTGTCAGCTTGATGCCGACGAAGAAAATTGGCAGGAGGTAGATGAACCACAGCGTGCCGAATGGCTCGACGAAGGATTCGAGGTACAGATAGCCGGCGTGCGGCCAGCCCGAGGCCGCGGCAAAGCCGGGCGCCTTGAAGCCGAACTGGATCGTCACCCACAGCACGTAGAAATAGGCGAAGTGGACGACCTTGCGGTCGATGTAGGTGCGCCAGTCGCGGTCGATCACCAGCGGCAGGAACAGGCCGGAAATCAGGAAGAAGTCGGGCATCCGGAACGGCTTGGCGAAGGCGACGACGGCATGCATGAAGCCGGTCTCGCCGGCGGCCAGCTCGACGCCGAGCACCGAATGCATCATCACCACCATGATGATGCAGATACCCTTGGCGTAGTCGACCCAGTCGATGCGCGCCTCGGTTCCGGCCGATTTCGGCGTACCATTCGCGGTCATGCTGTCCCTCTCTGGCGCGGAGCTGCCGCATTGTGGAGCAGAGCCGTTAAAACTCCTCCTTGTCATCCAAACGTCATGCCGTTTTCTAAATTCCCCTTGAACCGCAAATGGTTTAAGACGCGAAAGTATTAACCTTGAAGGATGGGTTTCGATGCGAATTGCGATGATCGGCACGGGCTATGTGGGTCTGGTGTCCGGTGCCTGCTTCGCCGATTTCGGTCACCAGGTGACCTGCGTGGACAAGGACGAGAGCAAGATCGCCGCGCTGCATCGCGGAGAAATTCCGATCTTCGAACCCGGCCTGGACGCGCTGGTCGCCACCAATGTGAAGGCCAAGCGGCTCGACTTCACGACCGATCTCAAGCAGCCCGTGGCGGACGCCGACGCTGTCTTCATCGCCGTCGGAACGCCGTCGCGTCGCGGTGACGGGCACGCCGACCTCACTTACGTCTATGCCGCCGCGCGCGAGATCGCAGCCTCGCTCACCGGGTTTACCGTCGTCGTCACCAAGTCGACCGTGCCGGTCGGCACCGGGGACGAGGTCGAGCGCATCATCCGCGAGACCAATCCGCAGGCCGATGTCGTCGTCGCTTCGAACCCCGAATTCCTGCGCGAGGGCGCCGCGATCCGCGACTTCAAATGGCCCGACCGCATCGTCGTCGGCACCGATGATGAGCGCGGCCGCAGGGTGCTCGGCGATATTTATCGTCCGTTGTCCTTGAACCAGGCGCCGGTCATGTACACGGCGCGGCGCACGGCCGAGCTGATCAAGTACGCGGCGAATGCGTTCCTCGCCACCAAGATCACCTTCATCAACGAAGTCGCCGACCTCGCCGAGAAGGTCGGCGCCGACGTCCAGGAAGTGG
The DNA here is from genome assembly GCF_900176205.1 of Bradyrhizobium sp. ORS 285. Taxonomy (NCBI): domain Bacteria; kingdom Pseudomonadati; phylum Pseudomonadota; class Alphaproteobacteria; order Hyphomicrobiales; family Nitrobacteraceae; genus Bradyrhizobium; species Bradyrhizobium sp. ORS 285. Next base: position 252,050 of record NZ_LT859959.1, read on the forward strand.
CGCGCGGCATCGGCCTCGACAACCGCATCGGCGCGAAATTCCTGCATGCCGGTCCCGGCTTCGGCGGCTCGTGCTTTCCGAAGGATACGCGGGCGCTGATCAAGATCGCGCAGGACTACGACACGCAGTTGCGCATCGTCGAATCGGTGCTGGCGGTGAACGACAACCGCAAGCGCGCGATGGCGCGCAAGGTCGCGCATGCCGTCGGCGGCAATCTGCGCGGCAAGACGGTGGCGGTGCTCGGCCTCACCTTCAAGCCGGAGACCGACGACATGCGCGAGGCGCCGTCGATTCCGCTGGTAACGGGGCTGCTCGACATGGGCGCCAAGGTGCGCGCGCATGATCCTGTTGGGATCGAGCAGGCCAAGAAGGAGCTGCCGGAGATCGCCTATTACGACGATCCCTATGACTGCGCGACGGGGGCCGATGCGATCGTGCTGGTGACGGAGTGGGTGCAGTACCGTGCGATGGACCTCGACCGCCTCAAGCAGGTGATGGCCAGTCCCGTCGTCGTCGACCTGCGCAACGTCTATCGCCCCGACGAGATGGCCGCTCACGGCTTCGTCTACGAGAGCGTCGGCAGGCCGTCGGTGAAGGCCGAATGACATGGCGTTGTCATATCCGGCGCAAGCGGGGTATGCAGGACGACTGATCGCCCTGAGCCAGGCGGTCTGCACTGACTGGATCACCCGCTTTCGGCGGGTGATGATTGGTTGATTGATTGCCCCTTCGCTTCGACACACCGCTCCCCATCGACGCCGTGCTGGACGAATTGTCCGGCACGCTCGAACGCAGCAACACCGCGGTCCTGGTGGCGCCGCCGGGCGCCGGCAAGACGACGCGGGTGCCGCTGGCGTTGCGCGATGCGCCGTGGGTCGGGGACAAGAAGATCATCGTGCTGGAGCCGCGCCGGATCGCGGCCCGCGCCAGCGCCGAGCGGATGGCGAAATCGCTCGGCGAGCGCGCCGGCGACACCGTCGGCTACCGCGTCCGCTTCGGCTCGAAAGTGTCGCGGTCGACCCGCATCGAGGTCGTCACCGAGGGCATCTTCACCCGCCAGATTCTCGATGACCCCGAGCTCACCGGCGTCGCCGCGGTGCTGTTCGATGAATTCCACGAGCGCTCGCTCGACGCCGATCTCGGCCTCGCTTTGGCGCGCGATGCGCAGCAGGGCCTGCGCGAGGACCTCCGCATCCTCGTGATGTCGGCGACGCTCGACGGCGCCCGTGTCGCCAACCTGCTCGGCAATGCGCCGGTGGTGGAGAGCGAAGGCCGGGCCTATCCGGTCGAGACGCGCTATGTCGGCCGCAAGCCCGATGCACCGGTCGAGCGGCAGATGGCCGAGACCATCGCCGCCGCGTTGCGCGCCGACGCCGGCTCGGTTCTGGCCTTCCTGCCGGGGGCCGCCGAGATCCGTCGTACCCAGACCATGCTGGCCGAGCGCGTCCATGACGCAAGCATAGAGATCGTGCCGCTGTTCGGTGCGCTCGACGCCGCCGTCCAGGACCGCGCCATCTCGCCGGCGCCGAAGGGCCACCGCAAGGTGGTGCTGGCGACCTCGATCGCCGAGACCTCGCTGACCATCGAGGGCGTGCGCATCGTGGTCGATTCCGGCCTCGCCCGCGTGCCCCGCTATGAGCCGGATATCGGCCTGACCCGGCTGGAGACGGTGCGGGCCTCGCGCGCCGCTGTCGACCAGCGTCGCGGCCGCGCCGGCCGCACCGAGCCCGGCGTCTGCTACCGGCTGTGGGACGAGCCGCAGACCGCCTCGCTCGCGGCCTATACCCAGCCCGAGATCCTCAGCGCCGACCTGTCCTCGCTGGTGCTCGATCTCGCGCAATGGGGCGTCAGCGATCCCGCAAGCTTGAGCTTCCTCGATCCGCCGCCACTTCCGGCCTGGAAGGAGGCGCGTGACCTGCTGAACGAACTTGGTGCGCTCGATGCGGACAGCCGCCTCACTGACGAAGGCCGGCGGCTGCGGGCGTTGGCGCTGCCGCCGCGGCTGGCGCGGATGATCGTCGATGCCGCCGATTACGGCGCGGCCGCGCAGGCCGCCCACATCGCGGCGATCCTGACCGAGCGTGGCCTCGGCGGCGACAGCGTCGACCTCGAGGTCCGGCTCGATCAGTTCCGCCGCGATCGCTCGCAGCGGGCGCAGAGCGCGCGGGACATGGCCCGGCGCTGGGCGCAGCAGGTCAGCGCCTCCTCGTCTGCGCAAGGAGCGGCGGAGCTAACGACCGGTCTGATGCTGGCCTTCGCGTTCCCCGATCGGGTCGCCCGTAACCGCGGCAATGGTAGCTTCGTTCTCGCCAATGGCCGTGGCGCTGCCGTCGAGCAGACCTCCTCGCTGGCGCGGGTGCCCTATATCGCGGTGGGCGAGTTGACCGGCACGGCCGCGAGCGGCCGCATCCTGCTGGCGGCGCCGCTCGCGATCGAGGACGTCGAGCGCCATTTCGCCGCGCAGATCGAAGCGAAGGACGAGGTCAGCTTCGACCCGAGCGCGATGGCGCTGCGGGCGCGCCGCCGGCGCAGGCTGCATGCGATCGTGATGGCCGATGCGCCGGTGGCGCTGACGCCGTCCGAGGAGACCGCGCGCATCTTCGCCGAGGGCATCTGCACCGCCGGCCTCGACCGGCTGCCCTGGTCGAAGGCCGCCAAACAGTGGCGCGACCGGGTCACCTTCCTGCGCAAGGCGGAGGGCGACAGCTGGCCCGACCTCTCAGATGCCGGCCTGAGCGCCCGGCGTGAGGACTGGCTGGTGCCGCTGCTCGCCGACAAGACCTCGCTCAAGGAGGTCTCTCCGGGCGACGTCTCGGACGCCGTGATGGCGTTGCTGCCCTGGGATCTGCGCGCCCGGCTCGACAAGGAGGCGCCGACCCATTTCGAGGCGCCGACCGGCACGATGCTGGCGATCGACTACGAGGCCGAGCAGGGGCCGACCATCGCCGTGCGGCTGCAGGAGCTGTTCGGGCTGAACGTCCATCCCTCGATCGCACGCGGCGCGGTGCCGCTCGTCTTGGAGCTGCTGTCGCCGGCGCAGCGGCCGGTGCAGGTGACGCGCGATCTGCCGGGCTTCTGGCGCGGCTCCTATGCCGCCGTCCGCACCGACCTGCGCGGCCGGTATCCGCGGCATCCCTGGCCCGAGGATCCCGCCAGCGCCATGCCGACCCGCCGGGCCAAGCCGCGGGGGACGTGAGCGATGCAAATTATACCGTCTGCCTTGCCAGCGTTAACGCTTCGCTCATCGTTTTCGCCAAAATGGCAGCGGCAGCCGCTCCGCCTCAGTCGCCCGTCAGCGGCTTTCATGGTCAAGTCGGTTGCGGGGTAAAGTCGGGCGTTGCGTCATGCGTAACATAATGATCTTCGCGGCCGTTCTCGTCGGCCTCGGCACTTTCATGGCGCAACTGGCCGATCGCCTGACGCCGGCGCCGGCGTCCGCCACGACGTCCGTGCGCAGCGCGACCGTGGACACTTCCGCGGCCGGCCAGCGCAGCCTCAACATCCCGACCGACCGCCGCGGCCATTTCCGTGCTGACGGCCGCATCGACGGCCAGCGCATCAGCTTCATGATCGACACCGGCGCCTCGATGGTCGCGCTCAACGAAACCTCCGCCGCGCGCTTCGGCCTGCGTCCGGCGCGTGGCGACTACACTGCGACCGTGACCACGGCCAACGGGACCGTGAAGGCCGCGCGCGCCCGGCTCCCGATCGTCGAACTCGGCGAACTCACTGTCCGCGACGTGGACGCCCTGGTGCTGCCCGACGCGGCGCTGTCGGAGAACCTGCTCGGCCTGTCGTTCCTGTCGAAGCTGAAGCGCTTCGCCTATGCCAACGGCCAGATGGTGCTGGAGCAATAGGCCGCGTCACATCGGCTTGGCCGCGGCATTGGCGGCCCCCATATACCAGCAGGCTCGGTGATCGAGCGGGCAGGGCCATCCTGCCCGATTGTTGCCTGCATTCATCTGCCTTCTGCCATTGTCCGACGACGTCGTGCAGCGCACGACCGTGTTCTTCCATTGATGTGATTTCCGAGGCTCCTCCTGATGTTTCCCAAGCCGAAGCCGGTCCTGGTCCCCAACACCTACGCTTTCGAATCCGAGCCGATGGTGAAGCCGACGGGCTTCCGCGAATATGACGCGCGCTGGCTGTTCAACAAGGAGATCAACCTGATGGGCGTGCAGGCGCTCGGCATGGGGCTGGGCGCGCTGATCGCCGAGCGCGGCGTGAAACAGGAGATCGTGACGGGCCACGACTTCCGCGGCTACTCCGCCTCGATCAAATACGCGCTGATCTCTGGCCTGATGGCGGCGGGCTGCAAGGTGCACGACATCGGCCTGGCCGTGACGCCGATGGCCTATTTCGCGCAGTTCGAGCTCGACGTGCCTTGCGTCGCGATGGTCACCGCTTCGCACAACGACAATGGTTGGACCGGCGTGAAGATGGGCGCCAACCGGCCGCTGACCTTTGGGCCGGACGAGATGACCCGGCTGAAGGAGATCGTGCTCAACGCCGAGTTCAAGAATGCTGGCGGCGGCTCCTATCAGTTCCACGAAAACTTCCCGGCGCGCTACATCGCCGACCTCACCAACCGGCCCAAACTCAAGCGCAAGCTGAAGGTCGTCGCCGCCTGCGGCAATGGCACCGCCGGCGCGTTTGCGCCTCAGGTGCTCCAGGCGATCGGCTGCGAGGTCATCCCGCTCGATACTGAGCTCGATCACACCTTCCCGAAATACAATCCCAATCCCGAAGACATGGAGATGCTGCACGCCATCCGTGATGCCGTGCTCGCGCACAAGGCGGATGTCGGCCTCGGCTTCGATGGCGACGGCGATCGCTGCGGCGTGGTCGACAACACCGGCGAGGAGATCTTCGCCGACAAGGTCGGCGTGATGCTGGCGCGCGACATGTCGGCGATTCACAAGGAAGCCCAGTTCATCGTCGACGTGAAGTCGACCGGCCTGTTCATGACCGACCCGGTGTTGCAGGCGCAGGGCGCGAAGACCGAATATTGGAAGACCGGCCATTCCTACATGAAGCGTCGCACCAATGAGCTCGGTGCGCTCGCGGGCTTCGAGAAGTCCGGCCACTTCTTCTTCAACAAGCCGTTCGGCCGCGGCTATGACGACGGTCTGGTGTCGGCGATCGCGATCTGCGAGATGCTCGACCGCGCGCCGAACAAGTCGATGGCGGATCTGAAGGACGCGCTGCCCAAGACCTGGTCGTCGCCGACGATGTCGCCGCATTGTGGCGACGAGGTCAAATACGGCGTGGTCGATGCCGTCGTGAAGCACTTCCAGGCCCTGCAGCAGCAGGGCGGTCACGTGGCGGGTCAGGCGATCCGCGACCTCGTCACCGTCAACGGCGTGCGCGTCACGGTCGAGGACGGCAGCTGGGCTCTGGTGCGGGCGTCATCGAATAAGCCGGAGCTCGTGGTCGTGGTGGAAAGCCCGGTGTCGGAGCGGCGCATGCACGACATGTTCGAGGCGGTGAACATCGTGCTGCGCACGCATCCCGAAGTCGGCGCCTACAACCAGACCATCTGAAGCGGGAGCGAGCATGCCTTGCTACGAGGCATGCTCGCCGACGTCCGACGATGCGAACTAAGCGGCTCGCAACGACCTGAGGAACTGATCGACCTCGGATTTGAGCCGAGCCGATTGCGACGACAGGCCATTCGCGGATTCCAGGAGCCGGGAGGCCGCGCCGCCGGTTTCGTTGGAGGCGTTCGTCACGCTGCCCATGCTCTGGCTGACCAGCCGCGTGCCTTCCGAAGCCTGCTGCACGTTGCCGGAAATCTCGCCCGTCGCGAGGCCCTGCTGTTCGACCGCAGTGGCGATCTCCTTGGAAATTCCGTCGATCTCGGCGATCGTTCCGCCGATGAGTTGAATCGCGCTGACCGCATCACCCGTGGCGCTCTGGATGCTCTGCACCTGGCTGGAGATTTCCTCGGTCGCCTTTGCCGTCTGATTGGCCAGCGCCTTCACCTCGCTGGCGACGACCGCGAAGCCCTTGCCGTGCTCGCCGGCGCGGGCAGCCTCGATGGTGGCGTTCAGCGCCAGCAGATTGGTCTGGCTGGCGATCGTCTGGATCAGCGTCACCACCTCGCCGATCTTCTGCGTGCCCGCGGCGAGGCTCTCGACCACGCTGTTGGTGCGGCGCGCTTCCTCAGCGGCTTTGGCCGCGATCTCGGCCGAGCGTGTCACCTGCTGGGAAATGCTGCCGATGGAGGCCGTCAGCTGTTCGGTCGCCGCCGCGACCGTTTCGACATTGGTCGAGGCTCGTTGCGAAGCGTGGGCCGCGGCAGATGTCTGGCGCGAGGCTTCGGCGCTGTTCCGGCTCATCAGGGACGACAGGTTCTGCACGTCGTTGGCGGCGATCGCCACCGCCTCGACGATGCCGCCGATCTTGCGCTCGAAGCCTTCCGCGAGTTCGCGCCGGGCGAGATCGCCCTGCTGCTTGACCCGCTGCTCGGCCTCGATGCGTTCGGCGTTGGCGCGCGCCTCGGCCGCCATCGCCGCGTTGGCCTCCGCGGTCTTGCTCGCACTGGTTTCGAACAGTTGCGTGAGCTTGAGCGCGAGCGCCGCCAGGACGCCGGCCTCGATCAGGAGGATGACCGCGTGCAGCACGACGCGGCCGAAATCGGCGCCGCCCGGATAGATCGCGGCTGGGAAAACGAAGTTCAGCACCAGATGATGAAGCGCGACGGCGACCGTCCCGGCCACGATGGGGCGGTAGTCGCAATAGGCGACGAGACAGGCCAGTGCCGCGAAGAAGTACATGTGCATGTCGACCTGCCACGCATGTCCCGACATCTGGTAGACGAGCACGGACACGCCGCCCATCAGCGCAACCGCGACGGTGAGCTGGGTCGACAGGCCATCCCCGGCGCTGCGCCAGGAGAGCGTCGCCACAGCGGCCAAGGCGACCATCATGATGGTCGGCATCATCCAGTCGCCGCGCGACAGTCCGATGATGAGCGAGAGCGGAACGTGAATCCACAGCAACGCCAGCAAAAGCCTGCTGGTCGTACCGCGGAGAATTGCCAGATCATCGGTCTCGCCGGTCATTTCCACTCCCCCAATCATTATTCATTGTGCAAAGCAGGCGGAGACCGCCTGCGGGTCGATGACGAGCCAGGCTCCGGCCTGGCGCAGCCGCGCCAAGCCATCGTGGTCGCCGGGACGGACCACCAGCAGCGACGAAAAGGTCGTCGTGCGTACGAGAGCGGCGTCAGCTGATGCTGCAGCCAGCATCGTCCGTTGCGCGCTCCACCAAGGTGGGAAAGCGACAGCCACGATTTCGCGGCCGGGATGCACCTGCAGCGACAGCGCGGCCACCCCGACGAAGCTTGCGATCAGAAGCGCCATGGCATTCAGCCAGGCGCGCGACGACGAGGGTATTTTTGCACCGGACATCATCACATCTGAAGATAGATGGATGGAAATAACTTCCGGTAAACGATGATTGGGAAACGACTTAAAAAATCCGGGGAGGGGGCGCAGCGACCAGCGGCGTCACCTTGGCAGGACGGAATGCGCGGCTGACTTAGACCGGGGGCACCGGCAGCGCGGTCACCGACTTGATCTTCTCCATTGCGAAGCGCGAGGTGACGTTCTTGAGCGGCACCGCGCTGATCAGCTTCTTGTAGAACACGTCGTAGCTCTGCATGTCCGCGACCACCACGCGCAGCATGTAGTCGACGTCACCGGCCATGCGATAGAACTCCATCACCTCGGGCATGGAGCTGACGGCCTCGGCGAATTTCTTCAGCCAGGCGTCGGAATGGTCGGCGCTCTCGACCGAGACGAAGACGGAGATGCCGAGCCCGATCTTGTTCTGATCGACCAGGGCGACCCGGCGCAGGATCACGCCGTCGGCCTCCAGCCGCTGGATGCGCTTCCAGCACGGCGTCGACGACAGGCCTACCCGGTCGCCGATTTCGGCGACAGACAGGGAGGCATCCTCCTGCAGGACCATCAGGATCTTGCGGTCGATGGCGTCGAGCCGGCGGTTGGCTTCGGGGCTCTGGGCGGAGACGTCGGACATGGAGAAATTTGTTCCATATGAAGGTCGAGAAACCCTCATATAGAGAAAATCGTTCCAAGGCAAGGATCCGCCGTTCAGGCCACGCCTTGAGACCTTGGGTGGTTCTTGAATACCGCTAGCCTGCGTCGTTCAGCCAGCGCCCGACCAGATGATGGGCAATGGCAAACGGATGCGGCCCCGCCAGCCCATCCGGATGCTGCCGCTGCAGCATCAGCCGGGCTTCCTCGCGGCTGAACCAACGGACGTCCTCGAGCTCGTTGCGGTCAATGACGATGTCCTCGTTCAGTGCCCGCGCGCTGCAACCGATCATCAGCGACGACGGATAGGGCCAGGGCTGGGTCATGTAGTAGGTGACATCGGTGCAGCGGATGCCGGATTCCTCGAACACCTCGCGGCGCACGGCGTCCTCGATCGTCTCGGCCGCCTCGACGAAGCCAGCGAGGCACGAATACATGCCCGCCGGGAATTGCTTCTGCCGGCCGAGCAGGCACTTGTCGCCGGAGGCGACCAGCGAGATCACGACAGGGTCGGTGCGCGGGAAATGCTCGGTCTTGCAGCTCGGGCATTCGCGCTTCCAGCCGCCCTCGCGCATCGCGGTCTTGGTGCCGCAATTGGCGCAGAAGCCGTGGCGCTGATGCCAGGACACCATCGACTTGGCCATTGCGATGGTCGCGAGCTGGTCGACCGGGATCGCGCCCTGCATGGCCAGGCCGCGCAGCTCGGTCACGGACACGTCTTCACGACCGGCGAGCTTCTCGACCGCGGCCGGCGAGATGCCCATGCCGAACACGGCCGCGTCATCCTGCAGACCAAGGAAGATCGTCCCGGGATTGGCGCCGAACTTGAGCGCCTCGTCGATCGAGAGCACGGCGCGCAGCTGGTCGCCGTCCCGCTTCAGCACCAGCGAATCGCGATGCACGACATAAGCGCGCGTCGACGGCTTGCCTTCTAAGGCGAGCAGCTTGTCGTCATGAAAGCGCAGATGGGCGGCGCGCTCGATCGGATGGCCGACGAAGGCCGGCTTGCCCAGCGGAAACAAGTCGAATGGCGACATCTCTCACCCTAGCCAGATCTTGCGCCTGACAGCGCTGATGAAACTCTCGACCTCCTGCGCATCGTGCGGCACGGGCGGGGCGACGCCCCACACCGGACGCGGCCAGGCGACATCACTGGTGCGGCGCGCGATGATGTGGATGTGCAGCTGCGGCACCATGTTGCCGAGCGCGGCGACGTTGAGCTTGTCGCATTTGGTGATCTCCTTCACCGCGCGCGACACCCGCGTCATCTCGGTCATCAGCTGCGCCTGGGCGACCTCGTCGAGATCGATGATTTCGACGGCGCCCTCGCGGCGCGGCACCAGCAGCAGCCAGGGGTAGTTCGCGTCCTTGATCACCAGCACGCGCGACAGCGGCAGGTCGCCGATATCGATCGTGTCCTTCGCCAATTGCGGATGCAGCGACCAGGCTGATTCGGGCATGCGGCGGTGTTCCTGGCAGGACGTTCATGCGGGAAGCGCTGCGGCACCTAAAGCCTTTCCAAGCTGCGGCACAAGCCCGCGGCGCAGCGGGCGACCCCGGCGAAGCTCGCGCTTGCTTTCCGGATCGTTTGGCCCCAAATAGGCAGCGGGAGATTGGCGGTGGACGAGCCACTCGCCAACCGGGTCAGGTCCGGAAGGAAGCAGCCCTAACGAGGTCCGGATCGGGTCGCTCGTCAGTCTCCTACCTGTTTTCTCGAGCGAATCGCGCAAAGTTGGCGGGGACCCCGCGCAGGGCGGGCGCTCGACCGCACTCCGGTTGATTGCGTCGAGGCCGATGGCGTCGACGACCGCGATCGAAGCCGGCCTGGAATACTCACTTGCGGATCGCTCGATGACTGACGCTGGCGCCCCACCCATTCCGCCCGACAGCGCCGACGCTCCCGCAAAGCCCTACCGGGTGCTGGCGCGCAAATACCGCCCCTCCAGCTTCGCAGATCTGATCGGCCAGGAGGCCGTCGTGCGCACCGTCTCGAACGCGTTCGAGACCGGCCGGATTCCGCAGGCCTGGATCCTCACCGGCGTCCGCGGCGTCGGCAAGACCACCACCGCCCGCATCCTCGCCCGCGCGCTGAATTATGAGCTGCCCGACGGTTCGGTGAAGGGCCCGACCATCCACATGCCGGTGCTCGGCACCCATTGCCAGGCGATCATGGAAAGCCGGCACATGGACATCCTGGAGATGGATGCGGCGTCCCACACCGGCGTCGACGATGTCCGCCAGATCAATGACAGCGTGCGCTACGCGCCGGCCAGCGCGCGCTACAAGGTCTACATCATCGACGAAGTCCACATGCTGTCGACGGCGGCGTTCAACGCCTTCCTGAAGACCTTGGAGGAGCCGCCCGAGCACGCCAAATTCGTGTTCGCGACCACCGAGATTCGCAAGGTCCCGGTGACCGTGCTGTCGCGCTGCCAGCGCTTCGATCTACGCCGCGTCGAGGCCGACGTGCTGATGAAGCACCTCGCCGGCATAGCGACGAAAGAAGGCGTCACGATCGAGCCCGAGGCGCTCGGCATCATCGCGCGGGCCGCCGAAGGCTCGGTGCGCGATTCGCTTTCGCTGCTCGACCAGGCCATCGCCCACAGCGCCGGCGAGGTGCGCGCCGATGACGTCCGGCAGATGCTGGGCTTGGCCGATCGCACCCGCGTCATCGATTTGTTTCATCACCTCGCCAGCGGCGACATCGCGGCTGCGTTCAAGGAGTTCCGCGAGCAATACGACGTCGGCGCCGACCCCGTCGTCGTGCTGTCGGACCTCGCCGAGTTCGTGAACTTCGTCACCCGCGTGAAGGTGGTCCCGGCCACCGCGGACAACGTCGCCTTCAGCGAGACCGAGCGGCTGCGCGCGCGTGATTTCGCCACCAAGCTGTCGATGCGCGTGCTGTCGCGGATGTGGCAGATGCTGCTCAAGGGCATCGCCGAGACGCAAGGCGCGACGCGGCCCGCAGCAGCAGCCGAGATGGTGCTGGTGCGCATCGCCTATGCAGCGGATCTGCCGACGCCGGACGAAGCCATTCGGATGATCGACCAGAATGGCGGCGGATCACCTGTCGTGACGAACGGTGGCGGAGCGCGCTCTGCGCCGGCACCGAGCATGAGCGCGGGCGCGCCGCCGGTGATGAGCTCGGCGCCGATGCAGGCGCCGCGCATGCAGGGGCCGACGCTTGCGGCCGTGGGCGGCGGCATGCGCCCGCAAGCGATGACATCGCAGCCGGCACCGGCCTCCCAGGATCAGCCGGCGCTGCGCATCGGGAGCTTCCAGGAGCTGGTCGCGCTCGCCGGCAGGAATCGCGACCTGATCACCAAGAGCGCGCTCGAGATGGACGTGCGGCTGGTCCGCTTCGAAGAAGGCCGGCTGGAGATCGCGCTGGAACGGACCGCGCAGCGCTCGCTTGTCTCGGATCTCGGCCGCAAGCTGGAGGACTGGACGGGCCGGCGCTGGACCGTGATCGTCTCCAACGAGCAGGGCCAGGCGACCTTGCGCGAGCAGAACCTGCGCGCCAAGAGCGAGCGCGAGGCGGCTGCGGAGGCTGATCCGCGCGTGCAGGAGATCCTGGCGCGGTTCCCGGGTACCAAGGTGATCGAAGTGCGCCGGCTCGCCCCCGAGCCGCCTGAATCCGACGCCAGTGCTGTCGAGCCGCCGGACGAATCGGACGATGATGATTTCTAGAGCGTGATCCGGGAAAAGTGAGAACCGGTTTCCGACAGATCATGCTCTATAAAAATGACTGATGATGAGGTGCTCCGATGGCTGACTTTCTCGGCATGATGAAACAGGCAGCGCAGCTGCAATCGAAGATGCAGGAGATGCAGGCCGAGCTCGGCAACGTCGAGGTCGAGGGCATCTCCGGCGGCGGTCTCGTCGCCGTGCGCATGACCGCCAAGATGGACGTGAAGTCGATCAAGATCGATCCGTCGCTGCTCAAGCCGGAAGAGGCCGAGATCCTCGAAGATCTCCTGGTCACCGCGCATGGCGATGCGCGCCGCAAGGCGGAAGCGGCGATGCAGGAGAAGATGCAGGCGATCACCGGCAAGCTCGGCCTGCCGCCGGGCTTCGGCTTCGGTTAGTTCATGACGGGTTTCGGCTTGCTGGCGCAGCAGATGGGGGTCACCTCTCCCGAAGGGAGAGGTCGGATTGCATCGTCAGATGCAATCCGGGTGAGGGCCTTAGGTCTCTCGGTTGCGGAAAACCCCCTCACCCGCGCCTGCGGCGCGACCTCTCCCCGCCGGGGAGAGGTGGATCGAGACTGCCGTCGTTCCTTGCTCCAGATGTTGCTGACCTGATGGCCGTCGCCGGTCCTGAAATCGAGCGCCTGATCCAGCTGCTCGCGCGCCTGCCCGGCCTCGGGCCGCGCTCGGCGCGGCGTGCTGCGCTGCATCTGATCAAGAAGCGTGAGGCGCTGATGGTGCCGCTGGCGTCTGCGCTGCAGGTCGCCATCGACCGCATCCAGGTCTGCAAGACCTGCGGCAACATCGACACGCAGAGCCCGTGCACGGTGTGCACCGACCCGCGGCGCGATCCCGCGATGATCGTGGTCGTGGCGGATGTTGCCGACCTCTGGGCGCTGGAGCGGGCCAAGGCGTCCAACGGCCGCTATCACGTGCTCGGCGGCACCCTGTCGCCGCTCGACGGTGTCGGTCCGCAGGATCTCACCATCGATGCGCTGGTGCAGCGGGCGCATGCGCCGGAGGTGCAGGAGATCATCCTCGCACTGAATGCCACGGTCGATGGCCAGACCACCGCGCACTACATCACCGACCTCCTGCAGGAGGCGAACGTCAAGGTCACGCGGCTGGCACATGGCGTGCCGGTCGGCGGCGAGCTCGACTATCTCGACGAAGGCACGCTCTCGGCCGCGATGCGGCAGCGCACCTTGTTCTAAGCACAGACGGAAGTGGAATGATGACGAAACGCGGATTCGGCAAACGGCTGGCTTTGGGCGCGATTTGGATGGCGCTCTCGGCAGCGTCAGTGCTCGCCCAGCAGGGCGAAGCGCCGCAGAAGGCCGGCAAGCCGCTCAACACCGGCGACGTGCTGTCGGGCGAACTGAGCGCGCTGAAGGTCAAGGGCGCCAAGCCGGGCCAGCCGTCATCAGCCTATCAGATCACCAGCGAGCCGCGCCGCCTGCCGCCGCCGAGCGGCCTGTGCAATCTCGAAACCGGCCCGGAGACGTTCCAGCTGGTCACCGCGAGCCCCGCGCAGGCGTCGCAACTGAAGGGCCTGCTCGGCAAGCAGATCGCCGTGAAGGTCGACGAGATCACCTGCGCTCAAGATGCCGGGCAGATCAGCGAGGCGGTCGTGACGAAGTGGAGCCTGGTGAAGCGCTAACAACCGCTCGGCGCGTTCATGCGCATATAGCGCCACAATCTCCGCTGTCATCGCCCGCTTCGCAGGTGATGACAGTGTAGCTCCATGTGGCAGCTAGACTCTCACTGGCCCTAATTCATCGAAATGCCCGCGCCGCTGCAGCCAGGCGAGCAGCACGAGGCTCGGGATTGCGACCAGCACGCAGATCACGAAGAACACCGGCCAGCCGGTCGCCTTCGCAACATAGCCTGCTCCCGACGACAGATAGGTTCGCCCGACTGCGGCCAGCGCGGTGAGCAGCGCATATTGGGTCGCCGTGTGCAGCGGGTTCTTACACAGCGCCGAGAGATAGGCGACGAAGATCACGGTGCCGATCGCGCTAGTGAAGTTCTCCGCCGAGATCGCCAGCGCCAGCGCCCATTGATTGACGCCGACGATCGCGAGCCACGAGAACGACAGGTTCGCGAGCGCCTGCACCACGCCGCCGATCCAGAGGCTTGTCGCGAGCGAATAGCGCCGCGCCACGAAGCCGCCGGCAAAGCCGCCGGCGAGCGTGGCAGCGAGGCCGACGCCCTTCACGATCGCGGCGTAATCGACCTTGGTGAAGCCTAGATCGATCACGAACGGCGCGGTCATCGTGCCCGAGAACGCGTCGGTGAACTTGAACAGCACGACGAAGGCGAGCGCCGCCAGCGCGTCGCGCCGGCCAAGAAATTCGAGGAAGGCCCCGGCGGCCGCATGCGCCACGCGGGCGAGCGCGGTGTCCGCACCCATCGCCGCTTCGGCCTGCTTGGATTGCGGCGGCTCGGTCGCGGCCAGCGCCGTGATCGTGCCGATCAGCACCAGGGCCGCCATCACGACATAGCCCCACATCCAGGATGACGGTCGCGACAGCCCTGCATTCTCGAATGCACTGACGACCACGAGCGCGCCGGCCGTCGAGACCAGCATGCCGATGCGATATGCGGCGACGTAGGATGCCATGCCGGCAGCCTGCTCGCTCTCCGGCAGGCTCTCGACGCGGAAGGCGTCGACCACGATGTCCTGGGTCGACGACGTCGCCGCCACCAGCAGCGCCGCCAGCGCCACCATGAACGGCGCATCCGCCGGGTCGGTCAGCGCCAGCAGCAGAATGGCGCCGATCAGCAGCAGCTGCGCGAACAGCAGCCAGCCGCGCCGCCGCCCGAACGCGCGCGTCAGCAGCGGCACATGCAGCGCATCGACCAGCGGCGCCCACAGGAACTTCAGCGTGTAGGGCGTGCCGACCAGCGCGAACAGCCCGATGGTGCCGAGATCGACGCCGAGCTCGCGCATCCAGATCTGCAAGGTCGAGCCGGACAGCGCCAGCGGCAGGCCCGAGGAGAAGCCGAGGAACAGCACCACGAGCACGCGCGGCTGGAGATAGACGGCCATGCTTTCGCGCCAGGTGGGGGCGGGCTTGGACTCGGGCTTTGCAGTGGTCGCTGCGCGGTCGGTTGTCGCGTCGGGTGCGGTCATGAGCGGGTCGTAGCAGATTTGGACGGCTGTCGCGACGCCACCATCACTCCCCCGCCTGCATGCGGCCCGCCAGCGGAAACAGATCCGGCGTCGTCCCCCCAGCCGGTGCTATCCGCGGCGAGTCCACTGGCGCTTCCTGCTTGCTGAAATCCAGCTCCTCGATCCGCGCAGCGCGCTTCTCGATCTTGTCGGCGGAGATCAGGATCTGGCGGATGTCCTCGCCGACGTCGCCAAAGTGCTTCTGCAGCTTGAGCACGCGCTCGCGCAGGCGGCCGAGATCGTCGCCGAGATGGATCACCTCGTTGCGGATTTGGTCGGCGGCGTCGCGGATGCGGGCATCCTTCATGATCTGCTGCATGACCTGGATCGCGAGCATCAAGAGCGACGGCGACACCAGCACGACGCGCGCACGATAGGCCTTCTGAATCACGTCGTCGAAACCATCGTGGATCTCGGCATAGACCGACTCGGACGGCACGAACATCAGCGCGGTGTCCTGGGTCTCGCCGACCACTAGGTACTTCTCCGCGATGTCGTTGACGTGGCGCAGGACGTCCGTGCGAAGGCGCTGCGCTGCGGCGCGCTTCTCCTCGTCGGTGTCTGCGTCGTGCAGCGCGGTCACCGCCTCCAACGGAAACTTTGCGTCGATGCACAGCGGCCTGTTGTCGGGCAGGAACACGACGCAGTCCGGCCGCTTGCCGCTGGCGAGCGTGTACTGGAACGCGAAGCTGCCCTTCGGCAGCCCGTCCTGCACGATCGCCTCCATCCGTGCCTGGCCGAACGCGCCGCGCGACTGCTTGTTGGCGAGCACGTCGCGCAAGGTCGAGACCTGCGTCGTCAACTCGCTGAGATCGCGATGCGCGTTGTCGATGATGCCGAGCCGTTCGTGCAGCACGCGCAACGAATCCATCGTGTGCCGCGTGGTCTGCTCCATCGACTGGCCGACGCGATGGGTGACGGCATCGAGCCGCTCGTTGACGCTGCGGGCCAGGTCCACCTGCCGACCGGCGAGCAATTGGGCCATCGCATCGACCCGGCCGGAGGCCTCGCTCTGCACCCGGATCATTTCGCCGAACCGTTGTTCGATCTCCTCAGTGCGCATCGCCTGCCGGGCGGCAAGCTCCGCACTCCGCCGTCCGGAGCGGGCCACCGCCAGGCCGATCATCATGAGCAGCAGCACCACCAGCACGCCGAACCCGATCAGCGCGTCGCTGGCGCGCACGGGCAGGTCGCCGATCATGACGACGACAGGATTGAGCGCAGGATTCAACGCAGGAGTCAGCGATGGGCTGGCGGTCATCACCCCCGTCTATCCGATTCGCAAGATCTCGCGAACGAAGAGAGAACATTTATGGTTAAGGCCGGCTTAAGAAGCATGGTTAACGACTGGTTAAAATTCATGGTTAGCGAAGTCTTAACCGCACGCCCTCACATTGACCGCGCCGGCTTCGGGGCTTAAATCGCGCGCCATGTCCCTCAGAGAAATCATCATCCTGCCCGACAAGCAGTTGCGGCTGGTGTCCAAGCCTGTCGAGAAGGTCACGCCGGAGATCCGGCAGCTGGTCGACGACATGTTCCAGACCATGTACGACGCGCCCGGCATCGGGCTCGCGGCGATCCAGGTCGCGCAACCCGTGCGCGTCATCACCATGGATCTGGCGAAACCCGACGCGAACGGAGAAGGCAAGCGCGAGCCGCGCGTCTTCATCAATCCCGAGATCATCGCCAAGTCCGATGAGCTGTCGGTCTATGAGGAAGGCTGCCTGTCGATCCCCGAATATTACGAGGAGGTCGAGCGTCCGGCGCGGGTGCGCGTGCGCTTCACCGACCTCGACGGCGTGGTCCGCGAGGAGGATGCCGAAGGGCTGTACGCCACCTGCATCCAGCACGAGATCGACCATCTCAACGGCGTGCTGTTCATCGACTATCTGTCGAAGCTCAAGCGCGACCGCGTGATGAAGAAGTTCACCAAGGCCGCCAAGCGCGCGGGCGAGTAACGATCAACTCTCTCCTCCGTAATGCCCGGGCTTGACCCGGGCATCCACGCTTTGCCGACTGCGTTGGCGCTAAGACGTGGATGGCCGGGACAGGCCCGGCCATGACGAGAGGACGAAGTATTGAGGGCCGCACAACATGCCCCTTCGCCTGATCTTCATGGGCACACCGGATTTCGCGGTGCCGACCCTGCTCGAGCTCGCCGGCCATGGCCACGAGATCGCGGCCGTCTACACGCGCGCGCCGAAGCCCGGCGGCCGTCGTGGTCTGGCGCTGGTGCCGACGCCGATCGAGACGGAGGCGCGCCGGCTCGGCATTCCCGTGCTGACGCCGAAGACGCTGAAGACCGAGGAGGCCTTGGCCGAATTCCGCGCGCACGAGGCTGATGTCGCCGTCGTCGTCGCCTACGGCATGATCCTGCCGCAGGCGATCCTCGATACGCCCAGGCTCGGCTGCTACAACCTGCACGCCTCGCTGCTGCCGCGCTGGCGCGGTGCGGCGCCGATCAATCGCGCGATCATGGCGGGCGATGCCGAGAGCGGCGTGATGGTGATGAAGATGGATGTCGGGCTCGATACCGGCGACGTCGCGATGGCCGAGCGCCTTCCCATCACCGATGCGATGACGGCGTCGGATCTGCACGACAAGCTCTCCCGCATCGGCGCCGACCTGATGGTGCGCGCCATGTCCGCGCTGGAGCGCGGCGGTCTGACGCTGAGCAAGCAGGCCGAGGACGGCGTGACCTACGCCGCCAAGCTCGAGAAGGCGGAGGCGCGGATCGACTGGGCGAAGCCGGCGCACGCCGTGCTGCGTCACATCCACGGCCTGTCGCCGTTCCCTGGTGCCTGGAGTGAGATCACCTTCGATGGCGAGGCGGTCCGGCTGAAGATCCTGCGCTGCGCGCTGGCCGACGGCCGGGGCGAGCCGGGCACGGTGCTCGACGAGCAGCTCACGATCGCCTGTGCCGACGGCGCGATCCGCGTCACCGAGGTGCAGCGCGCCGGCAAGGGGCCGATGAAAGCCGGAGATTTCCTGCGCGGCACCCGCGTGGCACCCGGCCTGCGCTTCGGCTGATCACCGCAGCCCGTCATGCGCGGGCTTGACCCGCGCATCCATCTCGCGAACAACTTTCGTCCATTGATGGATGGCCGGGTCAAGCTCGGCGATGACGGCGAACTCAGTTAAGGCGATGCCCCGCTACAAGCTCACCATCGAATATGACGGCGCGCCGTTCTATGGCTGGCAGCTGCAGGAGACGCTGCCTTCGGTGCAGGGCGCGCTGGAGAAGGCGGTGCAGGCGACCTGCGGTGTGCCGACCCGCGTCCACGGCTCGGGCCGCACCGACGCCGGCGTTCATGCCACCGGCCAGGTCGCCCATTGCGATATCGAGAAAGACTTCCGCCCCGACAAATTGCGCGATGCGCTCAACGCGCATCTGCGGCCCAATCCGGTGGCGGTGCTCGATGCCGAGATCGTGCCCGACAACTTCGAAGCGCGCTTCTCGGCCCGCAAGCGGCACTACCGCTACCGCATCGTCAACCGCCGCTCCAACCTCGCCCTTGAGGCCGGTCGCGTCTGGCGCGTGCCGCAGCGGCTCGATTCCGATGCGATGCATGCCGCTGCCCAGCGCCTGATCGGCAAGCATGATTTCACGACGTTCCGTGACACAGAATGTCAGGCCAAGTCGCCGGAGAAGACGCTCGATCAGCTCGATGTCGTCAGGGACGGCGATGCGATCACCATCCTCACCTCGGCGCGGTCCTACCTGCATAGCCAGGTGCGCTCGATGGTCGGCTCGCTGGTGTGGGTCGGGCAGGGCCGCTGGAGCGCCGACGATCTCGCCGCTGCCCTGGCCGCTCGCAACCGCGCGGCCTGCGGCGTCGTTGCGCCGCCGGAGGGATTGTATCTCGTGAAGGTCGATTACTGAGGTCGGTTCCGCAGCAGGCCTTTGGTCCGTGTTGTTAACATATGAGAATTTTCGTCCTAATTAGTTCCGGTTGCGCAGCGCGGGACGGACATTCTTAACTCCAAATTGAAATCCTCGCTGGTATCGGGACCTTGAGGCTGCTGTTCAGCGAGGTCCGTCGTGCGCATTCGTCAAGTGTTCCTGCTCTCCTTGCTGCTCGGGGCCGTGATCGGTCTGCTCGCCACCGTGTTGTTCGCCTGGCAGCAGCTGACCTCGTTGCAGGCGGCGCGGACCGCGGGCAGCGATGCGCAATTGCTCGCGGCCATGCTTCGGCTGCCCGAGAAGCTCAACATCGAGCGCGCCTGGGTCAACCCGCGCCTCGCATCCGCCAACCCGGCGACGGCCGAGGAACTGGCGGCCCTCAAAAAGATCACCGGTGGATCGGACGAGGCGTTCGCCAAGGCGCGCAGCCTCGCGCAACTGCGCGACGACCTGACGGCATTGGACCCGATCGAGCAGAAGCTGAAGTCGCTGCGGGGCACGGCGCTCGACGCGGTGGCCCAGCCCAAGGCGTCTCGGCCGGATGTGATCATGCGCGATTACGTGCCGCAGATGTTCACCGTGCAGGAAGCGACCGGCAGCCATGTCGAGGTCATCGTTCGCCGCATCAATGCCGCCAATCCCGCCGTCGGCCAGGCGGCTCGGCTGGCGGTCATCGGCTGGGACCTGCGTGACTGGGCCGGCCGTGCCACGACCACGCTCATTCGCATGATCGCAACCAAGCAGCCGATGGCCGGCGAGCCGGCCGAAGCGCTGGCGGCCTTCAAGGGACGCATCGACCGCATCTGGGCGACGGCCAAGCTCGCCGCGGCCGAGATCGATCAGAAGCCGATCTTCGCCGCGATCGCCGAGGTGGAGAACGGCTATTGGGCGCGCGGCGGCGAGCTCTATACGTCGCAGGTGGCGCCGAACCGCGGCAAGGTGCTGGAGCTCGATCCCGATCAGTTCCTGCGCTCGCTGTTCCCGATCCTCGACACCATCCTGCCCCTACGTGATGCCGCGCTGACCGAGGCGCTGCGGCAGAGCGAGGCCGCGATCAGCGAAGCCCAGGCTCGCTTCGTCCTTGCGCTCGTCCTGCTGGTGGTCAACATCGCCGCTGCCGCGCTCGGCACGATCTGGTTCAACGGCCGCGTCATCAAGCCGCTCTCGACCTTGACCGAACTGATCGGGCGCATCGCCGGCGGCGAGCGGGATGTGGCGATCGCCTATCGCGACCGCACCGACGAGGTCGGCACCCTTGCCAATGCCATCGGTGTGCTGCAGGAGAAGTCTGCGGAGGCCGACCGGCTGTCGCTGCAGGGCGCCGATGCCGAGGCGCGGCGCGATGCGCGCCGGCAGAAGATCGAGGCGCTCACCCGCCGCTTCGGCGAGGTCATCGACACGCTGTGCGGCCGGTTGAGCGATGCCGCCAGCGGGCTGAAGCAGTCGGCCGAAACGCTCGACGGCTCAGCCAGCACCACGGCGTCTCGTGCCACCGCTGTCGCGGATGCTGCGGCGCAGGCGACCTCCGGCGTCAATACGGTTGCGGCTGCATCCGAAGAGCTCGATGCGTCGATGAAGGAGATCACCCGGCAGATCGCGGAAGCCGCGTCGGAATCGTCGAATGCGACCAGCCAGGCGCTCGACACCACCGACAAGGTGCGCACGCTCGCCGGCAGTGCCACGCGGATTGGCGACGTCGTGCAGCTGATCCGCGCGATCGCGTCGCAGACCAATCTGCTTGCGCTCAACGCCACCATCGAATCGGCGCGTGCGGGCGAGGCCGGCAAGGGCTTTGCCGTGGTCGCCTCCGAGGTGAAGAGCCTGGCGTCGCAGACCAGCAAGGCGACCGAGGAGATCGAGAGCCAGATCGCGGCGATCCAGAACGAGACCGGCAGCACGGTCGCTGCGATCGAGAAGATTGCGGCCGTCGTCAACACCATCAGCGGTGTCACGGGCGCTGTCGCAAGCGCAGTGGCCGAGCAGAGCGCGACGACGCGGGAGATCGCCCGCAGCGTGCAGCAGACCGCGAGCGGCACCAATGATGTCTCCTCGTCGATTGCGCTCGTGAGTGCCGCGGCCGCCGACACCAGGGGATCCGCACGTTCGCTGCTGGATTCTGCGGCGAGTCTCGCCGGCCAGGCCACCGACCTGCGCCGCGAGGTCGATCAGTTCCTGGCGGAGGTGAAGGCCGCCTGATCGGAATCAGGCGCGCCGCTCACGCGAAATAGCGATCGAGAATGCCGCGATAGATCTTCGTCAGGGTCGCGATATCGGCGACCGAGGCGCGCTCGTCGATCTGATGCATGGTCTGGCCGACCAGGCCGAACTCGATCACTGGGCAGTAGCTCGAGATGAAGCGGGCGTCCGAGGTGCCGCCGGTCGTCGACAGCTCCGGCTTGCGGCCCGTCACCTCTTCGATGGCGGCGACCGCGAGATCGGTGAACGGACCCGGCTTGGTCAGGAACACGTTGGAGTTCGACGGCAGCCAGTCGATATGGGCGCGGATGCGGTTGCCACAGGCTTTCGCCAGCCGCGCCTCGACCAGCGCTCGCAGCGACTCCTGCGTATGGCAGTCGTTGTAGCGAATGTTGAACTTTGCCCGCGCCAAGCCCGCGATGACGTTGGTCGCAGTGTTTCCCACATCGACCGTGGTGAATTCGAGATTCGACGGCTGGAATTGCGCGCTGCCATTGTCCAGCGGCTCGTCCGACAGCGCCACGATCAGGCGCGAGATGTCGGGCACCGGGTTGGAGGCGCGGTGCGGATAGGCGACGTGGCCCTGCTTGCCTTCGACGACCAGGGTGCCGGACTGCGAGCCGCGGCGGCCGATCTTGATGCAGTCGCCCATGACCTCCTGGTTGGACGGCTCGCCGAGCACGCAATGGTCGAAGCGCTCGCCGCGTTCGGCGGCCCATTGCAGCAGCTTGATGGTGCCGTTGATCGAGACGTCCTCCTCGTCGCCCGTGATGAGGAACGAGATCGACCCCTTCGGCTGCCCGCCATTGTCGCTGAGATAGGCGAGCGCCGCCGCGACGCTGCAGGCGATGCCGCCCTTCATGTCGACGGCGCCGCGGCCATAGATGTAGCCGTCCTTCACCTCGCCCGAGAATGCGCCAAGGCTCCATGCCGCCTCGTCACCCGGCGGCACCACGTCGGTATGGCCGGCGAAGGTGATGTGCGGCCCTTCGCTGCCGATCCGGGCGTAGAGATTGTCGATGTCGGCGGTGCCCGCCTCCGAGAACGTCACCCGATGGGTGGTGAAACCGGCGTCCCTCAGCAGGGCTTCGAGCACGCCGAGCGCCCCGGCGTCGGCCGGGGTGACGGAGGGGCAGCGGATCAGGTCGCGGGTGATGGTGAGGGCATCGGTCATGCCCTCCGCTTATCATGGCCGTTCGGGCGGCGGCTAGTGCGGCCGCCCGGGGCCGGACGATCAGTCGCGCAGCAGCTCGTTGATCGAGGTCTTCGAGCGGGTGCGCTCGTCGACGCGCTTGACGATCACGGCGCAGGCGGTCGAGGGGCCGATCTGGCCGTTCTTCATGGGCTTGCCCGGCAGCGCGCCCGGCACCACCACCGCATACTCCGGCACCTCGCCGACGAAGGTCTCGCCGGTCTCGCGATCGACGATCTTGGTCGAGGCGCCCAGGAACACACCCATCGCCAGCACCGCGCCCTTGCGCACGATGACGCCCTCGGCGACCTCCGAGCGCGCGCCGATGAAGCAGTCATCCTCGATGATGACGGGACCTGCCTGCAACGGCTCCAGCACGCCGCCGATGCCGACGCCGCCGGAGATGTGCACGCGCTTGCCGATCTGGGCGCAGGAGCCGACCGTCGACCAGGTGTCGACCATGGTGGCCTCATCGACATAGGCGCCGAGATTGACGAAGGACGGCATCAGCACGACGTTCTTGGCGATGAAGGCCGAGCGGCGCACGATCGCGCCCGGCACCGCGCGGAAGCCGGCATCGCGGAAACGGTTCTCGCCCCAGCCCTCGAACTTCGACGGCACCTTGTCCCACCACGACGCCTGGCCGGGACCGCCTGGAATGACGCTCATGTCGTTGAGGCGGAACGACAGCAACACGGCCTTCTTCAGCCACTGGTTGACGCTCCACTTGCCGTCAGCAGCACGCTCAGCGACGCGAGCCTCGCCCTTGTCGAGCAGCTCCAGCGCGCTCTCCACGGCGTCGCGCACCTCGCCCTTGGTCGAGGTCGAGACGCCATCACGGGCATCGAAGGCGCTGTTGATGGTGGATTCCAGGGCGGACAGTGACATCGGTCGATCCTCGCTTGGTCCCGGGCCGACCGGGATAGACGTTTAGAAGCTGGGGGCAGGGCGGCTTTTTCCGGGTTTGGGGCAGGGGAGTCAAGGCATCCACCGCCGTCGTCCCGGACAAGCGGAGCGCCACGCTGGTGATGAGGCGAGACGGCGGTCCGCCAAATTCGGTGTCGTCCCGGGCTTGACCCGGGACCCATAGCCACAGGGAGATGTGTTGGGCACGCAGGTGGCTCAGGATGTGCCCAGCACATCTTCCTGTGGCTATGGGTCCCGGATCGGCGCTCGCGCGAGCGAGCCTTCGCATGAACGGACAGCGTGGCGCTCCGCTTGTCCGGGACGACGCAAAGCAGGCTACGCGGAGACCAGCCGCTGCAAGAACCCCGTCAGATCATCCGTCACATGATCCACATGCGGATCATCTCGCCCTGACAGCTCCCAGTCCTCGCGCACCACTTCCTTGCTGCCGTCGGGCACCACCAGCACGGTGGTCATGCCGAGGTCGTGCGGCACCACGAGATTGCGGGCGAGGTCCTCGAACATCGCCGCCCGCGTCGGATCGACGCCGTGCAGCCCGAGGAATTTATCGTAGGTCTCGCGCGCGGGCTTCGGCGTCAGCTCGGCGGCCTTGATGTCGAACACGCCGTGGAAGTGATCGCGAATGCCGAGCCGCGCCAGCACGGCGTCGACATGGTCGACCGAGCCGTTGGTCAGGATCAGCTTGCGTCCGGGCAGCTGCTCGATCGCAGCCCCCATCGCCGGATTGGGCTCCAGCGGCGAGTGGTCGATCTTGTGCACGTAGGCGAGGAAGTCGTCGGCATGCACGCCGTGCTCGGTCATCATGCCGCGCATCGTCGTGCCGTAGCGCTTGTAGTAGTCCTTCTGAATCCGCCGCGCCTCGTCGGCATCGACCTTCAGCCAATTGGACACGAACTCGCCGATCCGCGCATCGACCTGCTGCCACAGATTGACGTGATGCGGATACAGCGTGTTGTCGAGATCGAACACCCAGGTGTGGACGTGATCGAAGGCGCGGGGTGATTTTGTCATTGTTGCCTCGATCCATTCTGCCTGAGGTCATGCCCGGCTGGGGCATCAACCTCCGCTGTCGTCCCGGCGAACGCCGGGACCCCTACCGCGTGATGTCGCTTGTGGCAGGATGGCTGACGCCGGTGGCCTTCACCACGGACGGTGGTTATGGATCCCGGCGTTCGCCGGGATGACGGCTGAGTTCTTGGCGTCGTTCCGGGCAACATCAACAGGCCCATCACGGCAACGCAAAGCGCAGCGTCTTGCCGCCGCGGGTGATGTCGACGGCGGTGAAGCCGGTCGCGGTGAAGCCGCGGCTCGGGCAATCGCCCTGTTCGGTGGTCTCGAACTTGTTCTCGCGGGTGCAGAGCTGCACCAGGCCGCCCCAGTTCAGCGGCTTGTTCTTCAGCTTGATGGCGCGGTTCTCGTCGTCGACCGCTTCCGCAAAGCTGTAGACCTTCTTCGGCTGTCCGGTGATGTCGGGATGCAGGCACTTGCCGGCGTCGATGCGATACCAGCCGCGGCTGACCACGGTGCGGCCGTCATCGGTGCCGACCGCCGCCATCACCTTGTGTGGCGTGTCGTTGCACCAGGTCAGCCCGACCGGGGAGGGAGTCTGCACGGCGTCGACCATCGTGGCG
This sequence comes from Bradyrhizobium sp. ORS 285, assembly GCF_900176205.1. Taxonomy (NCBI): domain Bacteria; kingdom Pseudomonadati; phylum Pseudomonadota; class Alphaproteobacteria; order Hyphomicrobiales; family Nitrobacteraceae; genus Bradyrhizobium; species Bradyrhizobium sp. ORS 285. The sequence continues at coordinate 276,827 of NZ_LT859959.1, forward strand.
AAGAAGCTCGGTTGCGAGACGACATCGGATGCCAGCCCCCGGCTCTTCAGGAACGCGGCGAGCGCGGCCTGCGTCTTCGGCCCGTCGACGCCGTCGATCGGCGAGGCGTCGTAGCCTGCGATGCCAAGCAGCCGCTGGATGCCGGCGAGCCGCGCCTGCTCGTCATCATACTCGGCACTCTCGGCGAGATAGGCGATCAACGTGCCGTCGTCGGTCTTGGTCGGCGTCACCTGCGTGAACGCCGCCGGCGTCTGCCCGGTACGGCACTGCCGCGCGGCGGCGATGACGAAATTGTCGGATGCGGCCACGCACAGTTGGTCATTGCCGTTCTCGGCGATTGGCGAAGCGCCATACAGGCTGAGCGCACGCGCATGCAGCAGGATGCGATCGGCCGTCATCGTGCCCTGCAGAACCACGCGGCAGGTTGCGGGATCGAGCCTGAACCAGCCGCGCGTCGCGGTCGCCGCCTTCTCGTCGATGCCGATCGCGGCCTCGACGACGTAGCTCATGCGGTTGCAGAGCTTGAGATCGGCGCGGGCAGGGGTGGCGGCGGCGAGAAGCGGAAGAAGAAGCGCAGCCAGGATGACAGCGAAACGCGTCCGGAGAGATTTTGGGCGCCCAACTCTCTCTCCGTCGTCATGGCCGGGCTTGACCCGGCCATCCACGCCTTCGCCACGGGAGAGAGCTTCGTGGATGCCCGGGTCAAGCCCGGGCATGACGAGAGCTGGCTGTGTGGCGACCGTGTCCATCACTTGTGGATCAGCGTGCCCGTGCCCTGGTTGGTGAACAGCTCGAGCAGCACGGCGTGCGGCACCTTGCCGTCGAGGATCACGACGCCCTGCACGCCCTGCTCGAGCGCGTAGATGCAGGTCTCGACCTTCGGGATCATGCCGCCGGAGATGGTGCCGTCGGCGATCAGCTTGCGCGCATCCTTGATCGAGATTTCCGGGATCAGCTTCTTCGACTTGTCGAGCACGCCCGGCACGTCGGTCAGCAGCAGCAGCCGCTTGGCCTTCAGCGCACCCGCGACGGCGCCGGCGAAGGTATCGGCGTTGACGTTGAAGGTCTGGCCCTCCTTCGAGGTCGCCAGCGGCGCGAGGATCGGGATCAGCTCATAGCCGATCAGCTGATTGAGCAGCGTGAGATCGACCTTGTCGGGTTCGCCGACGAAGCCGAGATCGACCACCTTCTCGATATGGCTGTCCGGATCGACCATGGTGCGGGTCGCCTTGACGGCGCGCACCATGTTGCCGTCCTTGCCGCACAGGCCGACGGCCTTGCCGCCGGCCTCGTTGATGTAGCCGACCAGCTGCTTGTTGATCGAGCCGGCCAGCACCATCTCGACGATCTCGATGGTCGCTGCATCGGTGATGCGCAGGCCGGCGGCGAATTCGGAGACGATGCCCAGGCGCTTGAGCATGGTCGCGATCTGCGGCCCACCGCCATGCACGACCACCGGATTGATCGCGGTCTGCTCGAGCAGGACAATGTCGCGCGCGAAGGCCTTTGCGGTCTCTTCGTCGCCCATGGCGTGGCCGCCATATTTGATGACGATGGTTTCATCGTCATACTCCTGCATGTGCGGCAGCGCTTCGGACAGGATTCTGGCCTGATCGAGCGGGCTGATGGTGGTCGCGTCGGTCATGTCTGGGGGATCTCGGCTGTCGGAACGTCGGGCGCGGTTCTATCCGATTGCCGGGCGCGCGCAAAGCGCCGGATCAGGCCCGGCGCGGCCAGAGCGCGGCGAGGGCGAGCACCAGCCAGCTGCCGATCAGGGACATGCCGCCGGTCGGCGCGGCGAACGGAAACAGCCGCTCGCCCGCGAATTGTCGCATCATGAGATCGCCGCAGAAGAGAGCCGCACCGAGCACCAGGCCGATCGCAGCGATCAGGCCGATGCGCCTGGCAACGATGCCGCGCTCGGCCAGCGCGACGGTGCCGAGCAGGGCGCAGGCATGGAACAAAAGCATCGTCGAGGCGGTCGCGAGCCGCGCTGCATCGGCATCATGCGCGGCCTTGGCGGCCAGCGCCACGCCGGCAGCGCCCATCAGCCCGGCCAGCGCAATGAGGATGCGCCACAGCGCACTCATGCGCCGCGCTCCTCGAGCAGGCGCACCATGGCCGCGCGCAGCTCCGGCATGCCCGTGCCGGAGCGCGACGAGGTTGCGAGCACCTGCGGGAATGCCGCCGGATGCTTGGCGAGCGCGGCCTCGGTTTCGGTGATGCGGCCAGCCAGCTCGGCGGGCTTGATCTGATCGGCCTTGGTCAGGACCAGCTGGTAGCTGACGGCCGACTTGTCGAGCGTCTTGAGGATCTCCTGATCGACCTCCTTCAGCCCATGACGGGCGTCGATCAGCACATAGACGCGCGCGAGCGAGGTGCGTCCGAGCAGGAATTGGTGGATCAGCTCGGTCCAGGACGCGACCTTGGTCTTCGCCGCGGCGGCATAGCCGTAGCCGGGCATGTCGACCAGGCGCAGCGACGCATTCGCCGGTCCCTCGAAGAAGATCAGCTCCTGGGTGCGGCCGGGCGTGTGCGAGGTGCGTGCCAGCGCATTCTGGCCGGTCAGCGCATTGATCAGGCTGGACTTGCCGACATTGGAGCGGCCGGCAAAGGCGATCTCGATCTGCCCGGACATCGGCGGCAGGCTCGCGATCGACGGCGAAGCATGGGTGAATCGCCACGCCTGCGCGAACAGCTTGCGGCCCTTCTCGATCAGGCGCTCATCCGCATCGGCGCTGGTGGTCATGAGTGCTCTCGCCTCGTCATTGCGAGCGAAGCGAAGCAATCCAGGGCTGAGCAAGGACTCTGGATTGCTTCGTCGCTGCGCTCCTCGCAATGACGGTCGCCAATGGCGCCGCCGACTTTCTCAAGCGGCCTTACTCGTCGTCACGCCGGCTTCTTCTTGAACGTGCCTTTGATGTTGTCGAACAGCTCCACCTTCACGCCGTTGCGGCGCATGATGAAGCCCTGCTGCAGCACCGACAGCGTGTTGTTCCAGGCCCAGTAGATCACGAGGCCGGCCGGGAAGCCCGCGAGCATGAAGGTGAAGATCAGCGGCATCCAGTTGAAGATCATCGCCTGGGTCGGATCCGGCGGCGTCGGATTCAGCTTCATCTGGAACCACATCGTGATGCCCATGATGATCGGCCAGATGCCGAGCGCGAGGTAATGGCCGAACAGCGGCAGCTGCGTCGGATCGAACGGGATCAGGCCGAACAGCGTGAACAGGTTGGTCGGATCCGGCGCCGAGAGGTCCTTGATCCAGCCGATGAACGGCGCGTGCCGCATCTCGATGGTGACGAAGAGAACCTTGTAGAGCGAGAAGAACACCGGGATCTGCAGCACGACCGGCAGACAGCCGGCGACCGGGTTGATCTTTTCCTTCTTGTAGATCTCCATCATCTCCTGCTGCTGCTTCATCCGGTCGTCCGGATAGCGCTCCTTCAGCGCCTGCAGCTGCGGCTGGATCGCCTTCATCTTGGCCATCGAGGCGTAGGACTTGTTGGCGAGCGGGAAGAACAGCAGCTTCACCAGCACCGTCACCAGCAGGATCGAGACGCCGAAATTGCCGAAGAAGCGGAAGAAGAAGTCGAGCGCCAGGAACATCGGCTTGGTCAGGAAGTAGAACCAGCCCCAGTCGATCAGCAGATCGAAATGGTTGAGCCCGAGCTTCTGGTTGTAGCCGCCGAGACCGCCGATCGGGAAATTGATGCCGACGACGCCGGCTTCCTTGGCGCCGGCGAACAGCCGGGTTGAGACCGAGGCCGAGCCGCCGGCGGGGACCGTCTGCGGGGTCTCGACATAGTCGGTCTGGTAGCGATGCTGGTTGTCCACCAGCTTCGACGAATAGTTCGCCGTCAGGCGGGCATCCGTCATCGGCAACAGTGCCGTTGCCCAATATTTGTCGGTGATGCCGAGCCAGCCATTGGTGACGTCGAACTTCGCCGCCTTCTCGTCATCCATCTTCTTGTAGGTGAACTCCTGCAGGCCCTTCTCGCCGAGATAGCCGATCAGGCCTTCATGCAGGATGTAATAGCCCGACACGTGCGGGGTGCCGTGGCGCGAGATCAGGCCGTAGGGATACAGCGTCACCGGCGCATTGCCGGCGTTGGTGACGTCATCCTTGATGGTGAAGAGATAATGATCGTCGACGCTGATGGTGCGCTGAAAGGTCAGGCCATCGCCATTCGTATAGGTCAGCTTGACCGGGGTCGACGGTGTCAGCGCATTCGAGCCGTCCTGCTGCCAGACCGTGTTCTGGTCGGGCACCTGCATCTTGGCGCCGGCGGCGTTGACCCAGCCGAACTCGGCGTAATAGGGCTCGGCCGTGTTCGACGGCGAGAACAGCACGATCGCCGGCGACTTCGGGTCGACCGTCTCGCGGTACTGGACGAAGGCGAGATCGTCGATGCGCGCACCCTTCAGCGAGATGCTGCCACTCAGCCGCGGCGTATCGATCTTGACGCGCGGGTTGGCCGCGATGGCGGTGTCGCGCGGCATCACGCCGGCGTTGGTCACGGCGCCGCCCGGAGCGCTCGGGCTGCCGGAGGCTGAGGCATTCGGCTGCGGCGTGGCCGACGGCGCGGTGCTGTCGGGCTGCGCGGCCGGCGCCTGCTTCTTGGCGAGCTCAGCCTGCATCTGCGCCTGCGCGCGCTGCTTCTCCATCTGCGGGCCGTTGTAGAAGACCTGCCACAGGATCAGCACGAGGCCGGACAAAATGACGGCGAGAATGGTGTTGCGATTGTCGGTCATCGTTTTCTTATCGTCTCGTCGTTCAATCCGGTTTCACGGGAATGCGCGTCCGGCGCGGGAGCGTTTCGCCTGCTCGCATCCGAGGTCTTGCGCAACTGCGGCTTAACATGCGGCTGCGGCTTGACCTGCTGCTTGGCCTGCGGCCGGTCGAGGCGGCGGAGCGTCGCCTGGAGGTCGGCGAGCATGATATCGAAGTCGCGTGACAGCGCGTCCCGCCGGCCGACCAGCACATAGTCGGTGTGCGGGCGCATCGACAGGGGATCGATCCGTTTCACAAGCTCGCGCAACCGCCGACGGATGCGATTACGCTCCGTGGCGGTGCCATTCTTCTTGGTGACGGTAAAGCCGATCCGGATCGGGCCCTGGTCCGCGCGCTCACGGCGCTGGACCACGAAGGCAGGGCTGTTCGCCCGCACGCCATCGGCAACGGCGAGAAAGTCCGCCCGCTGCCGCAGCCGATCCATGATGGAAATCTCCGGGACGGACGCCCTGGCTTCAGGCGCTGAGACGCTTGCGGCCCCGGGCGCGACGCGCGGCAAGGACCTTGCGGCCGCCGGTGGTGGCGAGGCGGGCGCGGAAGCCGTGACGGCGCTTGCGCACCAGTTTGCTGGGTTGATAAGTCCGCTTCACGGTCGTTCTCCGCTCACGGGCAATTTGCCAGTTGACAACTTGCCGGCTTGAATTGTCGATTGATGTCCGGTGATGCTTTCGGGCCCAAAGTGGACCGCTGCCGGCCCAGAAATCGAGCCGCTCCCGGGCGAGCCGGGTCATCGCGGACGGTTGGCGCGGCTTATAAGGGAGCGTCCGGCCTTCGTCAATCGCGGCAAGACGTCCGACCGGCGCGCGAACGACGCATGAAACAGACGGCTGAAACAGGCGGCGTAAACGCCTTGGTCATGGATGCTGGTCAGCGTCCGGTCATCTGACCGGATCAATAGCGTACAAGGCCGCGACGCCGGAGGAGCGCCAGACGAATGACTGGGTGAGGCCAAGCACGATCAGATCGCGCAATTCTGGGTTCCATTATTAACGATTTGGAAACCTCAACATGAGCGATCCGTAATTTGACCGGACTCCGGTGCAGTCCCATCTTGCGGAGCCGTAAGGGTGGGGGTGTCTCTTACAAGGGCGATACGTGACAGAGAGCGACAACCAGCCGATCCTGGAGCGCCTGCGACCGAAGCGGTCGCGCCGCCTCGGTCTGTCCGGAAAACTGCTGCTGCTGACGATTCCGCTGGTGATGATCGCGGCCGTCCTCGTTTACGTGCCCGCGATCGCGAACTTCTGGACCAACCGGCTTAACGACCGCCTGGCCGCCGCCAATACCGCCGCGCTGGTGCTCGACGCTGCGCCCTCCGGCATGGTGCCGGATTCCCTGGCGCGCCAGATCCTGACCTCGATCAACGCGCGCGGCGTCGCCATCAAGATGGGCCAGCAGCGCCGTCTGCTCGCCAGCGCCGATCTGCCGGCTTCGATCGATCATGACTACGACATGCGCGACATGACCGTGTGGTCGTCGATCGTGAACTCGCTGAAGATGATGACGGAGACCGGCGATCACACCATGCGCGTGATCGGACCGTCGCCGGGCCGCGCGCAATTCATCGAGGTCGTGACCGACGAGAAGCCGCTGCGCAGGGCGATGTATCGCTTCTCGCGCAACCTGCTCGGCGTCTCCTTGCTGCTCGCGATGCTGACGGCGGCGCTGGTCTATCTGGCCCTGCATTATCTGTTCGTGCGGCCGATGCGGCGGCTGACCGCGAGCCTCGTCGGCTTCCACGAAAATCCCGAGAGCGCGGCGCGAATCATCGTGCCGAGCCAGCGCTCCGACGAGATCGGGGTTGCCGAGCGCGAGCTCGCCGACATGCAGCGCGACCTCGTCTCGATGCTGCATCAGAAGAGCCGGCTCGCCGCGCTCGGCCTCGCCGTGTCGAAGATCAACCACGATTTGCGCAACCTGCTGGCCTCGTCACAGCTGTTGTCGGACCAGCTTGCCAGCGTGCCGGATCCGCGGGTGCAGCGCTTCGCGCCGAAGCTGATGCGTTCGCTGGAGCGCGCCATCGCGTTCTGCCAATCGACGCTGTCCTACGGCAAGGTGCAGGAGCCGGCGCCGGACCGCCGCATGGTCGCCGTGGAATCGGTGGTGGCCGAGGTGCGCGAGACCGCGGGATTGTCGCCGGATGCCTCGATCACCTGGATCGCCGCGATCGAGCGCGGGCTGAAGATCGACGCCGATCCGGACCAGCTGTTCCGCGTGCTGCTCAACCTGGTGCGCAATGCCGCACAGGCCTTGGACAGCCTCGCAGCCGACGAGGGCGTGCGCCAGATCCGCATTACCGGCCGCCGCGAGGGCGCGGTGACCATTCTCGAGGTGTCCGATACCGGCCCCGGCGTGCCGGCCAAGGTGCGGGAGCACCTGTTCGAGGCGTTTCGCGGCGCCGGTCGTCCGGGCGGCTCGGGGCTGGGCCTTGCAATCGCGGCCGAGCTCGTGCGCGCCCATGACGGCGACATCCAGCTGGTCGAAGGCACCCTGGGCGCGACCTTCCGGATCACGATTCCCGACCGCCCGGTCGAACTCCAGACGTTCTGGAACGAGCGCGCCAGCGCCTGATCGAAGCCTTACGGTTCTCAAACCCAAGCGTTCTCAATCCCCGAGCATCCTCAATCGCAATCCGGCCCCCTGGGCGGTCGCCGGAGCCACCCCCAAAAAAGGGTCACAAAATGTCCCGCTGCAGCCTTGCCAAGCGGCCTCCGAGCCGTTAGTCAGAGGCCCTTCGCGAGGCCTGCCGGCATTTGCCGCTCCGGCCTTCCGGGATCCGGCCGTTCTGGCCTGGAGCCTGCCAAAAGCGAAAAACGCGCCCGTAGCTCAGCTGGATAGAGCATCAGACTACGAATCTGAGGGTCGGACGTTCGAATCGTTCCGGGCGCGCCATTTAAATCAAGCACTTAGCCAAAATCACCGTTTGAGTTTTTGAAACTAAAACGGTTTTTCAAACGGTTTTACGCTCGGCGTAAACTTTGGCGCTTAGCCGATAGAGAGGCTTCCTGGTGTCTCTCGCCGGAGGCGCTCGCGTTCGGGACTGCCGTTTTTGCGGCACCGCTAGCGCTGTCCCAAACGCGGGTGCCTTGTTAACCGGTCTCGCGACTGCACTCGGTCCCGGGTCCCACCGCTGACGCGGCGGCCGCTATGCTGACCCTCCTGCGGGTGCCTCTTTCTTTTCGGTCGTTAAATTCCCATGACGCTTGTCGCGAAGATGGACCGCGCCGACGTCGCCTTTACCCTGGTGGTCGATGGTCGTGTCCCCGGGCGTGGTGTAGCTCGGTAGAGCAAAGCCGTCCGCCCGCGCGCTCCCCCATAGCGCTGTAGTGGGTGGACGGCTTTGCGGTGGTCACCGGCGATTGCCCGGTAGGGTCGGGTTGCTGACACCAACCTGATTCGAGGAACCACCGATGACCGACGAGATGATGAACCTTCGCGCACTCGTGGAGAAGGCCCCGGACGCGGATCTTCTGCGCGAGATGATCGGCTTTGCAGCGCAGCGGTTGATGGAGATGGAAGTCGCCGGGCTGACCGGGGCGGCCTATGGCGAGAAGAGCTCCGAGCGTCTGGCGCAGCGCAACGGCTACCGTGACCGGACCTGGGAGACGCGGGCCGGTTCGGTCGAGCTGCGCGTTCCCAAGCTGCGCAAGGGAAGCTACTTCCCGGGCTTCCTGGAGCCGCGCCGGATGGCCGAGAAGGCGCTGACCGCCGTGATCCAGGAAGCCTACGTCCAGGGCGTCTCGACCCGTTCGGTCGACGACCTCGTGCAGGCGATGGGGATGAGCGGCATCTCCAAGAGCCAGGTGAGCCGGCTCTGTGGCGAGATCGACGACAAGGTAAAGGCCTTTCTCGCCCGTCCGATCGAAGGCGACTGGCCGTATCTGTGGATCGACGCCACCTACGTGAAGGTGCGCCAGAATGGGCGCATCGTCTCGGTCGCGGTGATCGTCGCGATCGGCGTCAACAGCGACGGAAGGCGCGAGGTGCTGGGCATGGACGTCGGCCCGTCCGAGGCCGAGACGTTCTGGACCGCGTTCCTGCGCAAGCTCACACGCCGTGGACTGCGTGGCGTGAAGCTCGTGATCTCGGATGCTCACGAGGGCATCAAGGCCACCGTCGCCAAGGTGCTCAATGCCACCTGGCAGCGTTGTCGCGTTCACTTCATGCGCAACGCTCTCGCTCATGCCGGTAAGAGCGGGCGCCGCGTGGTCTCCGCCTTCATCGCCACGGCCTTCCCAGGACGACGCCGAGGCAGCCAAGGCGCAATGGCGCAAGGTCGCCGACCAGATCCGTCCCAACGTGCCCAAGCTCGCCGCCCTCATGGATGAGGCCGAGCCTGACGTGCTCGCCTATATGAGCTTCCCGGCACAGCACCGCGCCAAGCTGCACTCGACCAATCCAATCGAGAGGGTCAATGGCGAGATCAAGCGCCGCACCGAGGTCGTCGGCATCTTCCCAAACGAGGAAGCAATCGTCCGTCTCGTCGGTGCGATCCTGCTCGAGCAGAACGACGAGTGGGCCGTCCAGCGCGCCCGCTACATGACGCTGGAAACCATCGCGCCTTTGAGCGATGATCCCATTGCCGGCCTGCCCGCCGTGGCAGGCTGACGAGCTCGGCCCGCACCGGAATCGCCCGGTGATCCACCATGCCAGCTACACCACTCTATGGGACACGATCCTGGTCGATGCCGAGGCCGGGTGTCGCTTTAGTTGGGGGGGGGCTTGGCAGGGGACGGCAGAACGGAGGCAGGTTGCAGGCGCGATAGCTTTGGCGATGGAGCACTGGTAGACGCCGGCAAGCATTTCGACGAAGGCATGGATCTTAGAAGCTCAGGCGCAAAAAGCCGCGGGACAATAGTGGTTGTCATTCGTGCCGCCCTGAAAGGGTCCGCCGGTCTCAAGCGCGAGCGCGTTTCATCAACAGTTCGGGACCAAGTTTCGACCGATAATGCGCAGGCGGAAATTAAGCTCTGCGCGTCTGTGTGGACTTCCCGAGACCCGAGTATTCAGTCTCTAGCGGCTATTCAAATCTCATCGCGGGCCGGGCTTCTGGCGGAGGTGAAATGCATCTAGTGTCCCGAGTCACAAGTTCGCAATCATAGATTCGCAGTAGATTCGCGTCGCTGTGCCAAGAATTGAGGCAAACAGCGACGGAGGCTACAATGGCTGTCCAGCACCTTTCCCCCCTGATATTGAGCGATGACGAGCGCGCCGAACTGACGTCGCTGACGAAGCGGCGGAAGACGGCGCAGGCGCTGGCTTTGAGAGCCCGGATCGTGCTGACCTGCGCGGAAGGCGGTCAGAACACGGACGTGGCGGCGAAGCTAGGCCTGGAGCGGGGCACAGTAGGCAAGTGGCGACGGCGTTTTGTAGAGCAGCGCGTGGCCGGGCTGCATGATGAACCGCGCTCCGGCGCGCCTCGCACGATTGACGACGCCCGCATCGAAGCCGTGATCGTGAGAACGTTGGAGAGTTGCCCCGAGAACGCCACTCACTGGAGCTCCCGGGACATGGCGAAGGCGAGCGGCCTATCCGTATCGACGGTACGACGCATCTGGCGGGCCTTCGGCCTCCAGCCGCACCGGATGGAGACGTTCAAGCTCTCGACCGACCCGAACTTCGTGGCCAAGGTGCGCGATGTCGTAGGCCTCTACGTCTCACCGCCGGAGCACGCCATCGTTCTGTGTGTGGACGAGAAGTCCCAAATCCAGGCGCTAGACCGCAGCCAGCCGATGCTGCCGATGCGTCCCGGCCAAGCAGCCCGAAGAACCCATGACGACAAAAGGCATGGCACCACATCTCTGTTCGCTGCCCTCGATATTGCGACCGGACGGGTGATTGGCAAATGCTACGGGCGCCATCGCGCAGCCGAGTTCCGCAAGTTCCTTGACGAGATCGAAGCGAGAGTGCCGTCTGAGCTCGACGTTCACTTGGTCATGGATAACTACGCCACGCACAAGACGCCATTGATCCAAAGATGGCTCGTAAAACGGCCGCGCTGGCACGTCCACCTGACCCCGACCAGTTCGTCGTGGCTCAACCAGGTGGAGCGCTTCTTCTCGCTCCTCACCGATAAGAAGATCAGGCGCGGCGTCTATCGCAGCGTAGCCGCCCTCAGGGCAGACATCGCCTCATTCATCGAACGACACAACGCCGATCCGAAACCGTTCCGATGGACCAAATCCGCCGACGACATCCTTGCTTCCATCGAGCGCTTCTGTCGTTACAATGCCCCGAAAAAACAAGACCTGATGTTGCGAACTTCTGGTTCAGGACACTAGTCAACCCGACGATTGCGCACAGGCTGCTACTACTCTGCGATGCCGTTGGCTAATATCGCTGTTGAGCTTTATCTGAAATGAACGATTTTCCATATCCTGCACATTAAAAGTGTGCGAATCAATAGTTCGAATTCAGATTGTGGGCGATCTTATTGTTGAATGAATAGAGGATTGGCGTCGTGGATATATTCAAACTCGATGGCGCTTTGATAGAAAGATATGAAGCGTTCGCTCGCTCATTCTCTGAGATCCGCGCGCCTGAAATTCGCAAGCAGGTCGATGCTGCTTATCGAGAGCAGCGCTTTTGGCCCGAGCCTCTCATTACAATCAATCCGCATTTCGAGGCTGGTCATTCAGTCGATCAACTTGTCGATCAGGGTGTGCTAGATCCAGCTCTCAGCAGGATATTCATAGGTGGCCCGCATAGGGCGCCGATCAAGCTTCATCGCCATCAGGAGCGTGCTGTCGCGAAAGCCCGCAACGGCGAAAGCTTCATCGTAACAACCGGCACAGGGTCGGGAAAATCGCTCTGCTTCTTCTTGCCGATCGTCGATGCGGTCGTGCGCGCGCGGCGCGCTGGCGAGGCTCAGCGGACGCGCGCGATCATCATTTATCCGATGAACGCTTTGGCCAACAGCCAACTTGAGGAGCTGGAAAAGTTCATTGGCGGCTCGGGAGTGGAAGAGGAGCTCCGTCCGACCTTTGGTCGCTATACAGGCCAGGAGAGCGATGCCGATCGACAAGCCATCGCCAAGGCCAAGCCGGACATTTTGCTCACAAACTTCATGATGCTCGAACTGCTCATGACGCGCCAGGACGATCTCGATCGTGCTGTCATCGCCAACGCGTGCGGCTTGGATTTCTTGGTGCTGGATGAATTGCACACATATCGCGGGCGACAAGGAGCTGACGTCGCGATGCTGGTGCGCCGCGTCAAGGACCGCCTTGTCAAAGAGCGAAAGCTGCTGTGCATCGGCACGTCGGCGACGATGTCGAGCGCGCAGGACGAGATGGAGCGAGCAAGTGCAGTGGCGCGCGTTGGCAAGCTCATTTTCGGCGAAGAACTAAGTCCGGCTTCGATCATCGATGAGAATCTTGCCCGGGCGACGGATCCTCGGATCGACAGTAAGAGCCTCGGAGCATCGCTTGTAGACGCGGCTCGAGCGCCAATTCCCGCCGATCTCAAAGACAAGGAGCTGTACGGCAATCCGCTTGCCTGCTGGATCGAAACCGAGATTGGGCTCGCTGAAGGTGAAAAGCTCCGCCGTCGCCCACCCATGACGTTAAGCGAAGCGACTGAGAAGCTAGCAGCTCAGACAAAGAGTCCCTCTGGGGAATGCAGGAATGCTCTGGCCGGAATGCTGTCTTTGATGGGGCGTCGAGAGGACCTTCGCGGTGGCATCAGCGACCGCGCATTCCTGGCGTTCAAGCTTCACCGCTTTATTTCCGGCGCCGGGCACGCCTATGCAACGCTAGAGCCTGCCACCGGCCGGCGTGTCGTGTTGGAGGGGCAGGTCTTTCATCCATCTGATCCAAACGCACGCCTATATCCAGTCTTCTTCTGCCGAGAATGTGGTCAGGAGCATCATAGCGTGCGCATCGAAAACGCGCTGGATGGGGTCCGCGTTCTTGCGCGGGCTATCGATGAGCCGGCAAGAGAAGACCCTGAACCAGACGGCTCGCGAGCGGGCTTCTTGGTTCCCGCTGTTAACGTCGATTTCCAGTTCGGGGGCGCTGTCGCTGACTATCCGGACGATTGGCAAGAAACGACGCCGGCCGGACAGGAGCGCCTCAAGGGAGGACACCGCGGCAAGCATGAGGGGCAGCTCCTTTTAGTGAAGCCTGATGGATCGCTCGGCGACGACGGGGTGCCAGCCTGGTTCTTCAGCGGCAAATATCGTTTCTGTCCCCACTGCCGCCATCAACCGCCTCAACAAGCACGCGACATCAACAAGCTGGCGGGCCTGTCAGCTGAAGGCCGCAGTTCGGCGACGACGCAAATCCGGCAGCCTCTCGCCGCTCAAACATTTCGCCTACGACCTGCGCGAGATCGTCCGCCGTCAGACATTGCCGGGCTACGAGCTCGTGCTCACCCGCGATCCGAACGGGACCGAGCGGCTGAACTTTACGGCCGCCGTCACGGACCCTGTCGCGCGCCGCTTCGCTAGGCATCCCTCATCGAGCGCTGCGGGGGACAAGCTGTGAATTGGCTCGTGCTATCGGGGACCGGAAGGCTCGTGCCATCGGGGACCGGATCCTCGTGCTATCGGGGACCGAAATCGGTCTTAAGTCGCTCTGTCCGCTTGGCTTTTCGGCCCCTTAACTTACCTAACTGCAAAATCCTTCGGATTTTGTCTAACGGGCACCGTTAGCGCCGCCCCGTTGGACGCCCGCCGCCTTTGCGTGGGCGGTCCTCAGGGGTGCCGGTCGGCGTGCCGATGCTGAAGCGGATCCTTGCCCTTCCCGGCCAAACCGTCTGTCGCCGCGCACTCGCGATCATCGTGGATGGCGTCGAAATCGGCGCCGCGCGATCGAACGATCACCATGGTCGTCCGCTTCCGGATTGGCAGGGATGTCGCATCGTCGGCGACGGGCAGATCTTCCTGATGAATTGGCAGTCGGACAGCTCGTTGGACGGCCGGTATTTCGGTTTGACGGCGATGTCGGATGTCGTCGGACGCGCGGTTCCCGCGTGGACCAGGGAGCCGTCGTGATGCGCTCGATCTGCAGCCGACTTGCAATGAAACCGTCTGACCCGCAGCAGAGCCGCAGCGGCTTTGGGGCTCTTAGCAGTGCTGCTAGCACCAGTGTTAGCACTATTGATAACGCCTGCTCGGGCGTCCATTTGGGTGCTATTGATAACACCGAAGGTCAATTTGCGGTCGAATGCCGTGCCGGGCAACCCCATGCTCAAAGAGCGTACGCCTTGCACTCCGGGCGTTTGTCTGGCGCCGGATTAGACGACGAAAGAGCTCGTTGGCCGAACGACTCAGATCGTGCAGTTGCCGCCTGCGGCCCTCGTCCGGACTACGCGAGACTGCACGGCGAACGACGGAAGTTTGCTCTCCTTCCGGCACCATCGTTGCAGCAGATTCAGTCGGTTGCTGAGGCCCTTAGCGGCCGATCTCCGGCCGACCTGTCGTCTGATGACGAGCACTGCCGTGACATGTCAGATGCCGCTCAGCCGGCTTTCCTGGTTGCTGCCAACCTGCCGTCATGTCGCACACCGCGCGCGCTGGTGGCGGCCAACGTTCTCGGCTTGTTTCGGGGTCGCCGTTTCATCTCTAGACTCGTCTGGAGTACGACGCGACGCGCGAACGTACGAACTAATAGCGCCGTAGAGAGCCAGCCGGAATCGAGCGACGTTTCAGGGCAAGATAAAAGGGGCTCGCCGGTTGAACGCCAAGCCATTGACATGGCTTGCGTTCAACCGTGCCGGTCGGTCGGAGCGCGTGCCGCGCTCTGCACTTTTAGTAATGAGATCAATGTTGTTTTCGGCACTGTAGAGTTTTGGGCCGCCTTGGGGCGCCGCGCATGAGCACGAGCGAGCGCGAGCTCCGCATCCGACCTGGCCGCATTCGTCAGGGGCGGAGCGCCAAGACGAAGAGCTTCATCAATCGCGTGCTGCGGGCGGCGAATGCAGCGGGGCACATGCCGCCGCTGTCAGTCGTGAATGGACGCTACGCGGTACGGGCACATTCGACCTTCGGGCGGGGCCGCGTCAGCTTCAGCCGAGAGCGGCTGTTCGCCCCCGCCCGACGGGTGACGGTCAAGGCGCGTATCGCAAGACACAAGGGGCGCGCGTTTCGTTCAGCGCCTCTGGTGACGCATCTCGCTTACCTGAAGCGGGACGGGGTAACGCGCGATGGCGAGCCGGCGCGGATGTTCGATGCAACTGGCGATCAGGCCGATGAGGCTGGCTTCGAAGCGCGGGGCAGGGGTGACCGGCATCACTTCCGGTTCATTGTGTCGCCGGAGGATGCCGCCGATATGGTGGACCTCAGGGCCTTCACCCGCGATCTGATGCGACAGATGGAGGCCGATCTCTCGACGCGATTGGAGTGGATCGCTGTCGACCATTGGAACACGGATAATCCACACGTCCACGTGCTCGTCCGCGGCGTCGACGAGACGGGCGCGGATCTCGTGATTTCTCGCGACTACATCAGCCGCGGCTTGCGCGCTCGTGCCGAGGAACTGGTTGCGCTCGAACTCGGTCCGAAGCCGGAGCACGAGATCCGCAGCGCGCTGGGGAGGGAGATCACAGCCGACCGTTGGACGCGCATCGATCGTGAGATCCGGATGGTGGCCGACGAGGTCGGCGCGATCGATCTTCGTCGAGACGCGCCCGGTCTTCCGGATCGGCAGGTCGTCGGACTAATGCGGGGGCGTCTACAATATCTCGAACGGCTGGGGCTCGCGACTGCGGCCGGCCCGAACGAGTGGATGGTCGAGCTCGGCGCCGAGCGGAAGCTGCGGGAGCTTGGAGCGCGCGGCGACATCATCAAGACCATGCATCGTGCGTTCGTTGTCCGCGGCGAAGAGCGCGCTGTCGCGGATTACACCATCGACGGCTTGGTGGCTGACTCGCCGATTGCTGGCCGACTGGTCGACCGCGGGCTGCACGACGAACTGACGGGCGAAGCCTATGCAGTGATCGACGGCGTGGATGGCCGAGCCCATCACGTCCGGTTCCGCGGGCTCGAAGCCTTTGCACAGGCGCCGCCGGCCGGCGGCATCGTCGAGGTTCGCCGCTTTGGCGGATCAGACGAGGCCCGGCCCACACTGGTGCTGGCGACGCGGTCCGACCTAGGCCTGGCCGACCAAGTCGGGGCCGAGGGCGCGACCTGGCTCGACCATCGGCTGGTCGAGCGCGAGCCCATGCCGCTGGCCCATGGCGGCTTCGGGGCCGAGACCAGGGACGCGCTTCGCGCCAGGGCCGAGCATCTCGTGCGCCAAGGTCTGGCCCGGCGTGACGGTCAGCGGATCGTCGTCCAGCGCGATCTTCTGAAGACGCTGCGGCAGCGGGAGCTCGAGGCTGTCGGCGCTAGGATCTCGTCCGAGTTCAAGCTCCCGCATCTGCCGGTCGCGGCCGGTGTGCCGATCGCCGGGACCTACCGCCAGCGGCTCGTACTCACCTCCGGTCGATTTGCCCTGATCGACAATGGGCTCGGCTTCTACCTCGTGCCGTGGTCGCGCGAGATCGATCAAAGGCTCGGCAAGTCAGTCTCGGGACTCGCCAAGGCCGGGGGCATCGAATGGCAGATCGGTCGCAAGCGCGACCTCGGCCTCTAGGTTCATCGGGAGAGCGTACATGCCGGCGACCAGGATTCTGTGGGGCCAAGTCTTTGCTGTCGCGCTGATCGTGCTGGTCGCGATCTGGGGAGCGACCGAATGGACGGCGTGGCAGCTTGTGTTTCAGCCACGACTGGGTCCGCCGTGGTTCACACTTGCAGGTTGGCCGGTCTATTGGCCGCCGGCGTTCTTCTGGTGGTGGTTCGTCTATGACGCCTACGCGCCTGCGGTGTTCGCTGAGGGCGCGGCCATCGCGGCGCTGGGAAGCATCGTGGCTGTCGCGGCCGCGATCGGCATGTCGCTGTGGCGGGCGCGTGAGGCGCGGATCGTTGCGACCTACGGGTCTGCACGCTGGGCTGAGCCGGCGGAGGTGGAGAGGGCTGGGCTGCTCGGCGAGGACGGTGTGGTCCTGGGGCGTCTCGGCCTACGCTATCTTCGTCACGAGGGACCCGAACACGTCCTCTGCTTTGCGCCGACGCGTTCCGGCAAGGGTGTGGGTCTCGTGGTGCCATCGCTTCTGACCTGGTCGGGATCAGCCATCGTCCACGACATCAAGGGCGAGAACTGGCAGCTGACGGCCGGCTTCCGCGCGCGGCACGGTCGGGTCCTGATATTCGACCCGACCAATCCGCATGCCTCGGCCTACAATCCGCTGCTCGAGGTCAGACGCGGGGCATTCGAAGTCCGAGACGTCCAGAATGTCGCCGACGTGCTTGTGGATCCCGAAGGGTCGCTCGACAAACGCAACCATTGGGAAAAGACCAGCCATTCGCTGCTGGTCGGCGCCATCCTTCACGTCCTCTACGCCGAGCCCAATAAGACCCTCGCTGGCGTTGCAGCCTTCCTGTCAGATCCGAAGCGTCCCATCGAGACCACGCTGATGGCCATGATGGCGACGCCCCATCTGGGCGAAGAGGGGCCGCATCCCGTCATCGCATCGAGCGCACGCGAACTCTTGAACAAATCGGAGAACGAGCGATCAGGCGTGCTGTCGACTGCAATGTCGTTCCTCGGGCTCTACCGCGATCCTGTCGTAGCCGAGGTCACCGGCCGCTGTGATTGGCGCATCGCCGATCTGATTTCTGGCGAAGAGCCGACCACGCTGTACCTCGTCGTGCCGCCGTCCGACATCTCCCGCACCAAGCCGCTCATCCGGCTCGTGCTGAATCAGATCGGCCGTCGCCTCACCGAGGATCTGCAGGCGCGCGAGCGCCGGCATCGCGTGCTGATGATGCTGGACGAGTTTCCGGCGCTCGGACGGCTCGACTTCTTCGAATCTGCGCTCGCCTTCATGGCGGGCTACGGGATCAAGAGCTTTCTGATCGCGCAGTCGCTCAATCAGATCGAGAAGGCCTATGGGCCGAACAACGCGATCCTGGACAATTGCCATGTCCGGGTTAGCTTTGCCACCAACGACGAGCGGACCGCCAAGCGTGTCTCGGATGCGCTCGGCACTGCCACCGAAATGCGGGCCATGAAGAACTATGCCGGTCATCGCCTGGCGCCCTGGCTCGGCCACCTCATGGTCTCGCGCCAGGAAACCCCGCGGGCGCTGCTGACGCCGGGCGAAGTGATGCAGCTGCCGCCGACCGATGAGGTTGTCATGGTCGCGGGCGCGCCGCCGATCCGGGCCAAGAAGGCCCGCTACTTCGAGGACCAGCGGCTCGTCTCTCGGATCCTGTCGCCACCAGAGTTCACTCGATGCGAGACGTTGCGACGGAAAGACGACTGGTCGGTTCTCGCGCCAATCGCGGCGGTGCTGGCCAAGTCGGAGGCGAGATCGCCGGCGAGCGAGGATCAGGCCAATGGTGGTTTGCGCCGTGAGCCGGAGCTGCCGGAGCACGTCGCGATTGCGACTGAAGCGGTGCCGGCGGACCCAGCTGACGAGTTCTCGCTCGTGCTCGATGATGATGACCAAGCGCCTCTTCCCAGAAGTGGTCGAGATCCGACGATGGTGGGTGTCGCGCGCCAAGCTGCGCTCGACCCTGGCGACGATCTCGGTCTCTGAGGATCGTCCGATGCGTGATCGCATGAATGTCTACTTCCCGCCCGCGCTGCTGAAGCAGATCACCGAGCTGGCCGACCGCAAGAAGCTGTCGCGCTCGGCGATCGTGGAGGCAGCCGTGCTGTCCTTCCTGTCGCCCGACGGCGCTGACCGCCGCGAGGCGGCCTTCACCCGCAGGCTCGACCGGCTGTCGCGGCAGATGCAGCGGCTGGAGCGCGATGTCGGCATTCTTGCCGAGACGCTCGCGCTGTTCGTCCGCTTCTGGCTGACCGTAACACCACCACTGCCGAACGAGATGCAGTCCGCGGCGCAGCTCAAGGGGCGTGAGCGCTTCGAAGGCTTCGTTGAGGCGCTTGGCCGGCGGTTGCAGAAAGGACAGAGCTTCTTGCGGGAGATCCCGGAGGACTTCGTGAGGAAGACACCGGAAGAGCCAGGCGAATGAGAGACGGCTTCGGACAGGGGCGAAGCAGGCGTCTACGCTGGAGCTTCTTTTCCTGCGCTTGAGCGAGAACGCTCGCTCGCCTCAGGTGCCATTCAGCAAGCAGGGGGATATCGACGGACCAAATGGGTCCGAACGATGAAGAAGAAGATCACTCTGCAGCTCTCTGATGAGATTCTCGATCGTCTGAAGAGCGCGACGGATGAGCGATGTGTGAACCGCGCGATCCTGGTGGAGAAGGCGCTGGAGCGCTTCCTTCGTGAGCCGGTGGATGGCGGAGCGCCGTCGCAAAATCGACTAAGTGGGTTGGAAGAGCAGCTCGAAGGCATTCAGCGGGATCTGAAGGCGCTGAATGAAACGGTCGGCCTGCATGCCCGCTATCACCTGGCCTTGACGTCGCTCGGGCGGGACGGGACCACCAAGGCGACGGCGGATCATTCTGGGGAGGCTCCAGGGAGCGGACGGGTTGAAGCGGAGGTTCGCGAGCGTGTAACGGCGGACCTTTCTTCCGAGCAGGGTGGCGAGCCCTTGCCGTTCGGAGCTCCGACCCGTCGTGCGAACCACACCGGGATCGCGGCGCCGATCACTGAGGTGTCGTGGGGTGTGCCGGCCGCCCGGGAGGGCGGCGAGGACCCCTTTCGCCTTGCGGAGGGATTGCTGCGCTGAGCAATCTTACCCGAACTGTCCCCGAGAGGCTGGGCCGGACTACATGTTCGGCAGGAAGGGAGCAGACGCCAAGGACGGCGGTGCCGGAATCTCCGGCTGGGCTGTCGTGGCTCTGGTCTTCATGCCATTCGCGGCCGGGTATTTCCTGTCGTACCTGTTCCGGACAATCAATGGCGTCGTCTCCGCACGCTTGGCCCCGGAGCTCGGACTGAATGCCGCCGATCTCGGCCTGATCACGGCCGTCTACTTTCTGGTGCTCGCGGCCGCCCAGATCCCGGTCGGCGTGATGCTCGATCGCTACGGGCCGCGGCGCGTGCAGAGCGCTCTGCTTCTGGTTGCTGCGTTCGGCGCAGCCGCGTTTGCGCGCTCGTCCGGGCCGCTCTCGCTGCTGATGTCGCGCGCTGTCATTGGGCTTGGCGTCGCAGCTGCTCTCACCGCCGGCTTGAAGGCGATCGTTCTCTGGTTCCCGCGGGAGCGTGTGGCGCTCGTGAATGGATACATGGTCATGCTCGGCGCGCTTGGTGCCGTTGCCGCCACGCTTCCAGCAGAAGCAGTGCTGGCGAAAACTGGATGGCGGGATCTGTTCGATATCCTGGCCGTGACCACAGCGGGCACGGCGATCCTGATCTTCTTCCTGGTCCCGGAGCGCGATGTCGAGGCGTCATCCGCATCGGCCGGCGGCGGTCTGCGAGAGATCCTGGCTGATCGACGTTTCTGGAGGATCGCGCCGCTCTCGGGCGCCTGCATCGGATCGGCCTGGTCGATGCAAGGTCTCTGGGCACCCGCGTGGCTGACGGACGTCGAGGGTATGACACGGACCGAGGTCGTGACGGCGCTCTGTGCGACGGCCATCGTGCTCAGTCTTGGGGCTTGGCTGCTCGGCATGCTCGCGAGTTGGACTCGCGGGAAAGGCATCAGGTCCGAGACATTGCTCGCGCTCGTGGCGGTCCTGTTCATCCTGGCCCAACTGGCGCTGGTGCTACGACTGCCGCTGCCGTCGATCGGTCCCTGGTTGATGATCGCCATTGTGGGATCGGCAACCGTGCTGAGCTTTGCAATCATCTCGGACTATTTTCCCAAGGAGATGGCGGGCCGAGCGAACGGCGTTTTGAATGTCGTGCATTTCGGGTGGGGTTTCCTTGCTCAATACGGGACAGGACTGCTGGTGGCGCAATGGGTCCAACAAGACGGACACTACCCGGCCGTCGCTTATCAGGTCGCGTTCGGCGTCAATGTTGCCCTGCAAGCTGCTGCCCTTGTTTGGTTCGCAATTCCGCACCGAAGGCGAGCGATAAGGCAGTCAGACGATCGATTCAGCTTCGCATCGGCTAAGGGCGCTGACGATTTCGGATCGTACTCCGAACTGCCTGTTCTGATCGAGGAGCCGGCGGTTCAAGGCAAGTGGTGAGGCGGTCGGTCCGACGTCCTCAGACCCTCTGAACGCGAGATCCGAGAAAAATTCGTGACGCATGACGGGCCGCCGCGCCTTCGAGATGCGGCGGCTCGTCGCGCACGCCGACAATTGTTTGGCGATCCTCCGGAAGCGGACCAGGCTCAGCGTCTACGCTTTTCTTCGCCAGAGCACGCAGACGGCAAGGGTGATCTTGCTCGGTTCGAGCTGCTGCATTCTTTGATTGTCCGGTTCGCGCAGCGTGAGTGCGCTTGACGAGTCGGAGATCAGGGGTGACCGAGATCGCTCAAACGCAGAGTGCCTCGCGTGGCGCGCGTATGCTGCGGACAGCTCTGGGGTCGGCAATAGAGCTCCTTCTCGACGATGCATCTGTGGTCGAGGTGATGCTCAATCCGGACGGCCGGCTCTGGGCTGATCGTCTGGCATCTGGTTTGGTCGACACGGGCGAGATGGTTTCCGCTGCCGATGGCGAGCGGATCATTCGTCTCGTCGCCCACCATGTCGGGCTCGAGGTCCATGCCGGATCTCCACGCGTCTCGGCAGAATTGCCAGGTACGGGCGAACGGTTCGAAGTTCTGATGCCTCCTGTCGTTGCCGCGCCGACCTTCGCGATCCGCAAGCCGGCCGTCGCGGTCTTCACGCTCGATCATTACGTCGCGGACGGGATCATGAGCCAGGTGCAGGCTGGTGGCTTGCGGAAAGCCGTGCTCGATCGCTGCAACATTCTGGTGGCTGGAGGCACGTCGACGGGCAAGACCACGCTGACGAACGCGCTGCTAGCCGTCGTTGCCGAAACCTGCGACCGCGTGGTGCTGATCGAGGATACCCGTGAGCTGCAGTGCCACGCGCCCAATCTGGTTGCGCTTCGGACCAAGGACGGCGTGGCGTCGCTCTCCGATTTGGTTCGTTCGTCTCTGCGCCTGCGGCCGGATCGCATTCCGATCGGCGAAGTGCGCGGTCCCGAGGCGCTCGATCTCCTGAAGGCCTGGGGCACGGGCCATCCCGGGGGTATCGGGACGATTCACGCGGGCTCCGCGCTCGGCGCGCTCCGGCGGCTGGAGCAATTGGTCCAGGAAGCCGTGGTGACTGTACCGCGAGCCCTGATCGCCGAAACCATCGACGTCATCGCTGTGCTGACGGGCCGCGGTCGAGCGCGCTGCCTGAGCGAGCTGGTGCGCGTGGAGGGGCTTTCTGAATCCGGAGACTACGTCCTCGCACAGATGGGAGATCACAGGTGACGACACCGACGAGAATATTGCTGGCGAGCTGGGTTGTTGCGACGGCGCTTTCGATGCTGCTTGACGCCCCCGCTCACGCCGCCGGTTCGAACATGCCGTGGGAGCAGCCGCTCAATCAGATCCTGCTGTCGGTCGAGGGGCCGGTCGCCAAGATCGTCGCCGTGATCATCATTATCACGACCGGTCTGTCGCTTGCCTTCGGAGAGACCTCGGGCGGTTTCCGGCGGCTGATCCAGATCGTGTTCGGGCTCTCCATCGCCTTCGCTGCCTCGAGCTTCTTCCTGTCGTTCTTCTCGTTCGGCGGCGGGGTGGTGATCTGATGGATGAAGAGGTCAAAGGTTTTGCCGCGCCGGTTCATCGCTCCCTGACGGAGCCGATCCTGCTGGGTGGGGCGCCGCGCTCTGTCGCGATCGTCAACGGCACGCTGTCGGCCGCGTTGGGCCTTGGTTTGCGGCTCTGGTTCTTCGGCCTGCTGCTTTGGTTCGTCGGTCACATGATCGCAGTGTGGGCCACGAAGCGCGATCCGTCCTTCATCGAAGTGGTGCGCCGTCATCTGCGCATTCCCGGTCATCTCGGTCAGTGAGATCAGCCATGTTCAATCTCGCCGAATATCGCCGCACCAACATCCGCCTTGCTGACTTCCTGCCCTGGGCGGCGCTGGTCGATGAGGGCATCGTCCTCAACAAGGACGGCTCGCTGCAGCGGACGGCGCGCTTTCGAGGTCCCGATCTGGAGAGTTCGGTCGAGTCCGAGCTCGTGGCGGTCGCTGCCCGCCTCAACAACACGCTGCGACGGCTGGGATCGGGGTGGGCCATCTTCGTGGAGGCCCAGCGGCATTCGGCGGGAGCTTATCCGCCCTGCATGTTTCCGGATGCCGCGTCCGCGCTGGTCGATGCCGAGCGGAAGGCGCAGTTCGAGGAAGAGGGGGCCCACTATGAGTCAAGCTATTTTCTGACCTTTCTCTATCTGCCGCCGCGCGAGGACGTCGCACGTTCCGAACGCGTGCTCTACGAGGGCCGGCCGCAGCCGGATGGTGTCAATGGGCGGGAGATCTTGCGCGGTTTCGTCGACCGAACCGATCGCATCCTGCAACTGATTGCGGGCTTCATGCCGGAATGCGCCTGGCTCGGTGACGACGCCGTGCTGAGCTACCTGCAATCGACGATCTCGACCCAGCGCCAGCGCGTCCGCGTCCCCGAAATCCCAATGCATCTCGATGGGTTGCTCGCCGATCAGCCGCTCACCTGCGGTCTCGAGCCGATGCTGGGATCGGTTCATCTGCGTGTTTTGACTATCGTAGGGTTTCCGTCGGCGACGACGCCGGGGATTCTGGATGATCTCAATCGGCTGGCTTTTGCCTATCGCTGGTCGACCCGCGCCATCATGCTGGACAAGCAGGATGCCGTGAAGCTCGTGACGCGAATCCGCCGGCAATGGTTCGCCAAGCGCAAATCGCTGGCTGCTCTTCTCAAGGAGGTGATGACCAACGAGGCAGCGAGCCTGGTGGATACCGACGCCCACAACAAGGCGATCGACGCCGATGCGGCGCTGCAGGACCTCGGCTCCGATGACATCGGCCAAGCCTATGTCACGGCGACCGTGACCGTCTGGGATGCGGACCCGGCACGAGCGGACGAGAAGCGGCGGCTGGTTGAGAAGGTCATCCAGGGGCGCGACTTCACCTGCATGGCCGAGAGCGTGAATGCCGTCGAAGCCTGGCTCGGCGGATTGCCTGGGCACGTCTACGCCAATGTTCGACAGCCTCCGCTCTCGACCCTGAATCTGGCGCATATGATTCCGCTGTCCGCCGTCTGGGCCGGCGAGACGCGTGACCATCACCTCAAGGCTCCGCCGCTGCTATTCGGCCGAACGGAAGGGGCGACGCCGTTCCGGTTCGCGCTACATGTCGGTGATGTCGGTCATACGCTGGTGGTCGGCCCGACTGGTGCTGGAAAGTCGGTTCTGCTGGCGACGATGGCTCTGCAGTTCCGCCGCTATCCCGGCTCGCAAATCTTCGCCTTCGACTTCGGCGGCTCAATGCGGGTCGCAGCGCTCGCCATGGATGGTGACTGGCACGACCTCGGTGGTGCGCTGTCGGCCGAGAGCGAGAGCTCGGTTGCGCTGCAGCCCTTGGGTGGTCGTGCTGCTCGCCTTCTTCATCCTGGCGATCCAGATCTTCGTCACCCTCATCGAGTTCAAGCTGACGACGCTCGCCGGCTTCGTGCTGATCCCGTTTGGCCTATTTGGCAAGACGGCGTTCGCTGCTGAGCGGGTGCTCGGGAACGTCATCTCGTCGGGCATCAAGGTCCTCGTACTGGCCGTGATCTCCGGCGTCGGCTCGACGTTGTTCACGCAGCTGACGCAAGCCGCCGGTGGCGATCCGCCGACGATCGACAGCGCCATGGCTCTGGTACTGGCATCGCTGTCGCTGCTCGGTCTCGGACTGTTCGGACCTGGCATCGCCAATGGACTGGTGTCTGGCGGGCCGCAGCTGGGCGCCGGTAGCGTTGCCGGCGCATCATTGGCGGCAGGCGGCCTTGTCGTGGCTGGCGCTGGTCTCGCGACAGGAGCTGCGGGGCTCGGTGGTGCTGCCTTATCTGGCTCAGCAAAGGCGGCTGCTTCTATTCGCTCTGGTGTGTCTAGCGCTTTGCGCGGCGGCATGACCGGAGATGATGAGGCGGAGGCAACCGCAAGCCCGCTTCGTCATAAGGCGGAAGCACGGAGGAGCGGAGTCGATGGCTCTCATGGAGCCGAGGGCGGCGGTTCGGCCGGCGGCTCGCCCCGTTGGGCGCAACGCATCAAGGCGGCGCGAGCCATTCATCAGGGCACATCCACGACCACGCAGGCCGTGCGCAACGCCGAGCAAGGCGGGCATGGCGGCTCGATTGATCTCTCCGAGGGGAAATCCTGACATGTTCAAGCGTCCATCCGTTCACTACGGCCGCACGCCCGAGCCGGTGACGCCATATCAGAAGGCGGCCCAGGTTTGGGACGAGCGCATTGGTTCGGCGCGCGTCCAGGCTAGGAATTGGCGGCTGATGGCGTTCGGCTGCCTTGTCCTCGCGGCCAGCTTTGCCGCCGCTCTGATACCGTGCCTTCGTCGACATGGTCGTCGGCCGGCGCAACGCCCATGTCGTCAAGCGGATCGCGATCGAGAAGGAGATGCTGGCACCGCTGCCGCGAGGTCGCACCAGCGACTTCGAGGAGAAGGTGATCCGCGTGACGTCGTCGGGCGGCTTCATCCTGCGCCGCGTTTTCTACACGATGCCCTCGAAGCTGATCGGCCATCGTCTGCGCGTGCGCATCTTCGATGATCGCCTCGAATGCTTCCTCGGCACCACGCAGGT
Organism: Bradyrhizobium sp. ORS 285; assembly: GCF_900176205.1. Taxonomy (NCBI): domain Bacteria; kingdom Pseudomonadati; phylum Pseudomonadota; class Alphaproteobacteria; order Hyphomicrobiales; family Nitrobacteraceae; genus Bradyrhizobium; species Bradyrhizobium sp. ORS 285. The sequence goes on from NZ_LT859959.1 coordinate 302,304, forward strand.
CGCGATGCTCAGGCGAGGCCAGCCTGTGTCGGAAAGCCGGGGCGGACACGTCGTCGATTATCGTCACGTCATCCATGCCCTGCGCCGCAAGCCGATGGCACTTGCCAATCTCGTCTACCGCGATCAGCTGTTCCCGCGGGCAGCCTACCGACGCGCGTTCGAGACGCTGCAGGACAGATATGACGAGCGTCATGCCTGCAAGGTCACGGTCGAGCCCCTTGCTCTCGCTCACGAGCGGGCCTGCGAGGCCGAGCTCGCCGAGGCCATTGCCGCCGATCTCGATGCGGGACGGCTGCCGGATCTCGCCACGCTCCGCATCCGCTTCCGCCCCGAACAGGCATCAGTCCCCGACGTCGCCGTCGAGCTTGCTCCGCTCGCCGCCTACGACGAACTGGCGTCCCTGGGCTTTGCGCCGATGACCTCGAACACGGGAGATGCAGCATGACCAGCACGACGACACCCATTGATGCCGCGCGCGTCGAGTTGCTGCTCACCGAGCTGCGCCTGCCGAGCGTCAAGGCGATCTGGCCAAAGCTCGCCGCGCAATCTGACAAGGAGGGCTGGCCCGCCGCGCGCTTCCTCGCAGCACTCGCCGAGCACGAGGTCGCCGATCGTGGTCGCCGCCGGATCGAACGGCACATGCTCGAAGCGCGCCTGCCTGCCGGCAAAACGCTCGCGAGCTTCGACTTCGACAGCGTGCCGACGCTGTCCAAGGCGCAGGTGATGGCGCTCGCCGCGGGCGACGTCTGGCTCGAGTCTGGCGCCAACCTGCTGCTGTTCGGTCCGCCCGGCGGCGGCAAGAGCCATCTCAGCGCGGCCATTGGCCTGGCCCTCGTCGAGAACGGCTGGCGCGTGTTGTTCACGCGCACGACCGATCTCGTGCAGCGGCTGCAGACGGCGCGGCGAGAGCTGGCGCTGGAAGCGGCCATCGCCAAGCTCGACCGCTACGATCTGCTGATCCTCGACGACATCACCTACGTGTCGAAAGATCAGGCCGAGACCAGCGTGCTGTTCGAACTGATAGCCACCCGCTACGAGCGGCGCTCGCTGCTCATCACGGCCAATCAGCCGTTCGGCGAGTGGGGCCGCATCTTCCCCGATCAGGCCATGACGCTCGCCGCCGTCGACCGTCTCGTCCACCACGCCACGATCATCGAGATGAACGTCGAGAGCTACCGCCGCAAGGCCGCCCTCGGCCGCAAGCGCGGCGCCGGCCGACCGCCGGTTCACGCCACACCGAAGGAGGTCGAAAGCACGGCTGATTGACGCTGCGGCAATGCTGATTGTCGCCCAGCGTCAATCAGCCCTTGCCAAGCCGGGAGCCAGCGACAATGATCCGGCCACCCGGCTCCAATCTTCTCCTCCAGATTGACGCCAAGTTCTCATCCTGATCGTCGCGCTATACGAGGATCAACACACACAGCCCGCACGCCCCGGGCACGCAATTCCGTATAAAGCCAACGGGCAAGACCACCAATTTCAAGGCCGACCTTGTTAATGTCGACCTCAACGCTTGCGAGCCACTGGGCAATCGCATCTGGCTCCGATGCCGTCTTGCCCTCCCTCAGAATGAAGCCTTTCTCATCGACGACGCAGATCGCCGTTTCTTTCAAAGATACGTCCAGGCCAGCGTAGTGCATCATAGTGACCCCTCCGAGGAAGCGCGGCTCCTGCGGCCGCTCCGATCGACTTTGCCAAACGGAGCAGCGGCCGCAATCACCTCATCTACTCGATGACCAAGAACGCCGACGCCATCCGGCGGCTGTTCGGAGTGCAGCCGGGGAACGACCGCACCGGCAACCTGCCGTCCATGCCGGGCATCTTCCCGGACTATCCCGCGCCGATCGTCCGAAACTCGGCCGCCGGCCTCGAGCTTGCGATGGCGAGGTGGGGCATGCCGTGCTCGGCAAAGGCACTGATGGACGCGACCAAGAAGCGGGCCGAGAAGCTTGAAGCCAAGGGCAGGACCGTTGATTTCAAGGAGCTGTTGCGGCTTGAGCCGGACAGCGGGACGACCAACATCCGCAACGTCAACAGCGCACACTGGAAGCGCTGGCTCGGCCCCGACCACCGGTGCTTGGTCCCGTTCACCTCATTCTCCGAGTACGACACGATTGACGGCAAGAAGGTGCCCGTCTGGTTCGCCACCGACGAGAGCCGGCCTCTCCTGGCGTTCGCCGGCCTCTGGACGACCTGGACATCAGTCCGCAAAGCCAAGGAGGGCGAGATCACGATCGACGTGTATGGTTTTCTGACCTGCGAGCCGAACGCCGAGGTCGGCGCCGTGCACCCGAAGGCGATGCCGGTGATCCTGACTAGATCCGAGGAATTCGACGCCTGGCTGGGCGGCCCGTGGGACGAGGCCAAGGCGCTGCAGCGGCCCTTACCAGACGGCGCGCTGCGGATCGTAGCGACCGGTCCGAAAGAGGACCCTTGGCCGTCGGGTTAGGTCTTGAGGCCCGCAACAGCTGGACCAACGCGAGCTCTGACGATTGCGAATCCCTGCTGCGTGCTGACCGAGCGGAACGAGCAGGCGGACGGAAGGATTCGTTCTGGTGGAGTGATTTCGCCCCCTCAGCACCTCGCCTGACGAAGCCGCCTCCGAGTTCCGTAATGTCCTCGATCAAACGGGAGACGCCTTCCCAGAGTGCCTGCCCGAATAGCGCCATGTATCTGCGCGTGTTGCAAATTCGCGTGGTGTCCGCTTTGCTCATAAGCGACCTAATTTGTTGTGCCCAGCCAATGACGCGACCCGTCACATGCTGACGTCCATCTGCAGGCGCGTCGCAGATCTTGTCTTTAACGAGTCTTGGAATTAATCTTCCGGTATTGATTTCGGAATACGATCATCGATCGCGCTTCTGGTTCGTTCATTCCACATGGTGCCGATTGGGCTGCTTCGCAATTTCGCAAAACAGCCTAGACGGCGGGCTTTGCCCCCCACCCATCGTAAACACACAGCACGCTCTGCAGACATGCCGATCGTGCGCCCTCAATGGGAGAGAAGTTGCACTTCAATCAGGCGCGCTATTCAGTGGCGACATCAGCTGCTCTTCAGTCGGTTCTGAAGTTCCTGCCGATCGACGACGAGGTTGCTAAGGTTGAGATCTACCTGTCGCCCTCCTGCGAGCCTTCGTGCCAGCGCTCTCGTGCCGTCGACGACAAAAACGCCGCAATCGTAGCTGTTCCTCTGCTGAGCTATTGGGCCATGTCGCAGATTGGCCCCTACTGCCGCGGCGAGTGTTGCCGCGGGGCCGGCATTGCCGTGCCCTTGAGCGGAGTCGTAGTGATAGGCAACCGGCCTGTCGCGGTTGCGACGGTCGACCAGCAGCAACGACCAATGAGTGCCTCGCTCAGCGAGGCCTGCGACACTGGCATTGTTCACGGGCAAGAACAGGAAGTCGGCTGTGTCGTCTCCATTCCGATCGACCACGATTATATGGAATGCCCTTAGGGCATCGGCGCCGGTGCTATGGGCCACCTGGAAGGCCATCAGAGGATCCACGAACCGGGTCCGAGCGGCGAGATCTGGATTGCTTTGCTGCAATTCCTCCGACAGAAGCTCGTAGTCTCGCTGGATGTGCTCGTCACCCAGCCACTGCATGGAGCCCAGCACGCGTCCGCTACGGTCTGCGGAAGAAGCAGCGGCAACCGATGGGCCGGCCTGGGCATCCCGGGCGGCGAAGTGACCAGGATGATGGACAAATTGGAAGTCGTAGCGACTTTGGGGTCCCATTGTGATGGAATAGGTCTCTCTGTTGATGGTCACCGGCTGGGAAACCATTCCCGAATTCGGCAACAGCATCTTGTTGTCCAGCACATTCAGCAGATAATCCGGCACCGCCTGTGAGCGATGCTGCCAATCCTCACCGACGAGATGTCCAATGTCTTCGAGCTGCTGCAGAACGCCTGAGGGGCCGATGAAGAACGGTGGAGCGCCGGCTGGGCTGAGCACCGGCCTTGACTGGGCTTCGTCACGCAAGTCCCGCGGTGTAGACGGCAGATCGACGAACGAAGAGAGACCCTGGTAAATCTCTGAAGACGGGGCAGGGGCGCGCTCCGGCGCAGAATTGAAGTAGGAAGACCGGGCGTCGTCACGCAAATCCTGGGGAGTGTACGGCAGATCCATGAACGAAGAAAGACCCTGGTAAATCTCTGAAGACGGGGCAGGCGCGCGCTCCGGCAAAGAATTGACGTAGGCCGACCGAGCGTCGTCACGCAAGTCCTGCGGTGTGTACGGCAGATCCGCGAACGAAGAAAGACCCTGGTAAATCTGTGAGGACGGGGCAGGGGCGCGCTCCGGCAAAGAATTGAAGTAGGCCGACCGAGCGTCGTCACGCAAGTCCTGCGGTGTGTACGGCAGATCCGCGAACGAAGAAAGACCTTGGTAAATCTGTGAGGACGGGGCAGGCGCGCGCTCCGGCGAAGAAGCGACGTAGGCCGACCGGGCGTCGTCACGCAAGTCCGGCGGTGTGTACGGCAGATCCATGAACGAAGAAAGGCCCTGGTAGATCTGTGAGTACGGGGAGGGCGCGCGCTCCGACGTGGGAAAGTCGAAGAAGGACGGCAGCTGCAAATCTTGAAGCCACGTTGAGGTCGAGCTTAGGTCAGCCGGGATCTGCAACCCCGCCTGCCTAAGCGGCTCTATCAGCGGCCGGGGCAGCTCAGCTTCGGGGCGCGTCTGCGGCAAAGTTCGTGTCAAGGCCGAGCTCGAGCTCGGCTCGACTCTCTGCTGCGGGAAGTTCAGGCCGAGCGCCCTGTTTGCATCGACGATCTGCGCATACTGCCTGAGCTTACTCAGAGGTACGAAGACGTCACCCCTAACTTCTGTGAACGCCTGGTAGTCTCGATCCAGCGAGTGTCGCTGCTCGACATTGCCATTGATCCGGCTAGCGATGCTCGTTCTACCGGTTGTTCGGAGCCACTCGCCGAACTCGCGCAGTGTTGAAGCAGTTCTTCGTGCTGCTGCTTTCTTTTGTTGGAGAAGATTGGGCTTGTTCAACTCCTCGTTGGTAAGGCCCTCGATCAGACTGGCGTCCTCGTCGTAAAGGTAAATTCCTTCGATACCCAAAAATGCACGAATTCGATCAAGCTGAGGCACCTCCTTTCCGGCTTTCCGACACGCCGCGATATCATCCCTCAACGAGTCCTGCTGCTCAACAGTCCCGTCAATCCGGTTCACAATGCTGGGCCTGCTCTCCCTCTGAAGCCAATCACTGAAACTGCGCAGTCGCGAGGCTTGCGTCGTAGCGGTGCTTTTTTCTTCGCCCATAGACGGTGCATTGCTCAAGCCGCGGTCGATGGCGACGGCGTCTTCCCGATAAGGAGCTAATGTTTTGTGCCCCATCAGGCGGGGGCGGCTAAGAATACCTACGAGCTGCCCATCAGTCCCTAATCTACACAAATGAGACAGTGCCACACTGAGCCGGCCGTTATCGTCGCCAACGGCTTCGATGTACTCGTTCAGGTCGTCGCCCAACGACGTTGGCTCCGTGTATAACCGAGCCAATGTCTCCTTATCGTGCTCTCGGAGCCAACGCGCAAAATGCCTGAGAGCTCTCACGTACGATTTAATGGTCTCGGAGGCAATCACCCCAGTCCCGCGGCTGCTGGTACCATCAGGCGCAACTCCATACTCTCTGACGGCCTTCTCAAACTGAGAGATCATTTGCTCGTCGGCAGGATACATGGGGCCGAGACGTATACCCCGGCTAGGGACTGTGCTAGACCCTCCAGCCTGAAAGATCTGAAGCTCATGGAGAGCTCCACTCAAGGACCTCCTAGCCGTGCTAAAGGCGCCCGCGCCCTTTATAAATTCATCCTTACAGGCCGTCAGTAGATCAGGATGGCCAAGCACGTCCGTCAGAATGAGGTCTTTGGATTGGAGGAACTCACTGAACCCCCGAAGCGCCGACGAGTAGTTATTAATCGTGCCGCGTCTAAAGTGCGCGGCCGTCAACGCTTTCCTGAGCTCTATAAATAGTGCCTGGTCTGCAGCGGACGGGCGCTTGCGCTTTGCGCGCCTGATATGAAGCTCGGAGCGGAGCGTGACATCTTCTGGGTCACCAGACGACTTCTCTCGGCGGCTTCCTCCCAGGACATTGCCTAGTCCGGATTTGACCCGGGAGAGCAATCCAAGTGGCTTTCTGCATTCATCCGTCCGGACTTTAGATTGCACCTCCAGAGGCGCTTCGTAGCGCATGCTGCCGGATGACACCGAATCCAAGCCGTCTGAGCCCGGTCCAAGATGACCGCGCGGAACATCGGCGCTGTAGCGCGCATTGCTCAACGAGCTGTCGCGCAAGTTATGCTCTTGTGGCACACACATCGCAGCATCACTGGTCGTGCGCTGAGTATTGTCGCCCGATCGCGCGTCTGGAGTGTCAGGCGAACTCTCCTTGAAGGATAGAGGCTGCAGTTCGCCCAGTTGCTGCTCAAAGCGAGCCTGATCAACTGGCTCGAGATCGGCCTCCTGCCGCGTGCGCTGGAGCTCTTGCCGCTCTGCGTGCCGGCGCATCGAATAGTTCGGGTCGCTATAGCCGGGTTCCATGTCCCCTCCTTCGGCCAGATAACTCTTCATAGCTTCACCCGGACCACAGCCAGGTGGAGCGCCAACAAACTCTGAATTCAAGAGACCGAAAGCCACTTTCGGAGCAGCCGCTTCGAACTCAGTTCGATGTCCTCAACTTCGCGTTAACCGACGTGTCGTCACGGATTTCGTCTCACCTGCGACCCTATGGATATTGTAATCCTACTTCCGATCGTGAAGCGTAACGCTTTACCGGCCGAAGTTACAACCTGACGCAACGTGGGATTCAAGCTCAGTTTTACCAAGTGCCCCGAATATTGAGGCGCGACACCCGAGCGAGTGTTCGTTCGGGACGGTCTCTGAATGGAGCAGACACCTGTAGTAGGCCCTGACCCTGCCCTTTGGGTGAAGTTCGTTCTGGCCAAGATCGTGTCCCGTGGCGTGGTGTAGCTCGCGGTGGGTCACCGCGTTCGCCGGCGAGAGCCGGGCTGGTCAGCTGGCGATAGCCTGAAGGCTGACGGTAGGATCATCGCTCATCGGTGCGATGGTTTCCAGTGTCACATAGCGGGCTCGCTGGACGGCCCATTCGTCGTTTTGTTCGAGCAGGATCGCGCCGATGAGGCGGACGATGGCATCCTCATTTGGGAAGATGCCGACCACCTCGGTGCGCCGCTTGATCTCTCCGTTGAGACGCTCGATCGGATTGGTGGAGTGCAACTTGGTCCGGTGCTGGGGCGGGAACGTCATGTAGGCGAGTACGTCGGTCTCGGCCTCGTCGAGGAAGCCGGCCAGCTTGGGCAGCTTGGGGCGGAGCTGATCGGCGACCTTGCGCCACTGCGTTTTTGCGGCATCGGCATCGTCCTGGGCGAACGCGGTGGCGATGAAAGCGGAGACCACGCGGCGCCCGCTCTTTCCGGCATGGGCCAGCGCGTTGCGCATGAAGTGGACGCGGCAGCGCTGCCAGCTGGCGTTGAGCACCTTGGCGACGGTGGCCTTGATGCCCTCGTGGGCGTCGGACACGACGAGCTTGACGCCGCGCAGGCCGCGGCGGGCGAGCTTGCGCAAGAACGCGGTCCAGAACGTCTCGGCTTCGGAGGGGCCGACGTCCATGCCGAGAACCTCGCGCCGGCCGTCGCTGTTGACACCGACTGCGACGATCACCGCCACCGACACGATGCGCCCGTTCTGGCGCACCTTCACGTAGGTGGCGTCGATCCACAGATACGGCCAGTCGCCCTCGATCGGACGGCCGAGGAAGGCCTTCACCTTGTCATCGATCTCACCGCACAGCCGGCTCACTTGGCTCTTCGAGATGCCGGTCATGCCCATGGCCTGCACCAGGTCATCCACCGAGCGGGTTGAAACGCCTTGCACATAGGCTTCCTGGACCACGGCGGTGAGCGCCTTCTCGGCCATCCGGCGCGGCTCTAAGAAGCCCGGGAAATAGGAGCCCTTGCGCAGCTTGGGAATACGCAGTTCGACCGTACCGGCCCGGGTCTCCCAGGTCCGGTCGCGGTAGCCGTTGCGCTGGGCCAGACGCTCGGGGGTCTTCTCGCCGTAGCCTGCTCCGGTCTGGCTTTCGACCTCCAGCTCCATCAGGCGCTGGGCGGCAAAGCCGATCATCTCGCGCAACAAATCCGCATCAGGGGTCTTCTCCACGAGTGTTCGCAGGTTCATCATGTCGTCGGTCATCGGTGGGTCCTCGGTTGCGTTGGCGTGTCGCAACCCGATCCTACCGGAGAACTGCCGATGACCACCGCAAAGCCGCCCGCCCGCTACGGCGCTACGTGACAGCGCGCGTCCGGGCGGCTTTGCTCTACCGAGCTACACCACCACCGGGGACACGACCCTGGCCAACGAAGACCAGAGGATCAAGTGTAGCCGCTTTACGGCAGATGACCTGCCCCTAAGAATTTCCTCCAGAAGGATTTAGAGTCCGCCCTGACGAAGGACGGACAGATGAAGCGGAAGCGGTTCACGGAAGAGCAGATCATCGCGGTTTTGAAAGAGCACGAGGCCGGTGCGAAGACGGCCGATCTGGCTCGCAAGCACGGGATCTCGGAGGCGACGCACTACAATTGGAAGGCCAAGTTCGGCGGCATGGACGTCTCCGAGGCCAAGCGGCTCAAGGCGCTCGAGGACGAGAATGCCAAGCTGAAGAAGCTGCTGGCCGAGCAGATGCTCGATGCGGCGGCGCTGCCGGAGCTGCTTTCAAAAAAATGGTAGGCCCTGCCGCCAAGCGCGCCGCATCGGCGCACCTGCAGGCCAAGCTCGGCCTGTCGGAACGTAAGCATCCGCCGTAGGCCGCGGGGGGAGCCGGTTTGCGGCGTCATCTGGGAAGAGATTTCAGAGCTGCCGACGTGTTTTGACGAGTTCGATCAGGTTGTCGATCCCGAAGTCGGTCAAGGCCATGACGCCATCGTCACCAGCGCCATAGACCCAGATGACGCCATCCTCGATGTCCAATTCGCTGGCGACGTCGTGCAACCATTCCTCATCTTCGCCGAGGTCCTTGGCAACCTTGGCGATGGTGGTGACGTGGTGAACTTTGTTGACGTGCGTGGTCATGCTGCTCGGGTGGAGAGCGCTGCGGCCTGAGGCGTCCAGTTCCAGGGCAGCAGTTCGTCGAGCCGTTGGGACGGGTGAGCGGCAATCCGGTCAATGACATCGGTCAGCCAGGCTTGCGGATCGATCCCGTTCATTTTGGCGGTGACGATCAGGCTGTACATCGCAGCTGCGCGCCGGCCGCCGCGATCAGACCCGCAGAAGAGCCAGGATTTTCGACCTAGGGCGATGCCTCGCAGACCGCGCTCGGCGGCATTGTTGGAGAGGCACACACGACCGTCATCGAGGAACAGCGTGAAGCTCGGCCATCGCTTCAGCACGTAATTGAATGCCTTGGCAAGGTCGTGCCCCCGGGCGAGCTTGGCGAGTTGCTCTTGCATGTAGAGCCGCAGGTCTTCGGTCAAAGGCCGACTGAGCGTCTGCCGTGCTTCGAGACGCTCCTGCGCGCTTTTGCCATTGATGGAACGCTCGATCTCGAACAACGCGTCGATCCGGCGCACGACCTCGATTGCGATCGGAGAAAGCGGGATCTCCTTCTTGCCCGCAGCCTTGCGGCGCGCATTCTCCTCCAGATCGGCCATGGCAAAGAACGGGCGCCGCGCATGCGCCCAGCACGACGCCTCGCGGATCGGTCCAGGGCCGCGTCCAGCCAGATAGAGCTGGTTATAGCCGTCATAGGCGTCGGCCTGCAGGATGCCGGCATACCGCGCCAGATGCGCCTGCGGATGCTCGCCCTTGCGATCGCGCGAGTAGTAGAACATCGCTGCCGGCGGGTCCGCACCACCGAACGGCCGGTCGTCCCGGACATAGATCCAGCACCGCCCCGTGTCAGTCTTTCCCTTGGCCAGCACCGGCACGGTCGTATCGTCGGCATGAAGGCGCTCGGCCGTCATGACATGCGCTTCAACCAGGCGCAGCAGCGGGTCCAGCGACGCACAGACCGACCCCACGGCATCCGCCATGGTCGAGAGCGCTATCGGCACGCCCTCCAGCGCATAGCGCTCGGCCTGGCGGTTCAAGGGCTGATGCTGACCGAACTTCTCGAACATGATCATCGCCAGCAGGCTCGGCCCGGCCCATCCTCGCGCCACGGCATGGAACGGCGCCGGCACCTGGCTGATCTTCTCGCAGTCCCGGCAGGAGAACTTCTCCCGCACCGTCTCGATCACCTTCCATTGGCGCGGCACCACCTCCAGCGTCCGCGTCACGTCCTCGCCGAGCTTGCGCAGGCGATTGCTGCCGCAGCATTCGCAAGCCGTCGGCGGCTCGATCACCACCCGCTCGCGGGGCAGATGTTCGGGGAAGGTTTGTCGCTCGGTGCGCTTGCGCGTGAAGGCGCGGACCGTGCTGGTCTTCGCCGCGGCGCGTTCCGCCGCAAGCTCGTCCTCGGTGGCGCCAGCTTCCTGCTCTTCGAACGTCAGCGCCAGTTGTTCGAGCAGGCGTGATGAACGCTCCGACCGCTGCCCGTAGATCTGATGCCTCAGCTTGGCGATCTGCAGCTTCTGGGACGCGATCAGGGCTTCGTCTTCCGATGCCTTGGCTCGGGCAGCCGCAAGCTCGGCAGCGACCTCCAATTCCTTCGCGCGCTCGGCCGCCAGCGCCTGTTTCAGGGCGACGACGTCATCCGGTCCAGCATCGCAATCGGCGTTCATGCGACGCAGTGAATCACAGATCAGGCCGGTTGGAACTCCCTAAATACCGGAAAGCCGCAACTATCTCTGCTCAGCCTGCGCTCTGTGGCCGCCATGTCAGCTGCGGATTCCTCCAATCGATCGCCTCAAGCATGTAGGCCATCTGCGCGGCCGAGATCGACACCGCGCCATTGGACACCGAGGGCCAGATGAACTTTCCTCGGTCGAGGCGCTTGGCGTAGAGCGACAAGCCGATTCCGTCATGCCACAGGATCTTGACCAGATCCCCGCGACGGCCGCGGAAGATGTAGAGATCGCCGGCGTGGGGATCTCGCTTCAAAATCTCCTGGACCATCAGGGCCAGGCTCTGCATACCACGGCGCATGTCCGTGTGGCCGGTCGCAATCCAGACCTTGACGTCGCTCGGGATCGGAATCATCGCCGCCTCAAAAGGTCGAGAATGCGCCGAAGTGCCTCGGTGTCCACGTCGCGGTCGACGCGCACGCAGCAGTCGTCCAGTTCGATCTCGATCGTTCCGGCCCGCATGCTCGGTGCGGCACGCGATGGCGACGGTGGTGATGGCACCCTCGTCAAGTCGTCAGCCTGCGACGACACGATGGCGACAGGAACGATAGCCGGCACAGCCTCGGCACCCAGCCGGCCCTGCCGCGCCTGCCGGCGCCAGGTGAACAGCAGGCTCTGAGCCACCCCATGCCGCCGGGCAACTCCGCAGACGGTCTGCCCGGACTGCATCGTCTCCTCGATCAGACGAACCTTATCCTCATAACTCCATCGACGCCGCCGTTCGGCGCCCAAAACTTCCATCTGCATCGCCGCATGACCTCAAGGCTGGACTTAAGGCCATATCCTTAGGCGGCCGGTGACGCCGAACAAGGCGGCCTACGCCGGAGCGATACGTCGGAACGGCGGGCCTGCTCGATCGTCGGGGCGGATCGGACGATGGTGCGCTACCAGTCTCGTCGCCCCTCGGACGCCGAGCTTCGGGTCAGACTGCGCGAGCTTGCCAACGAACGGCGGCGGTTCGGCTATCGTCGGCTGTTCATCCTGCTGCGACGGGAGGGCGAGCGATCCGGCATCAACCGTATCCATCGGCTGTACCGCGAAGAAGGGCTTACGGTGCGCAAGCGACGCGCTCGTCGAAAGGCGATCGGGATGCGGGCTCCGATCCCGGTGGAAGCGAGACCGAATGCGCGCTGGTCGCTGGACTTTGTCTCCGACCAGTTCGCCAACGGTCGGCGCTTCCGCATCCTCAATATCGTCGATGATGTCACCAAGGAGTGTCTGGGCGCGATCCCGGACACCTCGATCTCGGGCCGGCGGGTGGCACGAGAACTGACGGCCATCGTCGCTTGGCGCGGCAAACCGGGATCAATTGTGTCCGACAACGGCACCGAGTTCACCTGCAATGCGATGCTGGCTTGGTGCCAGGACAACAGCATCGCCTGGCACTTCATCGCACCGGGCAAGCCGATCCAGAACGCCTTCGTCGAAAGCTTCAACGGCAGGATGCGCGACGAGCTGCTGAACGAGACGCTGTTCTTCGGCATCGCCGAGGCACGAAGCAAAATTGCTGCATGGGTCGCCGACTACAATGGCGAGCGGCCTCACTCCTCGCTGCAATACCAGACCCCGGCGGCCTACGCTGCCACATTCACCGCAACGGGCGATCGGCTGCGCAACCCCGACCTGCTCCGCCGCTCGCCCGTTGCTCAACACGCGCCAATCGGCGTAAAACCCACTCGGACTCTAAATGCTGCTGGATGAAACTTCGGTGGCAGGTCAGCTGTTGAATGGCAAAAATTTGCGGCGTTGGATTAAAGCCACTGAGGAATACTATTGCTATCCGTATTCACTGCCGCAAACACGGCACTGCTTATCGCCTGCTGTTGGCGCCGGAGGTGATCTCCCAACAGCCTAGGGCGCGTAATGTAGCCAGCGTTTACGCCAGGAATTGCGTGGTTCATCAGCAGCTTTGCGTCGAACTCCGACACGCCTGCCGCGGCTGCTATCGTGCGGAAGCTTTGTCGCAGATCGTTACCCCATTTCGACAGTATGGCCCGATTTTCTTTCTGCTCAACGATATGCCCCGATCCGCTGTCGGCAGGGAATATCCATCGGCGTGCCTGAGAGGGGTACATCTGATGTCCGGAGCGAATGACTCGGATCAGGCAGCGGATCATTTCGCGAGATAGGGGAATATCGAAAGCTCGCTTCGAGCCGCCCTTGGGCTTCGGGATGTGCAAGATCCGCCTCTTGAAGTCGATATCGCCGGGAGTTGTTTCCTGCAGTGCGGTCGGCCGACATCCCGAAAGTAGCGTGAAGAGATGGAATTCTCGACGGATCGGATTGTCCAGGGCGGACAGTTCGGCAAACCAGGCCTTTAGGTCACCTGGTCCCATGCCAGTGTCGCGTCGCTTCTCTCCATTCCAGTCGATCGCCCCAACGGGATTATCTGGCGGCAAGGTCTTATTGGCTTTGCGTGCGTGGGCATAGATGGCTCGGAGAGTCCGCATGCTGCCATTCGCGATATAGGGTCCGTTCTCCTTGGTGATTTCATCATGCCTCTCGACCACCTTTGCCGGGTGGCGGCCCAGATCCTCCAATGGCGTCTCGAGCCACTTGGCGAAGATCCGCTCCACGTGATCCCGATAGCTCTCGATCGTGCGCTCGCTGCGGCCTTTTCGGATCATGTGGGCGTCGCGATATCGCTCCCAAGCTTGCCTCAGCGTGATGCCGCCGGACTGGTGCGCCGTCGTGCCGTCACCGCCGCCCGCGATGCGATTCGGTTTCGATCCGGGCTTGGGGTGCTGGCCCCGGCTGATCTGAGCAAGATATTCCTTGGCAGTCGCGCGGGCCGTCCTTGTCGAAAGCTCTTTGACGTCGCCGATTGCGACCCGGACGGACGTTGCTCGCTTGCCGTCTTCGCGAAGGTCGCCTTGGACGGTGAAGGTTCGTTTCCGCTTTCCGACGACGACGAAGAAGCCCTTCAGTTCGGTATCGCGAGCCAAATACCACCCCTCGTTCGGGGTCGGCAGGCGGGCGATTTCCTTGTCGGTCAGCAGGAGGCGGACATCGGCCATCGGAGCGCTCCAAAACTCGAACGGTTTTTCAAACGGTTTTGGCAAATCGGGGAGTTCGACGGTTCGACCCCGACGTTGTGCGAGGATGTACGATAAATGTCTCGAAATTAAGGACTTTTTCGTCTATCGTTGCGCTGTGGCGTACAGTCGGATAGCGTGGCGAAGCGATGTTTTTGAACTACGAATCTGAGGGTCGGACGTTCGAATCGTTCCGGGCGCGCCATTTGCCGATGAAACTCTCCCCATCGCATCCGTACCTTCCGGGCCGCTCGGCGCTACGTCGGGCGCCGACGCTCGTGTCCGCTGGAGAACAGTCGTGAGTCGTTTCTGGTCAGAGCTGGCCCGCGGGCTGTCGCCTTACGTGCCCGGCGAGCAGCCGCAGATTCCGGGCCTCGTCAAGCTCAACACCAATGAGAGTCCGTTCGGACCGTCGCCCAAGGCAATCGAGGCCATCCGGGCGGCGGCGTCCGACGCGCTGCGCCTCTATCCCGATCCGCAGGCCACCCGCCTGCGCGAGGTCCTGGCCGACTATCACAAGGTCTCGCCCGCGCAGGTGTTCGTCGGCAACGGCTCCGACGAGGTGCTCGCGCACACCTTTGCCGCGCTGTTGAAGCAGCCGGCGCCCTTGCTGTTTCCCGACGTGACCTACAGCTTCTATCCGGTCTATTGCCGGCTGCTCGGGATCGACGCCACCACCGTTCCGCTCGATGCCGAGATGCGCGTGCGCATCGACGACTATCTCGATCGGCCGGGCCCGGTGATCATCGCCAATCCGAATGCGCCGACCGGCATCGCGCTGCCGCTCCAGGAGATCGCGCGACTCGCTGCGGCGCGCAGCGACACGGCGGTCGTGATCGACGAGGCCTATGTCGATTTCGGCGCGGAGACGGCCATCCCCCTCATCGCCGAGCATCCCAATCTGCTGGTGGTGCAGACGATGTCCAAGTCGCGCGCGCTGGCTGGCCTGCGCGTCGGCTATGCCATCGGCGATGCCGACCTGATCGGGGGCCTGACGCGGGTGAAGGACAGCTTCAACTCCTATCCGCTCGGCCGCCCCGCCCAGGCCGGCGCGATCGCCTCGATCGAGGACGAGGCGCATTTCCAGCAGACCCGCACGGCCATCATGCAGAACCGTGCCGACCTCACCACCGCGCTGATCCGGCTCGGCTTCGAGGTGCTGCCGTCGAGCGCCAATTTCGTCTTCGCGCGCCACCCTGACCATTCAGGCCAGGCACTCTCCGCTGCCTTGCGCGAACGTGCGGTGCTCGTCCGCCACTTCACCGCGCCACGCATCGCGGACTATCTGCGCATCACGATCGGCTCGGCGGCGGAGCTGGCGCGGCTGACCGATGCCTTGGGCGAGATCCTGGCGAGCGCTCGGGCGGTCTGATCGCCGTCCACAAGAGCGCCTTGCTGCGAGCGCACGACGCGCTGTTGCTTCGGCTTGCGAAACGGCAGCAGGACGCTCCGCACCATCAGTGCAATCAGCCCGCCCAGGAACATCGTCAAGGAGACGTCACGCCACACCGGGCCGGTCTCCAGCTGATGTGTGGCGTCGAGCGCATGGCGGATGGCAAAGCCGAGACAGGCCGAGAGAGCGCGCTCGCCCACATCAGGCGTGCACAGGCTGGAGCCCGCTCACACATAGTCCATGCTCACGCGCGTGTCGCCGCCAATGACGAGATATTCGCCTTCGCCCTTCAGTGCGTGTGACGCCAAAAGAGTGTTGAAGAACACGACCTTGCTCACGGGAATTCGTGCGGTGAGGATCATGTCGCCGAAGCAGCCCGCGGTGTCGCGGTCGGTGGAGAACGAGACGACATTGTTGAGCCGGATCACTGCCTCCCGCCGCGTCGTCCGCTCCACGATCCAATGTTCGTCGAACGAGTTGATGCCGCGATAGAGCGTCAGATGGGTGTCGTCCGGGAAGGCGAAGCGACGGATCGCCCATTGGCAGAACTCGAACAGGATGTCGAGCTGCACCCAGATCGCGTTGTTGTGGAAGCGGCTCGACATCTTCTCTTCGACATAGTTGGTCCATGCCCGGCTTGCCACGCGCTCGATGATCTGCTTGTGGTAGGACGGACCGAGGCCGAACCGGCTCTCGACCCAGCCTTTGAGCACCGCGCCCTCAGGGCCGTTGCTGTCGAAGCCCCAGCCCTGGATCAGCCGCAGGAACGAGGAACGGAAGCGCCGCTGCCCCCGGTATGCTGCTGCGCGCTGCTCCGGATCGAGGCCGAACATCGCCATCATGTAGCTGGAGAACGCCTGGCCGGCCTCGGTCAGGTCCTCTGCCTGATCGAGCATCGTGAACAGGCTGGGGTTCATCTCGGTGACACCCCAGATGTGCAGCGGCACTGCGCTGTCGTTGAAGGCGCAACTTGCCAGCCACTCGGAGGGGCGTCCCACCAGATTGGTCGAATGGCCGATGCCGCGGCGTGTGACGTCGCTCATGCCGCGCATGATGCCGCTTCGAGCGATGTTAGGAAAGGCTTTACGTATACCGGCGGTGAGCGACTGTATCAGCTGCAGCCGCCGCAACCGCCTCCGCCACCACCTCCGCAACCGCCTCCGCCGCAACCACCGCCGCTGCTGCTGAGCGCCTTGGACGTTGCCAGCACCGAGGCATAGGCGGTGCCGGACAGCACGCTCGCCCCCGTGAGTGCAACTGCGAGCAGCAATTCGTGCTCGCGCGGCGCGCGGGCGGCGCGCGCATGCGTCGCCTGATAGCTCCGCAGCACTTCGTTGCCGGCGTGGGTCCGTGTTGGGGCCCGGGCGAGCACGGCCGCGCCCAGTACGGTGGCAAAGATCAGCATCATCAGAAAGCCGACGTCGTGATGCCGCGAAGTACCGACGAGGACCTTGATGAGTCCGAACAGGACGAGTGCGCCGACGAACGGCAACACGGACTTGCGGAATGCCGTCATCTGGCTGGTGGTCGGTGCATAGCCGAGCGCCTCGAGCCGCGCCTGAATGCGGGCCGTGAGCGGCGCCAGCGCCTCCTGAAATTCCTGCCGTGTCATCTCCGGGCGGAGCGCAAGCTTCGGCGGACGATCCAGCAGCATTGCGAGCGGCGCCTGGTCCGTCACCGTGTGATCGCGCGCCGTGAACGTCGCTGCATTGTTCGCAGCGAAGCCGAGCAGAACGGTATCGCCGAGGCGTGCTGTGCCGCCGGCGAGATAAGCCAGCTCGAGCTCGTTCAAGGGCGGCTGAGGCGTGGCCGCGGTCGGGCCGATCGTGCCGCGCAGAACAAAGCCCTTGAGAAACACGATGGCGCCGAGAACGATGTAGACGAGTAGGAATGGGCCGGCCGTCCAGTCGAACGGATTAAGCGCCATCATCATCTCCTGAATAGCCGCCGCAGCCATGCGCGGGGCCGCGGCAGGATGAACCAATGATTGCGATCGGTGACGTGATAGCGCGGGCCGGCGAAACGGATGTGTGTCGCCGGCCACAGATCGGGGGTGGGCGGCCCGAAGAAGCGTTCGTGCAGCGCCAGCGTCGCGGCATATTGCCGGCGATAGGTTGTCTGCGCGTCCGGGCCGCCGGGTGTCGGATCATGATGCAGCGGGGCCTGCAGCCGTTCGCCGCACCAGATCGTCCAATAGTCGCGCGAGTAGATCAGATGCTGGTGCCAGACCTCGTCGACCACCTCGCTCGGCGTCACCGGGGTCGGCGAGACCATCGCAAGGAAGCAGAAGCGACGGTAGGCCTCGATGGCAGCACGAGCCTCGTCGAGGCTCCAGCCGTGATCGCGGGCCAGACGTTGTGTGAAGTTGAACGGCGTGGCCGGCTCGAAATCATGCGCGGCGATGCGCCGCCACAAATCCTGCCGCGCAGGCGTCCAGTCCGGCTCGTTGGCCTGGACATCGACCTTGAGCTGCGCGCGCTGTACCGACGGGTCTCGGAGATCGTGCACGAATGGACCATAGCACGGGCGCGCGCCGAGTTCCAAGGAGAGGCAGGCGCCGCCAGCAGATATGTTGAACGTCAGCCTCCAAGGCGGACCCTGATCTGTGCCGATTTGCACCACGCGGCATCGAGCCGGGCCGACAGCTCGCGTGCGGTATCCGGCGACAGCAGTCGTCCGATGGCCGGCGCCTCGATCGGATCGACCGCGGGGAGCGCCGTATAGCCGAGATTGGCAAGGCTCGCGCGAAGCGGCGGGTGGGTCGAGTCAGGGTTCTCGATGGGCTCCTCTTCCATCGTCTTGGCCGCGGCAGCGGTGAGCGCATCATGGTCGCGTATCTCGCCCAGATGGGTCGATATCCGCTGCTGCGGCGTGGCCGGCAGGCTGATGGCGCCGAGCATGTCGCTCTCCAGAGGAGCGAACACCAGATCGCGCAGCCGCGCCACGCCGCCGGCGATCAACACCAGGGATCGCGCCATTTCGGGTTGTCCCATCAGCGTGGCTGCGCGCCGGTCGGCGGCCAGCTCATTCTGACGCGAGAGGGCGAGATACTCCTTGTTGACCCATCCAAGCACCGCACGCAGCAGCCATGCTGCGATCCGGCCGGTGATCGTGCGATCAGGGTTCGCGTAATGGAGAACGTTCTCGCAGGCGCGCAGAAAGTCGAACAGATTGCCGGCCCCGGTGATGTGACGCAGCTCGGCATGGGCGACCTCATGGGCGATGGTGGCACGGACGGCGCGCTCGTCGAGGATCATCAGCAGCGGAAGTCCGACAGTCATGGTGACGTGCTGGCCGAAAAGGCCGGCATAGCCGCGCGCTTCGCTGATCGACGCATTGAACTCTGCATCGAACCGCAAGGTGCGCTTCGGCTTGGCAAAAGCCGGATCGAGCTCCCGCCAGATCCGCCAGAGCGCAGGCGCGGAGGCTTCGTCCAAGACGTTGCTCCGGTCGCGCCGAACCGGGACGAACAGAATTCCAAGCGCCAGCGCAACGGCGGCCGCGATCACGCAGAACATGACCGGCGCCGTGACGAGCGCGACCCGCGTGTAGTCGTCGAGCAGCATCAGCCAGGCAACGAGCAGTCCCCCGGCCAGCGCGACGACCGGCAGAACCGCGTAGCGCCCGAGTTGGAGGATGCAGGTGAGGACCAGACGCTTCATCGGCTCCCTGCGCAATCGGACAAACGGACGTCTCCCGCCTCAACTGATGCATCGCGGACCATCTGTGCATCGCGGTCGGCTCGCAGCCCGAGCTGGCGCGCTTGACTGCGCTGTGCGAGGTGCTGGCGCAGAATGGCTGAGACTGTCTGCGCCACCAGTGGGACCGCGTCAGCGACCTCCGGGCGACAGCCGCTCGATCAACGCAACGAGCTGCCGCCTTGCGCCGGGTCCGACAGACCAATCGCGTGCGAGCCCTTGATCATCGGACTCACCAGGCGTAACGCACGACGCCCTTGCCGGCGTAGGAACGCGTGACGTTCGAAAATTCACCCTCGAAGGTCGCAGCTGCCGCCCATCCGTTCGTCCACTTCATCTCGGCGGATGCGGTCGTCAGCGCGGATTCGCTGGCCTGCGCCGCGCCGTTGACGACGAAGCTCGCTGCCGGCAGCGCCTGGAAGGTCGCTGCGACCGCGCGGTTTGGATTGAAGTCGTGCGCCCACGCCGCGCGGCCGCGCAGGGTCAGCACGGCGTCCTGCAGGGCATAGGATTTGTCGCTGCGCAGGCCGATCTCGGTGCGCGTGTCGGTCGATGTCCGGGCTGCATAAGCGAGCGCAAAGGCGCCGCTGCCGGAGACCGCGCGCTCGCTATAGCCCGGCAGATCCAGGGCGGTCACCTGCGCCGCGGCATAAGGCGTGAAGCCGATGCCGCCGATCCAGGGCGCGACGAAGCGGGTGCCGGCTTCGACACGACCTGAATAGGCATTGGCGTTGAACGCGGCGCCCAGATGATCGATACCGGCAGCGGTCACGATGCGGTCGGTCGTGACCGCCTGCCAGCCATAGGCGAGCGACGCCGCGACATAGGCCGGGCCTTGCACATGACGCAGATAGGCGCCCGCCTGGAACAGGTCGGAGCGGCCCCAACCCTGGCCGGAGACGTTGAAGTTGGTGCCACCGCCCGCCAGCGCGAAGCCGGCAAGCGTGTTCGGAGACATCTGATAGTCGGCGCCGACGGCCGTGCCGTACAGGTTGCTGGTCGTGTTGGTCGAGCCGGCGGCCGCATTGCCGTCGGTGGTCTGAGAGCCGCCGAAGCCAGCGGCCCACATGCTCCAGCGTGAGGCGAACGGGGCCGCCGGCGCCTTGGTGGCCATCGCGAATGGGTCGCCGCGCCGGCGTGCCGCATAGGCGCTGGCGCGATCGTCTTCCTCGGCATAACCCGTCGCCGCGCCTGGAGCGCCCGTCGGGCCGCCGCGCTGCGCCGGATCGGTCAGCAGGCCCATGAACTGCCCCATCGCGCTGAACGTCGTCTGCTGTGGCGACGTGCCGAGCTGGCCGGCGACCTGGGTCAGGCCGGCTGGCGTCAGCGACGCGTAGGCGGCGGAAATGCCGCCGGCGGTGTTGAAGGCGTTCGTCAGCGCGTCACCGGCAGCGCGCTGATTGCCGTTCAGACCGGCGATGCCGGCATAGCCCAGCGCGACGTTTAGATAGACGTTGTTGGCGTCATAGCTGAGCGACCTCGTCAGCGTCGTCGAGTTCGTGGCGACGATCGGGGCGAAGCTGCCGGACACGCCGCCGCTCGCGGTGAGGATGGTGTAGGTCTTGGCGACATAGTTCCCCGATGCGAAGGCGACGCTCACGGTGGCGCCGCCGAGGCTTGCGGTGCCGCTGACATTTGTCGTGGACGCGGTCGTGGGCGAGACCTGCACCAGATAGATCGCCCCGGATTGGAAGGCGAGGTTGCCGGAGACGCCGAGCGAGCTGCCGGCGGTGCCGTTGCCGGGCGCCAGCGCGCCGCCGCTTGCAACCGTCGTGCGGCCGATCGTGCCGGTGCCGCTGAGGCTGCCCCCGGTGTTCACGGTCAGGCTGCCGGCGGACGCGAAGTTGCCGTCGACGCGCAAGGTGCCGGCATTGACGTTGACGGCGCCGGTGTAGGTGCTGGTGCCGGTCAGGGTCCAGGTCGAGTCCCCGACCTTGTTGAAGGTGGAGAAGTCACGATACTGCGCGGCCGGTCCGAGCTGCGAGATGTCGAAGCTGGCGCTGCCGCTGCCGCCGAGCTGCAGCGTGTTGTTGAGGCTGCCGCCGACGAGGCCGTTGATGACGGATCCCGGCAGGAGCGTCAGCGTGTTGCCGGGGCCAAAGAAGCTGATCCCGCCGTTGATCGTCCCGGCGTTGACGATCTGAGAGCCGGAGCCGGAGATGCCATAGGCGGCGCCGCTGATCGTGCCGTCATTGTAGATCAGAGAGTTGCTGCCGAGGGCGACACCGCCCCCTGAGCTGCTGCTGATCGTGCCCGAATTGAGAATTGCGAGAACACCGTAGCCGCCGCCGATGCCCAGATTTGTCCCGGTGATGAGGCCGCCCGCGAGGTTCGTGATGGTGCCCGAGCCGAATGGGCTGAGGAAGCCCGCCGCGCCGGAGATGGTGCCGGAATTGACGATGATGAAGGAAGAGTAGGCTTCGATCGCGTTGTTGTGTCCGGTGATGGTGGCGCCGGCTGCGTTCGAGATGGCGAGATCATAGCCCTGCACACCGTTCAAGCCGATGCCGGTGATGGCGCCTGCATTGATGATGCTGCCGTCGTGGATGTTCAGCCCGGCATTCGCGCCGGTCACCGTGGCTCCCGAGGCGATATTGACCGCGACCCCTCTCTCGGATCCGGTGCCGTAGCCGAAGGTGCTGCCGCTCGTTCCGGGCGCGCCCCCGCCCTGGTTCGCGGTCGTGCCGGAGCAGGACGCAGTGACGTTGTCGGCGGCGGCCGGCGTACAGTCGGCGTTGGCCGCATTGGTGCCGAGCGCCAGCACTGCAAGCCCGAGCGCTAGCGCCGAAACGGTGCTCTCATAAGGAAGCCGCCGGCGCTGCGGGGTGGGCTCGCGCAATGCACAGACGTCCCGATTGAGCTGCAATCCCATCCTCATTCCCATCACCCGCTACGCAACGTCAACGGTGTTCCCCTGAGGGAACCTATCATCTGAAACATGGCGTGCGATGGGAAACGTTGGGACATGATGAGAGATCGATCATCTGTGGCCGACCTGCTACATCGAGGTGTGATCTATCAAACTACTCGCGTTGGTGGTGATCGGCGGCGCCGCGGGCGAGCGTAGGCTGCTTAGAGATGATCGCTGATCCTCTCACTGTGCCGGCGCTCTAATCCCCGCCATCCTCCGGTCGCACCAGCTTGATGTCCTGCGCGGCGGCCCAGGACCAGATGTCCTGGCGCTTCAGCGCGGTGGCCATCAGCTCGGGAAACTGGTGCGGTGTGCAGGCGAACACCGGGCAGCCGAGCGAGGCGATGATTGCGGCGTGCCTGGCGTCGTAGGCGGGGCGGCCGTCGTCGTTGAGCGCGAGCAGCACGATCAGGTTGACACCGGAGGAGACCAGCGCCTTGGCGCGCGCCAGCATCTGCTCGGCGATGCCGCCTTCGATCAGGTCGCTGATCAGAACCATGTGCGTCCGTGTCGGCTCGTGCACAAGACGCTCGCAATAGGCCAGCGCCTGGTTGATGTCGGTGCCGCCGCCGAGCTGCACAGAGAACAGCACCTCGACGGGGTCAGCGAGCTCCTCGGTGAGATCGATGATGCTGGTGTCGAACACGACGAGCTTCATCGCGATCGCCGGGATCGACGCCAGCACCGCGGCGAAGATCGAGGAGTAGACCACGGAGGTCCCCATGGAGCCCGATTGGTCGACGCAGAGGATGACCTCCTCCAGATTGGTCCGCCGCGCCGCGCGGGCGTGACCGACCAGCGTCTCCGGCACGATGGTGCGATGCTCGGCCTGCCAGTGCCGCAGGTTCTTTCCGATCGTGCGCGGCCAGTCGATGTCACCAGCGCGCGGCCGCCTTGTGCGGCGGCGGCGGTCGACTGCGCCGCGGATGGTCTCGGTGGTGCGGGCGTCGAGCTTCTCCATCAGGTCCTTGACGACCTTCGCCACCACCTCGCGCGCCGTCGCCTTGGTCTTCTCCGGCATCACCGAGCGCAGTGCCATCAGATCGGCGACGAGATGCACGTCGGCTTCGAGCGCTGCGAGAAATTCCGGCTGCAGCAGCATCTCCTTCAGCCCGAGCCGCTCGAACGCATCCTTCTGGATCACCTGCACGACCGGCGCCGGAAAGAACTCCCTGATGTCGCCGAGCCAGCTCGCCACCCGTGGCGCCGAGCCGCCGAGCCCGCCACGGCGTCCGCCGCCGCGCTTGCCGCCTGAGCCGGCGTCATAGAGCCCGGCGAGCGCGGCATCGAGCCTGCGGTCGCGATCCGACAGGCCGGCCTGATCGTCGCCGCCGAGCACGAGGCGCCAGCGGCGATTGCGCTCGGCGTCAGCATCATCGCTCATCGCTTGGCATCCTTCATCGGCCGGTCTGCGCCGAGGATCGTCAGAAGCAGCGGCAGCGCGGCCTCGAAATCGGCAGTTCCGGCAGGCAGCGGCGTCAGCGGCTGCAAGGGCGCGACCTCGGTCGTCGTCGCCACAGCCAGCGGACGCTGTTTCGCGAGCTCATCGAGCAGCCGCCGTCGCTCGTTGCGATCGAAGCTCGAGAAAGCGCGGCGCATCACAGGCAGCAGATTGTTGAACGCCTCGTCATCGATCGCCGCGAGCCAGCCGTCGATGATCCGGCGCAGCGCGTGGTCGTGCAGCAGCACCTGGCCGCTCTGGCCGAGAAAGCCGTCGAGCCAGTCGCCGGCCTGCAAGGTCGGCACGCTGTGCGAGAGTGCGCGCGACAGAGCGAGCGCCGTCTGCTCCGGCGAGACCACGCCGTGATCATAGAGCGCGCGGCTCGCGAGTCCCTTCAACAGGGGATGCGCCGCCGCATCATTGGCGACGGATGCCAGCGCGCGCCGCCATCCCTCGCGCAGGCCGGCATCCTCGATCAGCCCGATCGCAGCGTCGAGCCGCGCCAGCCTGCCCCGCAGATCGGCCGCGACATCAGCCTGCAGGTTGCGGCAGGCATAGACGAGCCCGGCGCAGATCGCCTCGACCAGGCTGATCACCAGCAGCCGCAGCGCCTCGGTCGGCAGCTCGCGCGCCGTGCCATAGCGCAGGATCTCGGCCAGCGGCGGCACGGCCTCGGTAAGATTCGTGACGTCGCTGGTGGCCGCCGAGCGCTGCTGCAGCAGCGCGATCGTGGTCTCGGCGGCCTCGCTCAGGCCGGCTTCGAGACAGCCGCGCACGATGGCGGCGACCATGTTCAGCGACGTCGCCGTCTGCGCGTTGCTGACCGCGGCATTGCCCGCGGCCTGCGCGACCGTCGTGCCGTGCACCAGCGCCTCGACCAGGCGCACCGAGAATTCCGGCTCCCAGCGCAGCCGCCAGTTCTCACGAAAGGTGCCGCGGCTCTGTCCCGATCCTTGCAGCCGTCCCCACGGCACCTGGATCAAAGCGAGGCGATGCAGCAGTTGCGACTTGGCGAGACCCGCCTCGCTGCGCAAATCGAGCGCGACGTCACTGTCCAGCGCCTCGGGCTTGAGCTTCAGCTTGCGCTGCCAGCGCGCGAGATCCGCGGCGAGAGGCATCTGTGGCACGCTGTCGTCGATCTCGCCGACACGTTGCCCGATGATGAGCTGCTGCTCGATCAGGCGAAACAGCGCGGTCTCGCCTTCGCAGAGCGTGGCAAGGCTCGCCTCGCGCATCTCCGCCAGTCCCGGCAGCGCCACGTCGCGCAACGCGGCGAGCGTGATCGCCAGCCGTGACGCCTCGATGACGGACGCCGTCGACGCCGGCCGGCCGTTTCGCCGCAGCAGCTCGGCCACACGCGCCTGCCAGCGCGTCGTGAAGCCGGTGGCATCGAGTGCAGTCGCCTGGTCGTGCTGGAGCCCCTGCCACAGATGCGCGTACCAGCCGGGAGAGATCACCCCGGCGCCATAGCCGGAGGACGCGGCGAGCCGCGTCTCGGTCCACGGCACCCAGGTCGCGGTCACCTTGGTCAGTCCCTTGAGCAGTGCACGATCATCCTTCAGCGCGACCTTCTTGCGCAACGCCGGCACGTGCCAGGCGCCGCAAACCACGGCGACAGGGCCATCCTGCGCGCCCAGCGCGGCCGCGATTTCCAGGCGCATATGCGCCTCGCGGCGCAGCTCGCGCTCCGCTTCGTCCGCAGGCTGATAGGGCAGGGGATCGATCTTCTCGCGCAGCGCGCCGATCGCCGCTTCCAGCGCGGCAAAGATCTCCGGTCCGTGCGTGCCCTGCTCGACGAGCGCATTCCACCAGGTCTCGCTGTCGTCATAGCCGGCCAATGTCGAGAGATAGGCCAGGGGATCGCGCCGGATCTGCGCAAGCTGCGGATCGATCGTCTCAGGCTGATCCGGCGCAGCTGCGCCGGCGTCCTCCGGTGAGGCCTCGCCCGCATCATCCTCTTGCTTCGCCGCTTTGGCCCGTTCGGCGAGCCGATGCGACGCCGGAAGATCGATGAAGCGGACCGGGCGTCCCTTCTCCAGCGCCCAGCGGATCGCCTGCCATTCGGGCGAGAACATCGCGAACGGAAAGAAGCTCGCATTCGCCGCGTCGTCCTGCGCGTGCACCAGCAGCGCGATCGGCGGCACCATCGCTGGCGAGGCGGCGAAACTGATCAGCTCGTCGGCATCCGGCGGCCCTTCGATCAGCACGACCGCGGGATCGGCGGCATCGAGCGCCGTGAGCACCGCGCGTGCCGAGCCCGGCCCGTGATGCCTTATGCCGAGGAGATGCAGGCGATCGGGCTGAGCAGATGCCATGTCACATCACGTCGCGGATGGCGCCGTAGAGATCGGCCCACGGCTTGCGCTCGCGCACGACGGTTTCGAGATATTCCTGCAGCACCACCTTGTCCTGCACCGGGTCCTTGACGATCGCGCCGACCAGATTGGCCGCCATGCTCTGCGCATCGATCTCGCCGGAGCCGAAATGGCCCGCCTCGGCCCAGGCGCCGATCGTCACCGCGATCGCCTCCGCCGTCGATAGCGAGCCGGAGGGTGATTTCAGCTTCAGCCGGCCATCGAGCGTCTGGCCGTCGCGCAACTCGCGGAACACCGTGACGATGCGCATGATCTCCTGATCGGCCGGCGCGATCTTGGGCAACTCCAGGCCGCCGCCGATCTCGCCGACGCGCTTGGTCACGATCTTCACCTCTTCATCGAGGTCCCCCGGCAGCGGCAGCACCACGACGTTGAAGCGCCGCTTGAGCGCCGACGACAATTCGTTGACGCCCTTGTCGCGCGCATTGGCGGTGGCGATCATGTTGAAGCCGCGCGTGGCGTGAATGGAGTCGTTGATCTCCGGGATCGGCATCAGCTTCTCCGACAGCACGGTGATCAGCGTGTCCTGCACGTCCGAGGGCATGCGGGTCAGCTCCTCGAAGCGCACGATCCGCCCCGCCTCCATTGCCCGCATCAGCGGCGTCGCCACCATCGCCTCGCGCGACGGGCCTTTGGCCAGCAGCAGCGCGTAGTTCCAGCCATAACGGATCTGGTTCTCGTCGGTGCCGGCCGTGCATTGCACGATCATCTCGGACGAGCCGGAGATCGCGGCGGCCAGATGCTCCGACACCCACGACTTCGCCGTGCCGGGCACGCCGAGGATCAGGAGCGCGCGGTCGGTCGCGAGCGTCGCCACCGCGGTCTCGATCAGCCGGCGGTTGCCGATATATTTCGGCGAGATCTCGACGCCGGATCTGGTGCGGCCGCCCATCAGATAGGTGACGACCGCCTGCGGCGACAACCGCCACTGCGCCGGCCGCGCGCGGGTGTCCTCCTGCGCCAGCGCCTCGAGCTCATGGGCATGCAGCGCCTCAGCGGAGCGGCGCAGCTGGGCGTCTTGTGAGCTCACATCGGCAGTGGTCATGGGCGTACTCCCGGCATCATGTGGCGCGCTCACGCTGGCAGCGCGAGAACGAGATCGGTGAAATCCTTCGCCGCCCGGCTCGTCGAGAGCGGCAACGCTGCGAGCGAGGCGGTGAACGCGGCGATCGTCGCGGATGGCATCAGCGCGGCCATCAGCACCAGCCGTCCGTCGTCCTTCTGTGCGGCCGGCGTGGTCGCCTCCGCGAGCTCCTGAATGGTCTTCTGCCAGGCGGGCGACGCCAGCACGCGCTCGGCGATCGATGGGGCCAGCGGCTCGCGGGCCTTCGCCGCAAGCGACATCAAGGTGTATCCATTGAGCTGCTCGCCGGCCCCGAGGCGCGCGCCGATGATTCGCATCACCGTGTCGTCGTCGCCCTCGGCTGCGGCTGTGTCCATCAGCAGCATCAGCACGCGATGTTCGCTCGGCGGCAGCGCCGCGATCAGCGCTTCGGGCGGTGCGCCGACGGCTCCTGCGAGCGCGGAGAGCTGCAGGCCGCCGAACAGCCGCTCGCGCAGGGCTTCGGTCTCCTGCCATTTCAGCCCGTCGCTCGGCAGCTTGAAGGTCAGCGTCGCTGCCGAGCCCAGGCCGATCTTGGACAGAAGCGAGCTCGCGCGCTGGAAGCATTGCGCGGCTTCCGCAAGACGCGTCCCGCGTTCGGCACGTTCGGCGATGCGCATCAGCAATTGAGCGCCGAGCTGCTTGACGCTGTCGGCGCGATCGGCGCTGAGGCCCTCCAGGAACGGTCTGTCCTCTTCGCTAAGACCGACCACCAGCGCATCAAGCAGCGCGGCGCGCACCGGTGCGGGCTCGCTCTTCCAGACGGATTCGATCAGCGCGCGGCCTTCGGCTGGATTGTCGCGGCGAATCCCGGCGACGAACGCCCGCCGCTGTGCCCTCGGGAAGGTGGTCCAGGTCTCGGCGGTGATGCGCTCGAAGAACAGGCCCTTCGCGGCGTCCTCGTCGGAGTCTGCGGCGATCAACGCGATAAAGGCGCGTTCGGCGAGGCCCTGGTCGCCGGCTTCCGCCTTGATGTGAGCGGCAAAGTCCGGCAGGTCGAATGGATGCAGCCGGCAGCCGCTGGCATTGATACGGCGCAACGCCAGCGGCAGGACGTTCGACGCGAGCGACTTCTCGACGCTGCGCGCCAAGGCCTTCAATGCGCGCCGCGCAGGCTCCGGCAGGATCGGCCGCGCATCCTCGTGCAGCCGCCGCGCGGCGTCCGGAACGGCATCGGCGACCGGCGCCGGCGTGCCGGCAAAACGCTGCCACTGCGCAGCCAGCGCGAGCAGCGGCAGCGCCGGCTCGCGCTCCCGCGGCAACAACTCGGTGAGGGCGGCCGGCACGGCTAGCGGCTGGCGCGTCAGGCCGAGCAGGAAGGACTGGCGCAGCCGGGCGTGGGTCTGCGGATCGATCGGGTTCGCCATCGTCAATCCTCGTGATGCCAACGTCCGAGCGGCGTGTCGGCGGCGAGCACCTGCGCGATGCGGCCGTCCCACAGGCACAGCATCGACAGGCCGTCGAGACCAAGCAGCGGCATCAACTGATCGGACTGGCCGCGCTCGACCGCGATGGCCCCGCCGCTGGCGTCAGTGATCGCAAGCGCGCCCTTGCCTGCGGTGCGCAGCCCGACATTCGCCAGCAGCAATGGCCAGCGCTCCAGCCATGGCAGCACGCTGAGCGTCGCCGCGTAGTCCTTGAGCGCCGCCGCGAGGCCTGGGAGCGGGTGCGGCCACGACGCGGCGACCCCGGTCTTGCGACTCGCCAAGAGTCCGCGCAACGGTGCGGCTGACGGATAGAACACGATCTCGCCGTCGATCACCTCGCCGGGTGTGAACGGAAAGCCGGTGCCGCCGCCGGACACCGGTACGAAGTCGATCAGCACAGCGGCGCGGGGCTGGCTGACATCGTCGCGTGCGTTGACGAGCCAGGTCTCCAGACGTCGCAGCTTGTCGGGTTGTACCTCGGACAGATTGGCGGCGACGATCCAGACGCTGCTTGCGCGCGGCGCCGTGACGTCGGCCAGCAGCTCCTCGCGGCGCACTGACCAACCGACCGCGCGCCTGACATCCTCGCGCAGCGGCGCGGGCAGGCGATCCTGGTGCCGATAGGCTGAGGCGATCAACGTCATCGCGCCCAGCCGCTCGATCGCGAGATCGGCGCGGCGCTCGTCGCCGACGCGAAACAGCTCGGTGCCGAGCGCTTCGAGCCGCGCGGCCAGGCCGCCGGCCTTGGCATCGACGAGACGCGTCGACAGCGTGCGCCCGGCCGCTGCCGCGCGCGTGGCGAAATCGGCGAGGCCCTGATTGAGCTGGTCCGCGATCCAGCGGTCGAGCTCGTCCAGGCCGGCGAGGATCGCGGTCTCGCGTTCGGCCTTGATGCGCTCGCGCTGCGCCTCGGCGCGGGCAGCCGCCTTCGGATCGACCGTGGCCGGCGTCGCAGCTTCGGCCAGCGCCGCATCGAGCGACGGCGCCGCGCTGGTCTCTTCGCCTTCGGTCTTCGGCTTGCCCGGTGCGCGGCCGCTGCTGCCGCGCCGCCGTGCGCTCCAGTCCTCGACCCATTGCGGCGGGCTCGCGCTCTCGAACCGCTCCGGCTTATCCACGCGCAGCCACAGTACGGCGAGCACATGCTTGCAGGGAAACTTGCGGCTCGGGCAGGTGCATTTGTAGCCGCCGCCATCGGCGGCGGTCACGACCCGGTAGGGCGTCGCGCCGGACCCCTGGCATTCGCCCCACAGCGTCTCGGCGTCAGTGCTGGCGGCCAGCACCGGCCAGCTGGCGGGCTTCACCAGCTTGAGCGCTGCGGCAAGCGAGGCCTGGTCGGGGGCCAGCCCCTCGATCCGTTCGCGTGTCAGAGACACTCACTCTCCCAACCGGTCGATCGCAATGGCGCATTCCCTAAAGCGCGATGAGATCAGGATGAATCGTCATCGCGCTTTAGGTTATTGTTTGCGCATGATCTTTTCGGAAAACCGCTGCGCACTTTTCCGGATCATGCTTTAGCAGATGGCAGGAGAGCCGCACAACAATTCAGGCGGGATGCCGCCGATTCGCCCGGCCGCTACGTTGCACCGAGGAATGAGAGAATCTGGTGGCAACGCGGAGAGCATGTGGCCGGCGAGGGAGGCGCGACAGTGTCCGGCCTGGCATGACCTCCGTTGCGATTATCCAGTTCCCAGTCGGGAAAACCGCCCGCATGTGGCGGGCAAGATATCGCTCAGCGCTGCGAACAGAGCGCGCTCGAATCGATTTCATCCGAGCGACAGTTGCAAGCTTGGCAACTGCGCGCAGGATGTAATGCTGCGGTAAGGCCGGGACTCCATTGTCCTCGCGTCCTTGCGGTTGAAGACGCATCGAATTCGCAAATCCATTTGCGTTGTCGGCATTGATAGTTTGCCGACGGGCAATGTGTGGTTCGGCCGCTAAGACAATGGATCGACGTTGCAGAGCTGAACCGACCTCACAGGGTCGGCTCCGTCCCGACTGCGACGTCTTCCATCATGAGCTGGTGCCGCATGGCTTCGAACGTCGTCGGAATCCAGCGAGCAGGTCGTCCGGGCTGTGACCCCAGCCCCACACACACCCGGGCGACCTGCGATGATGGCGCTTCAGTCCGTTTCATCCCGTCGTCTCCGCATGGTCTAGCTCTTGAGAGAGAGCCGACGCTCTGTGTAAGGATGCGGTAAGCGCCAGCAACGAGTCTCCTCCGCACACCGCTCAGCGAGTGAGGGAGAACGGAATGAAACGAATTGGTGCGCTTCTGCTTGCAGCATCGCTCATCGCGAGCATGACGGCGATGCCGGCCCATGCCGGTGACCGCGGCGCGGCGGTCGCAGCCGGTGTCGTCGGTGGCCTGGCGATCGGAGCTCTGATCGGATCGGCGGCGACGAGCCGCGCCGCTCCCACCTACGTCTACAGCTATGACGACTTCCCGCCGCCGCGCGTCGTTCATCGCCGTTACCGCGCCTACGATTATGACGTGGGCTATGGCGGCGGCTACGACCATGGCTACGCGTCCGGCTACCGCGACGGCTACTCGGACGGGGCGTGGGACGGCTACTGAGACCGACGCCTGACGATTGTGAGAAAGGTCCCGCCGGTGCGGGGCCTTTCTTTTTTGGCCGACCTTGGGGCCTTCGCTTGGCGCCGGTCAGCGGGTGACCAGGAAGGCGACCACGCCGCGCGTCCGCCCCGGCCATCCGAACAGTCGCGATTGCAGGGCGAACGCGTGCCGGGTGGAGTTCCGACCGGCGACGGCAATCGCCTCGGCGGACTCGATGCAATCCTGCTGGTCCTCGAAGCAGAGCAAAACCCAGCCCTCGGGGTTGGTAATGTTTGTTTCGGTGTCCTGCAGGTGGCGCTGTGCGGTCGCGGGCAGGGCGTAATAGGGATGATCCGGGCTGTAGAATGCGGTCGCCAGCGCGAGGCTTTCGGTGCCGCTGACATGCTTGAGGGGCCGTCCCGTCTGCTCGCGCCAGAGGCGGGTCGCTTCCTCCGCGGTCTGCCGATAGAACGTACGGCCTTCTTCATAGCCGTAGCTGTTGCGGTAGTACGCGTGCAGCGGAGCGCCGATCGTGACGGCGGCGAGGGCAATTGTGGCGGTCATCACTGCCATGTTGACGGTGTGGAAGCGCTTGATCTCGTAGCTGGCGCCGCCGACGACCACCACCACGAACAGGAACAATCCCTGCAGCGCCCACAGCGAGGGCAGGTCCGTGCCCATCACCACCGCATTGATCACGGGCAGGGCGACGGTGCCGATCGCGACGTAGAACAGAAGCCGCAGGCCATTGTCCAGCGCGGCCATCTCTGCGCCGACGTGCTTGATCCGGGAGCCGGCCACCACGATCCAGGTCACGGCCGGGACGGCCATCGCCGCCAGCAGGCCGAGCACGAAGAACAGGGAATCCCGCAAGGAGGTCGAGATATCCGACCTCGCATGCGTCATTGCGTGATGAATGGGGGCTCCATCGTTGGCGGCGAGCCAGTCCAGATGTAGCCACAGCGCGGCCAACCCCACTGCCCCCGAAATCCAGGGGGATGCCGAGCCGTAATAGGCCCGCCGCTGCGGATGGGCGAGCGCGGCGAGCGCGAAGCTGATCAGCAGGAAGATCGAATAGTATTTGCCGAGCAGGGTGATCGCGGCCGCGACGCCGGTCGCGACGGACCAGAGCAGGTTGCGCGTTTCGAACGCGCGCAGAAAGCAGTAGGTGGCCAGCGGCCAGGTCGCGAGCTGCACCGAGTTCGCATTGAAGCGCTGTGCATGAAACTGGTAGGCAGGCGTCAGCATCAGCAGCAGCAGCACGATGACCCGCTTGTCGCCGGCCATGAAGCGCCGCGACACCAGGTCGACGAACCACAGCGCCACGGCGGCATTGGTCATCGCCATCAGGTGAAGCGACCAGTCGGACGTGGGAAACAGCGTGGTCCAGGCACCGGCGATCCAGCCCATCAGCGGCGGATGCTTGGCGTAGCCCCAGCCGAAATCCCGTCCGAAGGTCCAGGTCTCCAGGACATCCGGGTGCAGCCCGGCACCGGAATAGGCGATCGAGAGATAGGCCGTCCACATGGCCACGAAGACGGCCAGCAGCAGCGGCACCGCCCAGCCCGCCTCGACGGCGTCCAGCCAGCACAGCAGCGGCCGGCGCCACGTCGCCGGATTCCGGTCCGACCGCTCGGCGGCCGCGGAAAAAGACAGGTCGTAGAACATTCCGGATGGCATCAATGACGGCGCGCTGAATGCTGCGTTCGCCGGGACTCCGCCGGAGGTCGGCCGCCGTGGGGCAGCCGGGTTTGAGCGTCTCTGCAGATCCATGATCCGAGCCGCGATGAACGTCGCGCCATTGCCGCGAATGGAACCGGAGTTGGCTGCCGCACTGTGCGGTCGATCATGCGTCCGGCTTCATGTGATGGAATCCTTGGAGCTTGCTTGTTTGTTCAAGTCTTGCCGGAGACGATTACGACAGACTGACGTCAAGCTCTAGAGCGATCTAATAGCGGAGCGTCAACTCCGGCCGTTGTCCTCACGTCATACGATTGCAAGGACTCCGACCCACAAGCCGGCCGTGTTCGCATTGTCGAAGATGCGGTGGAACCATCGCCGCAGTGTCGGCTCGCCGCCCGCGAGGCGTCCGAAAAAAATCCGTGCCGGGCGAGGCTCGTGAAAAAATCGCTATGATGTCAGGAGCTTGCAAGAATGGTAGGTGAGTGCTGGCGACGTAATCCTATTGTAATCCGTCCGTAATGATAGAAGACCTCGGCTCGCCTATCATGCAGGAGAATAGTGTGCGCGTACTGGTCGTTGAGGATGATCCGCAGCTCGGAATCTGGCTGCGGGATACGCTCGCAACGGCCTTCGGCTCGTCCGACGTCGTCACCACGCTGGATGAGGGACGCGCCGCGATCGCCGTGCGCAATTTTGAGCTCGTCGTGATCGATCGCGGCCTGCCCGATGGCGACGGGCTGGCGCTGTTGCCGGATCTGCGGCAGCAGAAGCCGAGCCCGGCGACCGTCGTGCTGACCGCGCTCGACGATCCCGCCGATATCGCCCGCGCCCTCGACGAGGGCGCCGACGACTATGTCGCCAAGCCGTTCGAGCCGATCGAGCTGGTCGCGCGGGCGCGCGCGGTGCTGCGCCGGCTATCGCTCGATCGCGGCGCGATGGTCTCCATCGCCAACCTGACCTACGACATCGTCAACCGCGCGGTCACTGTCGATCAGACGCCGATCGTCGTGCCGCGCCGCGAGCTGGCGATCCTCGAGGCGCTGGTCCGCCGCAGCGGCCGTGTCGTCCTGCGCGAAACGCTGGAATCGGCGGCCTACGGCTTCGAGGACGAGATCCAGTCGAATGCGATCGAGGCGCATGTGTCGCGGCTGCGCCGCCGTTTGCGCGAGGCCAATTGCAAGGCCACGATCAAGCCGGTGCGCGGCCTCGGCTATCTCATGAGCGGCGAGTGATGAAGGTCAGGTGGCAGAAGCTCGCGCGCATCCGGCGGTCCATCACGTTGCTGTCGGCGACGTTGATCGGCATCGTCAGCACCATCATGCTGATCTGCGCCGCTGCCCTGCTGATCCGGTTCGGCGGCGACGATGACGGCACCTGGGGTGCCGCCGATGTCGCCGATGCCTTGAAGGAGGCGGTGGCGCGCGACGCCGGCGGCAAGCTGCTGGTCAAGCAGACGGCGCGGCTCGACAAGATCATCCAGGACTTTCCGACCTTCTGGTACGTCGTCTCCGACAAGAGCGGCGAGGTCAGCTACGGGCCGATCCCGAAATGGCGGCCGCACAAGAATCCGTCGACGCAGGACGGCACCAGCTTCCTGGCCTATGCCATCGACGGCGAGACCCGCAACCTCAAGCGCATGACCGCGGTCCGCAACACGCCGGTCGGCGAGGTCTGGATCGAGACCGGCGGCGTCGCCTACACCTCGACCCAGCTGATGCTGGGCACGCTGACCGATGCGACGATCGTCGCGCTCCCGATCATTCTCGTCCTGTTGGCCACGGTGGTTGCGGCGCTCGTGTTCATGCCGGCGCTGATCGCGCGCCCGGTTCGCGCAGTGGCGAGGGCGGCCGAGCTGATCGACGGCGTGCCGGATGGCCGACGCCTGCCGGAGCAGGATGCCCCGGCCGAGCTGCTGCCGCTGGTCACCGCGTTCAATCGCGCTTTGTCGCGCATCGACCATGCCGCCGAGGCGCAGCGCAACTTCCTCTCCAATGCCGCGCATGAGCTGAGGACGCCGCTGACCAATGCGCGCACGATGCTCGAGACGATTCAGGATCCCGGCCTGCGCGCGCGGCTGGTGGCCGAGAACCAGAAGCTGTCGTCGATCGTCACCATGCTGCTGCAGCTCGCGCGCATCTCGATGGAGCCGATCGAGCCGACCGAGATCGATCTCGTTGCTCTGGCGCGGCGCGTGACCGCGGAGCATGTTCCGATGGCGCTGAAGGCGGAGCTCGAGATCGGTTTTGTTGCGCCGGAGACGCCGGTCTGGATCCAAGGCTCCGAGCCTGCGATCGCGGTGGCGCTCTCGAACCTGATCAGGAATGCGGTCACGCATGCCGGCTCGGGCGGTCCGATCCTGGTCGACGTCAATCCCGCCGCGCAGCTGAGCGTGATCGATTCGGGCCCCGGCCTGGACTCCGATCAGCCCGAGCGCCTGCTGCAGCCGTTCGAGCGCGGACACGCGCGCGGCGACGGCATGGGGCTCGGGCTTTCGATCGTGTCGCAGGTCATGGCCACGCATCAGGGGCGCGTCGAACTCCGGGAGACGCCGGGCGGCGGCACCACCGTCGAGCTGAGCTTTGCGCGCGCAGCGGCGCAGCCGTCGAGCGCATCGGTGACAGGCGAAGCCGCCTTGCCGCTCCGGCGCCGCGCCGTTGTGAAGGCTTAGTTGCCGCGGCGGGCCGCCTTGATGCGCAGCCTCAGCGCGCGTCCTTGCTTCGCTGCCATTTCAGAAAGTCGCTGTACAGCTTCGCCGCTTCGTCCGACGACATCCGCGCCTGCGCCTTGCGCTCGTCGAGAAACTTGCGGAACTCGGCGGGATTGCCGTCGCTCGACGGCGACTGCACCGCACGTGCGCCGTCGAGCCAGTCCTGCGCCGCCTTGAAGCGGATCATGCCCTGCACCGGCGCCGACAGCACCGTGTCGCGCCATTTCGGATGCCGCGGCGGCGACTGCAGCACCTGGATCTTGCCGAACAGCGCATCGACGAACCGCGCCGTGCGCCGATAGCGGTCGCTATTTTCAGGCCAATTATAGACCATCAGCACGGTGGACGCCGCGACCGCGTCGACCTTGGTGCCCGGCGGCACCAGGTTGGGATATTCCTCCGACGAGAACGATGTCGGCAGATAGATGTCCTGCAGCGCGCGGTCATACGGGACCGGCAGCAGATGCAGCCGCCCGCCCTCGTTCTTGATGCCCTTGATG
The DNA here is from genome assembly GCF_900176205.1 of Bradyrhizobium sp. ORS 285. Taxonomy (NCBI): domain Bacteria; kingdom Pseudomonadati; phylum Pseudomonadota; class Alphaproteobacteria; order Hyphomicrobiales; family Nitrobacteraceae; genus Bradyrhizobium; species Bradyrhizobium sp. ORS 285. The sequence goes on from NZ_LT859959.1 coordinate 337,939, forward strand.
ATCGGCGCGTCCTTCGACACCGATGCGATCCAGGCATCGCCCTGGCCGTCGATCAGCTTCTGCAGGCCGCCGGTCGGGTCTGTCACGGAGTCGATGTCGGCGCGGATGCCGAGCCGGCGAAAGATCGTGGTCGCGGCCGGCAGGCCGATCGATCGCTCGGCGAACACGCGCTTGCCATTGAGATCCTCGAGCGAGCGGATCTCGCGCCGCGCGATGATGTGGACGTCGTTGTGGAACAGTTTTGCGATGTAGCGGACGCGCTGGGCGATGTCCGGAATGTTATATTCCGTCTTGACGAATTCCAGCGCGTCGGTGGCGACGAAGCCCATGTCGATGTTCTTCAACATGATGATGTCGACGAGGTTCTGCGCTGAGCCCTTGCCGAGGATCGGCAGCACGCGGAGATTCTCGCCGTCGTCGAGCACCGCGGCCATGTCCGAGCCCATCACCGACATCGGTCCGCCGATCGGCGCGGTGATGACCGTGACCGTGCCGGAGTTCAGCGAATCCCGATCCGGCAGATTGCCGACATTGGCCGCGCCGGTCGCCGGACGCGGCTGCTGCTGCGCCTCGGCACTGGGGCCGAATGCCGCAGTGGCCGCCAGCATGATTGTCGAAACGAGTACGCAAAGACGAACACGCGACACACCTGCCCCCAACGCTTTCCCTTTGAGTCTTTCTAATTTGGCAGTGCACTTAACGTTTCGATCCGGGCCGAATTTTGGCCGCTGCGAGGCGATGCCCCAGATGTCGGTCAAGACGCTGCAAATTAGCCCGACTGGCTCCACGCCTGTGCTGGAATTGCGTTGTGCGGAAGATCCGCGTAGCTCACGGCGCGATGCGTCAACGCGTCGCGCCGTGCTTTGGATGAACGAACTAACAACTCAAGCGCTTGCGGTGTCGAGCCGCGCAACCTGATCGGGCGTCAGCGCGAGCCGCGTCGCTGCGACCAAGGTATCGACATGCTCCGGCTTGGTCGCGCTGGCGATCGGCGCCGTCACCGACGGTTTGGCGAGCAGCCAGGCCAAGGCGACGGAGGCCTGTTGGGCGCCGGTTTCCTTCGCCACCTCGTCCAGCGCGGCGAGGATACGCATGCCGCGCTCGTTCATGTATTTCGGAATGCCGCGCTGTCCCCGCGGACTCTTGCCGTAGTCGGCCTCCGAGCGGTACTTGCCGGTGAGGAAGCCGGCGGCGAGCGAGAAGAAGGTGATGACGCCGACCTGGTTCTGCTCGCAGACGCGCTGCAGCGCGCCTTCATACACCGATCGTTCGGCGAGACTGTAGTCCGGCTGCAGGCTCTCATAGCGCGGCAGGTTGTTGGCCTTGGAAATGTCGAGCGCGGCCTGCAGCCGCTCGGCCGAGAAGTTCGAGGCGCCGATGACGCGCACCTTGCCGGCCTTGATCAGTTTGTCATAGGCCGCCAGCGTCTCCTCCTGCGGCGTCGTCTCGTCGTCCTTGTGCGATTGATAGAGATCGATGAATTCGGTCTGCAGCCGGCGCAGGCTGTCCTCGACCGCGCGCGCGATGTAGTCCGCCTTCAGCCCGACCTTGCCGTCACCCATGTCCATGCCGACCTTGGTGGCGAGGATGACGCGGTCGCGGTTGCCGCGCAGCTTCATCCATTTGCCGATGATGGTCTCGGACTCGCCGCCGGTGTGGCCGGGCACCCAGCGGGAATAGACGTCGGCCGTGTCGAGGAAGTTGAGGCCGGAGTCCAGCACCTTGTCGAGCAGGCGGAATGACGCCGCTTCGTCCACGGTCCAGCCGAACACGTTGCAGCCGAAGCAGAGGGGCGGGACGTTGAGGCCGGAGCGGCCGAGCTGACGATGCTTCATGACGATCTCTCGATTCGGACGGGCTGATGAAGTCTGTGGCTGGATGTGTGGCGGAACGCCGGCGGCAGATTGCCTGCGTTCGCTGCGCCTGACCAGCGCGGCGGCAGCATGGCAAGGCGCGCATCGCGCATCCAAACCGTGGCGCCGATGCCCTGAAGACGGTCCGACGGCGTCAGACTTTGCACTTAGTTGCCGACGATGGTCCGCCCATTGCGAACGTCTCGCAAATGAGGATGCGGGGCACGGGAGGGAGTCCGTCCAATGAACACGCTGACCTATGACCAGCTCGGATTGAGCTCCGATGCCCTGATGCCGGACACGGCTGCTGCGAAGAACACTCCGACCGCGACGGCTGCGGCAGCGACGCCGTTCGTGCTGCCGCCTGGTGCGGTGTCGGCTCCGGTCGTGCATGCCGACGGCTCAGAGACCGTCTCGGTCCACACCGGCGGCCTCACCTTCAATCTGAACTTCGATGCCGCCGCGGCGGCCGCGCCGGAAAGCTTCCGCGCCGGCGTCGAGCAGGCTGCCGCGATCCTGTCGTCGGCGATCACCGACAAGGCCACCGTCAATCTCGCGATCGACTTCGCCGGCACCGGCGGCGGCGCCGGCGCCAATGTCAGCAACGGCGTGCTCGCCAACTACACGCAGCTCCGCACCGATCTGCAGGATCATGCCGCGGCCGGCGACACCGTGTTCGACAATTTGCCGACCACAAGGGCCGTGCAGGGCCACTCTCAGGTGTTCGTCGCCAATGCGCAGGCCAAGGTGCTCGGGCTGATCGATCCGAACAGCACCACCACCCAGGACGGCTTCGCCGTCTTCAACACCGACATCCCCAGCCAGTCGCTGGTCGGCGTCGCGCTGCATGAGCTGTCGCATGCGCTGGGCCGGGTGCCGTCGCCGGGCAATCTCGACATTTTCGACCTGTTCGACTTCACCAAGCCGGGACAGCATCTGATCAACAACAACATCGGCTCTGGCCCGCCCGCTTACTTCTCGCTCGACGGCGGCGTCACCAAGATCGCCGATTACGGCCAGATGTCGGATCCGGCCGACTTCCTCAACACCGGCATCCAGGGCGCCCGCGATCCGCTGAACGAATTCTACAATCCCACCACGTCGCAGACGCTGTCGCCGATCGACCTCGTGGTGCTGGAAACACTCGGCTACAACATCAAGACGCCGGATACCGCGGCGCTGCTCGCCCAGCTTCCCCACGCCGCCGGCGTCGCCGCGCCGCTGCAGACGCCGGCCCAGGCCGCCGCGATCGCGTCCGCTGTCGCCGCGGAGACCGCCGCCAGCCTGACCAAGCTCGGTGACGCCGCCGGCGCCGCGCAGGTGCTGGCAAACGCGCAAGCCGATGCGGCTGCGGCCAATGGCACCGATGCCGGCGCAGCCCACGACCACACCGCAGCCTATGCCGGCTATTCCGCCGAGCCGCATCATGATCCGATGATGCTCGCGATGCACCTGCACGCGATCAGCGCGAACTAAGGCGGGTGCGCGATAGCAGACGATTGATACCGGGAGCAGGGCAATCGCATCAGCCGATCCGAGCGATGCGCCTGGCTGTTTCAACGTGGTCGTGGCCGGGCCTGTCCCGGCCATCCGCGTCGCAATCGCCTGAATGAAAGACGTGACGCCAAGCGATCGCGGTTCCGAGATGTGGCCTGCTCACGATCGATCGCCGCGAAGCCGCCGCTGCAGCTCAGGATCGCTCGCGGCCGCGCTGCCGGTCCAATTCGCGCAAATAACTCAGACCGCAGACCGTCAGCCGGCCGGGATCATGCATGCCCTGTTCAGCCATCCCGCGCATATGCCGCGCTAGCGCGCGCCGCGTTCCCGGGTCCAGATCATGTCTGGCCACGCGGCGATAGATCTGCATCGCTCGAGAGAGCGGCTTGGCGAGTTCGATCGAAGGCATAGGAATTAACGGGAGCCGGCTGGGATCGTTCCGAAATGACCGACTTAGCAGTCGCAAACTTCACGGTTGTATCATGTCGTGATACATGCCTGCCATGATCAGGAACTTCCGGGACAAGATCACCGAGGCGGTCTTCGAGAGAGAGAGAATCCCGAAGGGCTTTCCATCAGATTGTTGAAGGTAGCCCGCCGAAAGCTCCGTTATCTGCATGCATGTGATTCAAAAGCACTCGGGCCAACGCCGCGCGCTGTGAAGCACCCGTAGGATTTGGATCACATCGTTGGATAGCCGATACGGGACGATTTAGGGCGTCTTGGGGATGACGAGTTCACGTGTGCCCTGAACACGACCATGTCGCCCCATTTGTGGACGATTGGCCAACAGAGTCTCGACATTCCGGAGAATATGAAGTGCAACGCGCTGTGCTGCCGCCGGATCGTCTTGCGCGATGTAGGCCCTCAAGGCGACGAGGTCAGCGATCGCCTGCGGAGACCAGATTGGAGTCATTGCCGCTTGGAGCTGCCCTTGAGCGCGTTCCCAGGCACCGGCCGTTCGGTTGGACTTCCCCAGGACGCGATCCAATCCCTGACGTCCTCGTGGGGAATTCCTTCACCCCGATCAAGCGACGAGATGGCCTGCTGGATGCCCTCTGCCTGCGACTCATAAACATCAAGCGAATCGTTGATCAGTTCGGCCGCGACCACATCGAGGCTCCGACCAGTGCGCTCGGCCAACCGTTCCAGGCGTTCATTCACGCTGGCATCGACGTGCACGGTCAAGGTGGTCGACGTCATGAGATCGTCCTTCGTTTGCAGCGCCATTCAATTATATGGCTAGGTTCCGAGCGACGCAATTGTCGGCGGCGGCCTTCGCATTGCTACAGGGCGGTATTGGATTTTGCCCTCATGCCCGACGGGCAATTTCCGCATCCCCCTCATGCACCAACTGCCCGTCGAGCCAGTTTGTCGCATGCTGCGTGCCTTGTGTCGTCGGGCAAATCAGATCGATTGTCTCGGCCATCCCGTTCGCGATGAAGAGGGGCGTTTCGGCCGATCGTCACGGAGCGTAGCAAGCGGGGAGCGGTGGACGTGTCGGGCTTGGGGCTTTCGCGCAAGCGGGCCGGCGAGCGAGCCTGGTGCGTACGGTCAAGTCGCGTGGTCCTGACCTCCCGATGCTGAGGTCAAGCTGGCTGATGATGCGGAGGACGCGTCGCGCCGGCGATGGGGGCAACAAGCCGGTCCCCAGGGAGAGCGCGAAGCAGCCGTTAAAACCAGCCGCGCGGGGAAGGCCGGGTCGTCCGGCTGAACTCGTGGTACCTGCCGCCTGCATTTTTTTCCGCAGGCGGGCCACGGGCCTCAGTCGAGGTCCGGTCTTCCCCGCGCCCTCTCATCGTCGAGGGCGCCTTGTTGGCAGCATGACCCGGACGCGGATGCGCCGCGGGGCAGCGGTGGGCTGTTTGCAAGCATCGGCAAGAGGATGTCGACGGACGCGCGATGGATTGCCGTTCACTCCACGAACTTCCGTCATTATAGTGGGAACTGGTCATCAGAGGCGCGACGGCATGCAATGCGCGGTATGCGGCACAGCCAATCCTCCCGAAAACCGCTACTGCCACCATTGCGGTGGGCCATTCTCCCTGCGTTGCCCCCACTGCGATCATGAAAACTGGCCGAGCGCGCGCTTTTGCGGCTCGTGCGGATCGTCGCTGGGGGCGCGGCCGACGAAGTCCCGGGCCGGTCGGCGCCCCCTCAGCGAGCGCAAGCAGGCGACAGTGCTCTTTGCCGACATCGTCAGCTCGACAGAGCTGGTCGTCGGCCTCGACCCAGAGCAGGCGATGGAGCGTCTGGCGCCAGCCGTCTCGCTCATGTGCGAGGCGGTCGAGCGCTGCGGGGGGCACGGTCGTTCGCACCCTGGGTGATGGTGTCATGGCGCTGTTCGGCGCTCCTCTCGCGCAAGAGGGGCATGCGATTCTCGCTTGCGAAGCTGCCCTCAGCATGCAGGAGGCATTTCCTCCCCAGGAAGGCGGGTTGCGACTACGGATTGGATTGCATTCGGGAGAAGTGGTCTCGGAGTTGTCCGCCGGCGAACTGAGCACCGGAGGTGCTCACGGCTCGACGATCCACCTGGCCAGCCGCCTGCAGCAGATCGCCGAGCCGGGAGGCACGTGCATCACCAAGGACTGTCATCAGCTGGTCCGTTCCTGTTGTGACGTGCGCTCGCTGGGTCTCCATGCCTTGAAGGGGTTTCCCGAACCGCTCGAGATCTACAGCCTTCTCGGTTTCAAGCCTGCGGTCGCCAGTCAGCACTTCCGCGGCGCGAACCTCACGTCCTTCCGCGGCCGCGATCCGGAGATCGCCATGCTGCAGCGTGCCCTGCGCCGGGCAGAGAGCGCGGAAGCCGCGGTGATCGGCTTGTCGGGCGTCCCCGGCGCCGGCAAGAGCCGGCTCTGTTTCGAGTTCGCGCAGTGGTGCCGCGGCCGCCTCATCCCCGTTGTCGAGGCCCGGGCGCTGCTCTATGGCCACGCGACCCCATTCCAGCCCGTGCTGGAATTCCTGCGTGTGTTTTGCCACATCGCCCCATCCGATGATGCGACGGTCGCTGGCGATCGCATCCGTGAGCGCCTTTCGACCATCGGTCCGACATTCGATGCCGATTTCCCTCTGGTCTGCGAGTTTCTCGGGCTATCGCATCAAGACAGCGCGCCCATCCTTTTGTCGCTCACGCCCAAGGCCAGACTCAGGCGCCTGCTTGACATCATTCGTCACATGGTGCGGCAAGGCAGTACGACCACTTCCGTCATTATCGTGGAAGATCTGCACTGGCTCGATGAAGCAAGCGAGGACTTCGTCGCGACGCTGGTGGACGCGGTCGAAGGGACACGGACGATGCTCGTCCTGACCTTTCGGCCCGGCTATGCGGCACCGTGGATGAGTTGCTCCTACTACAAACAGATCGCGCTCGTCGATCTCACGCCAACCGAGGCCGATGATCTGGTCCGCGAGCTGATCGGGGACCGCCCCGAGCTTCGTGAGATTTGCCAGAGAATCGCAGAGAGAAGCGGCGGCAATCCGTTTTTTGCCGAAGAGCTGGTGCGCTCGCTCGCAGAAAACGGCAGCATTTTCGGCGATCCAGGCGACTATCTGCTGGGCTTCATGGCCGCTGAAGGTGCGCTTCCGACCACTGTGCAGGCCGTCATTGGAGCGCGCATCGATCGGCTGAGGGACGTCGACAAGGCGATTCTGCAGCTTGCCGCGGTGATCGGCGCGGAATTCCCGCGGGGGATGCTCGAGAAGCTCGCGCCGGCGCCGCCCAGCGAGATCGAAAGTAGCCTCGACTCTCTGTGTGATGCTGAATTGTTGCAGCGACAGGCGGCACGGGATGGCATCTGGTTCGAGTTTCGACACCCTCTCATCCAGGAAGTCGCCTACGGGGCCCAGCTCAAGACGCATCGCAGTCTTCTTCATGCCGCTGTTGCCCAGGCCATGGAGCAGTTCTATGAGGACCGGACCGACGAGTTTTCTGGCCTTATTGCCTATCATTACGAGGCTGCAGGCCATGTCCTTCAGGCTGCAAAGCACGCCGCGCGAGCTGCAATCTGGGTTGGCTCGACCCATTCTGCGCAAGCGATCAAGCATTGGGGCAAGGTCCGAAGTCTCTTGCAGACGCAGCCTCGGTGCAGCGCAACCGACGAGTTGAGGATCATGGCCAGTGGCCAACTCGCCTGGCTCGGCTGGCGCGAGGGCCTGACGGCAAATGAAGGCAAGCCGTTCATCGATGAAGCGTTGACGTGGTCTCGCGAGACGGACAACAGGATGATCCCGCTCCTGCTGCTTGTCGACGGTCGGATTACCGTGACGAGCGGCGGCGCCGCCGACACTTATGTCGGGCGTGTCAAGGAGGGTCTCTCGCTGCTGAAAGAAGGAATCGACATCGGACGGATGGCAACGCTGAACGTCGCGCTGAGCCAGGCCTATGGTTGGGCGGGCATGTTGAACGAGGCGCTGGCTGCGAATAGTGTCGCGATGGATGGCATATCCCGGATCGAGAAATTCGATCATCAGTTCCTCGGATACAGCGTGGAGCATTGGGCTCTCGGCTTGCGGGGACGCATCCTCGTTCGACTTGGCCGCTTCGAGGAGGCCGCCAAGTGCTTCGATCTGCTGCTGGGAATCGAGGAAGACCTCCAGGATCCGACGGCCCGGCTGATCCCGCATCTGGGTTACGTCGATCTGGCCTGGTGTTTCGGCGATCCGGCCCTGGCGGAACGCCATGCGCTGCGCCTCGCGCAGATCGCCGAGAAGCACCAGAGCCCTTATCTGCAGGTCTTTGCACTTGCCTGCATGGGAACGGCGAAGTGCGTCGCGGGAGACTTCACGGCGGCAGTGCATGACCTTGTCGCGGGCGTGGAGTATCTGCGCAAAACGAAGGCCGCGATGGAATATGAGCCTGAAATTCTGGCGAGCCTGGCTGATTGTCATGACCAGAACGGCGATGCCGAACTTGCCATGCAGGTCGCAAGGGAGGCGATTCAAGTCGCCCAGCAGCGAAACGCCCGTCTCCCCGAGTGTCGCGCCAGTATCACGTTAGGAAAGACGCTGATCGCAGCGGGAGGCGCGTGCGCCAACCATGAAGCCGCCGCGCTTTTTGCACGAGCTGATCAACTGATGCGGATGACAGGAGCCTGCATCTACGAACCTTTGCTGGCGCAGGCCCGTAAACACCTCCCGATCAGCGGCCAGCATTCGATGTGTTGACCAGCAACGTGAATTCGCGAAGACCGTAGCCTGCCACGACCCTGGCCGATGACCTCAATTGGTCGGTCGAAAACCGGACCCAGCGATCAGGCGTGGTGCAATACAAACCCTCTGGATTATCGTTGACCGGATCGGGAGTCATGAAATTGACGGCAAAGCCCCGGCGGCTGCTTGCATGAATGTCAGCGAGGGTCTCGCTGACATAGCGTTCCCAAGCCTCGCTGGAGCAGCCGAGGCTGACGTTGAAGATCCCGCTCGCCACCGAATAGTCGGCGATCCGCGGGCTCGTGGTGGCAACCTTGAAACTCGCCCGGCTCAGGTCACGCTGTAGCCTGTCCGCCTGGGAGATCATGGCCGGAGAGAGATCGTAGCCGAGATAGTCGATGTCGGTCTCGGAATGGTACCTGTTGAGGTAAGACAGCAGCGCGCCGTATCCACAGCCGACGTCGTTCAAGGCAAACGGAGCTCCGAAGTCACAGATCTTCAGGAGGTGAAGAAACCGCACCTCCTGCGTGATGGCGGAGTCCCAGTCGGCGCCGGCCGGGACAGGACCAAAGGCGATGATCCTGTCGCTGTAGTAGGATTCGACGCCTGCATGGATTGCGTCGATCTCCCGATCGGTCGCGCCGTGCATCAGGGTTGTCCGGATGCTCCAGATGTCTGCGGAAGCAGTGCGGCACGCCCGGACCATGGCGTCATCGGAAAGGAAATCGTCAGATGGTCATCGTCCATATAGACGAGAGGCTTTCCGATAGAGGCGAGGACGCGTGGATCATCATCCAGCTTGTGAGTGGTGAAATACACCGGATATGGAATGTCGGACTCGAGATTCTGCCGTAACGCGGTCGAGATCCCCCGGTCTCCCGCTTCTCCGGTGTTGGTCCCGTTCATCGCGAAAAGCTCTTGAGAGAGACCATTCAGATAGCCGTACAGCTTGCTTTTGAGGGCCGGATTCCAGAAGCCGCCCAAGCCAAGGACAGCAAAGCTGTCCGCAAGCGAATGCTGGTCGGAAAAGATCTGGAACGCACTTTGCAGCGATTTGAGCTCGTCGATGCCGTCCTTCAGCGGCAAGCTCAGCGGTGGTGATGCGGCTTCGGTTACGACCCGGGCAAACCGAAGATTGGCCAAGTCCAGCAAGCTCGAAATGAGATGATCGTCCTGACGAAATCGAGGACCCATTGTTATCGCCCCTCAAGTAAACAGCCCACTCCATCATACCGCTTGATTGCAGCCGGATACAACTCCGAGGGGACTCATTTTTCGAAGCACGATCGGTCAGGCGGCCTGCACCGCCCTTCGATGCATTCCGGCGAAGCTCTCCGCGAGGAAGTCCTAATCCCTCTCAGGATGTCCGTCGGCGAAATGGCCGGTAACGCGTCTATGGTGATCATTCCTGCCTGTTTGTCGTGATGCCCTCGTCATGCCCGACGGGCAAATCCCACATCCCTCTCATGCGCCAACTGCCCGTCGAGCCAGTTTGTCGCATGCCGCGCGCCTTGTGTCGTCGGGCAAATCAGGCCGATGTTCTCGGCCATCCCGTTCGCGATGAAGAGGGGCGTTTCGGCCGATCGTCACGGAGCGTAGCAGCGGGGAGCGGTGGACGTGTCGGGCTCGGGGCTTTCGCGCAAGCGGGCCGGCGAGCGAGCCTGGGACGTACGGTCAAGTCGCGTGGTCCTGGCCTCCCGATGCTGAGGTCAAGCCGGTCGAAGATGTGGAGACGCATCGCGGCGGTGATGGAGGCAACAAGCCGGTCCCCAGGGAGAGCGCGAAGCAGCCGCTAAAACCAGCCGCGCGGGGAAGGCCGGGTCGTCCGGCTGAACTCGTGGTACCTGCCGCCTGCATTTTTTTCCGCAGGCGGGCCACGGGCCTCAGTCGAGGTCCGGTCTTCCCCGCGCCCTCTCATCGTCGAGGGCGATGTCGACAGCATGACCTGGACGCGAATGCGCCGCGGGGCTGCGGTGGGCTGTTTGGAAAATCGTACAGCGGATGTGAGGCGGAGGTGCACGCATGAGCTATGCGCATCCTGTGAGTTGGAACGGCGCTACCACAAACTCAGTGTCATCCCGGCCTTGAGCCGGGACCCATAACCACCGGCGGGTGTGTGAGGCAGGCTGGTGGCTCAGGACAAGCCCAACACACCGTTCTGTGGTTATGGATCCCGGATCTTCGCGCGCTGTGCGCGCTCGTCCGGGATGACGGCAGAGGTTGAGGCGCAATGGCCGTGCTACAAACTCAGTGTCGTCCCGGCCTTGAGCCGGGACCCATAACCACCGGCGGGTGTGTGCGGCAGGCTGGTGGCTCAGGACAAGCCCAACACACCGTTCTGTGGTTATGGATCCCGGATCTTCGCGCGCTGTGCGCGCTCGTCCGGGATGACGGCGGAGGTTGAGGCGCAATGGCCGTGCTACAAACTCAGTGTCGTGCCGGCCTTGAGCCGGGACCCATAACCACCGGTGTGGTGTGAGGCAGGCAAGTGGCTCCAGGCGTGCCCAAAACATCTCCCTGTGGTTATGGGTCCCGGGTCAGGCCCGGGACGACAGCGGAGAGGATGCGAGAGTGCGTCTTCATGACAAGATCGCGCTCTACCAACTACTTCCTGATCTTCACGCCCTTGGTCGTGAACTTCTGCGGCCGTTGCTCCGGCCGGACCGGCCGGCGCGTCACGGCGGCCTTGCCGGTGCCGGGCGGCTGATGCGCGGGCACCAGCTGGTCCGGGCGCGAGCCGATCAAATCGGCGCGGCCCATGGCGCGGAGCGCGTCGCGCAGGACAGGCCAATTGTCCGGGTCGTGATAGCGCAGGAACGCCTTGTGCAGCCGGCGCTGCTTGAGGCCCTTGATCGCCTCGACCTTGTCGCTGGCGCCATGGCGCACGCCGCGCAAGGGATTGACGCCGGTGTGGTACATCGCGGTCGCCGTGGCCATCGGCGACGGCAGGAAGGTCTGGACTTGATCCGCGCGGTAGCGGTTCTTCTTCAGCCACAGCGCGAGGTTCATCATGTCCTCGTCGGATGTGCCCGGATGCGCCGCGATGAAATACGGGATCAGATAGTACTTCTTGCCGGCCTGCGCGGCGGCGGCATCGAACATCTGCTTGAAGCGGTGATAGGTGCCGATGCCCGGCTTCATCATCTTGTCGAGCGGGCCGCGCTCGGTATGCTCCGGCGCGATCTTCAGGTAGCCGCCGACGTGATGCGTCACGAGCTCCTTGATGTAGGCCGGGCTCTCGACCGCGAGGTCGTAGCGCACGCCGGAGGCGACCATCACGCGCTTGACGCCCTTGACCTCGCGCACCTTGCGATAAAGCCGGATGAGATCGTCATGCGAGGTGTTGAGGTTCGGGCAGATCTCGGGGAAGACGCAGGACGGCCGTCGGCACGCGGCCTCGACCTTCGGGTCCTTGCAGGCCATCCGGTACATGTTGGCGGTGGGGCCGCCGATGTCGGAGATCACGCCGGTGAAGCCCGGCGTCTTGTCTCTGATGCGTTCGATCTCCTGCAGGATCGAGCCTTCGGAGCGGCTCTGGATGATGCGGCCTTCATGCTCGGTGATCGAGCAGAAGGTGCAGCCGCCGAAGCAGCCGCGCATGATCGTGACCGAGAACTTGATCATGTCCCAGGCCGGGATCTTGGCGTCGCCATAGGACGGATGCGGCGCGCGGGCGTAGGGCAGGTCGTAGACCGCGTCCATCTCCGCCATGGTCAGCGGGATCGGCGGCGGGTTGAGCCAGAGGTCGCGGTCGCCGTGGCGCTGCACCAGCGGCCGCGCATTGCCGGGATTGCTCTCGCGATGGAGCACGCGCGAGGCCCGCGCATAGGCCTCCTTGTCCTGCTCGACCTGTTCGCAGGACGGCAGCCGAATGACGACGTCGCCCTTTTCGCGCGCGGCACCTTCGTCGGCGGAGTCGAGATCGTCGGCATGCAGCTCGACATACCCCTCAGGGACTTTCCGGAACAGAGCGGTGCCGCGCACCGACTCGATGTTCTTCGGCGGCTCGCCGCTCGCGATGCGATGCGCGACCTCGATCACGGCGCGCTCGGCATTGCCGTAGATCAGGATGTCCGCCTTGGCGTCGGCGAGCACCGAGCGGCGCACCTTGTCGGACCAGTAGTCGTAATGCGCGATCCGGCGCAGCGAGGCCTCGATGCCGCCGAGCACGACCGGGACGTCCTTGAACGCCTCGCGGCAGCGCTGCGCATAGACCAAGGTGCAGCGGTCCGGGCGCTTGCCGCCTTCGCCGTTCGGCGTGTAGGCGTCGTCGCTGCGGATGCGGCGATCGGCGGTGTAGCGGTTGACCATGGAGTCCATGTTGCCGCCGGTGACGCCGAAGAACACGCGCGGCTTGCCGAGCGCCTTGAACGGCTCGGCGGAGTGCCAGTCGGGCTGGGAGATGATGCCGACACGAAAGCCCTGGGCCTCGAGCAGCCGGCCGATGATCGCCATGCCGAAGGAGGGATGGTCGACATAGGCGTCGCCGGTCACCAGCACGATGTCGCAGACGTCCCAGCCGAGCGCGTCCATTTCCTTCCGGCTCATCGGCAGGAACGGCGCGGGCTTGAGGTCGGCGTGGTGGCGCGGCCAGGAACTCAAGGCGCGAGAAGTCAACGGGGCGGTGAGGGCGATGTTCATCGCCCACGCATAGAGAAACGGGGCTGTCAGTTCAACCGAGCCGCCTGTCGCAGCCTGCGGCGGATGATCAAATTGTCCGGAATGGTTCCCGCGGGGTATCGCGGGACGGCCGTTCGGGTCGGTCGGGTGTCAGTTCAGCCCCTGGTTCGCCTCGGTGCGCCGCTTCAGCCAGCCATGGCCGAAGAACGCCAGCAGCGCCGCGGCGGCGAGCATGATCCAGATCGACGGCAGCCGGGACCGGGAGCTGCCGGCCTCGCCGACCGTCATCGGGCCCTGCGCCATGCCGGTGTCGCGCATCGAGACCAGCCGCATGTCGGCGCCGTCGGTGGTGCTGCCGCGCAGACCGGCCACCGCTGGCTGCAGATCGGTCGACAGCATGCGGCCCATCTCTGCGCCGGCAGATGCGACCGAGCCGTCGTCGCCCTGCGGCGGGTCCATGGCGGCCTGTCCGGCGTGGGCGCCGGCGGGCAGCTGCGCGAACGAGTTCATGTTGGCCGGGCGGTGCGGCTTGGCGGGATGCTGCGTCATCCGCGGCTCGGCCTTGTCCGCCTTGGAGTCCGCCTTCGACTCCGCCTTGGCCATCTTCTCCGGCGTCGAGTTGTGCGGGACCGCCACGCGCACCTGAGGCCGGGCGTAATTCGGCTGCGTGATCGCCAGCATGCGATTGGACCAGGACATGTAGGCCTTGCACATCGAGTTGCAGTATTGGCCGTTGACCATGTCCTCGCTCGCCTGCGCCGGGCCGGGGGCCGCGAGCAGCATGGCCGTGAGCATCGCTGCGGCCGCGCCGAGCTTCATGATCGATCTCGAATGGGACGTCGCTTGCAAATGGCCGATCATCGCAATTTCCCCCGTCGCGGTTTCACGCCGTTTCGGAGATAACGACAGCCGCTGTGGTCGAGAGTTGGATCAGATCACGTCAACATCCGGATGAGTTTGAGGTCAATTTGCTGATGCGAGGCGTTCTTAACAGGCGACCGGTGCTGCTGTTCGACATCGACGGCACGCTTGCCGACACGGATGCGCTGCATATCGAGGCGTTCAATGCCGTGTTTGGGCCTCGCGGCCACGTGTTCGACCGTCCGCGGGCGGCTCGCGAACTGCTCGGCCGCTCCAACGCCTCGATCGGTGCGGAGTTTCTGCCCGATGAGCCGCCCGAGCGGCGCGTCGAAATCATGGCGGAAAAGGAGGCGGTGTTTCGCAGCCTCGCTGCCGGCAAGGTGGAGCCGCTGCCGGGCCTGATGGCGCTGCTCGATCAGGCCGCGGCGGCGGCCGTGCCGGTTGTGGCAGTGACCAACGCGCCGCGCGCCAATGCCGAGCTGATCCTGCAGGGGATCGGAATCGCCGATCGGTTTCGCGCCGTCATCATTGGCGACGAGCTGCCGCACGGCAAGCCGCACCCCCTGCCTTATCTCGAAGGGCTGCGTGCCGCGGATGCCGCGCCGGACTGCGCTGTCGCCTTCGAGGATTCCCGCGCAGGCATCACGGCTGCAACGGCCGCGGGCATCGTCACCGTGGGCATGCGCACCAATCTTGGCCACGACGATCTGATCGCCGCGGGAGCCGCGCTGTCAGCCGCGGCGTTCGACGAGGCGGAGGTGTTGGCGCTGGTGCAGAGGCGTTTGCAAGGCGATTGAGTCGCCGCATCGCGACGCAGGTTCAACGTTGGGAGACGAAATATTTCGGCGGCGGTGGTCTTTGAAAAATCCGCAGGAGGTCTAGGTTCTCGCGCGCCGACACCGATCGGCATGATCGCGCGCGGTGACAGCGCGGCGGCAGCAGCCGCCCCGGCCATGCGCGACTTGGAGACCCCTCATGGACATCACCACTCTGGTCCAGCCGGCCCTCGCGGCCGGGGCGATCATTGCGTTGCTTGCACTGCTGAAGCTTTCCAACGTCATCCGCTACATCCCCAACAACCAGGTCGGCATCGTCGAGAAACTGTGGAGCATCCGCGGCTCCGTCGCCGACGGCTTCATCGCACTGAACGGCGAGGCCGGCTTCGAGCCGGAGGTGCTGCGCGGCGGCCTGCACCTGTTCTTTCCCTTCATGTACCGCATCCACACCTCCGATCTCGTGACAGTCGGCCAGGGCAAGATTGCCTATGTGTTTGCCCGCGACGGCGCGCCGCTCGGTGCCTCGCAGGTGCTGGGCGCCAACGACAGCGAGGACAACAGCGACTTCCAGGATACCAGGCGCTTCCTGCTCGCCGGCGGCCAGAAAGGTCCGCAGCGCAAGATCCTGCGCGAAGGCACCTACGCGATCAACACCACGCAGTTCGCGATCATCACCGACGAGCGCGTCTATGGTCACGCGCTGAGCGACCAGGAGCGCATCGTGCTCGACGCCATGCAGCTGACGATCGCCGAGCGCTGGGGCTTCACGCCCGTGATCCTGGCGGCCGATCATGACCTGGTCGGCATCGTCACCGTGCACGACGGTCCGTCGCTGCCTCCCGGCGAGATCATCGCGCCGGAGGTCGGCACCGAGCTGCGGGACGCCGCCACCTTTCACAACAATTTCCAGGAGCCCGAGAAATTCCTCGCCGCCGGCGGCCATCGCGGCCGTCAGCTGCAGGTCATCGTCGAGGGCACCTGGTACATCAACCGCCTGTTCGCCACCGTCGAGAACGTGCCGAAGACCATCATCCCCGTCGGCAATGTCGGCGTCGTCATCTTCTACACCGGCCCGCACATGGCCGACGTGTCGGGCGAGACCTATCGCCATGGCGAGCTCGTCAGTAATGGCGGCCGCGGCGTCTGGAAGGATCCGCTGCTGCCGGGCAAATACGCGTTCAACACCTATGCCGGCAAGATCGAGATCATCCCGACCGTCAACTTCATCCTCAAATGGGTGCGTGGCGAGGTCGGCGCGATGAAGCTCGACGAGAACCTGTCGGAGATCTCGCTGATCACCAAGGACGCGTTCGAGCCGACCTTGCCGCTCTCGGTGGTGATGCATATCGACTACAAGAAGGCGCCGATGATCATCCAGCGCTTCGGCGACGTGAAGAAGCTGGTCGAGCAGACGCTCGATCCGATGGTGTCGGCGTTCTTCAAGAACGTCGCGCAGAAGATGACCCTGATCGAACTGCTGCAGAACCGCGCCGCGATCCAGGAGGAATCCGCGGCCGAGATGAAGGTGAAGTTCGAGGGCTATTCGCTCGAGCTGCAGGAGGTGCTGATCGGCACGCCACGCGCCGCGCCCGGCGACCAGACCATCGAGAACATCCTGATCCAGCTGCGCATGCGCCAGGTCGCGCGTGAGCAGGTCGAGACCTTCCAGGAGCAGGAGAAGGCGGCGATCCAGGAGCGCACGCTCAATGAGGCCAAGGCGACCGCGGCGGCGCAGGCCGCGCTGACGCAGTCGCTGATCCAGATCCGCGTCAACGAGAACGAAGGCGCGGCCGCGCTCGCCCGCGCGCAGAAGGATGCCGAGACCCGCAAGGTGACGGCGGCCGCCGTCGGCGAGCAGTCGCGGCTCGAAGGCCAGGGCGAGGCCGATCGCGCGCTCGCGGTTGGTGCAGCCAACGCGCAAGCGACCAAGCTCGCGGTCGATGCTTATGGCGGGCCGGAGTTCAGGCTGGCGGAGCAGAACTTCGCGAAGTTCGCGGAAGCGCTGACCCGGATCAACCAGCCGCTGGTGCCGCAATTCCTGATGTCCGGCGGGCCGGCGCAGGAGAGCGGCAATTCGGGCCTGATCCCGACGGCGATGCTGAGCTCGATGTTCGGTCGAATGATGCCGGAGGCGCTGGAGCAACTGAAGCGCGAAGCACCGCGGGCCGCGCGGCAATAGGAGGGAACCACGTGGGACGGCGAGCTGACATTTGGCTGACATGCGGCGACAGCTCGCCGTCACTGCGTCTGCGCGATGGTCACGACGAACGCGGCCGAGGCGTCGGCCGCTCTGAGTTGAAGGTGAGACTGATGCGCAAGATGTTGATTGCAGCCGGCCCGTCGGAACAGCCGCTTCGCGTGATGCTGCCCGCCGATGATGGCGCATCGGCCAGCGATCGGCGCGGTCGCCGCGCGTGGGCGCTGGGCCGTCATCGGTCGGCACGGCCGTCTCGCGCAATGAAGGCCATCCTGAAAGGCCTCAGGGCGACGCTGATGGTCCTGATGCCGCAGGATCTTCGCCGTCCTGCGGACGACTTCCGTGCGGAGGTCCTGCCATCGTCCCCGGCTCTGCCGGAGCTCTACCTCGTTCGCGATTGCGGCCGCGCCCTCGATGTGGCCAGTCCAGCGCCTCGCGTGCCCGGTACCTTCGCGTACGAGGCCGTCACCCCACGTCATCACCTGCGCCAGCTGCGCGGGAGACGCCGGCGCCCATGACCCGCGACGCGTGCACGCTCCGATCCCGATGGATTCTCACGTCCATCGCACCTATGCTGGAGCCGGTCTCACGAGGGCTCGCGCGCCATGCATCGGTCCGGGTTGAGCGCAGCAGTGCGTGAGTGTCGAGGTTCGTATTGGTAATGGTCTCATTCCGATTTCCGCTGGCCTGTCTTGCCTTGCTGTTCGCCACCGCCGTCCTCGCCGCCGACAAGCCCGGTGAGACCAGGGGCTCGGTGCTGGAGCCCTCGCCAGAGAACATCGGCCTGACCTGGACGAAGGCCAACCTCGTTCTGCCTGCGGCGCTCGCAGGCGGACGGCGCTGGGAAGGGCGTGCCGAGGATGCGCCCGATGTGATCGGGATCGCGCCGCTGGTGGTGGTGATGCACGGCTCGAGCGGCGTGGCGCCGGCGATCAAGGAGTTTCAGGTCTGGCTCGCCGATGAGCTCGGCGTAGCCTCCGTCGCGCCCGACAGTCTGGCGATCCCCGATCGGTTGACCTACACGTCGCCCATCGATGTCGCCACCTATGAGCGCGTCCATGCGTTGCGGCTGGCTGAGCTGGAGAACGCGCTGAAGGCGTCGCGCGACTGGAGCTGGGTCGACCGGCAGCGTGTCGTCATCGCCGGCACGAGCGAGGGCTCGGTGGCGGTCGGCCGTTATGCCGGCAAGGATGTCGCGGCGCGGCTGATCTATTCCTGGTCCTGCGAGGACAACTATTTTGTCACCGCACCGCGGCTCGGCATCGGGGCGAAGGAGCCGGTGCTCAACGCGATCTCGGCGCGCGACCCGTATTTCTCGGCGGCCAATCCCTGGAACAAGGACCGCGCCGTGACCGGCTCCTGCGCAGCGGTGCTGAAGGATGATCCGAAGGCGGAGGTCATGGTGATCGATGCCGACGTGCACACGATCCTGAACCGGCCCGAGGTGCGCGAGCGGAGCGCGCAGTTCTTGCGCGGTGTCCTGGATCAGCAGTAAGGCGACGTGGCCGCCGAGAATTCGGAGAATGATGTGCTGAGACTGCTCGTCCTCGAAGGCAACTCGCTGGCCGGACGCCGCCGCTGGGCGGAGGTCGCCGGGCATACGCCGTCGGAGAGCTATGCGGACGTGCTGCGCGCGCTAGCACCGGACGCTCAGGTCGACATTGCCACGCCAGCCGATGCCGATGCCACGTTGCCGCAGCCGATCGACGCCTATCAGGGCATCGTCATCACCGGCTCGGCGCTCAACATCTACCAGCGCGAGCCGGAGGCGCTGCGCCAGATCGAGCTGGTGCGCACGATCTTTGCGCAGGGCGTGCCGATGTTCGGTTCGTGCTGGGGGCTGCAACTCGCGACCGTTGCGGCCGGTGGGGAGGTGTCGCTCAATCCGGCCGGCCGCGAGGTGGCCTTCGCCCGCAAGATCATGCTGACCGAGGCGGGCCGCGGTCATCCGTTGCACGCGGCGCGCACCGAGGTGTTCGATGCGCCGGCGATCCACAGCGACATCGTGACCACGCTGCCGCCGGATGCGACGGTCACGGCGCGCAATGGCTTCAGCGAGGTGCAGGCCGCGGAGATCAGAAGCGGCCGCGGCCGGTTCTGGGGCGTGCAGTATCATCCGGAATTCAGCCTGCAGGACGTCGCCTGGGTGATCCTCCGTATCGGCGAACCGTTGGTCGAAGAGGGCTTCTTCGCCGACATGACGGAGCTCGAACGCTACGCGGCCGAGCTGGCAGCGCTGCATCATGATCGCGCCCGGCGCGATCTGCTGTGGCGGCTCGGGCTCGATCAGGATGTCGCGAACGATGCGCTGCGCCAGGCTGAGATCAGCAACTGGATCAGCTCGCTCGCGCGACGCTGAGCTACCGCATGAGCTGGATGATCAGCGGCGCGAGCGCGACGTTCATCAGCCCGACCAGCACCATCACGAGGCCGGCGATCGCGCCTTCCTCGCGGCCGATCTGATGCGCCCGCGCGGTGCCGGCGCCGTGGGCGCCGACGCCGAACAGCGCGCCCTTGGCTAGCGTCGAGCGCAGCGGCAGCCGCGCCAGCACGATGTCGCCGACGGCGGCGCCAATGATGCCGGTGAGCACGACGAACACAGCAGTGAGGTCGGGACTGCCGCCGATCTCGCCGGAGACCTCCATCGCGAACGGCGTGCTCATCGAGCGCGGGAGCAAGCTCAGGCGCAGCTCGCCGTCGATGCCGAGGACATAGGCGAGCGCCCAGCTGGTGGCGACCGCGGTCAGGCTGCCCGCGATCATGCCGGCGAGCAGCAGCGGCCAGCGCCGGCGGATCAGCGCGCGCTGCTCATAGATCGGCACCGCGAAGGCGACGGTGGCGGGACCGAGCAACGCGACGAGCCAATGCGTGCCGCGGATGTAGTCGCGATAGGAGACGTTGAGCGCGAGCGCCGCGATCATCAACAGCGCCGGCGCGACCGCGAGCGGCATCAGCCACCAGCGCGGCCAGCGCCGGTGCACGCGCTTGGCCAGCAGATACAGCAGGATCGTCGCCAGCGACCAGACCGCAGCCTGGACCAGCGGCTCACGCCACAGCGTTGCCAGCGTCATGACGTTCGGTCCAGCGATAGCAGAGGTCGACGGTCAGCGCGGTCACGCACATCACGGCGGTCGTGCTGACGATGATGACGGCAAAGATCTTCAGGCCCAGCAGGCCGAACAGCTCGCGATGGTCGAGCAGCGCCAGCACGGCCGGCACGAAGAACAGCAGCATCTCGGCCAGCATCCAGTTGGCGCCGCGCTTCATGTTCGCGACTTTCAGCCCGCCCGCCAGGAACAGCACGAGCGCCAGCGCCATGCCGATGATGCCGCCCGGGAGCGGCAGGCCGGTGGCGCGGGCCAGGCCTTCGCCCGCCGCCCAGAACAGGCCGAGCAGGACGATCTGCACCAGCCGGTTGCGGCGGAGGAGGCGGTGAAGGGATACGGAAATGCTGCGCTGCGTCATTGGACGGTCCAAATGGTCTTGCTGCAGCAAAGATATGTCGCAATGCAGCATGTACAAAATGAATTGAATGAATGAATTTAAGTCGAAACTGGAATAGCCTATGCCATTATGGAACTCAAAGCCCTCAGAACCTTCGTCGAGGTCGTCCGCCAGGGCGGATTTTCCCAGGCCGCCAAGGTGGTATTCGCCACGCAGTCGACGGTCAGCAAGGCGATCAAGCAGTTGGAGGACGAGCTCGGCCTGCCGCTGCTGGACCGGCTCGGCCACAAGAGCCGCATGACCGCCGCCGGCGAGATCGTCTATCGCCGTGCGATCCGGCTGCTGGCGGAGCGGGACGACCTGCAGGCGGAGCTCGCGGAGCTGCGCGGGCTCAAACGCGGCGTGCTGCGCCTCGGCCTGCCGCCGATCGGGTCGAGCACGCTGTTCGCCCCCTTGTTCGCCTTCTATCGCCAGCTTTATCCGGATATCGAGATTCGCCTGGTCGAGCACGGCAGCGACCGGCTCAGCGAGCTGCTCGCCGCCGGCGACATCGATTTTGCCGGCCTGCTGCCGCCGATCGCAGACGAGTTCGCGGCGCAGATCGTGCGCCGTGAGCCGCTGATGGCGCTGATTGCCGTGGATCATCCGCTGGCGCAGCGTGAGTCCATCTCGCTCGCCGAGTTGCGCGACACGCCCTTCGTGCTGTTCGAGGCCGGCTTCGCCCTCAACCGTATTCTCCGCGACGCCTGCCGCCGCAACGGTTTCGAGCCGGTCGTCGCGGCGCGCAGCACCCAGATCGACTTCATCGCCGAGCTCGCCGGCGCCGGCCTGGGCGTCGCCTTCCTGCCGCGCATGATCGCGACCCAGCGCACGCAGGTGCCGATCAGCCTCGTGCTGCTCGACGAGCCCGAGACCGAATGGACCTTGGCAATGGCGTGGCGGCGTGGGGCCTATTTGTCGCCTGCGGCGGCCGCGTGGCTCCGGCTTGTGCGCGAGCGTGGCGAAGCTTGAGCCCTGTGCGACGATGTCGCGGCATACGCCGAGGAACGTGCGAGGAGGCGGACGGTTGGCGACCACCGACTGTCCGACCGCCGAGGCTGCGTCATGGCTGAATTCAGACTGCCCAAGAACTCCGAAATTCGTGCAGGCAAGTCGTGGCCGAAGCCGCAGAGCGTCACCTTGCGTGAGTTTCGCATCTATCGTTGGGATCCGGACGTCGGCGGAAATCCGCGCCTCGACAGCTATCACGTCGACACGTCCGACTGCGGACCGATGGTGCTCGACGGCCTGATCTGGATCAAGAACAACATCGATCCGACCTTGACCTTCCGCCGCTCCTGCCGCGAAGGCATCTGCGGCTCGTGCTCGATGAACATCAACGGCCAGAACACGCTCGCCTGCACCAAGTCGATGAGCGACCATGACGGGGCCGTGCAACTGCTGCCGTTGCCGCATCAGCCCGTGGTGAAGGACCTCGTGCCGGATCTCACCAATTTCTATGCGCAGCTCTCGGTGATCGAGCCATGGCTGCAGACGAAGACGCCGACGCCGCAGAAGGAGTGGCGGCAGAGCGAGGAGGACCGCGACAAGCTCAACGGCCTCTACGAGTGCATCCTCTGCGCCTGCTGCTCGACCTCATGCCCGAGCTATTGGTGGAATTCGCAGCGCTTTCTCGGACCGGCGGCGCTGATCCAGGCAGCGCGCTGGATCAACGACAGCCGCGACGAAGCCACCGGCGAACGGCTCGACATTCTGGAAGATCCGTTCAGGCTCTATCGCTGTCACACCATTCTCAATTGCGCCAAGGCGTGCCCGAAGGGACTCAATCCCGGTGAGGCCATTTCAGAACTGCGCATGAAGCTGGTCGCCCGAAAGATGTGAGCAGGAACGGCTGACGCTGACGAAGGTTGGCGAGGGAGCGCATGCCCCGCGCGGACGCATGGTCCCCGCGGGCGTCGCAGGCAACGCATCACCAAACCGGGATGTCAGCAGGGGCCTATACGGTCTGCTGAGCCCGCACAGGACGATTGATGAGCGAGAATGATCGCAAGGCGTTGGACGCCGGCCCTCAAGAGCGCGATGAACCGAGAGGCTCGCACGGATCCGCGGCGACCAAGCCGGGCGCTCAAGACAGCCTTCCTCCTGCCGGGCCACATGCACGGCCGGATCTCATCGATAAGGACAAGACGCCGGGGACCGGAATGCTGCCGGATCCTGACGACTCCAACCCTAGCCCGACCGGGTAAATTGGCGTCGAGCCTGGGATGAAACAAATTCAAACAGGTCAGCGCATCCTATCAATCAGGACATGAACCCACTAACCAAGCCTTCCGTCGTCGTAGTAGGAGCCGGCTTTGCCGGCCTCGAGGCCGTCCGCGCGCTCGCGCACGCCGACGTCTCCGTGACGCTGATCGATCGCAAGAACCATCATTGCTTCCAGCCTTTGCTGTACCAGGTCGCGACCGCGGCCCTTTCGCCGGCGGATGTCGCCTGGCCGATCCGCGCCATCCTGGCCGATCAGGCCAACGTCACGGTGATCATGGCTGAGGTCGATCGTGTCGATATCGGTCGGCGCGTCGTGGTAACAAGCGACGGGCCGGATCTTCCGTTCGACTATCTGGTCCTCGCGACCGGCGTGACCACCTCCTATTTCAATCATCCGGAATGGGCACGCTTTGCGCCGGGGCTGAAGACGATCGAGGACGCAACGCGCATCCGCGCGCAGATCCTGACATGCTTCGAGCGCGCCGAGCGGACCGATGACGAGGCCCTCAGACAGAAGCTGATGACGTTTGTCATCGTAGGCGGCGGGCCGACCGGTGTCGAGATGGCTGGATCGATCGCCGATATCGCGCGCAATGTTCTCGCGGGCGATTTTCGCAACATCGATCCGCAATCGGCCACGGTCGTGTTGATCGAGGCGGGACAGCGGCTGCTATCGAATTTCGCCGAGGAGCTGTCCGACTACACGCGGAAGGCGCTGCAGCAGATGAATGTGGACGTGATCACCGGCGCGGCGGTCACCGATTGCACGAGCGACAGCGTGACCCTATCCAATGGCCGCCACATTGCATGTTGCTGCCTGCTGTGGGCGGCTGGGGTTCGCGCGACGCCGGCGGCGAGTTGGATCGGTGCGAAGTCCGACCGTGCGGGACGCATCATGGTGGACGATCATCTCCGCGTGTCGCCGCACACCAACATCTTCGCCGTGGGCGATATCGCGGCCGCCAGCAGTGGCGGCAAGCCGGTGCCCGGCCTCGCGCCCGCGGCCAAGCAGATGGGCCGCTATGTCGGAGAATTGATCGCGGGTGACGTCATCGGACGCGGCAGAGCGCCGCGGCCGTTCGTCTATCACCACCAGGGCGATCTTGCGACCATCGGACGAAAGTCCGCCGTCGTCTCACTCAAGCATCTCAAGCTCACAGGGGTGCTCGGCTGGGCGTTCTGGGGCGTGGTGCACATCTACTTCCTGATCGGCCTTCGCAACCGCATTACCGTGGCATTGAACTGGCTGTGGGAATATCTGACGTTTCAGCGCGGCGCGCGGCTCATCTCCTGACGGTAACGTGGCATCACGCGCCCGCATGGAACTTGAGCTTTTGCGAAACGTTTCCGCATGCCTCGAATTTGAGCCGGAGACGTCACCTTGAGCAAGCCGCTGCCGCTTCCTGTCCGTGACCGGGCCTCGGGGCGCGTGTTCCAGGAATTCATGGACGATAGTCCGGCGACCTATGAGAGCGAGCCGCGCCGATCGTGGATGCAGTGGTTGCAGTCGCAGCCGGCCGTGGACTGGCTGATCGCCGCCTATCAGGATACGCGGTTCAGTGCGCGCAAGATCGAGCCGTTCATCCGCAAGCACGGCATCGACATGTCGCAGTTCGAGCCCGGGCCGTTTCGAACCTATGCAGAGTTCTTCGAGCGCAGGTTTCGCGCCGGTATGCGCAGCTTCCCCGAGCAGGTCGAGCGGATGGGAGCGTTTGCCGAGGCGCGGTACTTTGCGTGGGAGAGGCTGCGTTCCGACATGGAGTTTCCGATCAAGGGCACATCGTTGCGGCCGCAAGATCTGCTGGGCAATGCCGAGTTCGCTGCACGCTTCGAAGGAGGTCCGGTGATCGGCGCGCGGCTCGCCCCGATGGACTATCATCACCTGCACTACGTCGACGATGGCGAGACCATTCATCAACATCGGATCGGCGGCCGGCTGTGGACCGTCAACCGCAATGCGCTTCAGCATCAGCCTGGGCTGCTGTTCCAGAATGAGCGCGTCGTGCAGTTGCTGCGAACGGCGAATTTCGGAGTGGTCGGTTTCGTCGAGATCGGCGCGCTGACTGTCGGCCGTATCGTGCAGCAGCACCCGTTCGCCCGTCCGTTCAGCCGTGGTCAGGAGAAGTCGACCTTCCGGTTTGGCGGCTCCGCCGTCGTGCTGTTCGGAGAGCCCGGCCGCTGGCTGCCGGAGCGCGATCTGCTCGACAACACGGCGCGCGGGATCGAGACGTTCATTCGGCTCGGCGAGCCGATCGCGCATCGCGCATAGCCGCTCGCGGCAAAGCCATCCCATCGCATTGGAGCACCGCCATGTGCCGCTGGATCGCCTATCGCGGAGAGACGACCGCTTTCGAGCATTACGTCACCGAGCCCGAGCATTCACTGGTGACGCAGAGCATCCGTGCGCTGGAATCGACGGCCGGCACCAATGGCGATGGATTCGGCCTCGGCTGGTACGGTGATCATCCGGAGCCGGGCCTCTATCGCGAGACGCGGCCGGCATGGTCGGATGAGAATTTGCGCTACCTCTGCAGACACCTGTACTCGCATCTGTTCTTCGCCCATGTGCGCGCTGCGACCGGCACGGCGGTGACTCGGCAGAACTGTCATCCCTTCGCCTGCGGCCGCTGGCTTTTCATGCATAACGGCTTCGTCGGCAGCTGGAACAGGCTGCGCCGCAAGGTCGAGGCATTGATCCCGGATGCGCTGTATCCGTCGCGGCTCGGCACCACCGACTCGGAAGCGGTGTTCCTGGCCATCGTCGGTGCCGGCATCGATCAGGATCCGATCGGAGCGACGCGCAGAGTGCTGCGATTGCTTTCCGAGCTCGTCAATGAGGACGGTTTGCGCGAGCATCTGCGCTTCACGTCGGCGCTGTCGAACGGTCACGATCTCTACGCGTTTCGCTTCGCCGCCAACGATCGTGCCAACTCGCTCTACTACCGCGAGGATGGCGATCAGGTCATCGCGGTCTCGGAGCCGTATGACAAGGAGCCGGATTGGATCGAGGTGCCGCCCGATCACGTGCTGGTCGCGCGCGCGTCGCGGCCGGCCGAAATCGTTCCGCTTTTTGCCGCAGCCCCAGCGGCCTTTGAACAGGAACGTAAGCGATCACAGAGGGTTGTCGGAGGTACGTAGAAGAACAGGAGCGCTTGGAACCGCGATGTGCGGCATTTGTGGTGAAATCAGACATTCGGGCCAGCCTGCGCTTGCGGCGCTCGGCCGAGTCAACGATGCCATGCAGGCGCGTGGTCCCGATGCTGCCGGCTTCTATGTGCAGGGTGGGATCGCGCTCGGCCATCGCCGGCTCAGCATTCTCGATCTGTCCTCGGCCGCGCAGCAGCCGATGATCGATGCGGCGCTCGGGCTCGGCATCGCCTTCAACGGCTGCATCTATAATTTCCGCGAGCTGCGCACCGAGTTGCAGGCGAAAGGCTATCGCTTCTTCTCCGATGGCGACACCGAGGTCATCCTCAAGGCCTACCATGCCTGGGGCAAGGGCTGCGTGCAGCGCTTCAAGGGCATGTTCGCGTTCGCGCTGTGGGAGCGCGATAGCGGCCGTCTCCTGCTCGCGCGCGATCGGCTCGGCATCAAGCCACTCTACTACACGGAAGGGCCGGGCTTCTTCCGCTTTGCATCTTCGCTGCCGGCGCTGCTGGCAGGCGGCGACGTCGATACCTCGCTGGACCGGACGGCGCTGCACCATTATTTCAGCTTTCATGCCGCGGTTCCCGCGCCACGAACGATTCTCAAGGGCGTGAAGAAGCTCGAACCCGCGACCCTGCTGACCATCGAGCCGGACGGCACGCAGCATCGCGAGCGCTACTGGCAATTCAATGTCGGTGAGCAGCGTCCCACGGACCGCGCGATGAGTCACGAGGAATGGTCCGATGCGGTGCTGGACGCGATGACGGCGGCCGTCGATCGTCGCCGCGTGGCCGACGTGCCGGTGGGCGTGCTGCTGTCCGGCGGCCTCGACTCGTCGCTGCTCGTGGCGCTGCTGTCAAAGCTGGGACACGAGGACATCCGCACCTTCTCGATCGGCTTCGATGCGGTCGGTGAGCACAGCGGCGACGAATTCCGCTACTCGGACATCATCGCGCGCACCTTCGGAACAAATCACGAGCAGATCAGGATCGGCGGCGACCGCGCGCTCGAGGCCCTGCCGCATGCGATTGCCGCGATGTCGGAGCCGATGGTCAGCCACGACACGGTGGCGTTCTATCTCTTGTCCTCGGAGGTCGCCAAGCGCGTCAAGGTGGTGCAGAGCGGGCAGGGCGCCGACGAGGTGTTCGGCGGCTATAGCTGGTACCCCGGCTTTCTCTCCGCCAACGATCCGGTTCAGCAATATCAGAACGCGTATTTCGACTGGAAGCATTCGGATCTGCAGCGGCTGCTTGCCCCGGATCTCCTGGGCGACGATGTGAGCCTCGAACTCGTCGACCGCTTTTTCGCCGACCACGGCGGCGCCGCCGTGGACAAGGTGCTGCAGATCGACACCGAGATCATGATGGTCGACGACCCCGTGAAGCGGGTCGACAACATGACGATGGCGTTCGGCCTCGAGGCCCGCGTGCCGTTCCTCGATCACGAGGTGGTCGAGCTCGCCGCGCGCATGCCGGCCGAGCTGAAGGTGAAGAACGGCGGCAAGCATATCCTGAAAGAGGCGGCGCGCCGCTGCGTTCCGGCGGAGGTGATCGATCGTCCCAAGGGATATTTCCCGGTGCCGTCGCTCCGCTATCTGCGCGGACCGTTCCTCGACTACGTCCGCGACGTGCTCGGCGACGACAAGGCGCGGACGCGCGGACTCTATCAGCGTGAGTTCATCGACCACATGCTGCAGAACCCCGAAGCCGAGATGAGCCCCAAGGGGCATTCGCGGCTTTGGCAGGCGGCCCTTCTGGAAGCCTGGCTGCAGACCCACGGCATTTGAGTCTGACAGGATTGGTCACATGGGATTGGATCCGAAAATTCTCGAACGGCTCAGGCTTGGCCTGAGCGACGATGAGCGCCGGCTGGTCATTCGCTCGGCCACCGGCGGCGAAGACGTTACCGAATATTCCTTCGGCATCGAGGAGGAATACTTCCTGGTCGATGCGCGGACGCTCGATGTCACGATCCGCACGCCCGACGACCTGTTCGAGGCGGCCAACTGGTCCACCGGCGGGCAGGCGATGCGTGAGATGCTGCAGTCGCAGCTCGAGGTCGCCACCAACGTTCATGTCGACGTCGGCGATGCGCGCGAGGAGCTGAAGTTTCTCAGGCGCGAGGTCGCCAATGTCGCCGCCCAATACGGCCTGACGATTCTGGCCTGCTCGACGCATCCGACAGCGACCTGGCGCAGCTCGCAGCCGAGCCCCAAGCCGCGCTACGCCGAGATGATGGAGGACCTGCGCATCGTCGGCCAGCGCAACATGCTGTGCGGCATGCACGTGCATGTTCAGTTGCCGGACCCTGAGCGACGCTTCGCGGTGATGCGGGCGATGATCCCCTATATCCCTGTCTTCATCGCGTTGTCGGCGTCATCGCCGTTCTGGAATTCGCGCGAAACCGGGCTGAAGGGCTATCGCCTCGCGGCCTATGACGAGCTGCCGCGCACCGGCTTGCCGGAGCTGTTCACCAGCAAGCGTGACTATGACCGCTACGTCTCGGCGCTGGTGAGATCCGGCGTGATGCCCGACGAGAGCCACGTCTGGTGGGCGATGCGGCCGTCATTGCGCCATCCGACTTTGGAGCTGCGCGCGCCCGATGTCTGCACGTCGGTGGACGACGCGGTCGCTGTCGCCTCGCTGTATCGCGCGCTCGCGCGCTATCTCGATCTCAATCCCGAACGCGCAGAGAACGTGGGCAATGTCGAGCGCGCGATCGCGGTCGAGAACAAGTGGCGGGCGCAGCGCTATGGCTGCGACTGCCTGTTCGTCACCGAGGACGGCCCGGTGACCGGCCAGGAAATCCTGAACCGGATGATCGCCGATATCGCTGAACATGCCGAGGCGCTCGGCTGTTTGGCCGAGGTGGAGCGCTGCCGCACCATCATGCAGTTCGGCAGCTCGGCCGACTACCAGCTGCAGGCCTATCGCGAGTCCGGCGGGCAATTGTCGGCGGTGACGCAGTGGATTGCCGCGGCGACGGTCTCGCGTGCCGAGCCGCCGCGGTCGCAGGCGCCGGTTGAGCCGGCGCAGTAGCGCCGGCCTAAAGCATGATCCGGAAAAGTGCGCAGCGGTTTTCCGAAAAGATCATGCGCAAACAATAACCTAGAGCGCGATGACGATTCATCCTGATCTCATCGCGCTTTAGCGTGGCCTGACGACCTGGCCGTCGCGCGCGACGAGGCGGCCGCCCTTGTACACGGAGCGCCCCTTTGGGACAGCCACCACCGCCTCTGGCACGTGCTCCGCGTTCAAGGTAACGAAATCGGCGCATGCGCCGACGCACAGGCCGTAATCCGCCAGTCGTAGCGCCTTGGCGCCGGCCTCCGTCACGAGGTCGAAAGCGATGCGCAACTCGTCATCGACATAGAAGCCGGAGCGATAGCCGACCATCATGGCGCGGTTCAACAGATCGCCGTCGCCATAGGGCCACCAGGAATCGCGGATGTTGTCGTTGCCGCTGAACACGGTGGCACCGGCCGCGCGCAACAGCGCCACCGGAGGGAAGGGCCGTGCGCCCGGCGCGTTGGTCATGATGGCGACGCCGGAGGTCGCAAGCACGTCGGCGATCTTCTTGAGGGCATCAATCGGCAAATCGCCGAGCGCATAGGCGTGGCTGACCGCGACGTGACCCTTCATGCCGAGCGCGCGCGTGCGCGCCGCAATCTGCTCCAGCTCAAATAAGCCGAGCATGCCTGGATCATGCAGGTGAATGTCGACGTCAACGCCGTGCTTCTGCGCGACGCCAAAGACGACATCGAGATGCTTCTCGACGTCGCGATCAAAGCTGGCGGGATCGAGCCCGCCGACCAGGTTTGCGCCGAGCTTGATGGCTTCGTCGAGGAGCTCGGGCGTGCCAGGGCTCTTGAGGATTCCGCTTTGGGGAAAGGCGACGAGCTGGATCTCGATCAGCTCGCGATACTCCTCGCGCACGCGCAGGATTGTTTCCAGAGATTTGAGACCGACGGAGCCGTCGACCATCACGTGGCTGCGCATCCGCGTCGTGCCGTGGCCGATGCAGAGATCGAGCTGGTTGCGGGCGCGCACGTCCATCGGCGCGGCCGCTGCCATGTTCTGCGCCTGGAACGTGACGCGCTCGTGCACGTCGAAGCCGTTGGTGCAGGGCTTGTGCGGCTTCCAGGCATCGCCATAGAAGCTGGTGTCGAGATGAATGTGGCCCTCGACGAAGCCGGGCACGACAAGGGCGCCGCCGAGATCGATCACCTCGCGCGCCTCAGGCCGTTCGGTCTCCGCGAGCAGGCCAGTGATGCGGCCGTTGTCGACCGTGATGGTCTGGCGTACGCCGCGATCGAGCCGCGCATTGATGAAGAGCTGGTCGACGGCCATGCGCAGAGTCCTCCCATCCAAAACTCAGCATCGGGCCGCTTGGTGCGGTCCGATGCCGTGGGAGCATTCTCGATCAGGATGGATGCGGGCCGCAAGCGCAGATGGCGGTCACGCTGCCTTCGTCTGCTGCAGTCCGGCGAGCCAGTCGCGCGCCAGCGCGACGTCGGCCTGCGACAGCTGATGCCCTGTCGGCAGGGTCGTGTGGGTCACGTCAGCGCCGGCCTCGATCAGCTGATTGCACAACTGCGCCGAATTGCTGGCAGGCACGATCGGATCGGACAAACCCGACAGGATCAGCACTGGCTTGCGCGCGAGCTTGACGACCGGCGGTTGCTTGAGCGGCACCATGGCGCGGAACAGCACCGCGCCCGCCAGCGTCTCCGGCTGCAACAGCAGCAGCGCCGCGGCGATGTTGGCGCCGTTGGAGTAGCCGACCGCGACCGGCGCTTCGATGCCGTAGCGTTGCCGCGCCTCGCCGACGAAGGCGCCGAGCTCCAGCGCGCGCCGTCGCACATCATCTTCGTCGAACACGCCTTCCGCCAGGCGGCGGAAGAAGCGCGGCATGCCATGTTCGAGCACCTGCCCGCGCGGCGACAGCAGCGCCGCGCCGGGCGAGAGCGTGGCGCCGAGCGGCAACAGATCGTTCTCGTCGCCGCCGGTGCCGTGCAGGAGCAGCAGCGGCGCTGCTCCCGGCTTGCTTCCGGGCTGGAAGCGGTGGGTGAAGGACAATGTGGCGGTCACGACGCGGCCTCCTCGAGGTTGGGCAGCACGCCCTCGATCTGCTTGCGGTGCGTCTCGAGGAAGGCGGGCAGCTTCAGGTTTCGTCCGAGCTCGGCGACGGGCTCGTCGACCGCAAAGCCCGGGATGTCGGTCGCGATCTCGAACAGCACGCCGCCAGGCTCGCGGAAGTAGATCGAGCGGAAGTAGTTGCGGTCCTTCTGCTCGGTCGGATGCAGGCCGTGGCGATCGACCAGCTTTTGCGCCATCACGCCCTGCTCGGCATCGTCGGCCGCACGGAAAGCGATGTGGTGCACGGAGCCGGCACCTTGTGCGCCGCGCAGAAAGCCCCTGGCCTCGTAGATGTCGACCACGCTGCCTTGCGCATCTCCCGGTGCCTTGAAGCGGATCACCGAGCCTTCCCGACCTTGCTCGGCGAAGCCGAACACGTCGGTCAGCACGGCGGCGGTCTTCTCCGCGGAGTCGAGCAGCAGGGTCACGCCGTGGAAGCCGCGGATCGCATGCTCGGCCGGGATGTCGCCATTGCTGTAGCCGGGCTCGTTCTCCGCGCCGGGGATGCCGACGAGCGCCAGCGCCATGCCGTCGGGATCGGTGAACGGCAGCACCGATTCCCCAAAGCGCTTCTCCAGCGCCTCATAGGCGATGCCCTTTTCGGTCAGGCGCTGCGTCCAATAGCCGAGGGAGCGCTGCGGCACGCGGAACGCGGTCTGATGCGTCTCGCCGACGCCGCGGCGGCCCGGCCGCACGCCGGCCCAGGGGAAGAAGGTCAGGATGGTGCCGGGGCGGCCGGTCTCGTCGCCATAGTAGAAGTGGTACGTACCGGGATCGTCGAAATTGACCGTCTTCTTGACGAAGCGCAGGCCGAGATCGCGGGTGTAGAAGCCGAAATTGCGGATCGGGTCGCCGGCGATCGCGGTCACGTGGTGCAGTCCGGGCATGTGGGTCTCCTATCGGTGTGGCCCGGTCAGGGCCGTTGAATTCTTGAAGGCAATATCGGGCGGCTTTGATTTGGAGACAATCCGTGCTCTTGTGACGTCTCTGTCTACGATTTGGCGACAATGGCACGAGGACCATGGACAAGCTGAGCAGCCTCAGGGCGTTCGTGAAGGTGGTCGAAAGCGGCAGCTTCGCCGAGGCCGGCCGGCAGCTGCGGCTGTCGCGTTCGGCGATCTCGAAATATATCGGCGAACTCGAGCAGAGCCTCGGCGTGCAGCTGATCGTCCGCACCACCCGCCACGCCAGCCCGACCGAGACAGGTCAGCGCTATTTCGAGCGCGCCGTCGCGATCCTCGCGGACCTCGATGCCGCGGATCAGGCTGTCAGCCAGTCGCAGGCCGCCCCGCGCGGGCTGTTGCGCCTCAACGCTCCGATGTCGTTCGGCACGATGCGGCTTGGGCCTGTCGTGGCCGACTTCATGGTCCGCTATCCCGATCTGCAGTTGCAGATCGTGCTGAGCGACGACCTGCTCGACCCAGTCCAGGACGACTTCGACGTGACCTTGCGCATCGCCGAGCTGGAATCGTCGAGCCTAGTGGCGCGGCGGATCATGCCGGTGGATCGCGTCATCTGCGCCGCGCCGGCCTATCTCGCCCGGCACGGCACGCCCGAAAGCCCGGAGGATCTGCGCCGGCACAATTCGCTGACCTATGGCTTCCTGCTGACCGGCAATCAGTGGAAGCTGACCGGCCGCGACGGCGATCATTGGATTCAGCCGGCCTGGAGCCTGTGCGTCAACAATGCCGAGGTGCTGCGCGACGTCGCGGTGAAGGGGCAGGGCATCGCGCTGATCCCGCATTTCATCGCGGCGGACGCGCTGGCCAGCGGCGCTCTGACCGCGATCCTCCCCGACTACAAGGCGCCGCCCCTGGCGCTCTATGCGATCTATCCCCCGACGCGGCATCTCTCGGTGAAGGTGCGGCTGTTCATCGATTTCCTGGTCGAGCGTTTCGGCCGGGCCGGCGCGTGACCAGGCTTTGGGCTTGGAGTGACCGGCAAAACGCCTCGAAGCTTTAACCGGGCGCTGCTAGGCTTCGCGCAACAGCAGCAGGGGAGCATGGATGGGCCGTCTCAGTACGCATATCTTGGACACGGTGAGGGGCAAGCCGGCCGCCGATGTCGCGATCGATCTCGATGTTCTCGGGCCGGGCGGCGCCTGGCGGCGCATCAAGCAGGTCCGGACCAATGCGGACGGGCGCACGGATGAGCCGGTTCTGGCGGGCAACGACTTCGCCGCCGGCACCTATCTGCTGACATTTCACATGGGCGCGTACTTCAAGACCCATGGCCTCGCCTCCGGCGACCCGCCGTTCCTCGATCTGATCCCGCTCCGCTTTTCCGTCGCCGACGCGAGCGCGCACTATCACGTGCCGCTGCTCGCGACGCCCTGGAGCTACCAGACCTATCGCGGGAGCTGAGACGATGAGTGTCGATTATCCGCGCGACATGGTCGGCTACGGCCGCACGCCGCCGCATCCGCGCTGGCCGGGCGATGCCCGCATCGCCGTGCAGTTCGTTATCAACTACGAGGAGGGCGGCGAGAACAACATTTTGCACGGCGACGCCGCTTCGGAAGCCTTCTTGTCCGAGATCGTCGGCGCGGCGCCCTGGCCCGGCCAGCGCCACATGAACATGGAGTCGATCTACGAGTTCGGCTCGCGCGCCGGCTTCTGGCGCCTGTGGCGGATGTTCACCGCGCGCAAGCTGCCGGTCACGGTGTTTGCGATCGCGACCGCGATGGCGCGCAATCCGGAGGCCGTGGCGGCGATGAAGGAGGCCAATTGGGAGATCGCCTCGCACGGCCTGAAATGGATCGACTATCGCGACTTCTCCGAAGCCGACGAGCGCGCCCATGTCGAGGAGGCGATCCGCCTTCACACCGAGCTGACAGGCGAGCGGCCGCTCGGCTTCTACCAGGGACGCACGTCGGAGCATACGCTGGACATCGTTCTCGACGAGCAGGGCTTCGTCTACAGCGCCGATTCCTACGCCGACGAGCTGCCGTATTGGATCGAGGGCCCGCATGGTCCGCAACTGATCGTGCCCTATACGCTCGACGCCAACGACATGCGTTTCGCCACCCCGCAGGGGTTCAATGCCGGGGATCAGTTCTTCGCCTATCTCAAGGATAGTTTCGACACGCTCTATGCCGAAGGTGCCGAGAGCCCGAAGATGATGTCGATCGGATTGCATTGCCGCCTGGTCGGCCGTCCCGGCCGGGCCGCCGCGCTGGCGCGCTTTCTCGATTACATCATGAGCCATGAGAAGGTGTGGGTCGCGACGCGGCTCGATATCGCGCGGCACTGGATCCGCACGCATCCGCCGACAGGCGTGTGGCGGCCGTCGCAGATGTCGCGCGTGCTGTTCGTCGAGCGCTATGGCGACATCTTCGAGCATTCGCCGGAAGTGGCCGACCGCGCCTATCGCGCGGGACTCTCGGCGTTCGACGACTCCGCGGATGCGTTGCATACCACACTCATGAATGTCGTCCGCGGCATGAGCCGCGACGAGAAGCTGAAGCTGATCCGAGCGCATCCAGAACTCGCCGGGCGTGAAGCGCTGGCCGGCGAGATGACGAGCGACTCCATCGGCGAGCAGAGCCGCCTCGGCTTCACCTCGCTGTCACGCGCGGACTTCGAGCGCGTCGCCGACATCAACCGCCGCTACCGCGACAAATTCGCCATGCCGCTGATCGTCGCGCTCGCCCTGCATGCCGACCGCGCCTCGGTCATCGCCGAGATGGAGCGGCGCATCGGCAACGACATGGACGCGGAGATCGCCAACGCCATCGACCAGATCGGCCACATCACGCGGGCGAGATTGGCGAAGAAATTCGAACAGGAATGAGCGTTACGGTTTCGTCGCCTCCTTCGTTGGATCCGGGCTCGTTCTCCACGAGCAGCGCGCTCCCTCTCCCCGTACTTCACGGGGAGAGGGTTGGGGTGAGGGGCAGCCACACCCACCGAATGCGCGGTGAGTCCCCCTCACCCGGATTGCATCTGACGATGCAATCCGACCTCTCCCCGCAAGCGGGGCGAGGTAACGGGAGCAAGCCGCGAGATCCGGGCTCGAGCTACCCTCGAAAAACTCGCTCCGCCTGCGCAGCGACCTCAAGCAGCACGCGATCATGTCCGCGCGCAGCGATCAATTGCAGGCCGAACGGCAAGTCCCGTGAGTTAACGCCGCACGGAATCGAGATCGCCGGTACCCCCGCATGATTGGCGAACGGCGTGAACACCGCATGCGCACGCGGGCTCGCAGCCTTGCCGCCGATCTCGGACGGGCCAAGCTGTGTGAACGGCCAGGCCACACACGGCACCGTCGGTGCCAACAGCACATCGACCTCCGTGAAGAACGCCGCGAAAGCGCGCGCGATCTGCGTGCTCGCCTCCAGCGCGCGGCCGACCTCGGCGCCGCTCAAACCAAGGCCGCGCTCGATCTGCCTGGCGATATCAGGATCGAACTGCGTGGGATCGCTGCGGAGCGCGTCGCCATAGAGCGCCGCAAGCCCGGCGTGCTGCAACGGCATCACCGCGTCTTCAGCGAGGTCAGCCGGCCAGACTGGATCCTTGTCAAGGATCGCCAAGCCGCTGGCCCGAACCCGGTCGACTGCCTGCTGTAATCCGGCGCTCACCGCGTCATCGACAGAGACGTCGAGCCCAAGCCGCGGCGAGAACGCCAGCCGCAACGGCGCCCCTGCAGCAGCGGATGGCAAATCGAATGAGTCCGGGTCGCGCGCATCGGCTCCCGCCATCACATCGAAGGCGAGGCTGGCGTCGGCGACATCGGTCGTGATCGGCGCGATCGCCGAGATGCGCCAGAACGGTTCGGCAAAGCCGGGTCCATAGGGGATCGCGCCATAGGACGGCTTGAAACCGACCACGCCAACATGCGCGGGCGGCCGCCGGCTCGAGCCGCCGGCATCGGTGCCGATCGCGAGCGGCACCTGGCCGGCCGCGACCGCTACCGCCGGTCCGCCTGATGAGCCGCCGGGCGTAAGCCGCGGGTCGAGCGGATGACGCGTCGGTCCATAGAGCGGCGACGTCGTCACGCCCTTGCAGGCAAACTCCGACGTCGCGCCGATGCCGACGATCACAGCGCCGGCGCGGCGCAGCCGCGTGATGGCAATGGCATCCTCAGGCGCAACAAAGTCCGCGAACAACCGCGAGCCCTGCGTGATGCGCCAGCCCTCGACCCAGATGTTGTCCTTGACCACAATAGGCACGCCGGCGAGCGGTAACGTCTCGCCGGATGCAACACGGCGGTCGACAGCCTTCGCGTCCGCGCGCGTTCGCTCCGGATCGATCGTCACGACAGCGTTGAGGTCACTCGCGGCGATGCGCGCCAGCGCCTGCTCGGCGATCTCCATCGCCGTCGTCTGCCGCGCCGTCACGGCGCTTGCGATCTCAGTTGCGCGCATCGGATCGCTCCATCAGCAGCACGGCGGCACCGGCGGCCGCGGTCAGACCAAGAATGACGAAGCTGCCGCCGAGGCCGATGCGCGGCGTCAGCACCGCAACCAGCAGCGGCGCCGCCACGAGGCCGAGAAACGACGTGGTCAGCACCGCGCCGGTGGCCTCCGCCACGCGACCGGGCTTGGCGAGGTTGGCGATCTCGGCGATGAACACGCCGTTCCAGCCGCTCGCCGTCAGTCCGAACACGAATGTGAGCAGGACCAGAATCGATCCGCTCAGCAGCGGTCCGTAGAGGCCGAGCAGCAGCGCGCACACCGCCATGCCGGCGCCCGCCATCACCAGCACCGCGCGCGCCGAGCGCAGCCGCGTCGCCACGGCGCCCCATCCGAGCCGTCCGATCAGGCCCGCGCCTTGCGCTGAGGCCAGCAGCCAGCCGGCCTCGACATGACTGAGCGCAAGCTCGGATGTGCCGAAGGAGATGTAGCAGGTGTTGAGGATCACCTGCATGCCGCTGAACGGGATCGAGGCCACGGCGAGCGCAGCCATGCGGCGGTCGGAACTGACGAGTTGCAGCCGTTGCCGCAGGCCGAGATACGGCATGGCGGGCAACTTGACCCCATAGGCCGGGCGCAGCCGCTCGAAGCTGATGAAGCCGATCACGGCGCAGACGATCACCGCGGCATAGGCGGAGCTTGGCGCCAGCCCCACCGCGAGCGGCGGCAGCAGCAGCGAGCCGACGACAGCGCCGATCTGGCTGCCGGTCTGCCGGATCGAGAACACCATCGCGCGTTGCTCGGGCGGCACGAGACGCCCGAGCAGCGCCGCGCTCGCCGGCGTTTCCGGCCCGGCCGCAAGTCCGAGCACGAGGCCCGCGCCGAGCAGCGCCCAGCCGTTGCCGAGTGTCGCCAGTGACATTCCGGCGCAGACGGCCACCGCGCACAGCGCCGCCACGCGCAGCGAGCCGGCCTTTTGCACCAAGGTGCCGCCCCAGAACGAGGACACCAGGCTGATCGCGAACGCGGCGGTCGAGAACAGCGACAATTCCTCGATGCTGAGCCCGGCGCGCGGCGCCACCGTGCCCGGCGCGAACAGCGCCAGCGACACCAGCGCCTGCAGTGCGGTCATCGCAACCAGCGCAGGCCACAACGGCGGCGCTGGCGCCGCCTCAGGTTTCGCGTCTATCATGCCACGATAACCTGACAGCGGAGCTCGAAATGGCCGGCGGGATCTCGGTTCATGCAGTCGATGTGGCGAATGGGCGCCCTGCGCTTGGTCTGCGCGTCGCCATCTGGCGGGTGGCGCCAGACCGCACGCTGCTTGCCGAAGGAACGCTCGGCGCCGACGGCACCTTGCAGGCGCCGGTCGTCAAGGGCGACGGCGTCACCATGGGTGAGTATGAGGTGCTGTTCCATATCGGCGAGTTCTTCGGGGCAAAGGCGCAAACGAAATTCCTGACCACAGTGCCGTTTCGCTTCGCCATCGACAAGGTCGAGGAGCATTTTCACCTGCCGCTGAAATTCACGCCGTGGGGCTATTCGATCTTCCGCGGGGCTTAGTGAGTGCGGCCGTCCTTCGAGACGCCCGCCTGCGGCGGGCTCCTCAGGACGAGGACTGATTTCGCGGCGAGATGGTCATCCTCATGGTGAGGAGCGCCGCCTGCGGCGCGTCTCGAACCATGAGGCCCCAGATGTTGCGCCCATCACCCCGTCAGCCGCTTCGACAGCCCCGTGGTGCGCTCCATGATCGCCATCAGCGCGACCGTCGCGATGATCAGCACGCTGGACAGCGCGGCGATGGTGACGTCGAGCTTCCCTTCGAGGTCCTGCCACATCCGGATCGGCAGCATGTCGGTGGCGGCGTCGCGCAGGAACAGCGACACCGGCACGTTGTCGAACGACGACATGAAGGCGATGAACGCGCCGGAGATGATGCCGGGACGGATCAGCGGCAGCACGATGCGGCGGAACGTATAGAGCCTGGAGGCGCCGAGGATCGCTGAACTCTCCAGCAAGGTCGGCTCGAGCTGCGCCAGCGCGGCGACCGTGTTGCGGACGACATAGGGCACGCAGACGATGGTGTGGCCGATGACTAGCGTCAGCAGCGACACCGGCAGGCCGATCAGCGAGAAGAACATCAGTGCCGCCAGCCCGAAGGCGAGCGCGGGCAGCACCAGCGGCGACATGAACAGGGAGTCCAGCAGCTTCGCGGTCAGCGCCTTGGATCGCGAGATCGCCAGCGCCGCGGCGACGCCGAGCACGATCGACAGACCCGTCGACCACAGCGCGACCACGACGCTGTTACGCGCGGCGAATTGCAGCTGCCAGGCGTTCCACAATTCGATGTACCAGCGGGTCGAATAGCCCGGCGGCGGGAATTTCAGCGAGAAGCCTGATGTGAAGGATACGATCACGACGACCAGCGACGGCGACACGATCAGGATCAGTGCCAGCACCGCGATCACCGTCATAACGATCTGGAAGCTGAGCGCCTCCCAGTTGCGCTGCCGCCCGCTCATCTGATGTCTCCATAGCCGCGGGCGCGCCGGCCGAGGGTCGAGAACAGCGCGACGATGGCGAGCACCGCAAACAGGAAGATGATCGAAATTGCGGCTGCGAACGGCCAGTTCTGCAACGTCGAGGCCTGTTGGTAGAGATACATCGGCATGAACAGCATCTGCCCGCCGCCGACCAGCGACTGGGTGATGAAGGCGGTGATCGCCGCGGCGTAGGTCAGGGTGCAGCCGGCGATGACGCCGGGCATCGACAGCGGCAGCATGACCTTGAAGAAGGTGCGCCAACTGCCGGCGCCGAGCGAGGCCGAGGCGTCGGAGAGGTTGGGATCGATGCGGCCGATGGCGGTGATCAGCGGCAGGACCATCAGCGGCATCTGCACCTGCGCCAGCGCGGCGATGAGCCCGCCTTGCGTGTAGATCATGCGCAGCGGCGTGCCGATCAGTCCGAGCGATTGCAGCACGGAGTTGATGATGCCCTGCCGGCCAAGAATGACAATCCAGGCGAAGGTGCGGACCACGACGCTGGTGAGCAGTGGCAGCAGCACGATCATGATGATCAAGGTCTGCACCCGGCTGCCGGAGCGCTGGTACAGCCAGGCGATGGGATAGCCGAGCACGAGGCAGGCGAGGGTCACCTCGGCGCCGAGCAGAAGCGTCGAGCCGAGCACGGCGAGGCTGAAGGGGTCGGTCAGGAACTTGACGTACTGGCCGAGTCCCCACACCGTCGCCGCGGTGTCGTTGTGGAGCGAGAGATACAAGAGCTGCGCCAGTGGCAGCACGAAGAAGATCGCGAACACCAGGCCCAAGGGCAATGCGAGCCCCAGGCTGAAGCTGGTCACGTCTCCAGGCGCCGTCATCCGTGCTGTCGTGGCGCTCTTCATCGCTCAGATCTTGATGTCGCGGTTGAACTTCTCGATCCAGGAGGCGCGCTGCTCGTTGATCTTCTTCCAATCCTGGAACACGAACTTCTTCTTCAGCTCCGCGGTGTCCTTGGCCAGCACCTTTGCGATCTCGCCGGACATCGCGACCTTGGTGTTGGTCGGCACGATCAGATAGGGCGAGTTCATCAAGGTGGTCTGCACCTCCGGCGACAGCGCGGCCTCGATCAGCTTGAAGGCGAGCTCCTTGTTCGGCGAGTTCTTGACGATGTGGATCGTGGTCTTGAAGGCGATCGCGCCTTCCTTCGGCGCCACGAATTCGACCGGCACGCCGCGCGCTTTGAGGATCTGGATGGCGTTGAAGTTGCCGGGCGAGATGTCGATCTGGCCCTGCTGGAACAAGGTCGCGAGCGCGCCGGGATTGGCGGCGACGGCGGCGAGGTTCGGCTTCAGCTCCTCCAACGCCTTGAAGCCCTCGTCGACATTGGCCTCGGAGCCGCCGCGCATGCGCGCGATCTCGACCAGCCAGCCGGTGCCGAGCGTGGAGTTGAGATTGGTGATGCCGACCTTGCCCTTGAACTCCGGCTTCCACAGATCCGCCCACGAGGTCGGCGGCGTCTTCACTGTCTCCGGATTGTAGGTGAGACCGACGACCTGGAAGAACGGCGCCGGGCCCATCGCGTCCTGCGCTTCCGGAATCAGGTCCTTGAAATAGGTACTCTTGTCGGCGGGGTAGGGCTCCACGAGGTCCTGGCCGATCGCGACCAGTGCAGGACCCGGATCATGCAGCATGACGTCGATCGGCGGATTGGCCTTGGCGGCATTGACCTTGGCGATCTGGTCGACCGACAGCATCGGGTCCAGCACGATGGCGGCATCGGCGTTTGCCTTGCGGAACGCGGGCACGAGCACCGCCTTGTGCGCCTCCTCCCAACTGCCGGTGAACGTCGCGAACACCAGCGGCCGCGCCTGCGCGAGGCTGAGGCCTGGAAAGGCGTGCATGGCGCCCAGCGTCAAGGCGCTGGTCAGGAGCCGGCGGCGATCAAGCATCATGTTTCACTCCGATATGTTGGTTGTCTATTGCGGGAACACGGTCGCGAGCCCGGGCGCGAGCGGCGCCA
This sequence comes from Bradyrhizobium sp. ORS 285, assembly GCF_900176205.1. Taxonomy (NCBI): domain Bacteria; kingdom Pseudomonadati; phylum Pseudomonadota; class Alphaproteobacteria; order Hyphomicrobiales; family Nitrobacteraceae; genus Bradyrhizobium; species Bradyrhizobium sp. ORS 285. The sequence continues at coordinate 378,756 of NZ_LT859959.1, forward strand.
CGCGCACCGGCGTGCCGGCCTCGCGCAGCGGCGTGCCGCCGGTGCGGGCCTGCGAGATCTTGATGCTGGAGCCGTCCTTGGCCTTGATCTCGTGCACCACGGTGGCGCCGAGCGGCAGCGCCATGCCGATCTCGCCGGCGAAGCCCGAATCGTCGTTGACGAAGGCGAGATGCTCGGGACGCAGGCAGACGGTGACCTTGTCTGAGGCACGAACCGGGTTCGGCGCACGCGCAATGATCTCGCCGCCGGCTTCGAGCGCGACCTTGACCTCACTCGCGTCGGTCGCAAGCACCGTGCCTTTCAGCTTGTTCGCCGTCCCGACGAAGGTATTCACGAACAGCGTCTGCGGCTGGTCGTAGATCTCGGATGGCGTGCCGAACTGCTCGAGATGGCCGTGGCTGAGCACCGCGACGCGATCGGCCATGGACAGCGCCTCTTCCTGGTCGTGGGTCACGATCAATGTCGTGGTCCCCGCCATGCGCTGCAGCCGTTTGACCTCGATCTGCATGTCGAGCCGCAAATTCTTGTCGAGCGCGGCAAACGGCTCGTCGAGCAGCAGGATCGACGGCTTGATCGCGAGCGCGCGCGCCAGCGCCACGCGCTGCTGCTGCCCGCCCGACAATTGCCGCGGCAGCCGCTCGCCGAACGGGCCGAGCTGCACCATGTCGAGCAGCCGCTGCGCCTCCTTGTTGCGCGTCGCCTTGTCGACGCCGCGCGCGGCAAGGCCATAGCCGACATTCTCGGAGATCGAGAGATGCGGAAACAGCGCGTAGTTCTGGAACACGATGCCGACCGCGCGGCGGTTGGGCGGTAGCGCGTCGACGACGTCATTGCCGATGATGACGCGCCCTTCGCTCTGGCCGATGAAGCCGGCGATGATGCGCAGCAGCGTGGTCTTGCCGCAGCCGGACGGGCCGAGCAGCGCGATGATCTCGCCGCCTCTCACATCCAGATTGATGTCGGAGACGGCCATCGTGCCGCTGGCGAAGCGGTGCGTGATCCGATCGAGAACGAGCGACTTGGCTTCCGATACGCTGGCCATTGGGCTTCCTGCTCAACGGAGTTGAAAAAGCAAGAAGCATGCCGTGTTTTGAGGCAGCGAGGGCCGTTTGTGTACAAGCGAGCGGTTGAGCGGTACGTCAGTGTGTGGCTATGGACGAGGCCTCGATCCAAGCGCACGTGGTCAGCTTACGCCCGCCTCTCTCCACGTCATTCCGGGGCGCCCGAAGGGCGAACCCGGAATCCATACCCACAGGCAGCTGTTGTCGGGCGAGATGGTCGTAGGCACATCTCGTATCTCCAAAGACAGTCGTGATTATGGATTCGGGGCTCGCGCTGACGCGCGCCCCGGAATGACGATGTGGAGAGACGAGGCCCTTCACCGCTTCGTTCAACTACACGTCGCGATGCTCCAGCCGGGCCGCCAGCGCCTCCGGCAGGCCCGTGGTCGGCTTCGCCGCCGGGCGGCGGAACGTGCCCGCGGTGGCCTTGCGCATGTTCAGCGCGAGCAGCGCCTCGGCCTGCTTCACCGCGGCGATCACCTGATCCACCACCGGCACGGGAATGCGATGCGCGACTCTGGCAGCGAGGCCCGACAGCGGCGCGCCGGCGAAGATCAGCACGTCGGCCTCGTTCTCCTCGACCGCGCGCAACGCCAGCTCCACCAGCAGATCCTCCTTCTCGTGCTGCACGTCCGAGATCTGCTTGAAGCTGCCGTCGAGCATGCGGATGCCGGCCCAGCGCTCCATCAGCCCGTGCATGCGCACGCACTCCTCGTACCAGGGGCCGAGCGCTTGCGCGAAGGTGACGATGGCGAAGCGCCGTCCGGCCATGCAGGCCGTCAGCATCGCCGCTTCCGCAAGTCCGATCACCGGCACGTCGAACAGCTCGCGCGCAGCGAACAGGCCGGGATCGCCGAATGCGGCGATGATGGCGGCATCGAACGTGCCGTTGCGCTCCGCCAGCATTTCCAGCGCCACCGCGCCGCCGATCTGCGCTTCCGCGCGGGTGGCGATGTAGGGCACGCCGCGCGGCGCGGTGCAGGGGATCAGCGTCGTGCCCGGCGCGGCGGCGTCGCGGCCGACCTGCAGCATCAGGTCGGTGATGTCGGAGCGGATATTGGGATTGAGCAGCAGGATGTTCATGGCGCCTCGCGAAAGTTGCGCGAGCTTGCCAGCGAGATTGCCGCCTTGTCCAGGACGGCGGCGTCAGGATCCTTTAATCACGACGCCGCTCAGCGTCACCACGAGAGAGAGCATCGCGCCGATGCTGAGCAGGCGCCGCAGCTTGACGAACCAGGCTCGCGACGTATCGCCGCCGAAGCTGAACTCATCGAATACGAGCGCGGCCAGCAACGCGGCCGTGAGCAGCACCAGCGCCGGGAGCGGCGGCAGCAGCAAGGTGACCCAGCCGAGCAATGACGGCGTCACGCCCCAGGCCATGCGCGGCCAGTTCGCCAGCGCCGGCGTCTGTACGGCGGCGCCCCAATGCAACGCGCCCAGGAAGCTGACAATGACCGCGCCGTAGCCGATCTGCGCGCGCAGAGCTGCAGCGCGGAGCGTCTCATCGCTAGTGATGACGAGGATCGCGAGGCCAACGAAGGGTATGAGACCCGCAAGGCCGAGGCTTCGCATCGGTGCGGGGATGTCAGACAGCATGCTGTCGTCCTCCGGGCGTGGCAGGTGGAGCGGAAGACGTCCGGCTGCGATCCGACCGACAGCGGTCGGAGCAATACTTCACCTCGTCCCAGTCGCGGGCCCATTTGCGCCGCCACGCGAATGGACGGCCGCACGCGGCGCACATCTTGGTCGGCAAATCGGACTTGCGACGCATCTTCGGCATGACGCGTCACCACGGCACGGGCGTGCCGCGCCAATCGTAGAAGCCGCCGGAGTCCTGCGGCCCGAGCCGATCGATCACCCCGAGCAGATGACGCGCCGCTTCGACTGGGGCAACGCCGGAAGCCGAGGCGAACGGCGCCGACAGTTTCGTCGCCACCGTGCCGGGATGCAGCGCCACGCAGATCGCTTCGGGCGCGCGGCGGGCAAGCTCGATGGCTGCGCAGTGTACGAACTGGTTCAGCGCAGCCTTTGAGGCACGATAGCCGTACCAGCCGCCGAGCCGGTTATCGCCGATCGAGCCGACCCGCGCCGACAGCGCGGCAAGCATGGCCTTCCCCGTGCGCGGCAGAATTGGCAGCAGATGCTTCATCAGCAAGGCTGGTCCGGTCGCGTTGGTGGCGAAGACGCGGGCAAGACGCTCGGCGTCGAGCTCGCGCAAACTCTTCTCCGGCAGCGCGTCGCCCTCGTGCAGCATCCCGGTGGCGATGATGACGAGCCGGATCTCACCGGCCGCTGCGATTGCCTCGGACGCCTGAGCCACGCTGGCTTCATCGGTGAGGTCGAACGCGGGATCGCTGCTCCGGCTGCAGCAGAGGATCGCATTGAAATGGCCGGTTTCGGCGAGCGCCGAGCTCAGCGCCGCACCGATGCCGCCGCTGGCGCCGAACACCGCAGCGACGCCGCCGCGCGGGAAGGAGTCGAGTCGGACGGTATGCCGGGGCAGGGGAGGCGCAGCGCCCGAAGCGGCGTCTCGCGTCTCGGTCGCGATTAGCTGGTTCGCCACGTCCATCCTCACTGGAGCCGCGCAGCCCCGATAAGGGCTGCTTCCCATCCTAACGAAATCGCGCCGCGCTCGGATCATTGCGCTAGGCTTGGCGAAGCCGATCCGGTTCTGGCGCTCGGAACCGGCCGACCGGCGATGGCCCGTCGCGATCACGATCGAGGGATCGTTCACCGCGCCGCAACGAGTTGCGTCCAAGTTGTCGATGCGAACCGAATGAGCGGTCATGACACCAGAGAGCTCCGCCCTCGCTGTGCGAGGGTTAACCAAATGTTTCGAACGGCCGGCTGTCGACGGGCTCGACCTCGTCGTGCGCGCCGGTGAGTTCTATGCGCTGGTCGGCCCCAACGGCGCCGGCAAGACCACGACCTTGCGCATGGTCGCCGGCCTGTTGAAGCCGGATGGCGGCGAGATCGCGATCTTCGGCATCGACGCGCTGCGCGACCCGATTGCCGCCAAGCAGGTGATGGCGTGGGTGTCGGACGAGCCGATGATCTACGACAAGCTCACGCCGCTCGAATATCTCGAATTCGTCGCAGGGCTCTGGGGCGTCGATCCCGCGAACTCGGGCAACGCCGCGCGCGAGCTGCTGGTCTCGCTCGGGCTCGAGCCGCATCTGCACGAGCGCTGCGAGGGCTTCTCCAAGGGCATGCGGCAGAAGGTGGCGCTTGCCGGCGCGCTGGTGCACGACCCACAGCTGATCATTTTGGACGAGCCGCTGACCGGCCTTGATGCGGTCTCCGCCCGTCACGTCAAGGGTCTCCTGGCTGAGCGGGTCCGCCGCGGCGGCACCGTGATCATGACGACGCACATTCTCGAAGTGGCCGAGCGCATGGCCGACCGCATCGGCGTCATCGCGGCCGGGCGGATCGTGGCCGAGGGCACGCTCGCCGAGCTGCGCCAGCAGAATGGCCGCACCGATACCAGCCTCGAAGAGCTGTTCATCGCGCTCGTCGACGTCGAGTCCGCGGCATGACACGGGCGGCGACGCTCGCCTGGTTCGCCCGGCACGAGCTCAGGCTCGCCTGGCGCGAATGGCTCGCCATGATCACCGCCGGACGGCGCCGCCGCACCCGCGCCGCGATCATCGGCCTCGCGCTGTTCGGCGCGCTCATGCATCTGCCGGCCTGGGCCGTGGTCGGCCGCTATGCCGACCTGCAGCCGCCGCTCGACAAGACCGCGCTGATCGTGATCACCGCGACCATCCTGCTGTCCTGGGCCTTGATGCTGTCGCAGGCGATCGAGTCGGTCACGCGCGTGTTCTACGCCCGTGCTGATCTCGATCTCATCATGTCGTCGCCGGTGCGGCTCGCCGAGATCTTCTCGGTTCGTATCGCCGCCATCGCGCTGTCCGTGACCAGCATGGCACTGCTGCTGGCGACGCCCTTCGTCGACGTGCTGCTGATCGAGGGCGGCGCGCGCTGGCTCGCCGCCTTTGTCGTGGTCGCGGCCGTCGGCCTCTCGGCTGCTGCGACGGCCATTGCGATCACAATCGTCCTGTTCCGCCTGATCGGGCCGGCGCGAACGCGGCTGGTGGCGCAGATCCTGGCCGCCGTGATCGGCGCCGGCTTCGTCATCATGCTGCAGATCGCGGCGATCGTCTCCTACGGCACGCTGTCGCGCTTCGCCGTGCTCACCTCGGACGCTGCCGCCGCCATCGCTCCCGATCCGGACAGCCTCGTCTGGCTGCCGGCCCGCGCTGCCCTCGGCGACGGACAGGCGTTGCTGCTCCTGCTTGCGGCCGGGCTGCTGTTGCTCGGAATCGTCATGATGGTGTTCTCTCCGCGCTTCGCCGACACTGCGATCAGCGCCGCCGCGCAAGGCGTTTCCAGCCGCGCCGGCGCGCAGCTCCGCAGCTTCCGCGGCGGCTCGCGACAGCAGGCGCTCAGGCGCAAGGAGCTCATGCTGCTGCGGCGCGATCCCTGGCTGATCTCGCAGACGTTGATGCAGCTGCTCTATCTGGTGCCGCCGGCGCTGCTGTTGTGGCGCAGCTATTCCGATACATCGCAGGCGGTGATCCTGATCACGCCGGTGATCGTGATGGCGGCGGGCCAGCTCGCCGGCGGCTTGGCTTGGCTCACGATCTCCGGCGAGGACGCGCCCGAGCTGGTGGCCACCGCGCCGCTGCCGGCGGCGCGCATCGTGCGCGCCAAGATCGAGGTCGTGCTGATGACCATCGCGGTGATCTTCGCGCCGCTGGTGCTCGCGCTCGCCTGGGTCGCGCCATGGCAGGCTTTGGTGACGGCGGCGGCCGTGCTGATCGCGACGATCTCCTCGACTGCGATCCAGCTCTGGTTCCGGATCCAGGCGCGGCGCAGCCAGTTCCGGCGGCGGCAGACCTCGTCGCGGCTGGCGACCTTTGCCGAGGCCTTCTCCTCGATCGGCTGGGCGGCGACCGCGGCGCTCGCGATCGCGCTGCCCGAAGCGGCCGTGATCTGCGGCCTGATGACCACGGGTCTGCTGTTCGCCGCTTGGAAGCTCAGCCCGGCAAGATCCTGATCGCGTCAGCGCAGCATCTCCATGACGGCGGCGGCGAAGGCCTCGGGCTCCTCCTGCGGCAGGTTATGTCCGGCGCGCGGGATCACGCGATGGGCGAGGCGGTTGCTGAACTTCGCGGCGTGCGCGCGGCCATCCGTCGCCGGGATCACGCCGTCGCTGTCACCGTCGAGCGTGATCGTCGGCACGGTGATGACGGGCAGGCTCGCCAGCCGCTGCTCCAGCTCCTGATAGCGCGGATCGCCTTCGGCGAGCCCATAGCGATGGCGATAGCTGTTGATCACGATATCGACGTGATCGGGATTGTCGAACGCCGCCGCCGAGCGCGTGAAGGTCGCATCATCGAACTGCCAGTTCGGCGACCATTGCTGCCATAGCAGGCGGGCGATTTCGGCGCGGTGGGCCGCGAGGCCGGCGCGGCCGCGCTCGGTCTGAAAGTACCATTGATACCAGAGCGCGAACTCGCGCGGGACAGGTGCAGGCTCGAGCGCCTTGGAGATGTCCTGGATCAGATAGCCGTTCACGGAGACCAGACCCGCGCAGCGCTCGGGCCAGAGGGCCGCCCCGACGCAGGCGCCGCGTCCGCCCCAATCATAGCCGGCGAACACGGCGCGCGGGATCGCCAGCGCGTCCATCAGGGCGATCAAATCGGCGCCGATGGCGGCCTGCTGGCCGGAGCGTGGCGTCGACGGGTCGCGGAAGCGGGTTGGCCCATAGCCGCGCACATAGGGCACGATGACGCGGCAGCCCTGCGCGGCGAGGCGCGGGGCGACGTCGACATAGGAGTGGATGTCGTAGGGATAGCCGTGCAGCAGGATGACGACGGGACCATCCGAGGGGCCGCTTTCGACATAAGCGATGCTCAGGAGTCCAGCATCGATCGCCTTGATCGGATGCATCACCTGCGCCTGCAACGATCCGCCCCGATCACTCATGCCATCCTCCTGCGTGCCGGCCCTGTCCCTCGGGCGCTGCGATGAGGATAGTTCTGATCGCAATTCCTCGCTACACTCACACGCGCTGTTGAAAAGGAACCGCCATGCTGCGTTCGCTGCTCTCGCTGCTTGCCGTCCTGATCTCGTTCGCGTCGCCTGTATCGGCGCAATCGGGACCGCGCACCAGCGAGTGCCTGGCGATGGCCGGCGATACCCCCCGCGCCGTCCCGGTTAGCCTGCGCCGGACGGCCGCGTCCGGCAACGAGGTGACGATCACCTATGCCGGCCATTCGACCTACTTCATCGACACCCCGATGGGCATCCGTATCGCCACCGACTACAGTGGCGCCTATCAGGTCGGGCGATTGCCTGATGTCATCACCATGAACCGGGCGCATTCGACTCACTACACGCTGGCGCCCGATCCGCGCATTCCGCATGTGTTGCGCGGCTGGGGCGATGACGGCAAGCCGGCGCAGATCTTCGAGCGCGTCGGCGACGTGCTGATCCGCAACATCACCACGGACATTCGGCGCTACTTCAGCGACTCGCTCGGCGGCGACATGATCAAGGACGGCAACTCGATCTTCATCTTCGAGGTCGCGGGGCTGTGCATCGGCCATCTCGGCCATCTGCACGTCAAACTCGACGAGACGCATTTCGCCGCGATCGGCCGGCTCGACGTGGTGATGGTGCCGATCGACGGCACCTACACGATGTCGCTCGACGGCATCTCGGAGATCACCAAGCGGCTGCGCGCCTCGGTGGTGCTGCCGATGCACCGCTTCGCAACGCCGCTCGACGAGTTCATGCGCAAGATCGGTCAGCAGTTCGAGATCGACCGGCGGACCGAGCGATCCTTGAAGATGTCGCGCGAGCTGTTGCCGTCGAGCCCGACCGTGATCATTCTCGACGGCGTCTAGCTTTACGCGCCGGCCAGGCTCGTCCCGCGGCGCCCTTCCGGCGTCAGGAACATGCGCTTGAGCTTGTTGATCACGCGCACCGCGAGGCCGAGCAGATAAGGCTGCGTCTTCAGGCAGAAGGCGAGCTTCTTGACGTGGCCCTCGACATGCCACTTCGCATGCGCGCCGTCGCGGAAGAAGATCACGTCGCCCGGTCCATAACGCTTCGCCGGCATCCCCTCGCTCTCCAGCACGATTGCGCCTTCGAGGATCAGGATGGTCTCGTCGAAATCGTAGTACCAGTTGAACTTGCCCTCGGTGCAGTGCCAGACGATGGTCGAGCCCAGGCCGTCGCTGCTGCGCGCGATGGTGCAGGAGGTCGCGGTGGGATTGCCCTCGATGATCCAGGACGGCTCGATCGGCGCCGGCGACAGGTCGACGGCGAGATTGGCGGTTTCGATCAAGGAGGGCGACATCTTGGACCTCAAATATCTGCAACTGAAATAACCCGGCGGCGGCCGGCATGAGCTCGCGACCGTAGCGGGTTGCACCTAACCGGTGCTTTCCGCAGCCGTTAAGATTTGAGCCGATCGCCGCGACCTGCCGTCGCATCACAACCACGCCAGCGCTATAAACATCACGCGAACGCCGCAATTTGTTCGCGGCCTCGCCAAACCTTCTGATCTACTGTTTGACCGCACTGCAAGATACGGCCATGCCTCCCGAAGGGCGCGCCTGACCCATCCTGCAACGTGCCGTCACCATTAAAGATTTTCCGCCGTCGCAGAGATAAGGATTTCCCAAGATGCGCCGACTGAGCCTCGCCATCGCCCTCACGCTGTCCGCCGCCACCCTTGCAACCAGCTCGGTGGTCATTGCCGGCGAAACGCCCGCCCCGGACAATGCCAAGGCCTACTTCATCAACCTCAAGGACGGCGACAAGGTCTCCTCGCCCGTCCTGATCCGTTTCGGCCTCTCGGGGATGGGCGTCGCGCCGTCCGGCACCGAGGCGCCCAACACTGGCCATCATCATCTCCTGATCGATGCACCCGCGCTCGAAGGCGATGCGCTCAATGAGGCGATCCCGGTCGATGCCGAGCACGTCCATTTCGGCAAGGGCCAGACCGAAGCCTCGGTCAATCTCTCTCCCGGCAAGCACACCCTGCAGCTCGTGCTCGGCGATTGGAGCCACATCCCGCACAACAAGCCGGTGATGTCGGAGCGGATCAGCATCACGGTCGAGCCTGCGACGCAGGCCAAGTCGCCCTAGCACGCGATCTGCGCAGCCCGCGACGTCGCGGGCTGCGCCTTGCGTCCTGTTTCGATCGTTCGGCTTGCTGTCCATCTACACCTTGAATGCCAGCCGCAGCCCGCCCCAGTGCCGGTCCTTGATCCTGATGGGCACGTCGATCTCCTTCAGCGGCACGGTCACCCCGCCGCCCATGTCGCGCTCGTAGCGCTGCGCCAGATGGCCGTGGAGCGTTCGCGCCGCGGCCATGCCGGCGCGGTCCTTGTAGAAGCGTCGGTTGCGGCAGTTGGCGATGTTCCACAACCGATCACCCGGCCGCTGCGGCTGTGAGACCTTGCGGTTGTGCGCCGGAATGTAGGCGTTCCGGTCGATCGCCACGCAGAACACGACATTCGGATCAGCGAGGGCGGCCTCTTGAATCGGCATCAGCAGCCGGTCGCAGACCGCGGTGAACGGCGCCTCGAACTGCTCGGGGTCCGTCCCTGCAAGGCGCCGATAATCGAAGTCGAACCATGTTGAAAGCGTTGTTTCCCCCGACGCGATCGACTGCTCAATGGCGGCCGTGATCTTGGCGGCCACGGCCAAGGCAGCGTCGACGTGGACCTGGTCGGCGCGATCGATGGTCGCGAGGAACCCTGCAACAGCGTCGCGCTGCGCCGTCACCTGCTCGCCGAAGCTGATATGGACGTCGCGATTTCCGATGGCGACGATCTCGCCATCGAGCACGCCGAACGAGGGACATTCCAGCTTGACCTGCTGCTGCTCGGACAGCCCGACAACGTCCATGGCCGCGCGGAATCGCGCGCCGCCCTCCGACAGATCCAGCACCGCGCCGTCGATCTGGCCGCCCCTGCCGTGCAGGCGCCCGCGGACATTCGTCGGCCGGCGTTGACTGGACGATCTGCGATCGCCGACGCTCGATGAGCGCAGTGATGACATCAGGTTGGCGCGCAGCTCCGAGACCCGGCCATTGGTGCCGGTAACGAGTTCGGAGACGACCTGAGTCTGCTGCTCGATCGCGGCGGAGCGTCCGGAGATGCGCGTGACGTTCTCGGCCACGGAGGCAACGCCCGCCGACGCTTCGGTGAGGCTGCGTGCGACTTCGCGCAGGGTCGCCTCCTGCTCTTCGGCGGCCGCGGCCATCGCGGCGCTCGCGCCGTCGATGCTGCCGATCGCCGCGCTGATCTTGCTGATGACGGCAGTCGAATCCGAGGTCGCAGTCGAGATGCGATCGATCCGCTGGGCAATGTCATCGGCCGCTTCCGAGGTCTTGCGCGCCAGCGCCTTGACTTCATGTGCCACGATCGCAAATCCGGCGCCGGCTTCTCCGGCCCGCGCCGCCTCGATCGTGGCGTTGAGCGCCAGCAGGTTGGTCTGTGCAGCCACCTCGGCGATGGTGCTGACGACTGACGAGATCTGCTCGGCCGCATCGCTGAGCTCGGCCACCGTCGAGCCGGCCTGCTGGGCTTCGCGCGCGGCACGGCTGGCGAGCTCCGCCGTCTCGGCCGCGCGTTGCGCGATCTCACGTCCCGTTGCCGACAACTCCTCGGCCGAGCTCGATACCGTCGTGACGTTGCTGCTCGCGCCGGCGGAGGCGTGCGCGACCATGCCGGCCTCGCTCGCAATGGTCTTCGCTTCCGCCACCGCCTGGGCGCTGCGCGTCGAAGCGTCGCTGCTGATGGTCATGACTTCGGCAACGGCGATATCGAGATCGGTCTCGAGCAGCTCCCACATCTCGGCGAACATCTTGCGGCGCTCGCGCTCGGCCGCCTCCTTCGCCCGGGCCTGCTCCTCGGTCAGGCGGCGGTTCTCCAGCAGCTTGCCGTGGAACACGCCCAGCGCACGCGAGATCTGGCCCACTTCATCGCGTCGCTTCACCGACTTGAGCTGGACGTCCAGATCGTTCTGCGCCAGCCGCTCCATGGCGCGTGCCATGTGTAGCAGCGGCGATGCAAGCCAACGTCCGAACAGGAAGGCCGCCGCTGCCGTGATCAGCACGGTGACGCAGATCGACCAGAATACGGCGTCCTTTACGCTGGCCAGCTCGGCCTTGACGAGCCCGAGACGCTGGTCGGCCGCGGACCGGATGCCCTGCAGCGTCGGACTGATGCTCTCGTAGTGCCGTGTCAGCTCCGCCGCCTCGCCGATCAGCCTGGTCTGTCCGCCCATATAGGCGAGGAAGCTCGCGCGATAGACATCCATCAGCTTGGAGATGTCGACCTTGACGGCCTCCGGCAGCTCCGACTTTGCAAGCTCGGCGCCGAACTCATCGACCCGCTTGCGCAGATCGTCGCCATATTTCGAATCGCCGCGCACCATGAAATCCTTCTCGTGCCGGCGCATCATCAGCATCAGCACGGCGAGGCGCGGCTGATCGAACTTCATCAACTGGGTTTCGACCGAGCGAACGGCGCTGCGCAGCTTGCCTTGCAGGCCGTCATTCTCGTCGAAGCCGATGGTCTTCTGCGCGGCGACCACATTGGCGAAGCGTGTTGAATAGCCGGTGATCGCCTCGCGTGACGCAGCGGCCTGCCGCGCGGTCTCGTCATTGGGCGTAGCCGCGAGAATGGCGTCGACACGGTCCAGTTGCGACCTGATCGATCCGACGATCTGCTCATGGCCGGCCACCTTGGCGTCGGACGGCTTCTGCAGGAAGTCCGTCGCGGTCCCGCGCGCCTGCAGCAATCCCTCCCAGATGCCGCCGCTCAAGCCCGCCAGGGTCGCGACGCGATCTGCAATCTGCTGGCTGCGGCGTTCGATCGAGAGCCCTGCCAGATAAAGGCAGCCGATAACGGCGACGCCGGCGAGTCCCAGACAAAGAATTTGGCCCTTGAGCCCAAAGCGAATCCGACCCTGCGCCAATGCGGGGAGCGAGGCATCCATTGTTGTTCCCTGTGAATCGATTGAGCAACAGTGGGCAGTTTTAGGGATCGTGCTTAAGGACGAACTAATCAAGGTGCGTAGTCCAGAATTATTCAACCAATGGGTGCAGTAAAATTACGGGCTTTAGTGCAACAACAAACCTCACTACGCATGCTCTCGTGCAGTCGGCGGCGCCGCCAAGCGACAGACCGCCGACGCACGATCGAGATCAGGCCCACTCGCCCTTGCGGAATACCGGCACGCGGCGGCCGTCTTCATGGACGCCATCAATGTCGGTCTCGGCCGCGCCGATCATCCAGTCGATGTGGATCAGGCTCTGGTTACCGCCTTGGGCGGCGATCTGCTGCGGCGACAGCGAGGTGCCGTTGACGAAGCACTTCGAGTAGCACTGGCCGAGGGCGATATGGGAGGCGGCGTTCTCGTCGAACAGCGTGTTGTAGAACAGCAGCCCGCTCTTCGAGATCGGCGAGGAGTGCGGCACCAGCGCCACCTCGCCGAGCCGGCGCGCGCCCTCATCGGTGTCGAGCACCTTGTTCAGCACCTCCGCGCCCTTCGAAGCCTTGGCCTCGACGATGCGGCCTTCCTCGAACTTCACCTGAATGTTGTCGATCAGCGTGCCTTGATAGGACAGCGGCTTCGAGCTCTTGACGTAGCCGGAGACGCGGCGGCAGTGCGGCGTCGTGAACACCTCTTCGGTCGGGATATTGGCGTTGCAGGTGATGCCGTTCTTCGCGGTCGAGGCGCCGCCTTCCCATTCATGTCCGTCGGCAAGGCCGATCGTGAGGTCCATGCCGGGGCCGGTGTAATGCAGCGCGCTGAAGCGCTGGCTGTTCAGCCACTCGGTGCGCTCGCGCAGCACCGCGTTGTGACGCTCCCAGGCGGACACCGCATCCTCGCGGTCGACCCGCGAGGCCGCGAAGATGGCATCGGCGAGCTTGGCCACCGCGACCTCCTCCGGCACGTCGGGGAAGACGAGCTTGGCCCAGGCCGCGCTCGGATAGGCGATGATGTTCCAGTTGGTCTCGAAATTGGTGATCTTCTCCAGCGCCGGCTGATAGGCCTTGGAGTTGGCCTTGCTCGCCCGCGCGACCTTGGCCGGGTCCTGGCCGGACAGCAGCATCGGATTGTCACCGACGATGGCCAGACGTGCGGTGTTTTCCGAGAACGCCTTGGCCATGCCTTGATAGAGCCAGTCGGCGGCGCGATCGAAGCTGTTGTCGTGGCCATAGCGATAGCGCGCGAGCGTCAGCTCCTCGTCGGAGAAGAACGAGGTCACGATGCCGGCGCCGGCCTTGTAGGCGTGCTCGGCGACCTTGCGCACCAGCGGCAGCGCCACCGACGGCGCGGTCAGCAGCAGATCCTGCCCCGGCCGCAATTGCAGCCCAACCTTCACCGCCACCTCGGCAAGGCGGTCGAGCTTCACGGGATCGATGGCGGTATCGAAGCTACTGACATGTGCTGTCATGGGGTCCAGTTCCGTTGCTTTGGGATACGTCAGAGATAGGCCAATGGATGGGGCGGTCAATGGCGAAGACGGCGCCGCATTCTCCGCTGTCGTCCCGGGCCTGACCCGGGACCCATAATCACCGGAATGGTTGCACGAGCTGGATGCTCAAGCGTGCCTCGAACGTCTGCTGCGGAGTATGGCCCCGGATCGGCGCCGCGACGCGCGTCGGGCGGCTTGTCCGGGACGACAGCGGAGTTGGCGGTTACGACTTTGCATTCTCGCACCCGCTTTCGCGTCCGAGTTTTGCCGGTCCAATCACCCTCTTCTAAGCGAGGGTGCAGGGAGAGCCGGGCCTCGACTGAGGCCCGTGGCCCGCCTGCGAAAGAAAATGCAGGCGGCAGGTACCACAGGTCCAGCCGGATCGACCCGGCCCTCCCTGCGCGATGGCTTTAACGGCTGCTTCGCGATCTCCCCGGTGCGCCGGGCTTGTTGGCCACCGTCATCTGCAGGATGCGCCTTCAGCGCATCACCGCAGACTTGACCTCAGCTTCGGGAGGCCAGGACCACGCGACTTGACCGTACGGGCCAGTGTTGTTCGTCGGCGCGATCTCTCACGCTGCAACCCGGCCCGTCCACCACATCCCGCACTCCACGCTTCGTGACGACCGCGCAGCGCCCCTCGTCGATGAGGCGGGATGAGGGGATAAGATCACGATTTTCCGAAATAGCAAAGCGGAATATTTTCAACCGCAGGACTGGACAGGGCAAATCAGTTTGAGCCTGTTGATGAAATCAGGCTGTGCGCGCATCGCGGCTCGCGCGTTGAACGTCCCCCAACACGCCGTTCGCATGACTCGTGACGCGCTGTGAGTCGCCCGACGGGCACGATGCTATCCTTGCTCTCCGAGCTGTCTTCAACGAGGAGACCGTTGAGCTGACAGTGCATCGCCGCTGTCAGCTGTCGTCCCTGCGAACGCAGGGACCCATACCGCGGAATTTCTCGGTGAGGCATAACTGCCAGTCATCATCACATGAAAGGCCGGGGGTTATGGGTCCCTGCGTTCGCAGGGACGACGGCGGAATTCTTGGCTTCATCCATCCGTACAAACAGTTCTCCGAGAAACTCGGCCATTTCTGCCTCCTTGGACCCAACGGCCGGCCAGGCCGAATTGGCGAAGGGCACTTCGACAATGAGTCAAGTAAATACGTTAATTCGGAACCGCTGGAGCGGGCAGGCGCATCCCGGAAATGCATGGCTCATGGGCGAATCCGTCACGTTGAGGACACGTTTGCCGGGTGATTGGCGCGCGGCAGGGGGATTTCACAGTGTACAGGAGTCCTCCGAATGTACCGCGTTGTTCTTGTCGTCGCCGCATTGCTCGCTCTGTCCGTTCAAGCCGAGGCGCGTCCTCGTCACCATCATCATTCTTCTTATCATCATCACTCCGCACATCACCGCTACTCCTATCGCCACCATTCCTACATGAACGCGATGGCTTCGATTCCGAGTGAAGCCCGCGTCGGCGAAGCCCGGGTCGTCGGCGGCCGCCCCTCGGGATGTCCGCACGCCTTCTGCGGCTGTGAGGCCTCGCTCTACACGTTCGGCCGGGTCATTCCCGAGCTGAACCTCGCCGCCAATTGGCGCCGCTTCCCGCGCGCCATGCCGGCTCCAGGCATGGCCGCGGTCCGCTCCGGCCACGTCATGATCCTGCAGCAGCAGGTCGCCGGCAATGTCTGGCTCGTGCATGACGGCAACTCAGGCGGCCACGTCACCCGCGAGCATCCGCGCTCGATCGCCGGCTACACGATCGTGAATCCGCGCGGCGGCTCGACGATGTTCGGCGCGGCGGCCGGCGCCACGCGCGAAGCCCGTGCGTCGCGCTATCAGCGGGTCGCACGCAACACGAGGTCGGATGGCTGGATGGCGAGTGCAACGCCGATGGCGTTCAACTAGCTGATCGGCACAGAAGCGGAGCGGTCTGCGTCTCGCATCCCGCTTAGCTCCTGCCGGTCCCCATCTTGTCTGATGGCCCTACGGCTTGAACACGTAGACGGGGCGGATCGCCGCCGCCTCGGGAAAATTACACCGCTTGTGTCTCCCGCCTGAACAGCGCGTACAGCGCCGGCAGCACCAGCAAAGTCAGGACCGTCGAGGAGATGATGCCGCCGATCACGACGGTGGCGAGCGGGCGCTGCACCTCGGCGCCGGCGCCTGACGCGAGCGCCATCGGCACGAAGCCGAGCGAGGCGACGAGCGCCGTCATCAGCACCGGCCGCAGCCGCGCCAATGCGCCGTCTTCGACGGCGGCCAGGATGTTGCGTCCGTCCCGGCGCAGCCGCTCGATGAAGGCGATGATCACGAGACCGTTGAGCACGGCGACGCCCGACAGCGCGATGAAGCCGACGCCGGCGGAGATCGATAGCGGCAGGCCGCGCAGCAGCAGCGCGGCGATGCCGCCGGTCAGCGCCAGCGGCACGCCGGAGAACACCAGCGCGGCATCCGCGAACGAGCCCATGCTCATGAACAGCAGCAGGAACACCAGCGCCAGCGCGATCGGCACGACGATGGTCAGGCGCTTGGTGGCGGAGAGCAGTTGCTCGAACTGGCCGCCCCAGCCGATCCAATAGCCCGGCGGTAGCTTCACCTTCTCGGCTACGGCAGCTTGCGCCTCAGTGACGAACGAGCCGAGGTCGCGGGCGCGGACATTGGCTGTGACGACGACGCGCCGCTTGCCGTTCTCGCGGCTGACCTGGTTAGGCCCCGGCGCCGACGTGACGGCGGCGACCGAGGATAGCGGCACGTAGCGTGGCTGTGCTGACGTGTTGAACGCGGTGCGCAGCGGCGCCGCGCTCGCGTCCTCGCTGGCCGGCAGCGGGATCGGAATGGCTCTGATAGCATCGAGATTGCCGCGGAGACGCTCGGGCAGGCGGACGACGATGTCGAAGCGGCGGTCGCCGTCGAACAGCTTTCCGGTGGGCTTGCCGCCGATCGCGATCTCGACCACGTTCTGCACCTCGGCGACGCTGAGGCCGTAGCGCGACAGCGCCTGGCGGTCGATCTTGACGGTGAGGATCGGCAGGCCGGCGACCTGCTCGGTCTTGACGTCGGTGGCGCCATTGACGCCGCGGATCGCGGCCTCGACCTGGCGCGCGGCGCCCTGCAGGATGTCGAGATCGTCGCCGAAGATCTTGACGCCGACATCGCTGCGCACGCCCGAGATCAGCTCGTTGAAGCGCAACTGAATGGGTTGCGAGATCTCGTAGTTGCTGCCGGGGATCTCGTCGGCGGCGGCCTCGATCCCGGCGACGAGCTCCGCTTTCGTCTTCGCCGGATCGGGCCACTCGCTAGGCGGCTTCAGCATGATGTAGCCGTCGCCCTGCGACGGCGCCATCGGATCAGTCGCGACCTCGGCGGTGCCGATGCGGGTGAAGACGTCCTTGACCTCGGGGATCTGCCGCAGCCGGGCCTCCAGCGCCTTCTGCAGGTCGACGGAGAGCGTCAGGCTGGTGCCGGGAATGCGCAGCGCGGCGAGCGCGACGTCGCCCTCGTCGAGGCTCGGAATGAACTCGCCGCCCATCCGCGTCGCGGCAACGCCGCTCACGACGACGATCACGGCCGCAACAGTGGCGACCGTCACGCGATAGGAGATGGCGGCGCGCAGCAGCGGCGCGTAGATCCGACGCGCGCCGCGCATCACGATATTCTCCTGCTCGGAGACCTTGCCGGTGACGAAGATCGCCACCGCCGCCGGAACGAAGGTGACCGAGAACAGCACGGCCGCGCCGAGCGCCATCAGCACCGTCAGCGCCATCGGCGTGAACATCTTGCCCTCGACGCCCGTCAGAGTCAGCACCGGCAGGTAGACCACGGCGATGATCAGCGTGCCGAACAGGCTCGGCCCGATCACCTCGCGTGCGCCGGTGACGATGGTCTGCAGCCGCTCGGACACCGTGAGCAGGCCGCCCTTGCGGTGCTGCGCCTGAGCCAGCAGCCGGAGACAGTTCTCGACGATGATGACGGCGCCGTCGATGATGATGCCGAAATCGATCGCGCCTAAGCTCATCAGGTTGGCGCTGACCTTGCTCTCGACCATGCCGGTGATGGTCATCGCCATCGACAGCGGGATGATGCAGGCGGTGACCAGTGCGGCGCTGATATTGCCGAGCAGCAGGAACAGCACGACGACGACAAGTGCGGCGCCTTCGAGCAGGTTCTTCTCCACGGTGCGGATCGTCGCTTCCACCAGATGGGTGCGATCGTACAGCGTGCGCGTGATCACGCCCTCGGGCAGCGACTTGGCGATGTCGTCGAGCCGGGCCGCGACGCGGCGCGCCACGGCGCGGCTGTTCTCGCCGATCAGCAGCATCGCGGTGCCCAGGATCGTCTCCTCGCCATTGAGCGTCGCCGCGCCGGTGCGCAGGTCGCGTCCCTCCATGACCGCGGCAACGTCGCCGATGCGCACCGGCGTGCCGGCACGGGCACCGATGACGATGTCCTTCAGCTCGGCGGCGGTGCCGACCTGGCCCGGCGCGCGCACCAGATACTGCTCGCCGTTGCGTTCGATGTAGCCGGCGCCGACATTGGCGTTGTTGGACGCCAGCGCGGCGATGACGTCGCGGAAGCTGATCTTGTAGGCCATCAGGCGGCCGGGATCCGGCAGCACGTGGAACTGGCGCTCGAAGCCGCCGATGGTGTTGACCTCGATCACGCCCGGCACGCCGCGCAGCTGCGGCCGAATGATCCAGTCCTGGACCGTGCGCAGGTCGGTCGGCGAGTAGTCGGTACCTTCCGGCGTCTTGGCGCCGGGCTTGGCCTCGACCGCATACATGAAGATCTCGCCCAAACCCGTCGACAGCGGTCCCATCGCGACCTCGACGCCGGGCGGGAGCTGATCCTTGATCTGCTGGATGCGCTCGTTGACCTGCTGACGCGCAAAGTAGATGTCGGTGCCATCCTGGAACACGACGGTGACCTGGCTCAGGCCATAGCGTGACAGCGAGCGCGTGGTGTCCAGGCGGGGCAGGCCGCCCATCGCGGTCTCGACCGGGAAGGTGATGCGCTGCTCGGTCTCGAGCGGCGAGTAGCCCGGCGCCTTGGTGTTGATCTGCACCTGGACGTTGGTGATATCGGGCACGGCGTCGATCGGCAGCCGGGTGAAATTCCAGGCGCCGAAGGCGGCCGCGGCGAGCACGAACAGCAAGACCAGCCAGCGCTGGCGAACGGCAAAAGCGAGGATCGCGTCAATCATGCTCGGCCTCCCCCTTGCCCACCTCCGCCTTCACGACAAAGCTGTTCTCGGCGACGTAGTGCTCGCCGGGCGAGAGGCCGTCGCGGATCTCGACATAGGTCGGATCGGATTCACCTGTTGCGACCGGGCGCGCCTCGATCTTGTCGCCCTCCTCGCGGACGAACACGACGGTCTTGTTCTCCAAGGTCTGAATGGCGCTGGCGCGCACCGCGACGGCCACGCTGCGCTTGGCGAGCACCAGACGCGCTGTCACGAACAGGCCGGGACGCAGGCGACCATCGGCGTTCGGCAGCACCACGCGCGCCAGCGCCGTCTGTGTCTCGCTGGCGCCGATCGGAGCGATGTAGGAGACGTGCCCGCGGATTGCACCGCGGCCGTCATCGGGATCGATCAGCACTTCGTCCTCGAGCCGGACACGCCGGAGATCCTGGCGATAGATCGAGAGGTCGACCCAGATGGTCGAGAGGTCGGCGACCACGAAGGCCGGCTTCTGCTCGGAGGCGTATTCGCCGAGCGAAATCTGGCGGTCGATGATGGTGCCGCCGATCGGCGCCTTCAGGTCGTAGGCGGTCAGGCTCTGGTTGCTTTCGATCGAGGCGAGCAGCTCATCCTTGGCGACGGTGTCGCCGATGCGCTTCCTGATCGCGCGGACGATGCCGGGAAAGCGCGGTGTCACCTGCACCAGCGCCTCCTGGTTGGCGCGCAGCACGCCGTTGAAGGCCAGTATGTCCGATAAGGTCGCGGGCCCTGCTTCAGCGAGTGTGACGCCGGCAGCCGCGAGCTTCACGTCGCTGAGGCGGATGCGGTCGGCGCCGTGCTCGTCCTGCTCGACGTGGTCCTTCGGCGCCTTCTCGGCATGCTCTGCCTTGCTAGGAGCCGCCTCGGTCTGCGGCGCCGCCTCGACCAGAAAGCGCGACGCGACGGCGCCGGCGGCGGCCGCGAGGACCGCAATCAGGATGACGGTGGGTGCTCTCATCGCGCGGTCTCCCGGGCCAGAGTGAAGGGACGGCCGACCAGGCCTTCGATGGTCGCCACGGCGACATGGATGTTCTGCAGCGCTTCCTGCTCGCGCAGCCGCGCCTGCGCGACACTTGCTTGCGCGTCCAGCACTTCAAGCAGCGAGAAGCGGCCGGCGCTGTAGCCCTGCGCGATCTCGTCCGCGGCCTCCTGCGCCCGGGGAATCGCGATCTCGCGCAACACCGCGAGCTCGCGCAGCGAGCCTTGCAGCGAGTCGTAGGCGCGGCCGGCGATCACCAGCAGCGCGTTACGGTTGGCCTTGCGCTCGACTTCGGTCTTGGCGACGCTCTCCTGCGCCGAGAGGATGTTGCCCTGGTTCTGGTCGAACACCGGAATCGGCACGGAGACGCTGAGCCTGACGGCATCGTCCTGGGTGTCGTTGAAGTGACGCCAGCCGGCGCTGACGCGGACATCGGGATAAGGCTTCAGCCGCCCGAGCAGCAGCTCGGCATTGCGCTGCGCGTAGACGGTGGTCCAGCGCACGAGCTGGGGATTGGCATCGATGGCGGCTATGACGGTCTGGAACGACGGCGGCTGGCTGGTTGTGTCGAAGCGCCCGGTTGCGGCTGGGAGTTTTGCCGAGCTGTCACCGGTCAGCACCGCGAGCTCACGGCGCGCGCTCGCCAAGGTCGCCTTGACGCGCTCGCGATCGGCCCGCACCAGCGCCGAGGCGACCTCGGCGCGGCCGGTTTCTGCCGGCGACGAGGCGCCGGCCTCGACGCGCCGCCGCAGCAGCGGCGTCAGGCGATCGAGCGCTGCGACCTGATCGTCGAGGATCTGGATGCGGCGTTGCGTCGCGAGCACGGTGACGAAGGCGATCGCCGTTTCCGACAGCACTTCGAGCCGCACCGCCTGGCGCTGGATCTCGGCGGTGCGGACGGCGGCCTGTCCCGCGGCGATGCGTGCATCGCGCTTGCCGAACCACTCGAACGCCTGGCTGATCTGCAGGGTCGTCTCGGCCGAGCGCGTGCCGCGATATTGGCCGGAGCCGAACGAATTGTCCTGCTCGTAGGACAGCTCCGGATTGAGCAGCGCGCCGGCCTGCAGCCGCTGGCCGGAGGCGATGCCGATGTCGCGATCGGCGGCGGACAGGCGCGGATTGGCGGCGAGCGCGCGCGACAGCGCCTCGCGCAAGGTAAGGGTCTCTGCTGCCGCGCCGTGCACGGACAGCGCGAGCAGGGCTGCGGCGCATGCGATGCGCGCAGCCATTGCGGGGAATGGCATCGAGATGAACCTGTCTGGACGGGCAATGAGGACGGCGGCGGCCGTCCGGCACGGGACGTCAGATCAGGTGTTTGGGGGGCGGCGACTCGGCGTCGGACAGAATGCCGGCACGGAGCACGGGAATGGGCCAGTCCGTTGCGGCGACGATGTCGGCCGGCACCGCGGCCAGCTGCAGTTGCGGCACGGAGACCGAGAAGCAGCCATGGCAATGATGATCGGCGACGCCGCGCTGATCGGAATGGCCGGCATGATCGAGCAGCGCTGCGATCTCCGGCTTGCCGGACGACGCATGCGCGACGTCGAGATCACAGGCGCCATGCAGCGCGCCGGCGAGCAGATAGGCTGCGATCACGCACAGCGCCGCGATCCGGCGCAAGAGGCCCGGATGGCTCGTCAGATATCGCTGGCCAATGCTGCGCACGGCATCCCCTGTTCGGCCAGCGGATAGCACGTGGCGTCAGACGTTGTCGATCAGCAACAATGTAACAAGGGGAACCGCGTCAGCCGATCGTGAGTGCGGGCGCCAGGATCACGCAGGCGAGCACCGCGAGCGCCGCAGCGCTGCAACGATAGCCAATCGCGGCCGGTACGACGCCGCCGAGGCCGTGACGCACGCTTGCGCCGAGCACGATCCAGCCGCAGCCGATCGTGGCGATTGACAGCCCGAGCGCGATGACGAACGGCAGCAGGCTGGTGGCGTCGCTTTCTGCCGGCAGCAGGGTGAAGGCGAAGATGATGGCCTTGGGATTGAGCAGCGTCGTGATGAACACGCGGCGCAGCGTCACCGGCATCGCATCGCTGCTCCCGCCGCCGCCGTGGCGCCACAGCGCGACGGCGAGGTGGAGCAGATAGAGCACGACCGCGATCCGCAGGACATGACCGATCATCGGCATCGCCGCGAGCGCCGGGCCGAGCACGACGCGCAGAACCAGGATCGCGAGCAGATAGCCCGTGAGCTCGGCGAGCAGCAGACGAACGGAGGCGCTGACGCCGCGGCTCGCGCCTGCTGTGGCGAGCAACGTGTTGGTCGGGCCTGGCGTGGCGAGGAGGGCGATGCTTGCGGCGATGAAGGTCGGGATGTCCATGCAGGCATCGAGCACGTGCACCGATCGTTCGCCTTGATACGGGTCAAGGCCGGCCGGAGATCGCCTGATCCGCTCGCAGCGTTGCGCGTGGGATCGCGAGTCCCGATTTCCGGAACGGGTCCTGCGAGCGGCGGTAAGCCGTGGCGCATGAGCACGCCGTATTGGCGGCATGCAGCCTGCTTGATTGACTCGCTGCCCTCGCAAACTAAGGTTCGCGCCAGAACAAGACAGCGCAGAATCGTCGCATCGATCGATGGTCAGCGCGAAGGATCGGACAGCAGATGACTTTGGCGATGAGCTGGGACGAATGGGCCCGGCATGACGGCGTGGCGCTCGCGGCCCGCATACGCAACGGCGAGCTGACCGCGGCAGAGCTGGCGCAGCAGGCCGCCGAGGGCATCGCCAAGGTCGATCCGCAACTATCAGGCGTTGTGGAAGTCTTCGCCGACGCGGTGGACGATCCGATCAAGGCCGGCGCCAATGCCGATGGCCCGTTCGCCGGCCTGCCGTTCCTGATGAAGGATCTCGGCCCGACCATGGCCGGTCGCCTGCAGGAGCAGGGCTCGCTCTACATGCGCGGCAACCGTCCTGCCGCCGACACGCACCTGACGTCGAAGATGCGCAAGGCGGGCCTCAATCTGATGGGCCGCACCACGACGCCGGAGTTCGGGGTGTGCAGCTCGGCGGAGAACCCGGCCGTCTATGTCACGCGCAATCCGTGGGACACCGACTACACGACCTGCGGCTCGTCCGCCGGAAGTGCCGCGATGGTCGCCGCCGGCGTGGTGCCGATCGCGCATGCGACGGACGGCGGCGGCTCGATCCGTATTCCTGCTGGGGTCAACGGCAATATCGGCCTGAAGGTCTCGCGCGGCGTATTCTCGATCGCGCCGCATCTGTCGGATCTCTCCGGCCTGGTCTCGATCCAGGGCTGCCAGTCGCGCAGCGTGCGCGACACTGCGGCGTTCGTCGATCATTGCCGCGGCGGCGCGCCGGGCGAGTTCATGCCGTATTGGACCACGCCGGAGCCGTATGTCGAGCTGATCAAGCGCGATCCCGGCAAGCTCAGGATCGCGCTGTCGCACCAATGGGGCGACTACCGCGCGACGCCGCACATTGCGGCCGAGCTCGAGCGGGTCGGCAAATTCCTCGAGGGTCTCGGCCATCACGTCGGCTACGCGCTGCCGGACGTGGACTATCGCCAAGCCTTCGCGGCGCAGACCACCTGCTACATCTCCAACTTCGCGATCGTCATCAACAACCTGCTCGCACAGCGCAAGCTGGAGCGGCCGCCGGCCGAGCTGATCGAGCCGATCAACATCCGCATCTGGGAAGCGGGCCGCGGCACCAGCTTCGCCGAGCGTGCGGCGATGCAGGCGGTGTTCAACACCACCTCGCGCGCCTTCGGCGCCTTCTTCGAGGCGTGGGACATCATCCTGACGCCGATCACGGCGCTGCCGACGCCGAAGATCGGCACCACCGAATATCTGACAATCAGCGACAATCCCGACGTGCTCGACTGGTTCGGCAATCTCTGGCGCAACTTCGCCTTCACGCCGCTCGCCAATCTCTGCGGCATTCCGGCGATCTCGCTGCCGCTCGCCACCAACGAGCACGGCCTGCCGCTCGGCATCCAGGCGATCGGCAAGCAGGCCGATGACGGCCTGCTGCTGCAACTGGCCGCTCAGATCGAGCGGGCCATTGATGGCCAATGGAACGGCGGCGCCACGCCGGCGGTGCACGTCACCAAGGGCTGACGCTACGCTTCGGCAGGACGGTTAGTTGGTTGCGGGCACCGAGGCCGGTGCCTGCGAGTCAGGCGCGCTGCTCATCGCGGCCATTGCCGGCGCAGCCTGCAGGATCGACAGGCCGGTATCGTCGATGACGAAGCGCGGCTGTATCTGTCGCGCATCGCTGTCCTGGATCATCGCCATGCGCTGATTGTCGAGCAGCAGCCAGTGTCCGTCGAGCCGCGCTGCGGCCACGGCATGATCCTCGTCGCGCGCAGTGTCGCGGACGATGAGGATGCGCAGATCCTGTGGCGCGATCCCGGCCAGTCGGAGCGCCACGAATTTGGCAATCGCATAGTCCTCGCAGTCGCCCGCGAGGCGGCCGAAGGTGGCGAGCGGAGACGCCCAGAGGTCGATCTCGCCATATTGGGCGAGGTCGCTCATCGGCCGGATGGCCAGGTTGATCGCGCGGTTGATCTCGCCGAGCCGGGCGCGACCCGCCTTGGCGCGGGCCTGATCGACGATGGCGAGAAGGCGCAGCGCGGCCGGCGAGACGCAATGCTCGCGGTCGCCGTCGCAGAGTGCGAGCTGCACGCGCTCGTCCTCTAGCTTGTGCGCCAGCGTCAGCCACTTGGCCTGCAGCGGGCCGGCTCCGAGCTCGGCGTGTAGCAGGCCGAACGGCTCCGCATCGCCAATGACGGCCCCGAGCTCCGAGGCCTGCGCGACCGGCGCGGCCTTGACCGGATTGCCCATCAACACAGCGCCGACGGCGGCAGCCGCCAACGATGCGCGGATCAGCGCGAAAATGTTCATTAGACGCCCCGTGCCCGGAGCTCGCCCTGCGCGCTGCCGCGCAGGTGGATCCGGTGCTTGTTGGGGCCAGCATGAGAGCGGGAGCTTTGCCGCTGCTTAAAGCGGCGGTCCCGCCTGAGAAATCGCGGCAGTCAGGCTGAACGTTGTGTTGCCTTGATGCGACAAATCTTAGCGAAAGCTGAGTCGGGGTCGCGAGCCAGACAGTGAAATCCCGTTCAGGTTGTGGTGCCTGGCTGTCCGCAGCTCCGGCATCAATTGATGCAAATTGTAGATTTCTGTCGATCCGATCCCCATCCGCCGTCCGAAATTCCCCTTGGGAGTATGGGGGTGCGGATGTGATGGTCGGAGCATGTAATTGTTGTCAGGCGAATACGTCGATTTTCTTGGATGAGGCCGATTGGTGCCAATGAATACTTATTTATACTCACGTGTTCCTTGCCATGAAGAAGGCGGGAACTTGACGGGATCGAAGCAAACCAGTGGGAGCGGCGGTTTCCAGGCCCTGAGGGCACAAGCTGAAGATGGTTCCTCCAGACACTTGCCAGTGATATGCACGGCTTGAACACGAATTGTTATGTAATAATTAACCATAGTCGGTGGCCCCGTGAATTACGCTGGCAAGTCTGACGCCGCGCTTTTCTCCCACGGCCTGAGCCCGTCCGCGCCGGCACATTTGAAGCTGGACGCGCCGCCTGCCCATGCGCCGGCGGGTGCGATCGTCGTTCCCGACGCGCATTTCCTGTTCAACGCCGATTTCAAGCGGTCGGGCCTCGACCTCGTGCTGTCGTCGGACGGCCGCGAGCTCGTGCTGCCGGATTATTTCAGGGGCGAGAAGCGGGCGGCTCTGGCCTCGCCCGATGGCGCGCACCTGACCGGTGACGTCGTCAACGCGCTCTCCGGCGCGGTCCAGGTCAGTCAGGCCGGCGGCGCGGCCAGCGTCAGCAAGGTGATCGGCCACGTCACCAAGCTGCAGGGCACCGCGACCGTCATCCGCAACGGCGTCTCGATCCTGCTTCACAACGGCGACAATGTCGAAAAGGGCGACGTCGTCCAATCCGGCTCCAATTCGACACTCGGCATCACCTTCATCGACGGCACCGTGTTCGGTCTGTCCTCGAATGCGCGGATGGTGCTGAACGAGATGGTGTACGACCCGAACGGGTCGAACAACTCCTCGCTGATCAGCCTCGTCGCCGGCACCATCTCGTTCGTGGCCGGCGAGACCGCCAAGCATGGCGACATGAAGGTCGATACGCCCGTGGCGACCATGGGCATTCGCGGCACGGCCGTGCTGGTCGAGATCGATTTCTCGGTGCCGGGGCAGGGCGGTCTGCCCGATGCGAAATTCCAGGTGCTGGTCGAGCCCGACGGCCGCACCGGCTCCTACGTGCTGTTCGACAAGACGACGCTACAGCCGATCGCGGTGGTGAACCAGGCCGGCCAGCAGATCCAGATCAGCAACGGCGTGGTGAACCAGAGCGCGGTGCCGCTGACGCCGGACATCCAGAAGCTCATCAACGACGTCTTCACGCTCAAATTCACCGACAACACCAATCCGAAGTCGACGACCCACTTCACCGACATCGGGGTGCCGCAGCCGCTGGCACCGGTGACCCTGCCCAACGGCACCAGCGCAACGCCGATCGTCCGCGTGGTCGATGTGAGCGGCCCGACGACCGGCACGAGCCAGACCGGGGACCAGCTGACGCACGTTCCCGGTGCGCCGGAGGTCAGGATCCTCGACGCCGACGGCCGGCTGACGTCAGCCTTCGGATTTACTGAGCGCGCCGGTCAGACCGGGAACGGCACCGATCTCGACACCGTGCTCAGCCGCGTCAACTTCGTCGATGTCAACGGCATCGATCGGCCGACGGTGTCGGTGAGCTTCAAGTCCTATACCTACAAGAGCGCGCAGCAGACCGATGTCACGACGTCGCTGAACGCCCTGCAGATGCAGGACGTCATGGCGACCGCGGTGCAGATCAAGGTCGCAGCCGATCCCAACAACAAGAATTACGGCACGGCCACGCTGACCTACAGCGTTCCCGACAACTATTTCGACTTTCTCGGGGCGGGCGAGACGCTGACGCTGACCTACCTCGTGCGCGTCGACAACAATTTCGCGCCGTCGAACGAATTCACGGTGGTGCCGATCACGATCACGGTGACGGGCACCAACGACAGGCCCGTGATCACGGCAGTCGTCCAGACCATCGCATTCGCGGGCGGCACCAGCGTGCCCGGCGGACCACTGACATCTAACGATCCGACCTCGGGCACGCTGACGTTCAAGGATGTCGACCTCACCGACACGCATACCGTATCGGCGAAGCTGACCGGCGCAGTTTTGGACGGCGGCGGCAGCATCCCGCCGGCGCCGCTGGCGCTGTTCCAGCAGGCGCTGACGGCACAGCTGGCCGCCGACAGCACCGGCAGCGGCACCGGCAAGATCAATTGGAGCTTCGCCAACCTGCCGGTCTACGTCGCGGATTTCATCCCAGCGGGCCAGAAGGTGACGCTCACCTACACGGTGACCGTGACGGACTCCCAGGGCGCCACGTCGACACAAACGATCACGGTCACGATCACCGGGACGGATGATCCCGCGGTGGTGTGGATCGCGACGACGCAGCCGGGCGACAGCAGCGGCGCGCAGGTGCATTTGTGGAGCGATGGTGCGAACTGGGCGACCGGTCTGGCTCCGACTGCGACCGACGATGTCATCATCATCACCGATCAGCTGCACGGCCTGACGCCCGCCTTCCCCGTGACCATCGACACGGCCGCCTTCGCCAAATCGGTCACGCTAAACCATTTTGGCGGCGGAGCCGTTCCCGAACTCGACAATTACCGCACGCTGTCGATCAGCGGCGCGCTGACTGCCAAGGTCGATTCCCGTATCGCCAATTTCTCGGGCGCGACCATCACGGTGAACGGCTCGGCGCAGATCCTGGACCAGAGCGAGCTGCACAATGCGGGCGCGGTGGTGCTCGCCGGCGGCGGCGTGTTTGGGGTGGCGGCTGGCATCGTCAACACTGGGACGATCGAGCTGTCCGCTGGCACGCTCACCGTGCACGGCGATGTCACGAATGTGGATGAGGCCAGCTCCGGCCTGATCCAGGTCGATGTGGGCGCGACCTTGACCCTCGAGGGCGGTAGCATCGACGGCGGCGCCATCCTGATCCAGGGTGCGCTCGTCATGCAGATGTACGGCACGTTGGGCGAAAGCGGGGATACGCCCCAGCCGGCTCCTGGCCTGCTCGTGTTGAAGGACGGGGCAGCGCTCAGCCATGGTGAGCTGACCAATTTCGGCATGATCGAGGTGTCGGGCAGCGGCAACGTGCTGACCGACGAGACTGTCACGAATGCCGGCCAGATCAATGTCAACGGCCAGCTTGCGCTGGA
Source organism: Bradyrhizobium sp. ORS 285 (assembly GCF_900176205.1). Taxonomy (NCBI): domain Bacteria; kingdom Pseudomonadati; phylum Pseudomonadota; class Alphaproteobacteria; order Hyphomicrobiales; family Nitrobacteraceae; genus Bradyrhizobium; species Bradyrhizobium sp. ORS 285. The sequence goes on from NZ_LT859959.1 coordinate 406,812, forward strand.
CGGCTATACGAGCATCGACAATGAGGACGGCATCGTCACGGTCGAACAGTCCGCGACGCTGACGCTGGCGCGGGCTGATATCACTGGCGGCACGCTGACCAACATGGCCGGCGGCGCCGTGGCGCTCACGGGCCACGCCGCACTGATCGGCGGGACGCTCGACAATTTCGGCACGGTCACTGTGTCCGGCAGCGGCAATGCGTTCGAAGACGAGACGATCACCAACGCGAACGCGATCACCATTGCCGTCGGCGGTGCGCTGTCGCTGAGCGGTACGAGCATCGCCGGCGGCGCCATCACTAGTGGGGGAACGATCTCCGTCGACGGTGACAGCTCGATCGGCGGCAGCGCCGTCTCGGGCGGCGCTCTGCTGATTGGCGAGACCGGTTCGTTTGCGGAGGGCACGGCCACCCTGACCGTCGAAGGCGGCACCTCGCTGACCGATGTCGACCTCACCATCGGCAACGGATCAACGCTCGAGGTTGCGTCACAAGCCGGTGCGACCCTGGTTGGCGTGACCGTCGACAACTCCGGCACGGTCCAGATCGACCACGACGCGCTGCTGCTGATCGAGGACAGTACGATCAGCGGCGGCGATCTCGTCAACCACGGCATCGTGCATGTCGAGACCGCGGCTCCCACCACTTTCGACAATGTGACGATCGACAACACCGACGGTCAGATCATCATCGACGACGATGGTGACACTCCGGTGGAATCGACTCTGGTCCTGGATGGGAGCACGACGCTCACCGGCGGCACGTTGGAGGTGCGGATCGCCGGGACGCTGGAGATTGCCGGCAATGACGTGACCTTGTACGGCGTGGACGTCCAGAATGCTGGCGTCTTCACTGTCGATCTCCACGCGATCGTCGATCTCGCCGGCACCAAGGTCAGCGGCGACGGCACGCTTTATGTCTACGGCACGATCACGGCGAGCGGCCTGAGCGGCCTCAGCGGCACGATCTTCAACTACGGCACGATCGAGATCACGGCCGGTACGTTCGAGATCACCGGTGACGTGAGTGGCTCGGGGACGATCAAGGTCGATGACGGCGCGTCCCTGACGGTGGATGGCCACGTCGACCAGATCATCGATTTCAGCAGCAAGGGCAGCAGCGAGCTCGTCATCGACGACGCGAGCTTCTCCGCCAAGATCGCCGGCCTCGGCGTCTCCGACGAGATCGACCTGCAGACGATCAAATGGAGCCTCGCCACGACGGCGTCCTACGATGCTGAGACGGGCGTGCTGACGGTCGTCGACGGCCAGGGTCACAGCATCGATCTGACGCTCATCGGCGACTACAGCAATGCGCATTTCGCCGGGAGTGATGACGGCCATGGCGGGACGCTGATCACGCTGATGGCGGATGACGCTGCTCCGGTGGTGACCGATCCCGGCAAGCCGGGTGTGATCACCGAGACGGCGGCGCAGATGGGGGCGTCCGATCCGCACAGCGTCACCGGCAGCATTCAGTTCACCGACGTCGACCTGACCGACCGGCCCTCCGCGTCGATCGGCGCGCAGAGCGTGACCTGGACCGCCGTGGATGGGCAGACCGATTTGACCGCCCACCTGACGCCAGGCCAGATCGCCGCACTTGAGCAGGCGCTGCAGCTCAGTCAGAGCGGCAATGCCAACAACGGCAAGATCGACTGGACCTATGCCATTGCCGATGGCAAGCTGGATTTCCTCGGCGCCGGCCAGACTGTGACGGTCACCACCACGGTGACCCTCGACGATCATCAGGGCGGAAAGACGCCGTCGACGATCGTCATCACCATCGCCGGAACCAATGACCTGCCGGTCATGACGGGCAAGGCGCCGTCGGCTGAGGTCGGCGAGCGCACGGCCCTGTCCGGCTCTGACCTGCTCGACAGCGCGAGCGGCACGATCACGTTTGCGGACGCCGATGTCACCGACATGCATGTGCTGAAGGTGGCCGGCGTCGTGACCTCGGGCAATGATAGTGGCCTGCCGTCGGATCCGTCCGTGCTCAAGAACTGGCTGGCGCTCGGCGCGCTCACCGAGTCCGGCACCGGCACGGGATCGCAGGCTTGGACCTTCTCCGCCCAGGACCGGGTGTTCGACTATCTCGGCGCCGATCAGCACGTGACGCTGACCTACACGGTGTCGATCGACGACGGTCACGGTGGCGTGGTCAACGTGCCCGTCACCATCACGGTCAATGGCGCCAATGATGCGCCCGTGATCACCGGCGAAACCAACCCGACCGTCCAGACCGTCATCCTGGCCGAGCAGGCGAGAGTGCTGGGCAGCACCGCCAGCACCAATGCCGAGGGCATGCCGACCGAGACGTTCGATCACGTGTCGGCCGGCAACATCTCCGACAATGGCCGCGGCCATGGCAGCTTCTATAGCGAGGCGCTGCACGCGACCTTCACGGCCAGCGGCAATGCGGGGGTCGTGCACGGCTCCTCGCCGGTGTCGGCGGCTCCCTACATGGCCGACGGTGCCGACAAGACCAACTATCTCAGCATCGGCAACCACGCGCAGGAGACCATCACCTTCGACAACGTCAAGAACAGCTTCGGGCTGTATTGGGGCTCGGTCGACAGCTACAACAGCATCTCCTTCTACAACGGCACCAAGCTGGTCGCGTCCTACACAGGCAGCGACGTCGCGCCGCTGCTCGCCAATGGCGGCCAGGCGTCGCTGGCGTCGAACGGCTATGTCGAGTTCCTCGGCCTGTCGCCGTTCAACAAGGTCGTCCTCGCCAGCAGCCAGAATGCGTTCGAGATCGACAACGTTTCGGCCGGATATACCGCCGATCAACCGGTGAAGCTGGCGAGCAAGATGTCGGGCACGCTGACCGTGCTCGACAAGGATGTCGGCGACACGCTGACCGCGGCCGTGACCGACAATGGCGTCATCAAGTACAATGGCGCCCCGAGCCTGCCCGCCAATGCCCATGTTCAGGCGCTCGCCGATGCCCACGCCATCACTTTCGATCACGTCGCCTCCGATGGCGGCCCCGACGTCCTGCACTGGACATATCGTCCCGATGCCGTGAACCTGGATTTCCTCAATCCCGGCGACACGCTGACCGTCACCTATCAGGCTGAGGTCAGCGACGGCCATGGCGGAACGGCGACCAAGGCGCTGACCGTCACCTTGGCCGGCAACGGCGCGTCCACGATCAACGGCACGGCGCAGGACGACAATTTCGTCAATGTCGGTGGCGGCGTCACGATCTTCGGCAAGGACGGCAACGACACCTTCGTGTTCAACCCGCATTTCGGCAGCGCCACGATCGGCGATCTCGATCTCACCAAGGATAGCGTCGAGTTCGATTCGTCGCTTTTCGCCAACGGCGATGCGCTCCTGGCCGCGGCACAGTCCGCCAACAACGGCCATGACACCGTCATCACCGATGCCGCTCATGACACGCTGATCCTCAAGGGCGTGACGCTCGACCAGTTCAAGGTGCATCACGACGGCTTCCACCTGGTCTGAGTCCGCGCTCGCCGCCCGCGATGCGGATGGCGGGTTTGCCAAGCGCGACATCCCTTCGGGATGATCAGACGTCTCGGATCGTTGGCCTCGGCGTGATATCGGATTCTTTATGAAGCGGTTGAGAGCAGTCCCACGATGGTTCGCGCGCAGGTTCGGCTATGCGCGCGTGATCTGTCTGTTATTGCTGATCGCCTTCGCGGCGTTGCGTGTCGCAGATCCCGCGTTAGTTCAGGAACTGCGCCTGCGGACGTTCGACAATTTCCAGGCGTTGAGTCCGCGGGTTAAGACCATTCGCCCGGTCACGATCGTGGACATCGACGAGAAGAGCGTTGCCGATCCCAAGCTCGGGCAGTGGCCCTGGCCCCGGACGCGAATTGCCGAGATCGTCGACAGACTGACCGAGCTCGGCGCCCTCGTCATTGCATTCGACGTCGTGTTCGCCGAGCCCGACCGGCTCAATCCCGCCCTCGCCGCGGAGACCTTTCCCAATCTCGACGAGGCAACGCGAGAAAAGCTGAAGGCGCTGCCATCCAACGATCAGGTTTTGGCCGACGCCGTACGGCGGTCGCGCGTCGTTCTCGGGGAGACGGCGAGCCGCGACGTCCGGGCCGAACCCGACAAGACGCTGCCGGAGACCGGCTTTGCAGAATTGGGAGACCCGGTCCCGTTCATGGAGCCGTTCCCCGGGCTGCTGCGCAACGTACCGCTGATCGAGCACGCCGCAGCCGGGCGTGGCCTCTTCACCATCGAGCCGGAGCGCGACGGCATCGTCCGCCGGGTGCCCATGGTGATGCGGGCGCAGGACGTCAAGATGCTGGCGCTGAGCTTCGAGACGCTGCGGGTCGTGGCCGGCGTGGACACGGTTCGGGTCAAGGCCGATACAGGTGGTATCACCAGTATCGGTTTCGGCCCCCTTCAGATTCCGACTGACGGCAACGCCAAGATCTGGGTGCATTACGCCAACCACGATCCGTCGATCTACGTCTCCGCGATCGACGTGCTTGAGGGGCGTGTGCCGCCGGAGAAGATCGCAAGAAAGCTGATCCTGATCGGACCATCCGCGATCGGCCTGAGCGACATCAAGACCACACCGGTCTACGCGGCCATGCCGGGCGTCGAGGTGCATGCCCAGGTGCTTGAGTCGGTGCTCACGGGCTCGATCCTGACCAGGCCGTATTGGGGCATCGTGGTTGAATTCTTCGGCGCCGTGCTGCTCGGCCTGCTCGTCATCGTGTTCGCGCCCCGGCTCGGTGCCGTCACGCTGGTGCTCGTCGGAGCCGTGTTCGCGAGCGCGCTGCTGGGCGTCTCCTGGTACTTCTACAAGCAGCACCGGATCCTGATCGATTTCACCTATCCGATGCTGTCGACGACATCAGTCTATCTGACGCTGATCTTCGCGAGCTTCATCCGCGAGCAGCAGCAGCGCAGGGAAATCCGCGGCTGGTTCGCGCAATACATGTCGCCGGTGCTGGTCGAGCAGCTCGCGCAATCGCCGGAGAAGCTCGTGCTCGGCGGCGAGGAGCGCGAGATGACAATCATGTTCTCGGACGTCCGCGGCTTCACCTCGATCTCGGAAAGCTATAAGCACGATCCGCAAGGATTGACGGCGCTCATGAATCGCTTCCTGACACCGTTGACCGACGCGATCATCGCGCGCAAGGGCTACGTCGACAAATACATGGGCGACGCCATCATGGCGTTCTGGAACGCGCCGCTCGACGATCGGGAGCACCATCTCAATGCGTGCACGGCTGCGCTCGACATGCTGGACAGGATCGACGAGGTCAATCGCGAGCGTGAGCAGGAGGCGGCCCACGGCGGTCATGTCTATATTCCGCTCAACGTCGGCATCGGCCTCAATACCGGCATTGGCGTCGTCGGCAACATGGGCTCGGAGCTGAAGAAGAACTATTCTGTGCTCGGCGACAGCGTGAACCTCGCCTCACGACTGGAGGGCCAGACCAAGGAATACGGCTTCCCGATCATCGTCGGCGCGGCGACCGCGATGGCGGTGAAGGACAGGCTGGCGATCCTCGAGCTCGACTTCATCATGGTCAAAGGCAAGACCGAGCCGGAGGTGATCTATGCCATCACCGGACGCGAGGACGTGATGTATTCCGAGCGCTTCCAGCTGCTGCGCAACCTGACCATCGAGATGCTGGCCGCCTACCGCAGCCGCGACTGGGACGAGGCGCTGGCCGCGATCGCGCGAGGCCGCAAGAAAGATGAGGCGAAGGAGCTGGCGAAGCTGTTCGATCTTTACGAAGAGCGTATCCGCGCCTATCAGCAGAACCCGCCGCCGGACAATTGGAACGGCGCCCACGCGCTGACATCGAAGTAGCGCGATGATCCGTAGGGTGGGCAAAGCGAAGCGTGCCCACCATCTTGCCAAGGAATATTGAGCGAGAACGGTGGGCACGGCGCTGCGCGCCTTTGCCCACCCTACGACGCGTTATTGTGGCGAGGCTGAACGCCACAACGGTGTCATACCGTATCGATTGGCGACGACAGCCTCGCCGCGTCATTGCGAGGAGCGGAGCGATGAAGCAATCCAGAGTCGTTGGCGTGGTCCTGGATTGCGTCGCTTCGCTCGCAATGACGGAAGCGGGGGAGCTAGCGCTACTCCGCCCCGATCGTCGTCAGGTCCTGGAACCAGTGCTGGGCCTGGACGAAGGTCTTCACCTTCGGCGACAGCGCATGCGGGTTGGTGTCGTGCACGACCCAGACCAGCACGGCGTCGTCGACGACCTGCGCGTGGGCCTGCGCGATCAACTCGTCCTGCTTCGCCGGATCGAACGTCTGCTTGGCCTCGGCGATCAGCGCATCCACCTTCGGGCTCTTGTAGCCGCCCCAGTTGACGCCGACAGGCGCGATCTGGTCGGAGGCGAAGAAGCGGACGATGGCGTAGAGCGGATCCGAGGTGACATAGGCGATATTGTTCGCGGTGATACCGGCGTTCATCTCGTCGGCGGCACCCTTGCGCCAGTGCGTGTACAGCGTCTCAAGCTCGACGACCTTGAAGTCGATGTTGATGCCGATCTCTTTGAAGCTCTGCTGCAGGTACTCGTTCATCGGCAGCGACAGCATCTGGCCGGTGCCGCCCTGCGCGATGATGAAGGTCGTCTTCAGCGGCTTGGCGGGCGAGTAGCCGGCTTCCTCGACCAGCTTCTTGGCGGCGGCGAGATCATATTTCAGCTCGAAGCTCGGCTTGCCGAACCACGGGCTCGACGGGTCGACCTGGCCCTTGGCCGGCTTGGCGAGACCGTTCATCAGGCCCACGACCTCGTCGCGATTGATCGCGAGGTTGAGCGCCTTGCGCAGCCGGATGTCGGTCCAGGGCGAGCCTGGAAGAACGCTAAGATGATAGTTCCAGACATGCGGCGTGACGTTGTCGACGAGCTTCATGCCGGCGGCCTTGAGCTGCGGCACGGCGTCCGGCGCCGGAGTTTCGATCAGGTCCACTTGGCCGGCGAGCAGCGCGTTGGTGCGCGTCAGCGCCTCCGGCATCGGCACCAGCACCAGCTTGTCCGTCTTCGGCAGGCGGTCCTTGTTCCAATATTCGGAATTCTTTGATAGCTCCGCAAGTTCACGCGGCACCAGCTTGGTCAGCTTGAACGGGCCGGTGCCCGAGGGCTGGCTGGCAAACTTGTCCCAATCCTTGCCGAGCTTCTCATATTGCGCCGGGCTCGAAATCAGGAACCACAGCATCTGATAGGGGAAGAAGGAATCGACGGTCTTGGTCGTGATCTCCACGGTGGAATCGTCGATCTTGGCGTAGCTCGCCACTGACGGGAGCCTCGTCTTGACCTGCGCGCTCTGCCGCTTGTCGAACTGCGGTGCCTTATCGTTGAGCACCTTGTCCAGATTCCAGATCACCGCATCGGCATTGAAGTCGCTGCCGTCATGGAACTTGACGCCCTTGCGCAGGGTGAAGCGCCATTTGGTCTTGTCGGAATCGTCGACCTTCCATTCGGTGGCAAGGCCGGGGATCAGCTTGCCTGGCTTGTCGGCGACGCTCATATCCCATGCGATCAGCGGATCGTAGATCGTGTAGCCGGTAAACTGATAGGCGCCGGCGCCGCGATCGGGCTGACCTGTCGTCAGCGGGATGTCGGCCATCGAGATGCCGTAACGCAGAACCGTTTCAGCACGCACCGCAACGGTGGAGATGCCGAGCGCAAGCGCAGTCGCGAGCAAGGTTAATTTCTTACGCATCAGGAGGAGACTCCATGGAAATCGGATCAAATTCGACGCGGCAAACCTGCAATCCGGGTGCCAAGCCTCCGGCGGGATCGTTTGAGTACAAACGGTTGTGACCACGCGTCGCAGGTGGACCCTCATGGGGCACTGCTGGCATAGGCGTTGCATAATGCTGCCCAGAATTTAGCCAGCTGATCGGAGATCTTGATCGTGCTTTTGCGTCTAGCGACCTCACTGACGAAACGCGCAGCCATTGCGGGCGCCATGATGACGAGCGCCGCCATCCTCATGCTGCCGGCGCAAGCCGGCGCGGAATCCGTGCTGCGCATCGGCATGACCGCGGCGGACATTCCGCGCACGCTCGGCCAGCCCGACCAGGGGTTCGAGGGCAACCGCTTCACCGGACTGACGATGTACGACGCGCTGACGATGTGGGACCTGTCGTCGGCCGATAAGCCCAGCGTCGTCATTCCCGGCCTCGCCACCGAGTGGAAGGTCGACGATGCCGACAAGACCAAGTGGACGTTCAAGCTGCGTCCCGGCGTCACCTTCCATGACGGCGCGCCGTTCAATGCCGACGCCGTGGTGTGGAACGTCGAGAAGGTCTTGAAGCAGGATGCGCCGCAGTTCGATCCGAGCCAGGTCGGCGTCACCGCGTCACGCATGCCGACACTCGCCTCGGCCCGCAAGATCGACGATGTCACCGTCGAGCTCGTGACCAAGGAGCCGGACAGCTTCCTGCCGATCAACCTCACGAACCTGTTCATGGCGAGCCCGGCGAAGTGGCAGAAACTCTATGAGTCCGCGACCGGCGCCGACGACAAGGCGAAGTCGCAAGCCGCATGGGCCGCGTTCGCCAAGGACGCCTCGGGCACCGGCCCGTGGAAGATGGCGAAGTTCACGCCGCGCGAGCGGCTGGAACTGGTCAAGAACGAGGCCTATTGGGACAAGGCCCGCGTGCCGAAGTCCGACAAGATGATCCTGCTGCCGATGCCGGAAGCGAACGCGCGCACCGCGGCGCTGTTGTCGGGACAGGTCGACTGGGTCGAGGCGCCGGCGCCGGATGCGCTGCCGGAGATCAAGCAGCGCGGCTTCAAGCTCTACGCCAATGAGCAGCCGCATGTCTGGCCGTGGCAGTTCTCGCGCATCGAAGGCTCGCCGTGGAACGACATCCGCGTCCGCAAGGCCGCCAATCTCTGCATCGATCGCGAGGGCCTGCGTGACGGTCTGCTGGCCGGCCTGATGGTGCCGGCGAGCGGCACCTTCGAGAAGGGCCATCCCTGGCGCGGCAACGTGACCTTCGAGATCAAGTACGACAAGGCGGCCGCGCAGAAGCTGATGCAGGAGGCCGGCTACGGTCCGAACAAGAAGCTCGAGGTGAAGACGCAGACCTCGGCGTCGGGCTCGGGCCAGATGCAGCCGCTGCCGATGAACGAGTACCTGCAGCAGGCACTCGCCGAGTGCTATTTCGACGTCAAGCTCGACGTCATCGAGTGGAACACGCTGTTCACCAACTGGCGCCGCGGCGCCAAGGATGCCTCGGCGAACGGTGCGAACGCCACCAACGTGACCTATGCGGCGATGGATCCGTTCTTTGCGCTGGTGCGCTTCCTGCAGTCGTCGATGGCGCCTCCGGTCTCCAACAATTGGGGCTTCATCAACAATTCGAAGTTCGATGAGCTGGTGAAGAAGGCGCGCCAGACCTTCGATCCCACCGAGCGCGACAAGGCGCTGGCGGAACTGCATGCGGCGTCGGTGGATGATGCCGCGTTCCTCTACGTCGCCCACGACGTCGGCCCGCGCGCGATGAGCCCGAAGGTCAAGGGCGTGGTGCAGCCGAAGAGCTGGTTCATCGACTTCTCGCCGATCTCGGTGGAGTAGCGCTCTCGTTCTTGCGCGGATCTCGCCGCTTGCCGCGCTGCGCTCCCTCCCCCCTTGTGGGGGAGGGCTGGGGAGGGGGGGTACTCCGGCGGCAGTCTTCGTGGGGACCCCCACCCCCGACCCCTCCCCGCAAGGGGGAGGGGGGCTTTCTTTGTGCCGTTCCAAATTCGCGACTCTCTACCGACGAAGGAGAGTCAACCGAAGGTGACTCGTGCTCTCTTATGCTGCCCGGCGGATGGTCTACGCGATCCCGATCATCATCGGCGTCGCGCTCGTCTGCTTCATGCTGGTTCACATCACCCCCGGTGATCCCCTGGTCGCCGTGCTGCCGGCCGACGCATCGCAGGAGCTCGCGCAGCAGCTGCGCGTGGCCTATGGCTTCGACAAGCCGCTGCCGGTGCAGTTCGGCCTGTGGCTGTGGCGCGCGGTCAATGGCGATCTCGGCAGCTCGATCGCGACCGGCCGTCCCGTGCTCGCCGAGGTGCTGCGCGCTGTCTCCAACACGGTGACCTTGGCGATCGCTGCCGCCATCATCGGCTTCTCGCTCGGCCTGTTCTTCGGTCTCGTCGCCGGCTATTTCCGCGACACCTGGGTCGACAAGCTCGCGACCTCGATTGCGATCGCCGGCGTGTCGCTGCCGCATTACTGGCTCGGCATGGTGCTGGTCATCATCTTCTCGGTCGAGCTGAACTGGCTGCCCGCCGTCGGCGCCGGTCCGTCCGGCTCGGGCGCGTGGGCGTGGGATTGGGCGCATATCCGCTTCCTCATCCTGCCGGCGATCACGACATCGGTCATTCCGATGGGCATCATCACGCGGACTGTGCGCGCGCTTACCGGCGACATCCTGAGTCAGGATTTCGTCGAGGCGTTGCGGGCGAAAGGTCTCCGCGAGACGCAGGTGTTCCGTCACGTGCTGAAGAACGCCGCGCCGACCGCGCTCGCTGTGATGGGCCTGCAACTCGGCTACATGCTCGGCGGCTCGATCCTGATCGAGACGGTGTTCTCCTGGCCCGGCTCGGGCCTGCTGTTGAACTCCGCGATCTTCCAGCGCGATCTGCCGCTGTTGCAGGGCACGATCCTGGTGCTGGCGATGTTCTTCGTCGTCCTCAACCTGGTGGTCGACATCGCGCAGGCCGCGATCGATCCGCGCATCAAGCGGGGCTAGCGATGAGCGTGAGTTCTTCCAGCGCGGTCGATCAATCCCTGCAGGCTGTACCGGCGGCCAAGGCGCGCGGCTATTGGGCGACCGTCGGCCGCCGCATCGTCCGGGACAAGGTCAGCATGGTCTGCGTCGCGATCCTGCTGCTGATCTTTCTCTCGGCCCTGCTTGCTCCCTATCTTCATCTCGCCGATCCCTATCAGGGCTCGATGATCCGCCGCCTGCGCCACATCGGCACGCCGAACTATCCGCTCGGCACCGACGAGTTGGGGCGCGACATGCTGGCGCGGCTGATCTATGGCGGCCGGCTGTCGCTCTTGATCGGCATTTCGCCGGTGATCCTCGCTTTCGGCATCGGCACGATGCTCGGCCTCGTCGCCGGTTATGTCGGCGGCTGGGTCAATACCATGATCATGCGCACCATTGATGTGTTCTACGCGTTTCCCTCGGTGCTGCTTGCGATCGCGATCTCCGGTGCGCTCGGCGCCGGCATCACCAATTCGATCGTGTCGCTCACCATCGTGTTCGTACCGCAGATCACCCGCGTCGCCGAGAGCGTGACCACGGGCGTGCGTAATCGCGACTTCGTCGAGGCGGCGCGGGCGTCGGGTGCGAATGCGATCACGATCATGCGGGCGCACATGCTCGGGAATGTGCTCGGTCCGATTTTCGTTTACGCGACTGGTTTGATCTCGGTGTCGATGATCCTCGCTGCCGGCCTGTCGTTCCTCGGCCTCGGCACCAAGCCGCCGGAGCCGGAATGGGGCCTGATGCTGAACACCTTGCGGACCGCGATCTACGTCAATCCCTGGGTGGCGGCGCTGCCCGGCGTTATGATCTTCGCGGTGTCGATCTGCTTCAACCTCCTGAGCGACGGCCTGCGCAGCGCGATGGATATCCGGAGCTGATGGGCATGGTAGGTCTGATGAATGGTCGCGCGGCATCGGTAGTGGACCTCTCCCCGCTTGCGGGGAGAGGTCGGATCGCATCGTCAGATGCGATCCGGGTGAGGGGGTACAGGTCTCTCCATTCACACTGCCCGCGCGGCTGCCCCTCACCCCAACCCTCTCCCCGTGAAGAACGGGGAGAGGGAGCGCACCGTCTCTGTCGCGTACGTTCGGGTGCATCATGAGCGAAGTAGCAACCATCACCGGGCTCGCGCCCATCGAAGACCTCGGCGGCAAGGCGCAGCCGTTGCTGCGCGTCGATGGGCTGACCAAGCATTTTCCCGTCCGCGGTGGGCTGTTCGGCGCGCGCAAGACGGTGCGTGCCGTGGATGATGTCTCGTTCAACATCGGCAAGGGCGAGACGGTCGGCATCGTCGGCGAGTCCGGCTGCGGCAAGTCGACGACGGCGCGGCTGTTGATGCATCTGATGGATCGCGATGCCGGCGAGATCATCTTCGACGGCCGGCAGGTCGGTCACGAAATCTCGCTGCGCGAGCTGCGGCGCGGCATGCAGATGGTGTTCCAGGACTCCTATGCCTCGCTCAATCCGCGGCTGACGATCGAGGAATCGATCGCATTCGGGCCGAAGGTGCACGGCATGGCTGACGGCGCGGCGCGCGCGTTGGCGCGCGAGCTGCTCGGCAAAGTGGGCTTGCGGCCCGAGACCTTCGCCAACCGCTACCCGCACGAGATCTCCGGCGGCCAGCGCCAGCGCGTCAACATCGCCCGTGCCCTCGCGCTGTCGCCGCGGCTGGTGATTCTCGACGAGGCGGTCTCGGCGCTCGACAAATCGGTCGAGGCGCAGGTGCTGAACCTCTTGATGGATCTCAAGCGCGAGTTCGGCCTGACCTACCTGTTCATCAGCCACGACCTCAACGTCATCAACTACATCTCCGATCGCGTGCTGGTGATGTATCTCGGCGAGGTGGTCGAGCTCGGGCCGGTCGAGCAGGTCTGGGCCAAGCCGGCGCATCCCTATACGCGCGCGCTGCTCGCGGCGATGCCGTCCTCTGATCCGGACCGGCGCACCGAGACGCCGCCGCTGTCCGGCGATCCGCCGAACCCGATCGATCCGCCGGCCGGCTGCCGCTTCCACACCCGCTGCCCGTTCGCCGAGGCGCTATGCGGGAATGTCGCGCCAAGATTGACGGAGCTGGATACAATGGGCCATCAGGCCGCCTGCCACATGGCGATATCCGGTTCCGGACACAGCCGCGCGCCGGCCGCCTGAGGGCAGACACCAGCAGCGAGACGTCAATGACCAGACCCACGCCCCAGCAAGTCAGTGCCATCGCGGAGGCCTCCGGCCTGCCCGTCGACAAGGAGGTTGCAACCCGCATCGCCGACTCGATCGGACCGGCCTTCGACAATTTCGCCGCCGTCGCCGGCACACTCCCGTTTGACCTGGAACCGGCGAGCTACGTCGTGGCGCAGACGCTGAAGGTGGGCCGATGAGCACCGAACCCGCTCTGATGACGCTGACGCAGGTCGCCAAGGCGATCGCCGACAAGAAGCTCTCCTCCGTCGAGGTGACGCGCTCCTGCCTGCACCGTATCGCGCAGTGGCAGCCGAAGCTGAACGCCTTCATGGCGATCGAGTCCGAACCGGCGCTGAAGGCGGCGGCCGAGGCCGATGCTGCGCTGGCCAAGGACGGCCCAAAGGGGCCGCTGCACGGCGTGCCGCTCGCGCACAAGGACATGTACTACGAAGCCGGCCAAGTCTCGACCTGCGGCTCGCTGATCCGTCGCGACTTCGTTGCGACCACCACCTCGACCGCGGTGCAACGGCTGAAGGATGCCGGCTCGATCCGGCTCGGCACCTTGCAGATGGCGGAGTTCGCCTATGGCCCGACCGGGCACAACGCGCATTACGGTCCGGTGCACAATCCCTGGAAGCTCGGCTATGTCACCGGCGGCTCGTCGTCCGGCTCCGGCTCGGCGGTGGGCGCGCGCCTGACGTTCGCGGCGCTCGGCTCGGACACCGGCGGTTCGATCCGCATGCCCGCAAATTTCTGCGGCGTCACCGGACTGAAAGTGACGTGGGGTCGCGTCAGCCGCGCCGGCGCGATGCCGCTGTCGCAGTCGCTCGACACCGTCGGGCCGCTGGCGCAGACCGCGGAGGATTGCGCGCTGCTGCTCGGCCTGATGGCGGGCCCCGATCCGGAGGATCCGACCGCCAGCGCCGTGCCGGTGCAGGACTACGTCGCGGCCGCGCAAGCCTCGATCAAGGGTCTCAAGATCGGCGTGCCCAAGGCGTTCTATGTCGACGACCTCGATCCCGAAGTGGCGCGCTGTCTCGATGCGACGATCGCGGTGCTGAAGACCGAAGGCGCCGATGTCGTGCAGGTCGATCTGCCCGATCAGCGCCAGCTCACCGCGGCCTGCCAGCTCGTGCTCGCGGTCGAGGCGGCCGGGTTCCACAAGCGCTGGATGATCGAGCGGCCGCAGGACTACGGCCCGCAGGTCCTGATGCGGCTGCAGAACGCGCTGGCCGTCTCCGGCGTCGCTTATCTCGAAGCGCTACGCTGGCGCGGCGCGGCGCTCGCCGCGCATGTCGCGGCGACATCGGGTGTCGATGCCGTGATCGCGCCGGTCTCGCCGCTGGTGACGCCGTCGATCGCCGACAGCGACGTCGGCGGCGCGCCGGGCGCGGAAGCCGTGATCCAGCGCATCACCCGCTTCACGCGGCCCGTGAACTATCTCGGCCTGCCGTCGCTCGCGATCCCGACCGGCTTCACGTCGACCGGGCTCCCGGTCGGCATGCAACTGATCGGCCGCTCCTTCGACGAAGCCACGATCCTCACGATCGGCGCCGCGTTCCAGCGCGCGACTGATTTCCACGCGAGGGTGCCGACGCTGCCATGAACCGTAGCGTTCGCTCCTCACATTCGGTGTCGTCCCGGCCAAGTCTGACGTCGCGCAGCGACGGCAGGCGCCGAGCCGGGGCCCATAGCCACCGGCCGTTGTGTTGCGATGACTCGGAGTGGCGATCGTGCCGCAAACGTCTCCCGGGATTATGGGTCCCGGGTCGGCGCACGACGGCGCGATGCGCCGGCGTGCTTGCCCGGGACGACACCGAGTTTGTGAGGATCGGATTGCAATGACCAACCTCGTCGACATCTCCAACCTCACCATCCGCTTCACCGGCGAGCGCACGGTGCATGCGGTGAACGATGTCAGCCTGTCGCTTGGCGATGGCGAGGTGCTGGGCCTGCTCGGCGAGTCCGGTTCAGGCAAGAGCGTCACCATGCGGGCGCTGATGCGGCTGTTGCCGAAGAAACGTTCCCAGATCTCGGGCCGGGTCCAAGTGATGGGCCGCGACGTGCTCGCGATGAGCGACGAGGAGCTGTCGCAGTTCCGCGGTCGCACGGTGTCGATGATCTTCCAGGAGCCGGGCCTCGCGCTCGATCCCGTCTATACGATCGGCCGGCAGATCGCCGAGACGGTGATGCGCCACGAGGGCAAGAGCTACGCGGAAGGCACCGCGCGGGCGCTGGAGATGCTCGATGTCGTCCGCATTCCCTCGGCCAAGCGACGGCTGGAGTCCTATCCGCACGAGATGTCCGGCGGCATGCGGCAGCGCGCGATGATCGCGCTGGCGCTCGCCTGCCGTCCCAAGGTGCTGCTCGCGGACGAGCCGACCACCGCTCTCGATGCCACCGTGCAGATCCAGATCCTCCTGCTGCTGCGCGAGCTGCAGCGCGAGTTCGGCATGTCCGTCATCTTCGTCACCCACGACATCGGCGTGGCGATCGAGATCTGCGACCGTGTCGCGGTGATGTATGCCGGCCAGATCGTGGAGCAGGGCTCCTTGCGCGACATCGTGCGCCAGCCCGTACATCCCTATGCGCGCGGCCTGCTGGCCTCGACCATCCATGGCGCCAAGCGCGGCGAGCGGCTGCAGACCATCCCGGGCACGCCGCCGTCGCTCGACCAGGCGCCGCAGAGCTGCTCGTTTGCGCCGCGTTGCAGCCACGCCCAGCCGCGCTGCGCGGAGGCGCTGCCGCCCGCCGTTCAGCTCGGGCCGCAGCGGCTGGCGCGCTGCATCCTGGCGGAAGCGCCGGCGAGTGTGGCGGCGACGTAACGGTTCGCGCGAAACCCGCTGGAACCGTGCATCGCGTGTCGAAGCGTCGCTGTCGCCTCGCTAAAGTACCGTGGCGCCGGACCGCTCGTTCGGCGCCACGTTGAGGACACGCCATGCACGTATCGAACGAAGGTATTCTGGTCATCCTGTTCGTCGGCCTGATCGCGGGCTGGCTGGCCGGCAAGATCGTGCGCGGCACTGGCTTCGGCCTGATCGGCGACATCGTCATCGGCGTGCTCGGCGCCCTCGTCGCCAGCGTGATCTTCCCGCGGCTGGGCATCCGGCTCGGAACTGGGCTGGTGTCCGAAATCGTCTATTCCGCGCTCGGCGCGATCATCCTGCTGCTCGTGGCCCGGTTGGTCCGGACGGGCGGGCGTCTGTAGCGCCGCCAACGCCGCGGCTGAACGTTTCCGCAGCCGCGTCAGACAGATCAAGCACAACAGCTGATTCACGCTAAAGCGGGTGTCGTTGGACGCTTGCCGCAGGAATCAGTATATTTTGCCTTGTTCGCCGCCAGTTTGTGGTTTTGATCGGCGGTCGTGCAGCTCATTTGATCAATTGAAGAGATGGTGGTGATGGCGGCCGCACCTCACGCGAGGCAATCCGAGCTCAGCGATGCCTTGCGCGGTTGCCGCAGCGCCTTCATCGGCGTCGGGGTGATGAGCTGCATCATCAACCTGCTGTATCTGACCGGCTCGATCTTCATGCTCGAGGTCTATGACCGGGTGCTGCCGAGCCGCTCGGTGCCGACGCTGATCGGCCTCATCATCATCGCCGGCGGGCTCTATATCGCCCAGGGCGCGCTCGACATGATCCGCAGCCGCATCCTCGGCCGTATCGGCACCGCGCTGGACGAGAGCCTGAATGCGCGGGTGTTCGACACGGTGGTGCGGCTGCCGCTGTCGGTCGGCGGCCGCAACGAGGGCCTGCAGCCGTTGCGCGACCTCGACAACATCAGGAGCTTTCTCGGCAGCCAGGGGCCGGGCGCGTTCTTCGACCTGCCATGGCTGCCGCTGTATCTGGCGATCTGCTTCGCCTTCCACGTCCTGCTCGGCGCCACCGCTCTGGTCGGCGCGATCATTCTGGTGACCCTGACCTTGATCACCGAATTTCTGACGCGCACGCCGGCCAAGGAGGCGATGGGCCTCGCCGCCCGCCGCAACGATCTCGCCACCGCCAGCCGCCGCAATGCCGAGGTGCTGGTCGCGATGGGCATGAGCGGACGCATGCTGTCGCGCTGGAGCGAGACCAACGAGAAATATCTCGCCGGCAACCAGCGTGCCAGCGACGTCGCCGGCGGCCTTGGCGCCATCGCCAAGGTGCTGCGGATGATGCTGCAGTCCGCGGTGCTCGCAGTCGGCGCCTATCTCGTCATCCACCAGGAGGCCACGGCGGGCATCATCATCGCCGGCTCGATCCTGAGCGCGCGGGCTTTGGCGCCGGTCGATCTCGCGATCGCGCATTGGAAGAGCTTCGTCGCCGCACGCCAGAGCTGGCGCCGGCTCAATCAGCTGCTCGAAACGATGCCGCAGCGATCGGCGCCGACCCAGCTGCAGCCGCCGGTCGGCAAGCTCTCGGTCGAGGGCATCTCGATCGTCGCGCCCGGCGACAACAAGGCGATCGTCCAGGACGTGACGTTCGCGCTGTCGGCCGGCAACGGCTTGGGCATCATCGGCCCGAGCGCGTCGGGCAAGTCGTCCCTGGTGCGCGCTCTGGTCGGTGTCTGGCGCCCGGTACGCGGCCATGTGCGGCTCGACGGCGCGGCGCTCGACCAGTGGTCGTCGGACGAACTCGGCCGCCACATCGGCTATCTGCCGCAGGACGTCGAGCTGTTCGCCGGCACTGTGGCGCAGAACATTTCCCGCTTCGATCCGAACGCCACGGCCGACGGCATCATCGCCGCCGCCAAGGAAGCTGGCGTGCACGACATCATCATCAAGATGCGCGACGGCTACGACACCCAGATCGGTGAGCAGGGCACGGCGCTCTCCGCGGGTCAGGCGCAGCGTGTGGCGCTGGCGCGCGCGCTGTATGGCAATCCGTTCCTGATCGTGCTCGACGAGCCGAACTCCAATCTGGACACTGAGGGTGATGAGGCGCTGTCGCGCGCGGTGCGCTCGGCGCGGGCGCGTGGCGCGATCGTCATCGTCGTCGCGCATCGGCCGATCGGCATCGAGGCGGTCGACCAGGTGCTCGTCATGAAGGACGGCCGCGCGCAGGCGTTCGGCCCGAAGGAGACCGTGCTCGCGCAGGTGCTGCAGCCGCGACCGCCGGCGCCGATCAAGATCGTCTCGGAAGCCGGAGTGACGAAGCCATGAGCAGCCAAGTCATCATCGGTCCTGTTCCCGGGCTGCGCAAGCCCGAGAGCGTGCGCGACTCGATCCGCCGTCATTTGCTGGTCGGCATGGGCGTCGTCATTGCCGTGGCCGGCGGCATGGGCGGCTGGGCCGCCACGCAGGAAATCTCCGGCGCGCTGATTGCGCCGGGCCAGATCGTGGTCGAATCCAACGTCAAGAAGGTGCAGCACCCGACCGGCGGCGTGGTCGGCGAACTCCGCGCGCGCGACGGCGACGTGGTCAAATCAGGCGACATCGTGGTGCGGCTCGATGACACCGTGACCAAAGCGTCGCTCGCCATCGTCACCAAGAATCTCGACGCGCTGCAGGCGCGGGCCGCCCGGCTCGAGGCGGAGCAGCGCGGCTGGGCCAAGATCCTGTTTCCGCCGCAGCTGCTGCAGCGCATGGGCGATCCCGAGGTCAAGAGCCTGACAGCGAGCGAGACCAAGCTGTTCGAGGTGCGCGTCAACGGCCGCATCGGCCAGAAGGCGCAACTGCGCGAGCGCGTGGCCCAGCTGACGGAGGAGATCGAGGGCCTGTCGGCGCAGGTCGCCGCCAAGGACCAGGAGATCGCGCTGGTGCAGAAGGAGCTCGACGGCGTGCGTCAGCTCTATGAGCAGCATCTGGTGCAGTTGTCGCGCCTCACCACGCTGGAGCGCGACGCCGCCCGCCTCAATGGCGAGCGCGCGCAATACATCGCCGCGCGCGCCCAGGCCAAGGGCAAGATCAGTGAGACCGAGTTGCAGATCATCCAGGTCGACAAGGACATGGTCAGCGAAGTGTCCAAGGATCTGCGCGAGACCACCGACAAGATCGGCGAGTTCGTCGAGCGCAAGGTCACCGCCGAGGATCAGCTCCGCCGCGTCGACATCCGCGCGCCGCAGGACGGCATGGTGCTGCAATCCTCCGTGCACACCGTCGGCGGCGTCATCACCGCCGGCGACACCATCATGCTGATCGTGCCGCAGAGCGACGACCTGCAGGTCGAAGCCAAGGTCAACCCGCAGGACATCGACAAGCTGCAGGTGGGGCAGAAGACGCTGCTGCGGCTGTCGGCCTTCAACCAGCGCACCACGCCGGAATTGAACGGTGTCGTCAGCCGCGTCTCGCCCGATGTCACCACCGACCAGCGCACGGGGCAGAGCTACTACACCATCCGCGTCTCGATGTCGCCGGAGGAGATCGCGCGCTTGGGCGACGTCAAGCTGATCCCGGGCATGCCGGCCGAAGCCTTCGTCCAGACCGGCGACCGCACCGTGATCTCCTACCTGATGAAGCCGCTGCACGACCAGCTGATGCGGGCGTTCCGGGAGAAGTGAGGGCGGTCACTGCCTCCTTGCGTTGTGAGAGGCCACCGGCAGCGCCTCACATTCACTGTCATCCCGACGAACGCCGGGATCCATAACCACAGGCGGTGGTTGGTTCGCGCGAAGGGTCGACGCGCAGCCTGC
Source organism: Bradyrhizobium sp. ORS 285 (assembly GCF_900176205.1). Classification (NCBI taxonomy): domain Bacteria; kingdom Pseudomonadati; phylum Pseudomonadota; class Alphaproteobacteria; order Hyphomicrobiales; family Nitrobacteraceae; genus Bradyrhizobium; species Bradyrhizobium sp. ORS 285. The sequence goes on from NZ_LT859959.1 coordinate 426,347, forward strand.
CCCAAGACAGATCACGCGGTATGGGTCCCGGATCGGCGCCCGCCGCCGCTTTGCGTCGACGGGCTTGTCCGGGACGACACCATTTTTTCCACGCGAGTTTTGTTCTCGCAGCTAACCACACACTCTGACGTCATCCCGGCGAACGCCGGGATCCATAACCATAGGCGGATATTGGTTTGCGCGGAGGTTCAACGCGCAGCCTGCCCTAAGACAGATCACGCGGTATGGGTCCCGGATCGGCGCCCGCCGCCGCTTCGCGTCGCCGGGCTTGTCCGGGACGACAGCGAGCTACCGATCGAGCTTGGTGAGCAACAGCTCCAGCGCGCTCTTCGCGAACAGCTGCATGTTGGCGGCCCGGTCGCTGCTGCCGCTCTCCAGCGTGACCACCGCAGATTCCGGACCGGCAACGGCAAAACACGCGTGGCCTGCCGCGTCGCCGTAGCGGTTGCCCGTCGGGCCTGCCGCGCCGGTCTCTGACAGGCCCCAATCCGTGGCGAAGCGCGTTCTGATCTGCCGTGCCAGCAATTCCGCATACGGCTCCGACGCCGAGCGGATGCCCTTCATCGCCTCGTCGGGAATGTCCATCAGCACGCGTCGCGCGTCGCGCGTATAGACCACGGCGCCGCCGAGGAAGTAGGCCGAGGCGCCGGGCACTGCGAGCAGCGCCGCCGCGATGAGCCCGCCAGCCGAGGACTCCGCCACCGCAATGGTCTGCTTGCGCGCGATCAGCCGGGCCGCGACCTGCTCGGCAACCGCAATCAGTTCATCCATGACAGACCTCGCCTCCGCTGTCGCCGCAAACAAAAAGGGCGGCATCGGATGATGCCGCCCGCGATGCAAACAGACAACCCGGTCAGGCCGTCGCCGGCTCGCGCGCCGCGACCGCTTGCTGGCCGCCACGATAGACGGTCAGCGCGGCGATGATGCCGAGCACGGCGGCGAACATCAGCCAGAAGCCGGGCGAGGCCTTATCGCCGGTCTTCTCGATCAGCCAGGTGGCCGCGAACGGCGTGAACGTGCCGAACAGCGCCGCGGCCAGCGCGAAGGCCAGCGAGAAGCAGGTGGTGCGGACATGCGCCGGCACGATCTCGACCAGCGCGCCGAGCATGGTGCCGCTATACATGCCGAAGTAGAACGAGAACATCATCTCGACCGCCAGCATCTTGCCGAAGCTCGGCGCCGACACCAGCCAGCTCAGCGCCGGATAGGCCGTGAGCAGCGACAGCACGGCGATCCCGATCAGCACCGGCTTGCGGCCGATCCTGTCGGACAGCGCGCCGCCCACCGGATTCCAGATGAAGTTGGTGACCGCGACCAGGAGCGTGACCAGCAGCGCGTCCGCCGTCGACAGCTTCAGCACGGTCTTGCCGAAGGTCGGCGTGTAGACAGTGACGAAGTAGAACGTCGTCGTCGTCAGGATCGCGATCATCATGCCGAGCAGCACGATGCGCCAGTTGGCGAGCGCGGAAGCGAACACCTCGCTGGTGGTCGGGTGTTTCTTCATCGCCAGGAACGCCGGAGTCTCCTCCAGCGTGCGGCGGAGGAAGAAGATCAGCGGGATGATCAGGCAGCCGACGAAGAACGGGATGCGCCAGCCCCACGCGGTCACGGTCGCCGCCGGCATGCTCTCGCTGAGCAGATAACCCAGGATGGACGCCACGAAGATCGCGACCTGCTGGCTCGACGATTGGAACGAGGTGTAGAAGCCGCGATTGCCGGGCGTGGCAATCTCCGACAGATAGACCGACACGCCGCCGAGTTCGACGCCCGCCGAGAAGCCCTGCAGCAGGCGACCGAGCAGCACGATGATCGGCGCAGCGACGCCGATGGTCTCGTAGGTCGGGCAGAAGGCGATCACGACCGTGCCGGCGGCCATGATGCCGAGCGTCACGATCAGGCCCTGGCGGCGGCCGATCTTGTCGATATAGGCGCCGAGCACGATGGCGCCGACCGGGCGCATCAGCGCGCCGAGCCAGAACACGCCGAACGTGTTGAGCAGTGATGCCGTCTCGTCGGTCGAGGGGAAGAACGCCTTGCCGATCGCGGCGGCATAGAACCCGAACAGGAAGAAGTCGAACTGCTCGAGGAAATTGCCGCTGGTGGCGCGCAGGATCGCGCCGATGCGCGACTTGATGGTGGCCGGCTGCTGGGGTGAGGTCGATGACACGCGAGAAAACTCCTACCGTCGAGTGGCTCGTGCGGAAGTCATTCTGCGCCGGCCGATGGATGAGGTGTGACAATCTGCCACGCGACATCGTGCCGGCCAATAGATTTGAGGCCAAATCCTTAAGGCTGAACAGGAATCGGCGAGACGCCCTTCTGCTGCGCCGCACCCTTGAGCCACTGACGGAACGCCTTCAGTTTCGGCGAATCGGTCCGCCCCTCGGGTGAGACCAGGTAGAAGCCGGCGTCGCTCGGCAGGGTCATCTTGAACGGCACCACCAGCCGCCCCTTGGCGATGTCGTCCTGGACATAGGCCGTGCGTCCGATCGCGACGCCGAGGCCGTCGATCGCGGCCTGAACCGTCATCAGCGACAGGTCGAAGCTCAGCCGGCTCTGCCTGGACATCTCCACCGGCAGGCCCGCTGCCGTCAGCCACAGCCGCCAGTCGTCGTCATAGCCGCCGCTCGCCTGCAGCAGCGTGTGATGGGCGAGGTCCTCCGGACAACGCAGCGGCTTGGGTCCCTGCAGCAGCGCCGGGCTGCACACTGGAAACAGCTCGTCGGCCATCAGCCATTCCGCCCGCACACCCGGCCAGTGGCCACGGCCATAGCGGATCGCGGCGTCGACATCGTCCTTGCGGAAGTCGACCAGCGCGGTCGAGGTGGTGATGCGGACGTCGATGGTGGGATGCGCCTCCTGGAACGCGGTCAGCCGCGGCAGCAGCCATTTGGCGGCCAGCGAGGCGATGGTCGAGACCGTCAGCACCTTGGCGTTGTCCTTGCGCACCAGCCGCTCGGTCGCCAGCCGGAGATCGTCGAACGCGGCGCGGACCAACGGCAGGTAGTCCCGCGCCTGCGGCGTCAGCGTCAGGCTGCGGTTCTGCCGAACGAACAGCCGCAAGCCGAGCTCGTCCTCCAACCGCTTGATCTGATGGCTGATTGCGGTCTGCGTCACGTTCAGCTCCGAGGCCGCGCGGGTGAAGCTGAGATGCCGCGCCGCGGCCTCGAACGCCCGCAATCCATTCAGCGACGGCAGCCGGGTCATCCAGAGCCTCCCTTGGTCCATGAGCTTATTTCATCCGAAACGGTAGTAAATGTCGTTTGTAGATGAAGCGCAAGCCCTCGATAGTGCAGCCTCACTGCTTTCCCAGGAGGCTTTCATGACCCTTTACGTCTCCTCGCCAATGACGAAACATCATGCGCCAGGGTTCTGGTCCGATGTGGCCGAGCTGCTCGCAGCCTGGCGCTTCCGCTACCGCACCCGGCACGAACTGGCGCAATGGTCGGAGCGCGATCTGCACGACCTCGGCCTCTCCCGCAGCGACATCGCCGCCGAGATCGACAAGCCGTTCTGGCGGGGTTGAGCCCCTCACTCATCCCCGCCGCGCCGGCGCCGCTCCGCAAAGGAGGGCGCCGGCAGATCTCTTCTCGAGGAAGCCCGCCATGCCGACGCCTGCTGTTGCCGACCGACTTGCAGTGCCCGACGTCATCCACACGAGGCGTGGCGAGCTCGTCAGGCTCCATTTCGCGACATCGAAGGACGCCGAGGCGCTGCAGGCCTATGTTCGATCTTTGAGCCAGCGCTCGCGCCACAGGCGTTTTCTTGGCGCTCTCAGCGAACTGCCGAAGGCTGTGCTCGAGGATTTCGTCGCGCTCGGCCGCAATGACCGCTACAGCCTCCTCGCAACCATGGAGCAGGACGGTGTCGAAAGCATCGTGGCTGAGGCACGCTACGCATTTGATCGCGAGACCGGCCGCGTCGAGTTTGGTCTGTCGGTACATGACCGCCGGCACGGCCACGGCATCGGCCCGGCCTTGATTGCGGACCTGGAGCGTCGCGCAGCCGCCCTCGGCGGGGTCACGCTGTCAGGCGACGCGCTGCGCACTAACGACGTGATGATCGCGCTCGCCAGAAAGGCCGGCTTCACGATCCAGCCGCATACGGATGATTGGACGCTCGTGCGGTTCGAGAAGGGGGTGCAGCCATGTGGTCCAGAACTGCGTATTGTTTTGCCCTGATGACATGATGAGCGTCATCTCGAACGCGATGCGTAGGGTGGGCAAAGGCGCGTTCTCGACGCATCCGCATGACGCGCTGTCGACGCGCCGTGCCCACCGTCTCTCAGCGAGCACGCGGCGACAATGGTGGGCACGTCGCGCGGCGTGATGCTGCGCATCCCGCGGCACGCCTTTGCCCACCCTACGAAGTAACCCTCTCAAAACGTCTCCACCCACGGCCGCAGCTCCATCTCCCAGCTCCAGGCGCTGCGCGGCTGCTGCAGCACGCTCCAATAGCTTGCTGCGATGGCATCGGGATCGAGCATCGAATCCGGCCGCTCGGCAGGCTCCTGCCGCTCCGCGCTCTTGATGCCGCCGTCGATGACGAAATGCGCGACATGGATGCCCTGCGGCGACAGCTCGCGCGCCATGCTCTGGGCGAGGCCGCGCAGCGCGAACTTGCCCATCGCGAACGCTGACGATTGCGCGTAGCCCTTCACACTGGCCGAGGCGCCGGTGAACAGGATCGCGCCGTGCTTGTTCGGCAGCATGCGCTGCGTCGCCTGCTGCGCCACCAGGAAGCCGCCGAACGCGCTGACGGCGATCGAATTCTGCACATCGGCCGGCACGAGATCGGTGAGCGGTCCGCGCGCCCGGGCGCTGGCATTGTAGACCACGAGATCGGGCTCGCCGATCTCACGCGTCACGAGGCCGAACAATCGCTCGACCTCCTCCGGATTGGTGGCGTCGCAAGGATAGGCGCGGGCGCCGGTCTCGTTGCAGAGCGCGCCGAGCTTCTCGGTCTTGCGCGCGGCGAGCGCCACGCGGATCTTCTCGCGCGCGAACAGCCGCGCCAGCGAGGCGGAGAGCCCTTCGCCGGCGCCGACGATCAGGGCGATCTTGTAGGCTGGGATGTCCATTGGGGTGTCCTCGACATGCGTCCGCTTCCCTCAAGCTAGTGCAGCCAAGGCCAACTTCCCACCATCCATCCCCACAATTCTGCCTGAGATCAGGCCGGACGCGGCTGCAGGCCGACGAGGCAGCCGATCTCCTCCAGCACCACATCGAGCCGGCTGCGATCGTGCAGGAATGCGTATTTCGAGCGCAGCATCGCCAGCGAGCGCGCATGATATTTCTGCGGCTTCTGCGTCCACACGATGTCGCCGAGCCGGACACTGAAGGTGTCGCGGTTGTCCTTGATCGCCTGCTCGTTAGCAAGGGACCAGGGCATGAACAGCCCGCCGACCTGACGCGTCAGGATCGGCATCAAGGTCAGCGACAATTCCGGCCATAGCTCGAACTCGCCTTCGGCGCGCGGCCATAGCATGCGGTGGATCCAGGCCAGCACATGCGGTGCGCGGCCCTCGATCAGCGCGCCGGCTGTTGGATCGGTCCACAGCTCGTAGAACTGGCCCCACAGGCCGAAATCGCCATAGGCGGGACGGCCGCCGAACAGATAGGGCCTGAGCGCGAGATGCCGCTCCAGGAGATCGAGCATCTCGGCGAATCCCTGCTCGATCTGCGGCGCGTTGGCCTCGTTGGAGCCGACATAAGCGAGGCGGTCGACCATCCGCGTGCGGATCTTCTCCGACAGCCTGGCGACATCGGCGTCGGCGGCCTTCGGCGCGACCATGCGGGCGATGCGCCCGGCCGAGGCGCGCTGATCGAGCTCGCCGGCCCAGCGATAATGGAACATCCATTTGTTGCCCCACTCGTCGCCGAACTCCTCGATCAGGGCGGAGATGAAGCTCGTCAGCACGTCGCCGGGATGGACCGACGGCTCGGGGAAATCGAGCTCGAGCGCATCGATGATCGGCGTCGAATCCTGCATCGGCACCTCGTCGGGCGCGACCACCAGCGGAATGATCGGCAGCTTGGCGTGCCGGGTGAACTCGCCCTCGGTTTCCGCGCTGCGCAATATCCACTGATGCGGAATGCCCTTGTAACGCAGATACGATCGCACCTTGACCGAATAGGGCGACATCTCCGCCCCGAAGATGCGATAAACCTCCGTCGGCTGATTGGTCATTGCGCGGCTCCCAGCACCTGCGGATGTCAGACGTAGTGTACCCGATCAGATGCAACCTGAAGAGTCCATCAGAGACTTGTTGAAACGAACGAGGGCTTAACGCTCATGCACCAGTTCCTGAAGCGCGACGACGTCATGACGGGCGGGAGGCGGCCGGGTGTGCTGGCGCCCGATACCACCGGGCTCAACTTCTATCGCGCGGATCCTGCGCTCGCGGACCTCCTTCGCATCCATCTGCCCGACGCGCTGTTTCGCCACCTGGTGCCGCATCTCGACCGGCTCGGCGAGCTTGCCGGCGGCTATCTCGATGAGTGCGCCCGGCTTGCCGACCGCCATGGCCCGGTGCTGCATCAGCGCGACCGCTTCGGCCGCGACGTGCAGTGGATCGAATATCACCCTGCCTATCGCGAGCTGGAGCGCGCGGCCTTCGGCGAGTTCGGCATTCACGCGATGTCGATCCGCAAGGGCATTCTTGGCTGGCCGAGCAAATATCCCGTCACGGCCAAGCACGCCTTCACCTTCCTGTTCAATCAGGCGGAGTTCGGGCTGGGCTGCCCGATCAACGTCACCGACGGCTGCGCAAAATTGCTTTCGAGCTTCGGCAGCGACGCGCTGAAAGCCAGATATCTCGACGGCCTGACGCAGACCGACATGCGCAAGCTGACCCAGGGCGGCCAGTTCATGACCGAGAAGGAGGGCGGCTCCGACGTCGGCACGTTGACGACAATGGCCGTCCCCGAGGGCGACCACTGGCGCCTGCACGGCGAGAAATGGTTCTGCTCCAACGCCGATGCGAAGGTGGTGATGCTGCTGGCGCGGCCCGAAGGCGCCGAGCCCGGCACGCGCGGCGTCGGCCTGTTCCTGATGCCGCGCTTCCTCGATGACGGCACGCAGAACCACTATCGGATCGTCCGCTTGAAGGACAAGCTCGGCACCCGCTCGATGGCCTCGGGCGAGATCAAGCTGGAGGGCGCGATCGCATACGCGGTCGGCCGGCTCGATCGCGGCTTCGTGCAGATGGCCGAGATGGTGAACTCCTCGCGGCTCTCCAACGGCGTCAAGTCGACCGCGCTGATGCGGCGCGCCTGGCACGACGCCATCACCGTCGCGCGCAATCGCGTCGTGTTCGGCAAGCCGATCGTCGACCTGCCATTGGGCCGCCGGCAGTTGCTGAAGATTCTGCTGCCGACCGAGCAGGCGCTGTCGATGAGTTTCCTGACCGCTGATGCGCTGGACCGCGCCGAAGGGGGCAGCCAGGACGCCGCCGCGCTGTTGCGCATCTTGACGCCCACCTTGAAATTCCGCGCCACCCGCGATGCCCGCAAGGTCTGCGGCGATGCGTTGGAGATGCGCGGCGGCATCGGCTATGTCGAGGAGTTCGCCACCTCCAGGCTGCTGCGCGACGCGCATCTCGGCTCGATCTGGGAGGGCACCGGCAACATCGTCGCGCTCGATGCGTTGAAGCGTGCAGTCGGCCGCCACGGCGCCGAGTCGGCGCTCGCAGCCGACCTGCATGCACGGCTCGACGACAGTGCCGCCGTGCCGCAGATCTGGCGCGACCAGCTGCATCGCTTGATCGATCGCGCGATTGGGTTTGCGCGCGAGGTCGCATCGCGCGCCGACAACGAAGCCGAGTCTCGCCGCGCGACCAGTTTGCTGTATCACACGGCCAGCGCCGTCTCCCTCACTTGGGAGAGCGCGCGGATCCACGCCATGCGTGGCGATGCACGCCGGCTGTTGCTAGCCAAGCTCGTCGTCGATCATCGGCTGACGTCGTCCGATCCGTTCCGGCTCGCGGAAAGCGAGGCGGATGATGCGGTGGCGGCGCTGCTGCTCGGCGAGCGCAGCGCGACAATGGATGAGGTTGGCGAACTGATTTCGGCGGCGTAGTCTTTTGCACTGTCACGATGATAAGTCGCGACTTAACGACCAGGCTCATGGTTGATGGTCTGTGCGAGTGATGAGCAACAACGTGCGGCAACGTTGGTGTACCTCGCCCCGCTTGCGGGGGCGCGACGAGCTTCGCTCGCGCTGAGAGGTCGGATGGCATCGTCAGATGCCATCCGGGTGAGGGGGTACAGGTCTCACCACGTACACCACTCGCGCGTCTGCCCCTCACCCCAACCCTCTCCCCGTAAGAACGGGGAGAGGGAGCGCAGTGTCCGCGCCGAAACAGCTGGGTACGAACAAGAAACAAAACAGGGAGAGAACGCCTATGAAAGCCGCCGTGCTGATGGAGGTCAACAAGCCGCTCGTTATCGAGGACATCAGCGTACCCAAGCCGGGGCCGCGCGAGGTGCTGATCCGCACGAGCGTAGCTGGCTTGTGTCATTCCGACCTGCACTTCATCGAAGGTCTGTATCCGCATCCACTGCCCGCGGTGCTCGGGCATGAGTCCGCCGGCATCGTCGAGCAGGTCGGCTCCGACGTCACCTATGTGAAGCCGGGCGATCACGTCGTCACCTGTCTCTCGGTATTCTGCGGCACCTGCGACAATTGCACCACAGGTCGGCCGGTGCTGTGCACCGACACGACGGTGAAGATGCCGCCCGGCGCCTCCAACCGGCTGTCATGGGGACGGAGCGAGAAGTTGCACCAGTTCCTCAATTTGTCGTCCTTCGCCGAGCAGATGCTGGTGCACGAGAACGCGATCGTGAAGATCCGCCAGGACATGCCGCTCGAGCTCGCCGCCTTGATCGGCTGCGGCGTCATCACCGGCTACGGCGCGGTAGTCAATACGGCGCGCGTGACGGCGGGCGAGACCGTGGCGGTGATCGGTTGCGGCGGCGTCGGCATGGCCGCCATCAACGGCGCGGAGATCGCCGGCGCCGGGCGCATCATCGCCATCGACACCAACCCGGCCAAGCTGCAGCTCGCGACCAAGCTCGGCGCCACCGACATCGTCAATCCCGCCGATGGCGACGTCGTGGCGCAGGTGCGCGAGCTCACCAAGGGCGGCGTGCATCACGCCTTCGAGGTGCTGGGCCGCAAGGAGACCGCCGAGCAGGCCTTCGCGATGCTGGCGCCGGGCGGCACCGCGACCATCGTCGGCATGATCCCGTTCGGCCAGAAGATCGAGCTGCACGGCTTCGACTTCCTGCGCGAGCGCCGCATCCAAGGATCGTCGATGGGCTCCAACCATTTCCGCGTCGACATGCCCCGCCTCGTCGAATTCTATTTGCGCGGCAAGCTGCACCTGGAGGACTGGATCTCGGCCAAGCTGAAACTGTCCGAGATCAACGAGGGCTTTGCCAACATGAAGGCCGGCAAGACGCTGCGCAGCGTGATCATGTTCGATGCGTGAGGCGGGCATTTTGCCGCTCCACATACCGCCGTCGTCCCGGCCTTGAGCCGGGACCCATAGCCACCGGCGGTCATGGGACGATGACTGATAGTTGCGCTATACTCGATAGATTCCGCGGTATGGGTCCCGGCTCGAGGCCGGGACGACGGCGATGGGTGTGGCGTGCGACCAAGCCTGCGACGGACGCGAACTAATCCGTGAACATCGGGGGCGGCGTGAAGCCGCCGAACTCGCGCTCGATCAGTTCGGCGAGCTTGAGCGGCGTACGGTCTTCGAGAAAGGGGCCGACGATCTGAGCGCCGACCGGCAGGCCATCAGCGAGCCCGAGCGGGATCTGCGTCGCCGGCAGGCCGGGCAGCGTGGCGATGCCCGGCCAGGCCAACTGATCATTGTAGTCGTGCTCCACGCCATCGATGCTGATGCGGCGCGCCCGCTGATCCGGCGAGTGGTCGTGCGGAAACGCCGGCGTCGGCATGATCGGGCAGATCACCGCATCGAAGCTCTCGAACAATGCCCGCCATTGCGCGCGCAGACCGAAGCGGGCGTTGTTGGCCTGCACCCAGTCGCGATGGCTCAGCGCCATGCCGCGCAGGCGTTCGGCGGCGAGCGTCGTGGCCTCCTTCGGCAGGTGCGCGGCGGCCTGGCTCGCCTCGGCATGGACCTGCGGCGGCATGGTCGCGCCGAGGAAGCCGAGCAGCAGGCGCATGTAGAGCCGGGTGGTCGTGGCGAAATCCGGCAGCAGCGGGCTTTCGCTGACGACATGGACGCCAGCCTTCGCCAGATCGGAAGCGAGCCGCTCGATCGCGCCGCGCACGGCACTGTCGGTCGGCAGCAGCGGATCGCTCGCCACCACCAGCACGCGGAAATCCTGCAGGCGCGTGTGCCGCGCCGGCGGCAGCTCCAGCCGATACGCCTTGCCGGCCTCGATCGGGTCGGGTCCTGCCATCACGTCGAGCAGCAGCGAGAGGTCGGCAGCCGAACGCGCCATCGGGCCGACCACGGCGAGGTCGGCCTCGTTCGGCAGCGGCGGGAACGGCGGCGGCGTGTGGCCGCGCGTCGGCACGAGGCCATAGGTCGGCTTGTGCGCGGTGACGCCGCAATGAAACGCCGGCACGCGCAGCGAGCCGCCGATGTCGGAGCCGAGTGACAGCGAACCGTAGCCCGCCGCGAGCGCCGCCGCCGAGCCGCCGGAGGAGCCGCCCGGCGTGCGGCCGAGATGATACGGATTGTTCGTGGTGCCGTAGATGTCGTTGTAGCTCTGCCAGTCGCCGAGCCCGAGCGGCACGTTGGTCTTGCCGAGCACGATACCGCCGGCCTCCTTCACGCGCGTCACCGTCAGCGCATCCTCAGCTGCGATGAAGTCCTTCTGCTGCGGAAAGCCCCAGGTCGTCGGCAGGCCGGCGACGTTGAAGGACTCCTTCACCGTCAGCGGCAGGCCGAGCAGCGACCCGCGCTCGCCGCGCGCGAGCCGCTCGTCGGCAGCGCGCGCGGCCTGCAGCGCGCGGTCGAAATCGCGCACGCAGACGGCGTTGATCTTGTCGTCATGTCCCGTGATGCGGTCGATGGCGAGCTGCGTCAGCTCGACCGATGAAACCTCGCGATGCGCCAGGGCTTTCACCGTCTCGACGGCGGTTGCAAACGTCCATTGCGATGCGGCCAAGGTCCTGCTCCCTATGTGCGTGCAGGTCCTTTCTACCTCAGGCCGATGGCGGGCGCTTGACTGAAATTGCGCGGTCAGCCGGGCAGCATGCGCTGCATGACGCGGTCGCGGTAGACGAAGATGTGCGCCAGCGCCGCGCCGACATGGACGACGATCAGGATCAGCAGCAGCCACTCAGATGTTTGATGCAGTCCATCAATGGCGCGGTTGCCGGCCGGGTTGCGCGCGGCGAGCATCGGCAGCTGAAACAGATAGAAGTACGACACGGTCCAGCCGCGGAACGACGCGAACAGCCAGCCGGTGATGGTGGTCGCCAGCACCATCACATAGAGCGCCCAGTGCACGGCCTCCGAGCTCAGCCGCTGCCACGGCGGCAGCGAGCTCTCCGGCGCGACGGGATGGGTGAGACGCCAGATGAAGCGCACCACGATCAGGGCCAGGATGGTGAGGCCGAACGAGATGTGCAGGATCATCGGCGTGCCCGGCGGCGTGTTGGCATGCAGGTCGGGCATCAGCCAGCCGATCGGATATTGGATGGCGAGCAGCGCCACCACCAGCCAATGCAGAAGTTTTGCGGGCGTGCCGTAGTGCAGGCGTGGTGTCATGACGTGCCTTCCGTTGTGATCGAGTTGGCGCAATCAGTCTCGCGACTGGAAGTTCCGTTTGCCGCGATGATGCTACGCCGCGCCTATCAATATCCCCACGCCCAGCACGATGATGCCGCCGAGCACGATCTGGAACACCGCCTGCATGAACGGCGTGTCCATGTAGCGCGCGCGGATATAGGCGATCGCCCACAGCTCGAAGAACACGACCAGGCCGGCGATCGCCGTCGCAATCCAGAACGCGTTGGTCCAGGAGTCCGGCACGAGATAGGGCATGGTATGACCAAGCCCGCCGAGCGTCGTCATCGCGCCGCAGACCGCACCGCGTAGCCAGGGCGAGCCGCGGCCGGTCAGCGAGCCGTCGTCCGACAGCGCCTCGGCAAAGCCCATGCTGATGCCGGCGCCGATCGATGCTGCGAGGCCGACCAGGAAGGTCTGGAAGTTCTGATGCGTGGCGAAGGCGGCCGCGAACAACGGCGCGAGCGTCGACACCGAGCCGTCCATCAAGCCGGCGAGGCCGGGCTGCACATATTGCAGCACGAACACGCGCCGCCGCGTCTCGTCTTCCTTGTGGCGCACGTCGGGGCTGAGGATCTCGTCGGTCAGCTTGGCCGCGACCTGCTCGTGGCCCTTCTCGGCCAGCGCGAGATCGCCGAGCAGTCGGCGGACGCCGACGTCCTTGGCCTGCTCGGCGGCCTTGGCGTAGAAGCGCTCGGCCTCGAACTCCATCGTGCCGACCTCCTTGCGGATGGCGTCGAGCGACAGGTTCTTGGTCAGCCAGATCGGCCGGCGTTGCATGAAGCCCTTGACGTTCTCGCGCCGGATCGGCGGCAGGTTCTTGCCGAAGCGCTCCTCATAGAGCTCGAGCAGCATGTGGCGGTGACCCTTTTCCTCCTCGGCCATCTGCTCGAACAGTTTCGCCGAATCCGGATACCGCTCCGCGAGGTCCTCCGCGAAGCTCATGTAGATGCGGCCGTCTTCCTCTTCGGCAGAGATCGCGATCGCCAGGATCTCGCGCTCGGTGAGGTCGGCGAAATTCTTCATTCCAAGGTCCCCGGATTGACGTTCTCAACAGTCGAGTGTTTAGAACGTTTCTAAACTGTATATGGATCTGCCGCAGCGCGGTCAAACTGCCGCCGCGCCATGGCCGCGAAACATTTCGTGAGGTCGCATTCAGGCCCCAGTCAGGGAACTCCTGGGCTAATTCACCGTTCGGGTTTCCGCTCAGCTACCTAAGGAGTTCCAATGACCAGCGTCAAATACAGGCTGAATGATCCAGGACTGGCGCCGCGCCGCACCAGGATGGACATTCCGGGCTGGGCAGGCGAGCGGCAGCCGCGCGCGAATGGCTCGCACGAGCAGGTCTGGCACTGCGTGCCGTTCTCCGAAGGCGCGCAATACGGCATCGAGCTGTTCTACCCCTATGATTTCGAGCTGCAGGTCACGACGCGCGACGGAAAGCTCGAATTGTCGGGGGATTGGGGCGAGCCGCCGAGCCCGAGCCTGCAATGGCCGCCGTTCCGCAATTTCGGTGACGCCTTCTACACCTATCAGATCCTGCTCGACCTCAAGGTGCCCCCGGGCTTTGCGATCCGCACCGAGCCGCATCCGCGCTTCTACACCGATCGCACCGATACGTGCCCGATCGCGGTGCCGGCGCTGATCCGAAATTTTTGGCCGATGCTGTTCTTCTGCGTCTTCAAGGCGCCGGCAGAGGGGCGGACTCACATCTTCCGTCCCGGCGAGCCGTTCGCGCAAGTCATTGTCATCCCCGAGGAGGCGAACTTCACGGTGGAGCCGATGAGCCCCGACGAGGCCGCCGAGCGCGAGCTGCAGTCGCGCCGCATCCACGCCAGCCGTCCCGTGCTCGCCAAGGAGACCGAATGGGTGTCGAGCACCGACACCGTGTTCGACGGCACCTACCGCCACCTGCATCGCGCCGCCAAGGAGAAGGCGCGCAAGTCCTAAGACCCTCGCCAAAGCAAAGCAGGACAACTGTAAATGATCGTCCAAGTTTTTTGCTCACCTCTCTCAGCGTCGTCATGGCCGGGCTTGTCCCGGCCATCCACGCGGTTCTCAGCTTGCCGAACGACGTGGATGCCCGGGCCTTCGCCGCGCCGAAGCGGCTTCGGCCGCGCAGGCGGGACAAGCCCGGGCATGACGGCGTAACAAACTGGAAGCGTTCCCTCGCCGCGGCAACGAATTTCGTCAGCGTGCCCCTCAAACGAAAGGGCGCCGACCTCGCGGCCGGCGCCCTTACGGCTTTCACCTCACGACGATCAATAGCGATCGTAGTACCAGTGGTGATGGTGATGATGGTGGTGGTGATGATAATAGCGCCGCGGCGGCACCACATACACCCGCGGGCCATAGCCGTACCCATAGCCATAGCCGCGCCAGTAGCCATGGTGATGGTGGTGATGATGATGGTGGTGATGGTACCACTGCGCCAACTGCACCTTCGGCTCGGCCGCCGCCGGCGCCTGCTCGTCGAGCGCCTGCAGCACCTCGGCCGCATTGGGGATCGGCTCGAGCAGATCCGCGTAGGAGTTGGCCTTCAGCACGTCGGATGGGGCCGGAGCCGCTGACGCCGGTGCCGTGCCGAGCGCGCCGACAGCGGCAACCGCGCCGAGCAAGCCTGCGATTCTCTTATCCATAAATCTTCTCCTGATGCGCATCGCCCGGATGCCAAAACGTCGCAGCCCGAATTTTCGTTCCTCGATTCGCATGATTAGGTCGCAACGGCGTCCGAAATCAGGCTGTCGATTTGTTCAGGAACGTGAACAGGAGCTCGTTCACTCGTTCATGTTGCTCCTGCTGCACCCAATGACCGGCGCGATCGATCAGCTCGCACAGGATCATGTTGGTGCACACTCGGGATTGCATTGCTTCGATCACGCCGGGCCGTTGGTAGATGCCCCAGTCTTGCAGGCCCGAGATGAATGCAGACGGAACGTCGATGGTGCGGTCCGACCATGTCTGCAATTCCGCGTCGAACAGGCCTGATGTGCCGCAGCGATACCATTGCAGGCCGCCCTGGAAGCCGCTTCGTTCATATTCGGCGGCGTAGACCGCGAGCTCGCTGTCCGGCAGCCAGCGATTGGCGGTGATCGTAGCCGCGTCGGGCATCACCTCGGCGACGGTCTCGGCCATCGTCTTGTCGAGGTCCATCACGTAGTAGGTTGGCAGCTTGGCGAGCTCGCTTGCGGTCCACGCCTGCAGTGGCGTTGGCTTGTTGCCGGGCCAGTCGGCGCTCTTGTGGTGATAGTAGGCGCGCAGGAAGTGATGCAGGCCTTGTGGCGCGCGATGCATGTCCGCGTTGGCCTCTTGCGTCGAGTAGTACCACTGATAGTGCTTGCGTGGCCGCGGCAGCGCGGCGAGATCGCGATGCACGGGATCATCGGGTGGCGCGAGAGAATGGTTGGCGATGTCGAACGGTGCCGCCGGTGGCCCCGGGAACGGCGCGCTCATCATCACGACCGATCGAAACACGTCGGGGCGGATGATGGCGCACCACGCCGCGACCGGGCTGCCGAAATCGTGGCCGATGACGGCCGCGACATGGCGGTGGCCGAACGCATAGACAACGCCGAGCGCATCGCGCACGAGATTGGTGAAGCGGAACGGCGCGAGGTCGCCGTCATAGTCCGCGCTCCATCCGGTGGTGCGGCCATAGCCGCGCTGGTCCGGCGCCAGCACGTGATAGCCCGCCGCCGCAAGAGCCGGCATCACCTTGCGCCAGCTATAGGCGAGCTCCGGGAAGCCGTGCAGCAGCAGCACGCAGGGCCGGTCGGGCGTTTCGAACCCGGCTTCGAGCACGTGCATGCGCAGGCCGTTGATGCCGTCGACGTAGCGCGAGCGGATGGTGGGAGGAAGAGGGAGAGGGGGAAGAGCTGGAAGTGGGGAGGAGGAGGTCATCGCGGCCCTCATCAGTGTCGTCCCGGCCTTGAGCCGGGACCCATAACCACAGAGCGGTGTGGTGAGGTTGACTGGCAGCTCCAGCCTTCGCAAAACAAAAGACGGTGGCTATGGGTCCCGGCTCAAGGCCGGGACGACAGCTTGCGTGGAGTGGCGCCCGCGCCTCTCTTACGCCGCACCCTTCTTCGGCCAGTAGCGCTCGCGCAGATGCCGCTTCACCAGCTTGCCGGTGGGCGTGCGCGGCAGCTCCGGCTCGAAGTCGATCGAGCGCGGGCATTTGATCGGCGACAGATGCTGACGGCAGAACAGCATCAGCTGCTCCTCGAGCTGCTTGCCGGCGCGGGACATGTCGTGCGGCTGCACCACAGCCTTGACCTCCTCGCCCATCTCCTCGTTGGGCACGCCGAACACGGCGACGTCGGCGACATCAGGATGCGTGATCAGGACGTCCTCGGTCTCCTGCGGATAGATGTTCACGCCGCCGGAGATGATCATGTAGGATTTGCGGTCGGTCAGATACAGGAAGCCGTCGGCATCGAGATAGCCGACGTCGCCGAGCGTCGACCAGCCCTTGGCGTTGTAGGCGCGCTTCGTCTTCTCCGGATCGTTGTGATAGGAGAATTGAGGCGCATCGGCGAAATACACCGTCCCGATCTCGCCGGTCGGCATCTCCTGGTCGTCCTCGCCGAGGATCTTGATCTTGCCAACCACGGCGCGACCGACGCTGCCGCGATGCTCCAGCCATTGCTTGGAGGTGCAGACGGTGACGCCGTTGCCCTCGGAGCCGGCATAGTACTCGATCAGGATCGGGCCCCACCAGTCGATCATCCTGGCCTTGACGTCGACCGGGCAGGGCGCCGCCGCATGGATCGCGCCCTTCAAAGTCGAAACGTCATAGCGTTTGCGGACATCTTCCGGCAGCTTCAGCATGCGCACGAACATCGTCGGCACCAGCTGCGACTGCGTGACCTTGTACTTCTCGACGAGCCGCAAAAAGTCCTCGGCGTCGAAATGCTCCATGATGATCGAGGTGCCGCCGAGCGTGATCGCCATCATGTTGAAGCGCAAGGGAGCCGCATGATACAGCGGCGCCGGCGACAAATAGATGCTCTCGGCGTTCATGCCGCACATGTCGGCGCACAGCACGCGCAGAAACTGGTTCGGCTGATCGATCGGATTGCCTTCGAAATCCTTCTTGATGCCCTTCGGCCGTCCCGTCGTCCCCGATGAATACAGCATGTCGTAGCCGGCGACCTGGTCGGCGATCGGCGTCTTGGGCTGGGCGCCGGCCTCCTTGTCCCAGGAGCGAAAACCCGGCTCGGGCTCGTCGACCATGAAGAACAGCGGGCCATCCGGCGTCACGAGGTCGCGCACCTGCTCGGCGCATTTCGGCGAGGTGATGAAGACCTTGGCGCCGCAATCCCTTATGATGTAGGCGATCTCGTCCTTGGTGAGATATCGGCTGATCGCGGTGTAGTAGAGACCGGAGCGCTGCGCGGCCCAGGCGATTTCCATGAAGGCGAGCCGGTTCTCCATCAGGAAAGCGATGTGGTCGCCGGCCTTCAGCCCCAGCGCCCGGAACAGCTGAGCGCCCTGGTTGGAAAGCTCGTCGAGTTCGCGATAGGTGATGGCCTTGCCGGTGCCCGCCATCTGATAGGCGATCTTGTCGGGATGGCTCTGGGCGTAAATGGACGGGTGGGTCATGATGGGCTCACCGCTAAATCAGGAAAATGGTGTCGTCCCGGCCTTGAGCCGGGACCCATAACCACAGGCGCCTGTGGTGAGAGCGAGCTGTGGCTCCAGCTCGCTCGATATTCCAATTCGGTGGTTATGGGTCCCGGCTCAAGGCCGGGACGACACCGGTGGTGTTGCGAGGGCTACAGCCGCTCGACGATGGTGACGTTCGCCATGCCGCCGCCTTCGCACATGGTCTGCAGGCCGTAGCGCTTGTTGCGCTGCTTCAGCGCATGCAGCAGCGTCGTCATCAGCTTGGTGCCGGAGCCGCCGAGCGGATGGCCGAGCGCAATCGCGCCGCCATTGACGTTCAGACGGCTCGGATCGGCGCCGGTGGTCTTGAGCCAAGCGGTCGGCACCGAGGCGAAGGCCTCGTTGACCTCGTAGAGGTCGATGTCGTCGATCGACATGCCGGCCTTCTGCAGTGCGCGCTGGGTCGCCGGCAGCGGCGCCTCCAGCATGATCACGGGATCGCCGCCCATCATGGTCATGTGGTGCACGCGCGCCAGCGGCTTGACGCCAAGCGACTTCAGGCCGCGCTCGTTGACGACCATCACGCCCGAGGCGCCGTCGCAGATCTGGCTGGCGGAAGCCGCCGTCAGCTTGCCGTTCTCGGCGATCAGCTTGACGCCCTTGATGCCGTCGAGGCTGACGTCGAAACGGATGCCCTCGTCGATGTGATGCGTGTCGGTCGAGCCGTCCGCGCGGGTGATCTGCAGCGGGATGATTTCATCCTTGAAGTGCCCTCCTTGCGTCGCGGCAATCGCGCGCTGGTGGCTCTGATAGGCGTATTCGTCGAGCTCGTCCTTGGAGAGCCCGTATTTCTCCGCCATCATCTCCGCGCCGGTGAACTGGCTGAACTGGATGTCCGGATAACGGCTCTCCATGCTCGGGCTCTTGTAATGTCCGAAGCCGTTCTTGGCCGGCAAGGTCGAGGACAGGCCCATCGGCACGCGGGTCATCGACTCCACGCCGGCGGCGATCACGACGTCCATCGCGCCCGACATCACCGCCTGGGCGGCGAAATGCAGCGCCTGCTGCGACGAGCCGCACTGACGGTCGATCGAGGTGCCCGGGACGCTCTCCGGCAGCTTCGAGGCCAGCACCGCG
The DNA here is from genome assembly GCF_900176205.1 of Bradyrhizobium sp. ORS 285. Taxonomy (NCBI): domain Bacteria; kingdom Pseudomonadati; phylum Pseudomonadota; class Alphaproteobacteria; order Hyphomicrobiales; family Nitrobacteraceae; genus Bradyrhizobium; species Bradyrhizobium sp. ORS 285. Next base: position 444,867 of record NZ_LT859959.1, read on the forward strand.
TTGCGGGCGATGTTGGTCGACTGCTCGCCGGTCTGCATGACGCAGCCCATGATGACGTCCTCGACCTGGTCCGGCGCGGCGCCGGAGCGCTCGACCAGCGCGTCCAACACCTTTGCCGCCAGATCAGCCGGATGCCAGCCGGCCAGACGACCGCCCTTGCGACCGCCGGCCGTGCGCGCAGCCGCGACGATATAGGCTTCCGCCATGAGGTTTCCTCCCTAGACTTGGTTCGTTGATTGGGAGGGATTTAAATGCGCGATTGAGCTTTAGTCAATCGATCAATTAACTCTTGAGATCGACTCCGGCTTCGGCTTATCTGGACCCAACAATCAGGTGGGAAACGTCCAGGGTGGGCACCGTTTTGGGACCTCAGCTGCAGAATAGCGCGCCGGAGAAGCTTGCCGTAGGGCGGAATGCCACCGCGGAAAAGCTGCTGGACGCTGCCAGCGAGCTGATGATCCAGCGGTCCTCGATCGAGATCTCGCTCAGCGACATCGCCCAGAAGTCCGGCTCGAATGCCGCGCTGGTCAAATACCATTTCGGCAACAAGGACGGCCTGCTGCTGGCGCTGCTCGCCCGTGACGCGGCCACCGAAGTCGCCAATCTCGAATATCTGCTGGCGCAGCCGCTGCCACCGACGGCCAAGCTGAAGCTGCACATCAGCGGCATCATCCGCGCCTATCACCGGTTTCCCTACATGAACCGGCTGATCCATTATCTCCTGCACGAGAGCAGCGCCGAGGCCGCCGACGAAGTGTCGAAATTCTTCGTCGCGCCCCTGCTGGAATTCCATCGCCGGCTGATCGAGGAGGGCATCGCCAAGTGCGAGTTTCGCGATGTCGATCCCGTGCTGTTCTACACCAGCCTGATCGGCGCCTGCGATCACCTGTTCTTCGGCCGCCACGCCATGTCGCGCGCGATTGGCGTCGGCCCGGTCACCGACGAGGTTTGCCGCCAGTACATCGCCCATATGGAGGCGCTGATCTGCGGCGGGATATTGAAACGGGCAACAAACGACTAGGTCCGCTGCGCGCTCGTTGCCATCAACAAGAAACATCCAGGGAGGAAACTTAACCATGCAGTTGAACAACGTTGCCGTTCTCATCACCGGCGGTGGCTCGGGTCTCGGCGCCGCCACGGCGCGCGCCATGGCGGCCAAGGGCGCCAAGATCGCCGTGCTCGATCAGAGCCTGGAGAATGCCGAGAAGGTCGCGGCCGAGCTCAACGGCGTCGCTGTCCATGCCGACGTCACCAATGAGGAGCAGGTCAAGGCCGGCATCGCCAAGGCGGAAGCAGCGCATGGCATCGCCCGCGTGCTGGTGAACTGCGCCGGCATCGGCGGCTCGCAGCGTATCGTCGGCAAGGACGGCGTCTATCCGCTGGCGAAGTTCGCGCGCATCATCAACGTCAACCTGATCGGCACCTTCAACGTGCTGCGGCTGTTCGCCGAGCGCCTGGTCACGGCGGAGCCGATCGGCGAGGAGCGCGGCGTCGCCATCAACACCGCCAGCGTCGCGGCCTATGAAGGCCAGATCGGCCAGATCGCCTATTCGGCCTCGAAGGGCGGCGTCGTCGGCCTCACCTTGCCGGCTGCGCGCGATCTCGCCAGCCAGAAGATCCGCGTCAACACCATCGCGCCCGGCCTGTTCCTGACGCCGCTGCTGATGGGTCTGAACGAGGAGGCGCGCAAGAGCCTTGGCGCCCAGGTGCCGCATCCGGCCCGTCTCGGCGACGCCTCGGAATATGGCAACCTCGCCGTCCACATCGTCGAGAACCCGATGCTGAACGGCGAAACCATCCGCCTCGACGGCGCCATCCGCATGGCCCCGCGGTAACGCGCATTCGGCTGTCGTCCCGGCCTTGAGCCGGGACCCATACTCCGCGGCGTCTGTGAGAGGCACTCTGGCAGACGCCGCGCTCTAACCAATCAAGCCGGTGGCTATGGATCCCGGCGTTCGCCGGGATGACGGTGAGGAAAGAGCGCGCCATGTCCCAACCGCTGCTGATCGAGCATGACAACGGCGTCGACCGGGTGACGCTCAATCGCCCGGAGAGCCTGAATGCGCTCGACCCCGCGCTGATCGATGCGCTCAACACCTATTTCGAAAGCCTGCAGCGCAACCGCACAACGCGCGTCGTCGTGCTCAGGGGCGCCGGCAAGAACTTCTGCGCCGGCCTCGACCTCAAGGCCGCCATGCAGCGCCGCGGCGGCGTCAATGAGCCGCCCAGCGTGACGGAATCCTTGGACTCGCAGCGCCGCATCGCCGACATCGTGATGCTGATGCGGCGCTGCCCGCAGCCGATCATTGCGCTGGTGCAGGGCGCGGCCGCCGGCGGCGGCTTCGCGTTGGCGCTCGCCGCCGACATTCGCATCGCCACGCGCTCGGCGCGGATGAACTGCGCGTTCATCAAGCTCGGCCTTGGCGGCTGTGACATCGGCACCAGCTACTTTTTGCCGCGCCTGGTCGGCGTCTCCGTCGCCTCCGAACTGATTCTCACCGGACGTTTCATCGGCGCCGAGCGCGCGCTGATGGTCGGACTGGTATCGGAGATCGTCGAGGAGGATGCGCTGGAGAGCGCGGCCGCCCCCTTCATCGATGCGATGATGACGGCATCGCCGGTCGGTCTGCGGCTGTCGAAGGAATGCCTCAACATGAGCGTCGATGCGTCGTCGATCGAAGCCGTCATCGCGATGGAAGATCGCAACCAGGTGCTGTGCAGCCGCTCCGAGGATTTCAAGGAAGGCATTGAAGCCTTCCTCCAGATGCGCAAGCCGGTCTATACCAACCGCTAGATATCAAGATCCGCAAAGGACGATATTTCGGGAGACGCAAAATGGACGGGACGGCAGCGAAGGTGTTGGAGAAGCCGGCATTCCGCAAGGTCAATTGGCTGGCGCGCGACATCGATGTCGACAGGCGCGACGATGGCACGATCATCATCAAGTCGCGCATTCCGCTGCAGGCCTATGAGCCGCATCTCGCCGCGCCGCTCGCGCGCTGGGCCAAGGAAGCGCCGACGCGAACCTGGCTCGCGCAGCGCACCGGCCCCGAGCGGCAGTGGCGCAAGCTGTCCTATGCGGAGGCCAAGCGCACTGTCGACGGGCTGACGCAGGGCCTGCTCAATCTGAAGCTCGACGGCCGCCCGGTCGCGATCCTCTCGGGCAATTCGATCGAGCATGCGCTGATGACGTTCGCCGCGATGCAGGCCCGCTCCCCCGCGGCGCCGGTATCGCCGGCCTATTCGCTGATGAGCCACGATCACCTCAAGCTGAAATATCTGTTCGGGCTGGTGAAGCCCGGCGTCGTGATGGTGCAGGATGGCCCGACGTTCGAGAAGGCGCTCAGGGCGATCGATCTCGACGGCGTCACCGTCGTTCATGTCGCGCGTCCCTGCGAGGGCATTCCGAGCGTCAGCTTCACCGATCTCGCCGCGACGCCCGTCACCGCCGACGTTGATGCCTCCATCGCGCAGATCACGCCTGAAACCGTGGGCAAGCTTCTGTTCACCTCCGGCTCGACCGGCATGCCCAAGGCGGTCATCAACACCCAGCGGATGATGTGCGCCAACGCGGCGATGATGATGCAGACGCGTCCGCGTGCGCCGGATGCGCCGGTCTCCACGGTGCTGGACTGGATGCCGTGGAATCATACGATGGGTGGCAATGCGGCGTTCAATCCGCTGCTGATCGACGGTGGCACGCTGTACATCGACGACGGCCGGCCGATGCCCGGCATGTTCGACGAGACCATCAAGAATCTGCGCGAGGTGTCGCCGACCTACTACGCCAACGTTCCCGCCGGCTACGCCGCGCTGGCCGCGGCGATGGAGAAGGACGACGCACTGTGCCGCTCCTTCTTCAAGGATCTCGGCATCATGGCCTATGGCGGGGCGCGGCTGCCGGACGATCTCTACGAGCGCATGCAGGCGCTGGCCGTGAAAACCACCGGCGAGCGCATCGTGTTCTACACCGGCTGGGGCTCGACCGAGACCGCGCCGACCTCCACCGGCACCTATTGGAACACCGAGCGCGTCGGCCTGATCGGCCTGCCATTCCCCGGCGTCGAGCTGAAGATGGTGCCGACCGGCGACAAATATGAGCTGCGGCTGCGTGGCATCAACGTGATGCCCGGCTATCTCGGTCAGCCCGAGCTGACGAAGAAGGCGTTCGACGAGGAAGGCTTCTACTGCATCGGCGATGCCGGCGTGTTCGTCGACGCCGACGATCCCGCGCAGGGCATCATCTTCGCCGGCCGCGTGGTCGAGGATTTCAAGCTGACCACCGGCACCTTCGTGCATGTCGGCTCGCTGCGCACCGATGTGATTGCCGCGGCGACGCCGGCGATCCATGATGCGCTGGTGGCCGGGCAGGATCGCGAATATGTCGGCCTGCTCGCCTGGCCGAACCTGCACGCCTGCCGGCAACTGGTCGGCAATCCCGAGGCGACCTTCGAGGATGTGGTGAAGCATCCCGCGGTCATCGATTGCGTCCGCCGCGGTCTCCAGGCCCACAACAAGGAGTGCGAAGGCGCCAGCAGCCGGCGCATCGGCCGCGCAATGCTGATGGCCGAGCCGCCGTCGATCGATGGCCACGAGCTGACCGACAAGGGCTACATCAACCAGCGCGCCGGCCTGGAGCGCCGCGCCGCGCTTGTCGAGCGACTCTATGCCGCCACGCCCGACAGCGACGTGATCGTGCTGTGATGACGTCCGTGCCACTTGCTCCGTGTCGTCCCCGCCTAGTGCGCAATTGCGCACGCGGCGCGGGGACCCATACTCCCAGGCTTATCCGTATCCTCCGGAGCTCGTTCCGGGTCATCGAATCGCCGGTGGTTATGGGTCCCGACTTTCGCCGGGACGACCACCCAAACCCTTTCCAACAATAGAGTAACGGCCATGAACTTCGATTTCTCCGACGATCAGAAACAGCTGCGGGACCAAGCGCGGAAATTCCTGGCCGAGAAGTGCCCGCCGAAAGCGGTGCGCGTCGTGCTCGACGGCAAGGAGGCCTATGACCGCGCGCTGTGGAAGGGCTTTGCCGAGATGGGCTTCCTCGGCGTCGCCATCCCCGAGGAGTATGGCGGCGCGGGCGCCGGCCATCTCGAACTCTGCGTGATCGCCGAGGAAGTCGGCCGCGCGCTGGCGCCGGTGCCGTTCTCGTCGACGGTCTATTTGGCTGCGGAAGCGCTGATGCTCGCCGGCAGCGATGCGCAGAAGCAGGCCTGGCTGCCGAAGATCGCGAGCGGCGAGACGATCGGCACGCTCGCGCTGTTCGAGGGCACCGGCAATCCGTCGCCGAAGGCGATCAAGCTCGCCGCTGCCAATGGCGTGCTCAATGGCACCAAGAAGCCGGTCGCCGACGGCGCCATCGCCGACCTCATCATCGTCGCCGCGCGCACGGCCTCGACCGGCCGCGACAGCGACATCTCGCTGTTCCTGGTCGATGCCAAGGCCGGCGGCGTCGAGGCCAAGGCGCTGACCAATCTCGATCCGACCCGCGGCCAGGCCGAGCTCACCTTCACGAATTGCAAGGCCGAGCCGCTCGGCGCGGCCGGCGAGGGCTGGAGCATCATCAGCCAGGTGCTCGACCGCGCCGCGGTGCTGACGGCGTTCGAGCAGGTCGGCGGCTCCGATCGCGCGCTGGAGATGGGCCGCGACTACGCGCTCGACCGTATCGCCTTCGGTCGGCCGATCGGCTCGTTCCAGGCGGTCAAGCACATGCTGGCGGATATGTATGTCTCGGCGACGCTCGCGCGCTCCAACGCCTATTACGGCGCCTGGGCGCTTTCGACTAATGCGCCGGAATTGCCGGAAGCGGCGGCCTCGGCGCGCATCAGCGCGACGCAGGCCTATCAGCATTGCGGCAAGAACAACATCCAGGTCCACGGCGGCATGGGCTTCACCTGGGAGTTCGACTGCCACATGTACTACCGCCGCGCCAACGCGCTCGCGCTCGGCCTCGGCAGCCTGTCCTATTGGGAGGATCAGCTGATCGACCGCATGCGCAAGCGCAACGCGGCGTGAGGTTCGGTGAGTTCGTAGGGTGGGCAAAGCGAAGCGTGCCCACCGCAAGTGTCGCGGTTTGGATCGGTGGGTACGGCGCGTCGCGCCTTTGCCCACCCTACGAGATGAGAGGCTGGAGCCATGAACTTCGATGACACCCCGCAGGAGGCGGCGTTTCGCGCCGAGGCGCGTGCGTGGATTTCGGCCAATGCGCCGAAGCAGTATGAAGACGAGCTGCGCGCCTCTTCGCTCGGCCGCACCATGCTGAAGAACGCTAACATTCTCGAGGTCGCCAAGGCCTGGCAGAAGAAGAAGGCCGATGCCGGCTGGGCCTGCCTGCACTGGCCGAGGGAGTATGGCGGCCGCGGCGCCTCGCCGATCGAGCGCGTGATCTGGCAGCAGGAGGAGGGGCCGTTCGGCAAGCTCTCCGCAATGTTCATCATCGGCCACGGCATGTGCGGCCCGACCGTGATGGCCTACGCCTCCGAGGAGCACAAGCGGCAGTATCTGCCGCCGCTCGCGTCGGGCGAGAAGGTGTGGTGCCAGCTGTTCTCCGAGCCGGCGGGCGGTTCCGACGTCGCCGGCCTGCGCACCCGCGCGGAGAAGCGCGGCGACGAGTGGGTGATAAACGGCCAGAAGATCTGGACCTCGGGCGCGCATTATTCCGACTACGGCATCCTGCTGACGCGCACCGATCCGACCGTGCCGAAGCACAAGGGCCTCACCATGTTCTTCCTGGACATGAAGAGCCCGGGTGTCGAGGTCCGCCCGATCAAGCAGGCCAGCGGCCACTCGGACTTCAACGAGGTCTATTTCACCGATGTCGTGATCCCGGACTCGCAGCAACTCGGTGCGGTCAATGACGGCTGGAACGTCGCGCTCACCACTTTGATGAACGAGCGCATGTCGATCGGCGCCGGCGTCGCGACCGGCTTCCCGGAGCTGTTCGACTTCTGCTCCAACATCATGCTCGACGACCGTCCCGCGATCGAGGACCGCAACGTGCGCTCGAAGCTGGCGAACTGGGCAGTGAAGGCGAGCGGGCTGAAATACACCAGCATGCGCGCCATCTCCGCGCTGTCGAAGGGCGAGCGTCCCGGACCGGAGAACTCGATCGGCAAGCTCGTCGCGGGCTCGATGGTGCAGGACGTCGCGACCTACGCGCTCGATCTGCAAGGTGCTGCGGGCGTGCTCAGCGGCCCCGAGGCCGACGTCGCCGGAAAATTCCAGGCGATGCTGCTGCGCGCGCCCGGCACCCGCGTCGAAGGCGGCACCGACGAGATCATGCGCAACATCATCGCCGAGCGCGTGCTCGGCCTCCCCGGCGACATCCGCGTCGACAAGGATTTGCCGTTCAACCAGGTGCCGACCAAGGGCCGGGCGTAGACCCTCATCCTGAGGAGCTGCGCAGCAGCGTCTCGAAGGATGCGGCCGAGATGGGGGCCTCATGGTTCGAGACGGCGCCAAGAAGCGCCTCCTCACCATGAGGAGCAGCGAATGGAGCCGTAGGGCGGGCTAGCGCAGCGTAACCCGCCGATGGCTTGAACGAAGCCAGGGAGGTGGCGGGTTACGCCTTCGGCTAACCCGCCCTACGCATATCAAGTGAGGGTCAGGGCATGAACTTCGACGACACCCCGCAGGAAGCCGCCTTTCGCGAGACCGCGCGCGCCTGGGTCGCCGCCAACGCGCCCAGGGAGTTGGAGGAAGAGCTCGCGAGCTCCTCGCTCGGGCGCATCCGGCTGAAGCACGCCGACATCGTCGAGGTCGGCAAGGCCTGGCAGAAGAAGAAGTCCGATGCCGGCTGGGCGTGTTTGCACTGGCCGAAGGAGTATGGCGGCCGCGGCGCCACGCCGATCGAGCGCGTGATCTGGCAGCAGGAAGAGGGCGTCTACGGCAAGCTGACACAGCCGTTCCAGATCGGCGAAGGCATGTGCGGCCCGACCGTGATGGCCTATGGCAGCGAGGAGCATAAGCGCCGCTACCTGCCGAAGCTCGCCTCCGGCGAGGAGATCTGGTGCCAGCTGTTCTCCGAGCCCGCCGGCGGCTCGGATGTCGCGGGCCTGCGCACCCGCGCGGAGAAGCGCGGTGACGACTGGGTCATCAACGGCCAGAAGATCTGGACCTCCGGCGCGCACTACTCTGACTACGGCCTGTTGATCACGCGCACCGATCCCAATGTGCCCAAGCACAAGGGGCTCACGATGTTCTTCCTGGATATGAAGAGCCCGGGTGTCGAAGTCCGTCCGATCAAGCAGGCCAACGGCATGCAGGAGTTCAACGAGGTCTATTTCACGGATGTCGTGATCCCTGACTCGCAGCGGCTCGGCGCGGTCGGCGACGGCTGGAACGTGTCGCTGACGACCTTGATGAACGAGCGCATGTCGATCGGCGCGCGGCTCGCGACCGGCTTCCCTGAGATGTTCGAGTTCTGCGCCAACCTGATGACCGACAACGGTCTGGCGATCGATGATCGCGCCACGCGCGCCAAGCTTGCGTCCTGGGCCGTCAAGGCGAGCGGGCTGAAGTACACCAGCTACCGCGCGATCTCGGCGCTCTCCAAGGGCGATCGGCCGGGTCCGGAGAACTCGATCGGCAAGCTCGTCGCCGGCGTCATGCTGCAGGACATCGCGACCTACGCCATGGACCTCGAAGGCGCGGCAGGCGTGCTCACCGGCGCGGACGAGGCGGAGACCCAGGGCCAGTTCCAGCAGATGCTGCTGACGGCGCCCTCGATGCGCATCGCTGGCGGCACCGACGAGATCCTGCGCAACATCATCGCCGAGCGCGTGCTCGGCCTGCCGGGTGACATTCGCGTGGACAAGGACGTGCCGTTCAACAAGGTCCCGACCAAGGGACGTAGTTAGACCCTCATCCTGAGGGGCCGCAGCGTCTCGAAGGATGAGGCCCGTGATGGGGCCTCATGGTTCGAGACGGCGCTGCGCGCCTCCTCACCATGAGGGGACGCACTTGCTACGAATTGAAAGTGATCTCATGACCACAGCATCGGGCTCTGCCCAGAGCGACCCCATCACCGTCCTCGAAAACCTGATGGCGGCGCGCTTCTCCTGCCGCAGCTTTCGCGCTGATCCCGTGCCGCGTGCGACCATCGAGCGTATCCTGATAGCTGCGCAGAAGACCGCGTCCTGGTGCAACAGCCAGCCGTGGCGCGTCGAGATCACCTCGGGTGCGGCGACCGAAGCCTTCCGCAAAGTTATGTATGCTGCGGCGTCGAGCGGCAAGCCGGCCTCCGGCGATTTTCCGTTTCCGCGTGAATACAAGGGCGTCTATCTCGACCGTCGGCGCGAGAGCGGCTTCCAGCTCTACAACGCGCTTGGGATCGAACGTGGCGACAAGGCCGGCTACGCCCGGCAGGCGCTGGAGAACTACAACCTGTTCGGCGCGCCGCATGTGGCCATCATCCACAGCGACGAGGCGCTCGGCACTTACGGCGCGATCGACTGCGGCGGCTATGTCACGAGCTTCATGCTGGCGGCGCAGGCGCTGGGTGTCGCTACCGTACCGCAGGCCGCGCTGGCCTTTCACGCCGATGTGGTGCGGCAGCATTTCGGCCTCGGTGACGACCGCAAGGTCGTCTGCGGCATCTCGTTCGGCTATGCTGATCTCGGCCACAAGGCCAATTCCTATCGCACCACTCGCGCCGCCATCGCCGACACCGTCCGCTTCGTGGACGAGTAGGTGGGGAAGCCTCAGGCGATCGAAATTCAGATAACGGAACTTTGAGTTCCAGATTGTTGATCGATGTTGCCGCGGCCGACCCGCCTGTGACGCCGGCTTGACGTGGGATCAGGCGCCGCCGGAAGCGGTGGCGGCGCGCCTCAGTGCAACCTCGACATCAAAGCTGCTCTGGAAATCAAGGCCTTGGATCTGCTGCCGGGGTTGCAGCGAATGTCCAGGCGTAACCACGTGCGGGACGTCTGCCATCTCCGTCACTAGTGGCTGCCATTGGGCGATTTGGGCGTGCACTTTTCCTTGAGCTCGTGGGCTTCGAGCAATGATATTGACAAAATCCTCTCTAACATTTTGAGTTGCATTGCCCGAGCGTCGACGATGCAGAATTGCAGACGCTCGATGATCTTCTCGATTGAAGGTTCAGTCACGGTTCAAAACCCGAAGTGTCAGCGATGGATTCCATGAACACGCCGTCCAACCTCTACGCCCTCGAGGTGGATGAGGCGACGCTCCTTGGTCACCGCCTCCTGAAGGCGTTCCACAGGCTGAGGCTGACGCGGCACCGGGAGCAGCTCATTGCGCTGGCTGAACGGCTGGTGGAAGATGAAGAAAGATATCCGGCAGGGCCTGGCGGCTGACCTCTTCGAGTCCCTGCCAGGTCAGCGTCGGGCGCGTCAGGCCGATCTGAGCGCAAAGCGACTTCCACGTCGTCTCGTCACAATCGACCAGGACCGCCATCACCGCCATTCCGTCCATCATATGCGGGACCCCCAGCGGCCGCGCCTTCCAGCCGCATTTTTCAAACCGCGGCAGCCACCAGGTTTCGAGCACGATCGAGAAGCCGGTCAGTCCGATCGAGATGCCGTACTCCATGATGGCGGTCAGCAGCAGCAGGTCGACGCGCGGACCCGCGTGCTCGCCGCGGCGCTCGGGGATTACGAAGATGCGTGACAGCTCGTAGACGTCCGGCCGCTGAATCGGCCCGCGCAGATTGAGGTAGGGAAAGATCTCGCTCATCAGCGTCGGCAGCAGCGTGGGCACCGCGCGCATCGCGCCGATCAATTGGCCGTTATCGATGCAGAACAGGTAGACCGCATCCTCTGTATCGAACTGGTCGATCTCGCGCCCGTCCGGGCGGTCGAGGTCCATCCACTTGCGCTGCTTGACGTAGATATCGTGACGCAGCCGGTAATAAGGATCGAAATATTTCTCGTAGAGCGCGCGATTATCTTTTCGAACGACATGAATCTCAGGCATCGAAACCCCCGGTCGTCTGAAGCAACTTGGGGTTTGCAGATTGCTGATGTGCTCGACTTGATCCAGTGGCAAAAAAGCCAGATCAGATCGAGATCTCGCCGTTGACAAGAGCCGTCGCAACCGTCGCAGTCTTGTTCTTGGTGGCGAGCTTGCGTTGGGCCTCTTCGAGGTGCCAACGCACGTTGCGTTCGGAGACGCCCAGGATGCGCGCGGTCTCCCAGGCGGTCTTGCCGCGCGCGGCCCAGCACAACACCTCGGCCTCCATCCGCGACAGGCGTCGACCCTGGCCGCCCGCCGCCGCGCGCGCCAAGGCGCGCAGCCTCGAATGGGTGAAGATGCTGATGAGATGCAGCGCACCGCGGGCATCGGGCGCGAGATTGGGCTCTTCGCCGGCCAGGCTGACGGCGCCGACCGCATCGTCGTAATGGATTGGCACGCAGAAGCCTTCGCGCAATCGGAAATCGCGCGCCCGCGTCATCACCCGATGAGCACCCGGCTCCTCGTTCCGATCATAGGGCACCTCCGACCAGGCGAATGGATTCAAAGTCGACAGGCAATGCCGCGGAATTGGATCGTAGCGGTGAAACTGCTCCCGCGCATACATGTCGAACCACTCCCGAGGCCAGCCATTGGCCAGGATGGTCTGCTGCAGCGATTGGCCCGCCGCCGGTACGCCGGCCATGATGTAGGCATGGAAGCCCAGATCACCGATCATCTTCTCGAATTGGGAGAGCACGCTGGCGCTGGTCTCCGACGCTTCGATCGCGTCGACGTAGTCCAGAGCCCGGCGTCCCCAATACGCGTCTATCACTTGCATGTGAAAGTCTCCGCCCAAAGCCAAGCTAGCTACGGACAAAAGGCTGTCAACCGCAAATTGGAGGTTTAAGTCGATAGTTCGTTCAACGTGTGTCGGAACACCGGCTGCATACAGCGGGATGTATGCAAAATAACGCTGAAAAAACCACTCATTGCGCTCAAAACCGCGGGGCTCGCTTTTCTGCAAACGATCTCATGCCTTCGCGGATCTCGTCGCCGCTCAAGCTGTCCTGATGTCTGCGGCGAGCTGCCGCATCATCGAGCGCGCCGTGGGCAAACTCGTTGATCGCGCGCTTCATGCCGCGCATGGCGGCGGGGGCATTGCCCGCGAGCTGCGTTGCTAATCGGTCCACCTCGGCATCGAGCGAGTCGGCCGCGACCATGCTGGTCAGATAGCCGATGCGCAGCATCTCGGCCGCGCCGATCTTCTCTGCGGTGAGGAACAGGCGCTTGGCGTTGTCGACGCCGAGCCGGGAGACATACCGCTTGATGCCGCTGGGGTAGTAATGGAGGCCGAGGCGCGCGGCGGGCATGAACATCTCGGCCGTGTCGACGCCGATGCGGAAATCGCACGCCAGCGCGAGGTCGGTCGAGCCGCCATAGACCCCGCCATTGATCCGGCAGATCGTCGGCAGGGCCAGGTCTTCGAGCCGGTCCGCGACCGCTTCGAACGACGGCCCCGCGCCGCCGGCCGGGCTCGTCTCTGCCCCGCCGATCGAGCCGAGATCATAGCCGGCGCTGAAGGCTCGGCCTGTTCCGGTCAGGATCAGCACACGCAAACTGGCGTCGGCCTCGACGCGATCGAACAAGCCAATCAGTGTGCCCAGATCTTCCGGCTGCAGCCGGTTGAGATGGCGCGGACGGTTGAGCCGGATGGTGGCGCGCGAGCCCTCGATGCTGAGAAGCGGCGGGGTCGGCGCGTCGTCGGCGGGGGTGATCCGGTTTGTCATGTCCTGTTCTCGTTCTCCAAGGCGCGGCGCTGCGCTTCGGCATCGATGCTCTGCACCAGGTCGGGGTGTCGTGCCATCAGCACGCGAAAATCGACGAGGTCGAGCACCAGCAGCTTGGACAGCGTGGTCGTGGTGATGTTGGCCGAGCGCAGGCTGTTGCCGAGCAGCGCCATCTCGCCGAAGAACGCGCCTTCGCCGAGCCGGACCTTCTTCCCGGGCAGCTCGACCTCGACCTCGCCGGCGGCGATGAAATACATGCAGTCGCCCGGCGTTCCCTTGCGGATGATGGTGATGCGGGGCGGCAGGTCGATGGCGCGAAGCGTCTCGGTGACGTCGGCGATCGTCGCCGGTCCGAGGGTGGCGAAGAACGGCACCCGTCCGACCAATTCCCATGTCTTCAGGAAGTTCTCGCGGCGGGTCTCGGCGGCGAAGCTGGTGGCCAGGATACCGGTCCACAGGCCGAACACGCCGAGTCCCGAGATCATCACCATGGCGGCCACCAGCCGCCCCAGCGGCGTGATCGGCACGACGTCGCCGTAGCCGGTGGTGGTGAGGGTGACTACGGCCCACCACATCGCCGAGGGAATGGTGCCGAAGGTGGCCGGCTGCGCATCATGCTCGAGCGCATATTCGGCGACCGAGCCGAGAAACAACACCAGGAGGAACAGCACCAGCACCGACAGCAACGGCCGCGCTTCGACCACCATCACCCGGCGCAGCCGGCGGAGGCCTGGGATACCCGGAATGACCTTGAGCACCCACGCAGCTCCCCACAGCCAGGCCGTCCGCGCCGGGACTCCGGTGAGCAGTGCGACCGGGACGGCCAGGGCGCAGACCGTGTCGAGCAGGCCGCCGCCCAAGATGAGGTAGCCGGCAAGCCGGCGCATTCGGGCCGCCCGCTGAACCCGAATGGTCCATTCGACGACGAAGAAGCCAAGGCAGGCCCATAACAGGGCGAGGATCCAAACGCCTCCGGCCGCAAAGACCGGATCGACCGTCGACAACACGACGCCGCTCATGCCGAGCAGCACGGCCATATTGGCGGCCGGGGTCATGTTTCGTCCGGCCGTCGCCTCGATGAATGCGGCCAGGGCGGGCATGGGCTGCGGTTTGATCATCGGAGGCGGGAGCCCGTCACTGTTTCCAAGCCGCTGGGAGTGCGGCGGCGCCAAACTGCCCCGAGCGGGGAACACGCGTCAACGATGCCGCGGGCGCGGCGGCGAAAGCCCGCGAACGGGCGCGCATGGGGGGCGGCTCGATCTGGGAATTTTCAGGTCGCGGCTCGAATACCGGTTCAAACGTCGTCTGTTGGCCGTATAGCAGAAGGCGGCGTAGACACGCTAAACTAGCCGATGCAAGAAACTAGCCGATGCGAGGCTCGGACCTCGGCGTCCGCTTTACCTCGCATCCCCAAAGTCTGGTTGATCCCGATGGATACCTCACACCTGGTCGAACATGCAGGCGCCGCCGGCAGCCTCTTCGCATCGATCTTCGTGGTCGCCACGTTGTCGATGCGGACGATGATTCCGCTGCGGGTGTTCGCCATCCTCACCAACATCGTGCTGATCGCGACCGCGATCCCGATGCACAATTACCCCGTTCTCATCCTGCACGGCGTGCTGCTGCCGCTCAACAGCTACCGCCTGCACCAGATGCTGCAGCTGGTCCGCGACGTGAAGCAGTCGGTCAACAGCGATCTCTCGATGGAATGGCTGAAGCCGTTCATGACCGAGCGCAAATGCGGTGCCGGCGAGGTGCTGTTCTACAAGGACGAGAAGGCCGACAGCATGTACTACATCGTCAGCGGCCGCTTCCGCCTGGTCGAATCAGGCATCGAGCTGCCGGTCGGCGCCATCGTCGGCGAATTCGGCATGATCTCGCCGTCCAATACGCGAACGCAGACGCTGGAATGCGTGGAGGGCGGGCTGATCCTGTCGGTGTCCTACGACCAGGTCGAGCAGCTCTACGTCCAGAATCCCGCCTTCGCGTTCTACTTCCTGCGGCTGGCCAGCGCCCGGCTGTTCCAGAATATCGAGACGCTCGAGCGGCGGCTGGCGCAGCAGACTGCCGCCGCGCCCGTCGCCAAATCAGCCTGACCGGGAGCCTTGAGCCCAGTGGAAAGCGTCCGCTCCTCGCTGCGATATCTGCTCGCCGACTTCATCGGCGAGGCCGAGGGCGAGCCGCCTTTTCTACCCGAAGGCCTGCCGGACGCGGCAGCGCCGGCCGTGAGTGAGGGTATCCATCTCCTGATGGACTATCAGGGCGCGAGCTACGCGCAGCTTTATGTCGATCGCATCAAGCGGTTCGTGCGCAGATCGGACGTCGATGCCGCCATGCTGGGCGAGATCGCGCAGCACCTGGCGGCGCGCATGGCCTATGAGGACCTGATCCGGATCGCGCAGCTGCGATTGATGAGCCTCGAGACGGGGCGCCGGCCGGGCGGACGGGACACCGACGACGTCAGGCGGTTTCGGCTCGACGAAATGCTCGGGGTCTTGCCGCAGGCGGTTGCCGATTCCATGTCGACGGGCTTCGAGCAGATCGGTTGGCTCGGTCGCCGCCGGATCAAGGTCCGTTTTTCGGTCCGGTCGCGCTTTGCGGTGCGGCGCCTCAAGCTGATGGCGGGGCTGCGGCGCTGGCGGCTGCAGTCGGTTCGTTATGCCGAGGAGCGGGCCTGGGCCGAGCGCTGGCTGCACATGATCGCGCGCGCCCTCGACAAGCAGCCTGCGGCGGCGCGCGCCGTGATCGAGACGGCGACGATGATCCAGGGACAGGGCGACGCCTACCGTCAGGGGCTCGCGGATTGGCATGCCATCATCGATGGCCTGGCCAAGCCGACCTTCGACGGCGTGCTGCCGATCTCCGATCTCGCCGCCGCGATCGCAGAGGCCCGCGCCGTGGCGCTGGCGGAACCCGGGCAGGGGGCATTGAAGCGAACGATTGCGCAGATCCGCGCACGGGCACAGCCGGCGCCGAGCAGCAACGCGGCGGAGTGAGTTCGCAGCTGAACGCAGCAAATGGCAGCTCGGCAGGTAACCTTACCTCTCGCGGAAAGTGTGGGAAGGGTAGCAGAGTGCGCTTTGAGGTTCCCTTTTGCGTGCAATTCGGCAGCAGAGATGTCATAAGCGTCGCATACGCGTCGAATTGGCCGGGTATTCTCATCAGATTGCGCTGAACGCCTCCAGTTCCCGGTGCGTCCAAGGGTTAGTCGTAGCGAGAGCGTCAGCTTTGTCTTTTCCCGCTTTGTCGTCGCAGGTTGCGGTTGGTGCGCTGGTCGGCTGGATGCTGCTGCTCACCTTCAAGCACATCATTGGCGACTTCGTGCTGCAGAACGCCTGGATGGCCTATGGCAAGGACCAGCGGAAGGGCTGGGCGCTGCCGCTGCTGGTGCATTGCCTGATTCATTTTGCGGTGGCCCTGGTGCTGATCCTGATCGTCGCGCCGAAATTCTGGTTCGTCGCCGCGATCGACTTCGTCATCCACATCACCATCGATCGCATCAAGGGCATCTGCTCGTCGCGTTTCGGCATGACCATCGAGCATCCCTGGTTCTGGACCCTGATCGGCGTCGACCAGGCGCTGCATCACCTGACCGGCTTCGGACTCTCGATCTTCATGGCGGCGAACGGCTGAGAGCCGTGCAGGGAACCGAGGCGTAGCTGCCGGTCACCGTTGTGCCCGCTCTTCAACATGGTTAACCCCGCGTTAGCGATTCGCGTTGCATCCTTCATACAAGAGGATCAGCCGATGCTTCCAAGCCGTAGTGCCTTCGACAGCGATGCCTGCCCGGTCGGCGAGGAACTTCTCGGTGCGCTGTACCGCGCCGATGAAAACGGATTGCCTGCACTGGTCGAGAGCGTCTCCGCCGATGTCCGGGCGATGCTGGCGCTGTTCTGCTACCGGCGCACCCATCTGCATTCACTTGCGCTGGCGATCGCCTCGACCTGCACCGAGCATGATCTGACGCAGTTCGGCGGCCGCGTCGGCACCGCGCTCTACGCGCAGTCCCGCGGCAGCAAGAGCGGACGGGTCAGCCCGCTGTCCAGCAAGAAGCCGATCTCGCTGTCGACCAAGCCGCTGTCGGCGGTGGCGCCGCTGGATGACGATCTCGACGACGACCTCGCGCCCGTGACGGCCTGAGCTCGGTCCTGCTCACGGCAGCGGCGGCAAGCCGAACTTGCGCCGGGCTATCGCGCACTCATCGTCACCGGGCATGCAGATCCGGCACACTTCGGGGCGAACCGCATAGATCCGGCAGGCGACGGCGCGCCCGATCTCGCCGTCCAACGCGCAGCAGCGGTCATTCTCGCAGCGCATGCCGGACAGCCGCTCATTGACCAGCTCGGCCGGAATGAGATCCAGCACCTCATCCTCCTCGATCGTGAAGCGCGGCCAGTTCGATGAATAGCCGCAACATGCGCCGCAGCTTTGACAGGGGCTGCTGTCAGTTGCATGCGACATTGGCTCAGACATCTTTGGGAACCTCCCAGACCAGGCTGCGTCGCCATTTCGCACGCAACGCCTCGCGGCGCTCGGGATATTTGTCGTCCAGATAGTCCGCTTCGACGACGCGGTCGGTCCTGAAGCTGCGGAAATCGCGGCGCAGCTCGCACCAGGCGGCGAGGATGCGCACCGCGTCGTGATAGCCGATCGCGATCGGCCAGATCACCCTCTCGCTGTCGCGGCCCTGCTCGTCGCGATAGCGCAGCTTGATCTTGCGGCCCTCGTGGATCTGCGAGCGCGTGCGCGACATGTCGATGCGGTCGGGCTCGCGGCTCCACGGCCGCGGCGCGCGGCTGGCCGGCTCCAGCACGAACGGCCGCAGCCGTTCCGGCACGGTGTCGGCGATCTTGGCCATCAGGTCCTCGGCCGCGCGCGCCAGCACCGGGTCGGCGTTGACCGACACCCATTGCGCGCCGAGCACGGCCGCCTCGATCTCGTCAGGCGTCAGCATCAGCGGCGGCAGGTCGAAGCCCTTTTCCAGGATGTAGCCCATGCCGGCCTCACCGCGGATCGGCACGCGCTGGCCGATCAGGGTGGCGATGTCGCGATAGATCGTGCGCTTCGACGTCTCCAGCTCGGCCGCGATCGCATCCGCCGTCAGCGGGCGGCGGGTGCGTCTCAGCACCTGGATGATCTGGAACAGCCGGTCGGCGCGTCTCATGATGTGTCCCTGCGGAAGCGATCACCCCGCCGCTGCTGACACGATGTTGGCAGCAGCCCGTCCTTATACCGGGCCAACAACAGGATTGAAGGGGTGATGTCGATGATGATGTTTTATGGCCTTGGCCTTGCCACCACGCTACTGCCGCTGCTGACACCATGGTGGCAGCAGCATGTGCGTAGCGTCCGGCGCCTGCTCAGGAAGTCGGGAGTGCTGTCATGATCACCTTGTTCGGTTTGGGCTCGGGCTTCGGCCTGCCGGAGATCAGCCCCTTCGTCACCAAGACGGAGGTGCAGCTGAAGATGGCGGGCCTCGCCTATCGGAAGCAGCGGGCGATGCCGCCGGCCTCGCCCAAGGGGCAGTTGCCCTTTATCGATGACGGCGGCGCGCTGATTGCGGACTCCACCTTCATCCGCGCTCACATCGAACGCAAATACGGCTTCGACTTCGATGCCGGCCTCGATGTGCGCGCGCGGGCGCAGGCCTGGGCGTTCGAGCGCATGATCGAGCACCATTTGTACTTTGCGCTGGTCGGCGCGCGCTGGGTCGATCCCGTCAACTTCGCCAAGGGCCCGGCGCATTTTTTCGATGGCGTACCGGCCGACCGCCGCGAGAAGCTGCGCGAGGACGCGCAGTTCCGCGTCGCCGAGAACTACTTGATCTCAGGCCTCGGCCGTCATGCGCCGGACGAGGACATCGATCTCGCCGCGCGCTCGCTCCGCGCGCTGTCGGTGCAGCTCGGCGAGCGGCCTTATCTGATGGGCGACCGCCCCTGCGGCACCGACGCGACCGCGTTCGCCGTCATCGCCGGCATCCTCACGCCATTCTTCGATTCGGAGCTGCGCCGGCGGACCGAAAGCTTCGGCAACCTCGTGACCTACGTCGATCGCCTGATGGCCACGTATTTTCCGGAGTTCGAGTGGGGCAGGGCGGCGGAAGCCGCCTGAGCTACACGCCCGGCGCGGGCTCGCCCTTCAACCGCGCCAGCTCGGCCTCGAGCTCCGCGATCCTGGTGTCGCGCACCGCCAGCGCCTCCGCGACATCGGCCGCATCGAACTTCTGCGGAATGTGCTGAGGACAGTTGGTGTCCCAGGCCTCGATCGTGAACAGGATCACCTGCTCGGGTCCCGCCTTGTAGCCCCTCGGCATCAGCGAGGCCGTCAGCACGGCGTCGTCCTCGACCACCCGGGCCGTGCCCCAGATCTTCACCCGGCGGCGGTGCGCGTAGTCCATCACGAAGATGTAGGCGTGCGGATTCTCCGACAGATTACCTTGCGTGATGTATTGCCGGTTGCCGCTGAAATCGGCGAACGCCAGCGTGCGGCTGTCGAGCACCTTGAGAAAGCCCTTCGGCCCGCCCCTATGCTGGATGTAGGGCTGGCCGTCGGCCGAGGCGGTGGCGAGATAGAAGCTCGTGGCCTCGGCAAGGCGGCCGGCGAGATCGGCATCGACCTCGTGGCGGAAGCCGCGGGTCTGCTCGACATGCGCATAGCTGTCGCGCGATCCCTTGCGGGCCTGGATCGCCCTCGCGGCGGGTGAGAACATGACGTCGTCGGGCGCGCGGATATTTGTCTGGGTCATCGCAATGACTCCTCGTCTTCTGCGGCAGTCACTGCCGCCATGCCGCCAATATGGTCCCAAACCCCGTTGGAAATAATCAGACGCCTTGACACTGGATCATTGCAGATGTTGCAATGATCGGATGGACCGCATCGACGCCATGCAGGCCTTCGTCACGGTGGCCGATTTGAACGGCTTCGCGCCGGCGGCGCGGCGCATGAAGCTGTCGCCTTCGGCGGTGACGCGCCTGATCGCCGCGCTCGAAGAGCATCTCGGTGTTCGGCTGCTGCAGCGCACGACGCGTTCGGTGACACTCACCGATGCCGGCCGGCGCTATCTCGAACGGACCAGGCGGATCCTGGCCGATCTGGAGGAGGCCGAGCTCGCCGCCGAGAGCGAGCGGCTGCAGCCGGCGGGACGCCTGGTGGTCTCGGCGCCGGTCGGCTTCGGTCGGCTCCATGTTGGTCCCGTGATGGCCGCTTATCTCAGCCGATATCCGGAGGTCGCCGCCGAGCTGCGTCTCGAGGATCGCCAGGTCAATCTGGTCGAGGATGGCATCGACTGCGCCGTGCGCATCGGCCATCTCGGCGATTCCTCGCTGGTGGCCCGCCAGGTCGGCAGCATGCGGCGAATCGTCGTCGGCGCGCCCGCGTATTTGAAGGCGCATGGCGAGCCGCGCTCGCCCGATGCCTTGGCGAAGCACCAGACCATCCAGTTCGGCGCAGCGGACGAATGGCGTTTCGTGAAGGATGGCCGTGAGCAGGGCATTGAGGTGAGTCCGCGGCTCGTCACCAACAATGCGGACGCCGCGATCCAGTATGCCGAGGCAGGCGGCGGTGTCACACGGGTGATGGCCTATCAGGCAGCGGACAGCCTGCGCGCCGGCCGGCTCAAGCGGGTGCTGACCAAATACGAGCCGCCTCCCGTCCCCATCCACATCGTGTTTCCAAGCTCGCGGCTGCTCTCGGCCAAGGTCCGCGCCTTCATCGATCTGGTCATCGAGACCTGCAATTGGCGCTTCGGCTGACGTTGTCACGCCTTCTTCGGCACCACGCGAAACGTCGCATTCGCCCGCGCAATCACGGCATCGTCCGCCAGCACCAGGCTCTGCACGAAGCACACCGTGCGTCCACTCTTGATCACGTCGCTCTCGACGCTGAGCCACTGTCCGATGCCGGCGCTGCCGATGTAGTCGACCGCGAGATTGATCGTGACCAGCGACACCTCCCAACCCAGCGCCTGGGCGCAACTGTAGCCCATCGCATTGTCGGCGAGCGACGCGATCAGCCCGCCATGGATCAGTCCGCGCGAATTGGTATGCGGCGTGGCGAGCCGCAGGCCGAGAATGACGGCCTTGTCGGTCTTTTTCGCATAGAGCGGCTCCCAGGGATCGGTGAACCGGCTCTTGCGGAAATGAGGCTCGAAGCCGGCGGGGATGGTGCTCATGCGCCTGTGTTCGCTGCTGAGGATCTCAGCAGTCAACGACGGCACCGCGGATTTTGCACCGCCTACAAAGTTTGAAACATGTTTTGCGCTGACGTTTGAAACGGTGCGCGTGCGTGCCGGGAGGGATGGCGCACGATGTCGCAGGGGATGGTCCATGCTCCCGGCAATTTCGCGATGTGCCGATGCCGCCGTGCAATTTCGGGTGCAAGCGAGATGCTTAACGTGTTAATGAATCGGCCACACGCCTGCAACTTTCGTCTGTCAGACTTGCGCTGGCTGGCGCGATAGGGTCGGCTCGCGCGTGCAGCGGCGGCAGGCCTGCCGTCACGCTTGCAATGATGTTTATATGCTATAACAATGAAGCAAAGGGCCCTCGAAGGCCCATGATGGAAGGAGAGGATCCCGATGAGGAAGACGCTTCTGGCGTTGGCGCTGGCTGCCGGTGTGACCACCCCCGCGCTCGCGCAGGACAAGACGTTCGATCTGAAGATTTCGCACTGGGTCCCGGCCAGCCATCCGCTGCAGAAGGCGCTGGAGGATTGGGCCGCGTCGGTCGAGAAGGCCTCCGGCGGCACCATCAAGGGCAAGGTGTTCCCGGCGCAGCAGCTCGGCAAGGCGTTCGATCATTACGACATGGCGCGCGACGGCATCGCCGATGTCACTTATGTGAACCCCGGCTATCAGCCCGGCCGTTTCCCGATCATCGGCGCCGGCGAGTTGCCGTTCCTGGTCTCCGACGCCAAGGGCGGCTCGGAAGGCCTGGACGCGTGGTACCGCAAATATGCCGAGAAGGAGATGAAGGACGTCAAATACTGCCTCGCCTTCGTGCATACGCCGTCCTCGCTGCACACCCGGACCAAGAAGGTCACGATGCCCGAGGACCTCAAGGGCATGAAGATCCGCCCGGCGGATGCGACCATCGCGAATTTCGTCACCCAGCTCGGCGGCACCAATGTGCAATCGTCGGCGCCGGAGGTGCGCGACATCATCGAGCGCGGTGTCGCCGACGGTGTGTTCTTCCCGGCCGGCTCCCTGGTGCTGTTCGGCGTCGACAAGGTCACCAAATTCCACATCGACGCCCCGATGTACGTCACGACCTTCGTCTTCGTCATGAACAAGGACAAGTACAACCAGATGTCGCCCGCGCAGAAGAAGGCGATCGACGACAACTGCAATACCGAGGCCGCAGGCAAGGTCGGCGAGCCCTGGGGCAAGTTCGAGGACGCCGGCGTCGACAAGATCAAGGCGGAAGCCGGCCAGGAGGTCTACAAGCTCACGCCCGAGCAGACCGCCGCCTGGAAGAAGGCCTCCGAGCCGCTGTTCAAGACCTGGGCCGACGGCGTCAAGAAGACCGGCGTCGACGCCGACGCCGCGATGACCGAGCTGAAAGCCTCGCTCGCCAAGTACAACGCCCTGGCGCAGTAAGGCCTTCGACCTAAGCTGTTTGCGCGGCAGACGGTGCGCCCCCTCTCCCCGTTCTTCACGGGGAGAGGGCGGGGGTGAGGGGCAGCGGCACGGGTGGTGCTCGCGGCCGAACCTGTAGACCTCCATCAGCGTGTTGCCGGGCGGCCGCCCCTCACCCCACCCCTCTCCCCGCCCTGGCGAAGCTGCGCTTCGCTAGGGCGAGGCGAGGGAGCCCACCGCCTGCTGCGCAGCAGCTCGCTTCAATTTGTCGGACGTTTGACTTGAGAACGGACACGCCATGCAGCGCGCCTTCATGGATCGGATCATCGACGGGATCGAGTGGATCGCCGCGTTCTTCGTCGGCATCGTCGCGCTCGACATTTTTCTGTCGGTGCTGCTGCGCAATACGCTGAACTACGCGATCCCGGATTCGTTCGACATCGGCCGCATGCTGCTCGGCATCCTGATCTTCTGGGGCATCGCCGCGACATCGTATCGCGGCACCCACATCACCGTAGATCTCATCTGGGGCAATGTCGGCCCACGCTACCAGCGCTGGATCGACATCTTCGCCACCCTGGTCCTGCTGTTCGTCGTCACCGTGCAGACCTGGACCCTGTTCGACAAGGTCCGCGGCACCTATGAGGACAACGTCCTCACCTTCGACCTGCACATGCCGACCTGGCCGTTCTTCGCCATCGCCTGGATCGGCGACGTCTCGGCGGTGCTCCTGATCGCCATCCGGACCTATCGCCTGATCTTCCATCCCGAGGAGATTCATGACCCTCACGTCAAGCCCACGGAGTAGTGCCGCATGAGCACGGATGCGGTCGCCGTCATCGGCTTTGTTGCGCTGTTCGCCCTGATGCTCCTGCGCGTGCCCGTCGGCATGGCGATGGGCCTCGTCGGCGTCTCCGGCTTCGCTTATCTCGTCAACGGCACGGCGGCGCTGAAGCTGGTCGGCCAGACCTCGATGCGCACGGTCACGGACTACACGTTCGGCGTGATTCCGATGTTCCTGTTGATGGGAACGTTCGTCTCCAACTCCGGCATGAGCCGTGAGCTGTTCCGCGCCGCCAACGGCTTCGTCGGCCATCTCCGCGGCGGCCTGGGGATCGCCACCGTCGCCGCCTGCGGCGGCTTCGCCGCGATCTGCGGCTCGTCGGTGGCGACCGCCGCGACCTTCTCGGCGGTGGCCTATCCGGAGATGCGCCGCTTCGGCTATCCGCAATCCTTCGCCACCGGCGTCATCGCCGCCGGCGGCACGCTCGGTGCCATGCTGCCGCCGTCGACCGTGCTCGCGGTCTACGGCATCATCACCGAGCAGGACATCGGCAAGCTGTTCATCGCCGGCATCATCCCGGGCCTGCTGGCGATGACGATGTACATGATCACCATTACGGTGATCGGCAAGGTCAGGCCGGATTTCCTGCCCAAGGGCGAGGCGCCGCCGTGGCGCGAGCGTATCGCGGGGCTGAAGGGCATCTGGGCGCCGGTGCTGCTGTTCCTGTTCGTGATCGGCGGCCTCTATGGCCTGCCGTTCCTGCCGCGCTTCACCCCGACCGAGGCCGGTGGCGTCGGCGCCACCGGCGCGTTCCTGATCGGCGTGTTCACCGGGCGGCTCGACAAGGAGAAGATCCTGGCCTCGCTGCTGCAGGCGACACGCACCGCGGCCGCCGTGTTCACCGTGCTGATCGGCGCGCTGATCTTCGGCTATTTCCTCACGGTGACGCAGACGCCGCAGAAGGTCACGGAATTCCTCACCGGCCTCGGCCTCGGCCCCTACGGCGTGCTGGCGCTGATCATGGTGATGTATCTCGTGCTCGGCTGCCTGATGGACGCCATGGCGATGATCATCCTGACCGTGCCGATCATCTTCCCGGTGATCTCGCATCTCGGTTTCGATCCGATCTGGTTCGGCGTCATCATCGTCATGACCGTCGAGCTCGGCCTGATCCATCCGCCGGTCGGCATGAACGTGTTCGTGATCAAATCGGTGGTGAAGGACGTGTCATTCTCCACGATCTTCAAGGGCGTGCTGCCCTTCGTCGCCACCGATTTGATCCGGCTGGTGATCCTGATCGCCTTCCCGCTGCTCGCCACCTGGCTGCCGCAACAGATGATGAACCGATGACCACGCCCGTTCTCGACACCCGCTACGTCTTCACCCTCACGGTCATGATCGGCGCCGTCACCTCGGCCGGCGAGACCGGCATCGGCGTGCGCCGGATCATTCCGATCCATGGCGGCGAGGTGAAGGGTCCGGGCCTGAACGGCGAGGGCGTCAGCGGCAAGATCTGCAATTTCGGCGCCGACTTCCAGGTGATCCGTCCCAACGAGCTGATCGACCTCGAAGCCAAATACGGCTTCGAGACCGACGACGGCGCCACCATCTATGTCGAGAACCGCGGCATCCGCTTCGGACCGGTCGACTTGCTGCAGAAGCTGAAGCGCGGCGAGCCCGTCGACCCCAAGCTGATCTACTTCCGCACCCACCCGCGCTTCGAGACCGGGCACGAGAAATATCGCTGGCTGATGGAGCACGTCTTCGTCGGCTCGGCCGCGCGGCATGCAGACCGCGTCATCATCGACGTGCACGTGGTGCTGTAGGCCGGCCTGTCTGCCTCACACTCCGTCATTGCGAGCGCAGCGACGTGTCCGCCGAAGCTCGAAGAGCGAAGGCGGAAGCAATCCAGGGCCGGGGCGGGACTCTGGATTGCTTCGTCGCGGAGCCTGTCATCGGGCCGCGCTTTGCGCGGACCGGTTGGTTCCTTGCAATAAGGGTGTCTGTGGCTCCGTCATGGCCGGGCTTGTCCCGGCCATCCACGTGGTGCGGCATCCTGGGAGCGACGTGGATGCCCGGGACAAGCCCGGGCATGACGGAGTGACTAACTGACAGGATCGTTCGGGGCCGAATTCCTGGAAGACGTCCGATCAGTCCTCGTCGTCCCAGCTCGAGGCGCGGCCATAGCCGCCATGGTCGCAATTGCGGTCGCGGTAGACAGGCACGTAGCGGTGACGCTCATAGCCGTAGCCGTCATACGCCGCGTCACGATAGTGGGAGCGGTAGACCGGGGCGGGCTCATAGGCTTGCGCTTCCGATGCGATGGCGCCGCCGACGAGGGCGCCAACCAGAAGACCTCCGATGAGCGCCGCGTTGCGGCCGTCATGTGCCTGGGCCGGCGCCGCGCCGGCGAGCAAAGTGGCAGTCACGGCGAGCGCGGCGACGCCGCCAGCGAGAGAAGTCTTCAGCGAAACCATGGTCCCCTCCATTGGGAAGTGTGGTGACGATGATGTTCTACGCGGTCCGCTTTGAAGCGGTGCTGAATGTGATGTTGTCGGCCGTTCATGTGCCCCACCGAGCTGGCTGGAGGTGAGCAAGACATTTCGCCCTCGTCCAGGGCAGGCCTTGGCGGCCAGCCGGGGTTCGACGAGCGCGTGGTGCTGTGGGCGACGCTGTCGGCCCAAAACATTGGTGTCGTCCCTGCGAACGCAGGGACCCATAATCCCGGTCACCTATTGGGATACGAAGCTGGTCCGGCATCTTGCCTCACAACATCTCCCTGGGTTATGGGCCCCTGCGTTCGCAGGGACGACAGCGGAGGACTGCGAGGCGCCGGTAGGCGACATTCGGCGTATTCGATAAAAAATAAATATGTTGCTGTTTGTCGGAATTCATGGTTCACTCCCGTCATCCCGTCCCAAGCTGAGGGGCGTTGCGCGCGATCGTCACGACACGCGGGGCGGGGAGCGGTGGCCGCGATCATGCCGCAGCGTGGGCGAGAGCTCGCGCGGACGAACGGCGTGGCGCGGACGTGAAGTCGCAGCGTGCTGGCACCCCGACGCTGGTGTCCCGCGCAATGCGCAAGCATTGTCGCGAATGGTGGCCAACAAGCCCGGCGCACCAGGCAGACTGCGTATAAGCGTGAAGACCATCGCGCAGGGAAGGCCGGGCGTGTCTCGGCTGCACCTGTGGTACCTGCCGCCTGCATTTTTGTTAGCAGGCGGGCCGCAGGCGCCAGCCGGCGCCTGGCCTTCCCTGCGCCCTCTGCACATGAGGGTGAACGACGAGCAAGCCCCGGGCGCGAATCCGCCGCGGGAATGCCGCATCATGTCATTTGCCTTTGCGCCGACGCGCCTTACGATGCGGCCCGCGTCGCCTCGCGTAGTTCATTCCGGCGCCGCTCATTTTGCATTGCACAACACGATCTCGGGCGCCGCTTATTGACTCCTGCCGAGATCGTTATAAAACATAACTATTCTGAATAGGACACAATAGATCCCATGGGAAACGCCGACACGACGCCAGCAGGCGATCCGTCTCTGCTGCAGATCGAACAGCAGGGCGCCGTCCTGACCATCGGGCTCAACCGCCCGGCCAAGCGCAATGCGCTGAATGACGGCATCATCCTCGCGATCGGCGAGTGCTTCACCTCTCTGCCCGACGACATCCGCTGCGTCGTGATCCACGGCCTCGGCGACAATTTCTCCTCCGGCCTCGATCTCTCCGAACTGCGCGAGCGCGACGCCACCGAGGGCTTGGTGCATTCGCAGATGTGGCACCGGGTGTTCGACCGCATCCAATATTGCCGCGTCCCGGTGATCGCCGCGCTCAAGGGCGCGGTGATCGGCGGCGGCCTCGAGCTCGCCTGCGCCGCGCATATCCGCGTCGCCGAGCCTTCCGCCTATTTCGCGCTGCCCGAGGGCCAGCGCGGCATCTTCGTCGGTGGTGGCGGCTCGGTGCGGCTGCCGCGCCTGATCGGCGTCGCCCGCATGATGGACATGATGCTCACCGGCCGCGTCTATTCGGCGACCGAAGGCTCGTCCTACGGCTTCGCGCAATATCTGGTCGAGGCCGGCGCCGCCATGACCAAGGCGCTGGAGCTCGCGGCCAAGATCGCGAACAACGCGCCGCTGACGAACTTCGCCGTGCTGCAGGCGCTGCCGATGATCGCGGAAGCCAATCCGCAGACCGGCCTCTTGATGGAATCGCTGATGGCCACAGTCGCGCAGAGCGACAAGGAGGCCAAGGGCCGCATCCGCGCCTTCCTCGATCACAAGACAGCCAAAGTGAAGCCGACGTGACATGACCGCGCAAACAACAAAAATCACACAGGGGGGAACGGACAACACGGCGAGGAGCGCCAGTGTTCATCCGTTGCGCGCCATCTCGTTCAATGATCCCGTCGTCGATGTCGAGCGCCGCGACGACGGCACCATCTATCTCCGGCCGAAGCAGCCGCTTGGCGATTTCCCGCAGCGGATCACCGACCGGCTGCATCACTTCGCCAAGGAAGCGCCGGAGCGCGTTTTCATGGCCGAGCGCGTCGGTCCCGAGGGCTGGCGCGAGCTGAGCTACGGCACCTTGCTGGCGGCGAGCCGGCACATCGCCTCCGGCCTGCTCGCCCGCGGCCTGTCGCCGGACCGCCCGGTGATGATCCTCTCCGGCAATTCGATCGACCATGCACTCGTCGCGTTCGGCTCGCTCTATGCCGGCGTGCCGTTCTGCCCGGTGTCGCCGGCCTATTCGCTGGTGTCGCGCGACTACGGCAAGCTCGCTTATCTGATGAAGCTGCTGACGCCGGGCCTCGTGTTCGTCGATGACGCCGACAAGTTCGCGGACGCTCTGATCGCCAACGTGCCCGAGGGCGTCGAGATCGTGGCCTCGTTCGGTGAGGTGCCGGGCCGCAAGGTCACGATGCTGTCCGAGCTGATCGCCTCGCCACTGTTCGCCGGCCTCGATGCCATCAATGACAAGATCGGCCCGGACACGATCGCGAAATTCCTGCTGACCTCGGGCTCGACCGGCAACCCCAAGGCCGTCATCAACACCCAGCGCATGATCTGCGCCAACCAGGTGATGATCCGCGAGACGCTCGCCTTCCTGAAGGACGAGCCGCCCGTCATCATCGACTGGCTGCCGTGGAATCACACCTTCGGCGGCAACCACAACATCGGCCTGACCCTGTTCAACGGCGGCTCGATGTATCTCGATCAGGGCAAGCCGGTGCCCGGCGGCATCGAGGAGACGGTGCGGAATCTGCGCGAGATCTCGCCGACCGTCTATTTCAACGTCCCCAAGGGCTACGAGTCGCTGCTGCCGTATTTCCGCGAGGACCCCGGCCTGCGGAAGACCTTCTTCCGCCGCCTGCACGCGATGTTCTTCTCCGGTGCCGCGCTCGCGCCGCACGTCTGGAACGAGCTCGACGAGCTCTCGGTGTCCGAGACGGGATATCGCGTGCCGATGCTCACCGGCCTCGGCTCGACGGAAACCGCGCCGTTCTTCATGTCGGTCAATCCGCGCACCAGCCGCTCCGGCCACGTTGGTTTGCCAGTGCCCGGCAACGAGGCCAAGCTCGTGCCCAACAACGGCAAGATGGAAGTGCGCGCCAAGGGCCCGAACGTCACGCCGGGCTATTGGCGTCTGCCCGAAGTCTCTGCCGCTGCCTTCGACTCCGAAGGCTACTACCAGATGGGCGACGCGCTGAAACCCGCCGATCCCAACGACTTCAACGCCGGCTTCGATTTCGACGGCCGCGTCGCCGAGGATTTCAAGCTGGCGTCCGGCACCTGGGTCTCGGTGGGGCCACTCAGAGCGCGCTTCATCGCCGCTTGCGCGCCGCTGGCGCGCGACGTCGTCATCGCCGGCATCAACCGCGACGAGATCGCCGCCATCGTCGTGCTCGATCTCGACGGTTGCCGGCTGATCAACGCGACATTGCCGTTCGACGATCTCGCCGAAACCGCGTCGGATCCGCTGATCGTGGCCGCGTTCCGCGAGCGCTTCGCCAAATTCCTGAAGACCGCGACAGGCTCATCGACGCGGATCACGCGCGCGGTGCTGCTCGGCCTGCCGCTGTCGATCGACAAGGGCGAGGTCACCGACAAGGGCTCGATCAACCAGCGCGCCGTGTTGGAGAACCGCAAGGACCTGATCGAGCGCATCTACGCGTCGACGCCGGACGACGACATCATCGTCGCCGGCTGATCAACGAAATTAAGGGAGAGACGAACATGTTGTTGAAGGATCAGGCCGCCATCGTCACCGGCGGTGCGTCGGGCCTCGGCGCCGCCACCGCCCGCAAGCTCGCCGCGCAGGGCGCCAAGGTCGCCGTGTTCGATCTCAATGCCAAGCTGGCGGAAGAGGTCGCCGCTGAGATCAAGGGCGTGCCGGTGATCTGCGACGTCTCCGACGCCGCCGGCGCGGAAGCCGCCGTGGCCAAGGCGGTCGAGGCGCTCGGCCAGCAGCCGCGCGTGCTGGTGAACTGCGCCGGCATCGGCGTCGCCAAGCGCGTCGTCGGCCGCGACGGCCCGATGGCGCTGTCGGATTTCGAGAAGGTGATCAAGGTCAACCTGATCGGCTCGTTCAACATGCTCAGGCTGGTCACTAACGGCATGACCAAGCTGGAGCCGCAGGCGACCGGCGAGCGCGGCGTCGTCATCAACACCGCCTCCGTCGCCGCCTATGACGGCCAGATCGGGCAATCAGCCTATTCGGCCTCGAAGGGCGGCATCGTCGGCATGACCCTGCCGATCGCCCGCGAACTCGCGCAGTTCGGCATCCGCGTGCTGACCATCGCGCCCGGCCTGTTCCTGACCCCGCTGCTCGCCAACCTGCCGCAGGAAGCCCAGGACTCGCTCGCCGCCGCGATCCCGTTCCCGCGCCGCCTCGGCCACGCCGACGAGTTCGCCGCGCTGGCGCTGCACATGGTCGAGAATCCCTACCTCAACGGCGAAGTCGTGCGCCTCGACGGCTCGCTCCGCATGGCGCCGAAGTGAGATTTCGGCGCCTCTCGC
Source organism: Bradyrhizobium sp. ORS 285 (assembly GCF_900176205.1). NCBI lineage: Bacteria > Pseudomonadati > Pseudomonadota > Alphaproteobacteria > Hyphomicrobiales > Nitrobacteraceae > Bradyrhizobium > Bradyrhizobium sp. ORS 285. The sequence goes on from NZ_LT859959.1 coordinate 474,954, forward strand.
AATGAGGAACAAGAAGTAGGGTGGGCAAAGCGCAGCGTGCCCACCGCCGCTGGAAATGGTGGGCACGGCGCTGCGCGCCTTTGCCCACCCTACGGACCGCCGAAGTAGGATTGATGAGCCGAGCTGCATCCTCGCGACGTGCTCCCAACCTCTCCCCGCGCGCGGGGAGAGGTCGGATTGCATCGCCAGATGCAATCCGGGTGAGGGGGGCTCTCCGCGAGTCTGGTGCTCGTGGCTGCCCCTCACCCCAACCCTCTCCCCGTGAAGAACGGGGAGAGGGAGCTCACCGGCGCTGTGGCTCGTTGCGAGGATTGCTTCGCTTTGTTCGCAATGACGGAAAGAAACGTAGGGTGGGCAAAGCGCAGCGTGCCCACCGCTCAGGAAGACGGTGAAGAGTAGTCAGATTGATGAACACCACTGTTCGCCACGAGCTCGCTCCCAACCTCGCCCCGCGCGCGGGGAGAGGTCGGATTGCATCGCCAGATGCAATCCGGGTGAGGGGGGCTCTCCGCGAGTCTGGTGCGCGTGGCTGCCCCTCACCCCAACCCTCTCCCCGTGAAGGACGGGGAGAGGGGGCTCGCCGCCTTCGCGGCTGATAGCGAGGTACACAACTGATGTTCGTCAACCGCCGCGATGTGCAGATCCAGTGGGGCGACTGCGATCCCGCCAATATCGTCTACTATCCGCGCTACTTCGCGATGTTCGACGATGCGACCTCGGTGATGTTCGAGGCGGCCGGATTCTCCAAGCAGGACATCGTGCGCCGCTATGGCCTGGTCGGCATCCCCATGGTCGACACCCGCGCGAAGTTCTACATCCCCTCGACCTATGGCGACTGGATCACGATCGAGAGCCGGGTCGAGAGCATCAAGCGCTCGTCCTTCGACGTCACCCACAAGGTGTTCAAGGGCGAGGCGCTGGCGATCGAAGGTTTCGAGACCCGGGTGCTGGTCGGGCGCGATCCGGCCGATCCTGACAAGCTCAAATCGGCACCTTTCCCTGAGGAGATGAGGGCGAAGTTTCTCGAAGGATGAGGCTGGAATGGGTGCGACATGCGGCCGTCTTAAGGATGTTCAGCTGTCGTGCTTTGGTCGGATGGTGAGGCGTGATCTTCTCGTGTTCAATGCTATGATCACGGTTGGACACCTATCGGCCGGCCAATTGGAAGACGCCCCGGAACAGGGGCGGGACTGCAAACAGGATCGGCGGATCTCGAGCTGAACCGAAAAGATTGAGGGAGGACTTGATGAGGAAGGCCTATCTGGCTGCGGCTGGCGTCATTGCGATGATCGCGTCGGCTCCGGCGCTGGCGCAGACCAGCGAGATCACCATCGGCATCACCACGACCACGACGGGTCCGGGCGCAGCGCTCGGCATTCCCGAGCGCAATGCGCTGGAATTCGTGCCGAAGGAGATCGGCGGCGTGCCGCTGAAGGTGATCGTGCTCGACGACGGCGGCGATCCGACCACGGCGACCACCAATGCCCGCCGCTTCGTGACCGAATCCAAGGCTGACATCATCATGGGCTCGGCGCTGACCCCGCCGACGATCGCGGTGTCCAACGTCGCCAACGAGGCCGGCATTCCGCATTTCGGCTTGGCGCCGTTCCCGGTCACCCCGGAGCGCACCAAGTGGTCGGTCGTGATGCCGCAGCCGGTGCCGATCATGGGCAAGGTGCTCTACGAGCACATGAAGGCCCATAACGTGAAGACCGTCGGCTATATCGGCTATTCCGACTCTTACGGCGATCTCTGGTTCAACGACCTCAAGAACCAGGGCGTGCCGATGGGCGTCACCATCGTCGACGAGGAGCGCTTCGCGCGTCCCGATACGTCCGTCACCGGCCAGGTGCTGAAGCTGGTCGCCGCCAACCCGGATGCCATCCTGGTCGGCGCCTCGGGCACCGCGGCGGCCCTGCCGCAGACCGAATTGCGCGAGCGCGGCTACACCGGCCTGATCTACCAGACCCACGGTGCGGCGAGCATGGACTTCATCCGCATCGCCGGCAAGGCAGCGGAAGGCGTGATCATGGCCTCCGGCCCGGTGATGTCGCCGGAGACCCAGGACGACAGCGCGCTGACCAAGGCCCCCGGCCTCGAGCTGAACAAGGCCTATGAGGCCAAGTACGGCCCGAACAGCCGCAGCCAGTTCGCCGGTCACTCCTTCGACGCGTTCGAGATCCTCAAGCGCGTCATCCCGGTGGCGCTGAAGACCGCGAAGCCCGGCACGCCGGAGTTCCGCGAGGCGATCCGCCAGGCGCTGCTGAGCGAGAAGGACCTCGCGGCCTCGCAGGGCGTCTACAACTTCACCGAGAAGGATCGCTCCGGCCTCGACGACCGCGCCCGCATCATCCTGACCGTGAAGGACGGCAAGTACGTCCCGGCGAAATGAGCTATCAAGCACTAGCACCCGATCGAGACGAAAGGCCGGCGCAACGCCGGCCTTTCCATTTCTTGCCCGCACTTTCTTCTTTGTCGCGCTTCGCAGCGTCCGTGCCCGACGGGCTAGCTCGCCGGCAGCAACCCCGGATCGACGCCGGTCATCGCGATGGACACGTCCCAGAGGCGGCGGGCGAGATCGGGGTCGACGGCCTGCGGCGCACGAGCGGCCTCTCCGGAGGGACCACGAATCTCGCCGCGGCCCTGCGGCCCGTAATAGCCACCCGCCTGCACGATTCCGGTTGCGGCTTGCAGCGCCGGCCAAGCGCCCATCGCCGGCGTATTGGCGATCAGCCCGAACAGCGGCTTGAGAACGCCGATGAAGCGGATGTGGCGGCCGAGCTCGGTGGTCGCGAAGCCGGGATGGCAGCCGACCGCCGTGATCGAAGAGCCGACCGCACGCAGGCGGCGGTCCAGCTCGAACAGAAACAGAATGTTCGCGAGCTTGCTCTGATCGTAGCGCGGCCGCCTCTCGTAACCGTTGTCGGCATTGAGGTCCGACCAGTCGATCTTGCCGGTCTTGTGCACGAGGCTCGACGTAATCACGACTCGAGCGCCTGCGTTTTCTGCGAGCTTGGGCAGCAGCAGCGAGGTGAAAGCGAAGCAGCCGAGATGGTTGACGCCGAACTGCAGCTCAAAGCCTTGCCTCGTGCGCGTGAGGGGCGGGTTCATGACGCCGGCATTGTTGATCAGTACGTCAACGCGCGGCTCTCGTGCGACTTGATCGGCGGCTGCGCGGATGCTGTCGAGGTCAGCCTGATCATAGCGGAGGAAAGTAAGGTTGGCCGCGGGGACCTGCTGCTTGAGCCGCGCCATCGCGGCATCGGCCTTGGCGCGATCTCGGCATGCCATCAGCACGCGGGCGCCATGCGCCGCCAGGACGCGCGAGATCTCGAAGCCGAGCCCGGTATTCGCACCGGTGACGACGAAGCACTTGCCGGTCTGATTGGGGACATCGTTATCGGTGAAACCGGATGGCTGGCTCATGATCAAGCTCCTTCGATGACGCAAGCGCGCAGCCGCCGTGTCCGCGCCGACGGCCCGGTATTGCACAACTCGCCAGCGCTCACTAAAGTTAAACGGAGACATCTCCGTATTTCCTCTGCATTAGCGGAGAGTTCTCCGTTTCGTCAAGAGGGCATGATGACCGATGCTGAAGACGGCTTGCGGGCCGATGCCCGGGCCAACCGGGCCAAGATCGTCGACGTTGCCCGGGAGGCGCTGGCGCGCGATCCCGCGGTCTCGCTCAACGCCATCGCCAAGGCCGCCGACGTCGGGCCGGGCACGCTGTATCGCCATTTCCCGAACCGGGAGGCGCTGGTGCTCGCCGTGTACCGCCGCGAAATCGAAGCGGTAGCTGCAGTCGCCCAGCAGCTCGTCGTCCGCCATCCGCCGCGCGAGGCGTTCCGCCGCTGGTGCGAGCGGCTCGCGAAGTTCGGACGCATGAAGCAAGGGCTGGCCGACGTGCTGGGCACCGCGACATCCGAGCGCGACCTCATGTATTTGCGCGAGCTTTACGCGCCCATCCTCGAGGCGCTGGATCAACTGCTCCGGGCGGGCGAAGCGTCCGGCGATTTCGCTCCGGGCGCCGATCCAGAGGACGTTCTGCAACTGCTCGGCTTTCTCTGGCGCATCAAGCCGGATGCCCAGGGGACGGCGCGCATCGAGCGCCTGCTCGACCTAGTGGTGCGCGGCTTGAACGCGCCCGTGTCACCGACGACGAGGGAGTGACCGGATGATCTTCGCCCCCACCGGAGCCACCAGGCTCCACATCATCATTGGCGATCCCGTTGCGCAGGTGCGCTCGCCCGCCGGCGTCAGCGAAGCCTTTGCGGATCGCGAGAGCGATGCGATCCTGGTCGCCGTGCAGGTCGCGCCGGCCGATCTCGCCGACTTCATCGCAACGATGACGCGGGTGAAGAATCTCGACGGCATCGTCGCGACCATCCCGCACAAATTCGCCTGCTACCGTGCCTGCGCGACGGCGACCGAGCGCGCGCATTTCATCGGTGCCGTGAACCTGATGCGACGCGGAGTCAATGGCAAGTGGCACGGCGACATGGTCGATGGTCTGGGCTTCGTCGGCGCGGCGCAGGCCGCGGGGTTCGATCCCGCCGACGCGCGCGCCTTGCAGGTCGGGGCGGGCGGTGCCGGCTCGGCAATTGCGCTGGCTCTGATCGATGCCGGCGTGCGCGAACTCGCCATTCACGACAGCGATCCCGGCCGTCGCGATGCGCTGATTGCGCGGCTCAACGAGAGCGGCAAGGGCCGCGCGGTCGTCGGCAGCGCGGATGCAAATGGATTCGACATGGTCGTCAACGCGACGCCGGCCGGCATGCAACCCGGCGATCCCCTCCCGGTCGACATGGCGACGGTGAGCCCATCAGCCTATTGCGGCTGCGTCATCACCAAGCCGGAAGTGTCGCCCTTCATCACGGCCGCGCGTGATCGCGGCTGCCTGACGGCGACCGGCACAGACATGTATCACGCGCTGGAGCGCGTGATGGTCGACTTCCTCTTGTCGAAGGAGGCGCCATCCTGAGACAGCGCCTTTCCATTTTCAGGGCCGGTTCAGTGCGCGGCTGCCTCGGCGAAGCCGAGATAGCTCGCCGCGACGCGCTGGTCGGTCGCGATCTCCGAGGCCTTGCCGTTGAGCACGAACTCGCCGAGCTCCATCACATAGGCGCGGTCGGCCACTTTCAACGCGGCCTTGGCGTTCTGCTCGACCAGCAGCACCGAGACGCCTTCCTCGCGCAGCTTGGCGACGATCTCGAAGATGCCGGCGACGATGATCGGCGCCAGACCGAGGCTCGGCTCGTCGAGCATCAGCATCTTCGGCGATCCCATCAGCGCCCGGCCCATCGCCAGCATCTGCTGCTCGCCGCCCGACAAGGTGCCGGCGAGCTGCTTGCGCCGCTCCTTCAGCTTCGGGAACAGCGTGTAGACGTGCTCGAAGCCGCGCGCCGCATGCGCCTTGCTCATTCTGAAAGCGCCGAGCTGCAGATTGTCCTCGACGTTCATGGTGGCGAACAGCTCGCGATGCTCCGGCACCAGGCAGAGGCCGCGGGCCACGCGGTCCTCGATCTCGTAGCGCGCCAAATCCTCGCCGAGGAAGGCGACGCGGCCCTTGAGCGGAAACACGCCCATGATGGCGCTGAGGAGCGTCGTCTTGCCGGCGCCGTTGGCGCCGATGATGGTGACGATCTCGTTCTCCGCCACGGTGAGCGAGACCGAGCGGACGGCCTCGACCTTGCCGTAGGAGACGTGGGCGTCGGTGACTTCCAGCAGGGTACTCATGCGGCGGCTCCGAGATACGCCTTGATGACCTCGGGATTGGTCTTGATCGCGGCTGGTGTGCCCTCGGCGATCTTGGTGCCGAAATCGAGCACCACGATGCGGTCGGCGAGATCCATGACGAAGCCCATGTCGTGCTCGACCAGCAGCACCGACATGCCGCCGGCTCTGAGTTCGCGAAGCAGCGCACCGAGGCGCTGCTTCTCCATGTGGCGCAGGCCGGCGGCGGGCTCGTCGAGCAGCAGCAGCATCGGATCGACGCACAGCGCGCGGGCGATCTCGACGATGCGCTGCTGGCCGAGGGATAGCGAACCGGCGAGCTGGTGCATCTGGTCGCCGAGGCCGACGCGTTCGATCTGGCGCGCGGCTTCCGCGAGCAGCTTGGCCTCGTCGGCGCGATCGAGCCGGAACATGCTGGAGAGCGCGCCGGAATGGCCGCGCAGATGCGCGCCGATCGCGACGTTCTCCAGCACGGTCATGTCGGGCACCAGCTTGACGTGCTGGAAGGTGCGGGAAATGCCGAGCTTGACGACGTCCTGCGGCGGCGCGTTGCCGACGGCCTTGCCGAGCACCGAGATGTTGCCGGAGGTCGGCGGCAGCACGCCGGTGATCAGGTTGAAGGTCGTGCTCTTGCCGGCGCCGTTGGGACCGATCAGCGCGACGATCTCGCGCGCCTGGACGTCGAACGAGACGTTGTTGACCGCGACCACGCCACCGAACTGTTTGCGCGCATTGTCGACCTGCAGCAGCACGTTCGGCGCCGAGGAGGATCGCACCCGGGCCGGCAGCTCGAGCGAGGTGTCCGGCTTCTTGGCGACCGGCTTGAACGGCAGCCGCGCGGTCAGCCACGGCCACAGGCCGGTCGGCGCGAGCTGGAGCAACGTGACGAGCAGGATGCCGAACACGATGGTCTCGAGCTGGCCCTCGCCATGCAGCAGCAGCGGGAGATAGCTTTGCAGCACCTCCTTCAGGATCACGACGATCGCAGCACCGAGCACGCCGCCCCAGACATAGCCGGCACCGCCGACGACCGCGACGAACAGATATTCGATGCCGGCCTGGGCGCCGAACGGGGTCGGGTTCACGGCGCGGGCGAAGTGCGCGTAGAGCCAGCCGGACAGGCCGGCGAGCACGGCGGCGTAGATGAACACAAGCAGCTTGGCGCGTGGCGAATACACGCCGAAGGCTTCGGCCGCGATGTGCCCGCGGCGCAGCGCGCGAATGGCGCGGCCGGTGCGGGAGTCCAGGAGGTTCATCGTCAGCAGCGCGGAGATCAGCACGGCGGCCCAGATCGCGTAGTAGATCGTGCCGGGATCGAGCATCCTGAGGCTGCCGATCGACAGCGGGGGGATGCCGGAGATGCCGTCGTTACGGCCGAGGAAGGCCAGCTTGCTGAAGAGATAGTAGAGGCCGAGACCCCAGGCGAGCGTGCCGAGCGGCAGATAATGGCCGGACAGCCTGACCGTGACGAGGCCGAGCAGTACCGCGGCGAGGCCGGAGACCAAGAGCGACAGCGGCAGGGTCAGCCAGGGCGAGACGCCGTAATTGGCGGACAGCACCGCGGTCGTGTAGGCGCCGAAGCCGACGAAGGCGGCCTGGCCGAACGAGGTGAGGCCGCCGACGCCGGTCAGCAGCACCAAGCCCATCGCGACCAGCGCGGACAGGCCGATATTGTCGAGCAGCACGATCCAGAACGGCGGCACGCCCGGGATGAACGGAACATCCGCGACGAGGACGGCAAAGACGATGAGAGGCCAACGCTCGCGCACGGCTCAATCCTTTTCTTCTTCGACCGCGGGCGCGGCAAGCGAACGCAGCAGCAGGACCGGGATCAGCAGCGTGAAGACGATGACTTCCTTGAAGTTCGAGGCGTAGAACGAGGAGAACGCCTCGACGATGCCGACGACCAGCGCGGCGACGGCGGTCAGCGGATAACTGATCAGGCCGCCGATGATCGCGGCGATGAAGCCCTTCAGGCCGATCAGGAAGCCGGTGTCGTAATAGAGCGTCGTGATCGGAACGATCAGGATGCCGGACAGCGCGCCGATGGTGGAGGCCAGCAGGAAGGCGATCTGGCCGGACAGCGTGGTGCGGATGCCGACCAGGCGGGCGCCGAGACGATTGACCGCGGTGGCGCGCAGCGCCTTGCCGTACAGGGTCAGGCCGAAGAACAGCCAGAGACCGACGATGAAGGCGATGGTGATGCCGTAGACCGCCATGCCCTGGCCGGTGAAGCGCAGCGAGCCGAGCGTCGCACTGGTGGTGAGCAGGGCCGGGCCGCGCTGGCCCTCGGCGCCGAAGAACAGCAGGCCGAGTCCTTGCAGCGCGAGGTGCACGCCGACGGAGGCGATCAGCAGCACCAGCACCGAGGTGTGGGCGAGCGGCTGGAACACGATGCGGTACAGCGACAGGCCGATGCTGGCAACGATCAGCAGCGACAGCACCAGGCTGACGCCGGCGGGCATGCGCTGGTCGGCCGCCCACATGCTGGCGAGCAGCACGACGAGGGGAAAGACGACGTGAAGGGCAGCGGCGCGCGCGACCTTGGGCACGTGCAGCGTCTTGCGCATCGCATAGAGGTCGAAGGCGAAGGCGACGAGGCCGATCACCACGGCAAGCTTCGCGGTGCCCGGCATGCGGCCGGCGGCGAGCGAGGCGTAGGTGAGGGCGCCGTAGGTGACGAATTCGCCCTGCGGGATCAGGATCACCCGGGTGACGGCAAATACCAGCACCAGCGCTAGCCCGAGCAGGGCGTAGATCGCGCCGTTGGTAATGCCGTCCTGCAACAGGAACAGCAAGATCGTTGTGTTCAAGACAGGACGCTCCCCCTCTGTGGTGACCGCACGCCGTGGGGTGCCTGGCGCCCGCGGCTGGTCGGAGCAGTTGAATGGCTGCCCGTGTTTGATATAGTGGATAACAATTATCGATTATAATCTCAAGGCCGCTGTTCCGGCTGCGGCATTCGAGACCAGGGATGGAAGCGGGTCCGATGAATTTGGCGGATTGTGATGGCCGATAGCGCCAAGCCCGTCAGCAAAGCCAGAGAAAGCCGAAAGGAAGCTGCCGCAGCCGTCGAGGAGACGCAAGCGGTCCAGCTCGGCGAGCTCTCCGATCTGCTCGGCTATGTGCTGAAACGGGCGCAGTTGAAGGTGTTCGAGGACTTTCTACGCTGCGTTGCACCGTTGCAGCTGACGCCGGCGCAGTTCTCGGTGCTGCTGCTGCTCGACGCCAATCCCGGCCGCAACCAGACCGAGATCGCCAACACGCTGGGCATCCTCCGGCCCAATTTCGTGTCGCTTTTAGATAGCCTGGAAAGCCGTGAGCTCTGCACCCGCGTCCGCTCGGCCAATGACCGACGCTCGCACATCCTGCTGCTGACCGAGAAGGGCAAGGGCGTGCTCGCTCGCGCCAAGAAGCTGGTCGTCTCCAAGCACGAGGCGCGACTGAACGAGCTGCTCGGCCCCGACGGGCGCGAGACGCTGCTCGCGATGCTCACCAAGATCGCGGAGGAGTTCTGAGGGCGTCGTGCCCTCAGTCGACCAGGATCACTCTCACATCGTTGACGTTGGTCAGCGTCGGGCCGGTCTGCAGCAGGCCGCCGGTCGCGGCGAAGAACGCGGTGGCGTCGTTGTTGGCGAGATAGGCTTGGGGATCCAGTCCCTGCGCCCGCATCGCTGCGATGACCTCGGCATCGACCAGCGCGCCGGCCGGGTCCGAGGCGCTGCCACCGCCGCCATCGGCACCGTCGGTGTCGCCGGCCAGCGCCGCGACGCCGTCCATGTCCTTCAGCAGGTCGGCGAGCGCCAGCGCATATTCCTGGTTCGGCCCGCCGCGGCCGTGGCCGCGCACGGTCACCGTGAGCTCGCCGCCCGAGATGATCGCCATGCGGCGGCCGAGCGAACGGGCCTCCCGCGCCAGCTTGGCATGATCGGCGGCGACCTCGCGGGCCTCGCCCTCGAGATCGGCACCGAGGTCGAGCACGTCGTAGCCCGCGGCCTTGACCGCGGCCACAGCCGCTTCGAGCGAACTCGCGGGCCGCGCGATCAGCTCGAACGATGCGCGGGCGAAGGCGGGGTCGCCAGGCTTGCAGCTCTCATTGGCGGGATCTTCGAGCGCACGAGCAATCGCCGGGTCGACCTCGAGCCTGTATTTCGCGACGATCGCGCGGGCATCGGCCAGCGTCGTCGGATCCGGCACCGTCGGCCCGGAGGCGATGGCGGAGGGATCGTCATGCGGCACATCGGAGATCGCCAGCGTCACGATCTCGGCCTTCTGCCCGGCGCGCGCCAGCCGCCCGCCCTTGATGCGCGACAGATGCTTGCGGACGATGTTCATCTCGCCGATCGGCGCGCCCGAACGCAGCAGCGCCCGCGTCAGCTGCTGCTTCTGCCCGAAGCTGACGCCGTTCACCGGCGCAACCCAGTTCGCCGAGCCGCCGCCGGAGATCAGCACCAGCATCAGATCGTCGGCTTCTGCCGTTGCGGCCAACTGCAGCGTATCGTCCGCTGCCTTGAGCCCGGCCTCGTCCGGCATCGGGTGGCCCGCTTCGATGACTTTGACGCGGCGCGTCGGCACACCGTGGCCATGACGGGTGGTTGCAATGCCGACGAGCTTCGCCGGATCGAACCCGAGCGTGTCGAGGTAGTGCCGCTCTGCGGCAACTGCCATCGCGGCGGCGCCCTTGCCGGCGGCGAGGCAGATGATCCGGCCCTTCGGTGCCGCCGGGAGGAAGCCCGGCAGCACGACATCGGGATGCGCCGCGGCGACCGCGGCATCGAAGATCGATCGCAACAGCGGACGGCGGCTGCTCATGCGAGGCCGCCCGCGGATGCGCGATGGTTCACTTCAGCTCGCCGCTCATGACCTCGCCGAACAGCTGCCAGCGCTCGCCCTTGAATTGCATCAGCTGCAGCTGCTCGATCGGCTGGAAATCGTCGGGCCCCGTGGTCAGCGTGACGCCGGGCAGCAGCCCGCCTTGCGCAAACTGCTTCAGGCTTGCCGCCTGTTTCATGACGTTCGCGCGTGTCAGTTCGTCGCCGCATCGCTTCAGCACCTCGACCATCGTGGTGGCGATGTTGTAGCCGGTCAGCGCCGACGAATCCACGGGGTTGATCTCCGGCAGGTATTTGGCGAGCAACTCGCGGAACGCGCCGAGGCCCGGATCATTGGCCCATTGCGGATCGGAGGCATCCTTGGCATAGGCGGCCGAGATCACGCCCTGCGAGTTCTCGACGCCAGCCGGCCGCATCACCGCAGCCGTGGAGGCGCTGACGTTGGAGATGATGGTGAGCGGCTTCCAGCTCATCTCGCCGAGCTTCTTGATCGCCTGTGCGCCCGACTTCGGCGTCGTGAACAAGATGACGACGTCGGGATTGGCCGACTTCATCTTGACGATGTGCGACTCCACCGTCGGCTCGGCGATCTCGTAGCTCTCCTCCAGCACCACCCGAGAGGCCTCGCTGCCGAGACCGTCCTTGAGGCCCTTTAGATAGTCTTTGCCCATGTCGTCGTTCTGGTAGAGCACCGCGATCTTCCCGCTCGGCTGCTGCGCCATGAGATATTTGGCGTAGATGCGCGCTTCCGATTGGTAGCTCGGCAGCCAGCCCATGGTCCACGGATTGGTCTTGGGCTCGTTCCACTTGGTGGCGCCGGTCGCCACGAACAGCTGCGGCACCTTCTTGGCGTTCATGTATTTCTGGATCGCCGTGTTGGGCGCGGTGCCGAGCACGCCGAACAGGAACAGCACCTCATCGCTCTCGACCAGCTTGCGCGCCTGCTCCACCGTCTTCGGTGGCGAATAGGCGTCGTCATACGAGATGAAATTGATCTTGCGGCCGTTGATGCCACCTTCGTCATTGACCTTCTTGAACACAGCCGACATCGCCTTGCCGACCGAGCCATAGGCCGAGGCCGGGCCGCTATAGGGCACGATGTTGCCGATCTTGATCTCGGTGTCGCTCGCGCCGTTATCGTATTTCTTGTCGGCGTACGCGCTGCTGGCAGCGGCGCCAACGAGGGCGAGGCCGAGCAGGCTGGAGAGCGTGCGGCGGGTGAGGGCAGTGGTCACGTGGGGAGACTCCTTCTCGGCCTTGGAGCTTGGCCTTGTTGTTGGACTCGCCGCGATCAGGGCGACTCGTTTCACTCCGAAGGCGTCCCCATAGCCCAGCCGCGCGCGCGGCGTAACCGCCGGCGACGCATGACCGCCGTTCCGTGAACTCCTAGCTTAAGGATTAGTGGGAAAAGAAAGCTGACTTGTTCGTAGATGAAACCTCCTGCGGCGTGACGCCGCAGGAGGCATAGTCAGTTCGTCGTATCAGCCGCCGACGTCGGCCGAGATCACGTCGCCGAACAGTTCCCACCTGTCGCCCTTGAAGCGCATCAACTGCAGCTGGCTGACGGGCGCGAAGTCGGTCGCCGAGGTGTTGATGCTGATGCCCGGCAACAGCATCTCGGTGCGGAAGTTGCGCAAGCTCGCCGCCTGCTTCATGACGTTCTCGCGGGTGAGATCGTCGCCGCACTGCTTCAGCACCTGCACCAGGGTCTGCGCCACGCCGTAGCCCACGACGGCGCCGCCATCGAGCTTGTCACCTTCGGGGAAGTCCTTGGCCATGAACTCCAGGAACTGCTTCATCCCGGTGTCGTCCTTCCACTGGGGATCGGACACGTCCTTCAGATAGGCGGCCGAGATGATGTCCTGCGAGTTCTCGAAGCCGGCAGGTCGCAGCACGCTGCCGACCGAGGCCGAGACGTTGTTGAGGAGGTGCAGCGCCTTCCAGTCGATCTCCTTCACCTTTTTGATCGCCTGCGCTGCGAATTTCGGCGTCGTGATGTTCATGAAGACGTCGGCGCCGGTAGACTTCAGCTTGACGATATGGCTGTCGATCGTCGGCTCCGTCGTCTCGTAGCTCTCCTCCATGACGATCATGCTCGCCGCCTTGGCGCCGAGCCCGTCCTTCAGGCCCTTGAGATAATCCTTGCCGTAATCGTCGTTCTGATACAGCACCCCGATCTTGGCGTCCGGCTTCTCCTTCAGCAGATACTTGGCATAGATGCGCGACTCCGCCTGGTAGCTCGGCTGCCAGCCCATCGTCCACGGGAAGCTCGACGGATCGTTCCACTTGGTCGCGCCGGTCGCGACGAACAGCTGCGGCACCTTCTTGGCGTTCATGTACTTCTGGATCGCCGTGTTCGACGGTGTGCCGAGTGAGTTGAAGATCAGCAGCACCTCGTCGCTCTCGACCAGCTTGCGCGCCTGTTCGACGGCCTTGGGCGGCGAATAGGCGTCGTCATAGGAGATGAAGTTGATCTTGCGGCCATTGATGCCGCCCTCGGCGTTGATCTTCTTGAAGTAGGCCGCTTCCGTCTTGCCGATGACGCCGTAGGCTGACGCCGGCCCGCTATACGGCATGATGTTGCCGATCTTGATTTCGGTGTCGGAGGCTCCGGTGTCGTATTTCTTGTCGGCGGCGAACGCGCCTGACGAAGCGAAGGCGATGGCGGCGACGGAGGCGAGGGCGGCTCTGCGCGTGATCATCATTGTGCGTATCTCCCGTGTTGTTCTCGATGATGTGTCGCGGCTTCCTTGCTGGAAGCTCTTGGTGACACAGGAACTATAGCAGAGCTGGTGCGGCCACGCTGCGACATCACGGCACGGGCCGTGTTTTCGCGGCTGCCTGGGATGTGCAATTGCGAGAAGGCGCAATCTCGGCGGGTGGGTGCTTTGCGAGAACAGCTTGAGATCAGTCAGACGGTGTCGCTTCACCGCTGGTCGAACGGGCATGCCGCGCATGAAAAAGCCCCCCGTGCCGAGGGCACGGAGGGCCAGTGGAGATCGGCACCGCTCGTTAGCGGCGATGCGCGATGTCTCTAATTTGAGCTACTCAACGGCGCCGCTGATGGCCTCGCCGAACAGCTCCCACTTCTCGCCCTTGAACCGCATCATCTGCAGCTGCTCGATCGGGGCGAAGTCGGTGGCCGAGGTGTTGATCTTGACGCCCGGCAGCAGCGTGTCCGGCGCGAAGTCCTTCAGGCTCGCGGCCTGCTTCATGACGTTGGCGCGGGTGAGATCGTCGCCGCACATCTGCAGCACCTTCACCAGCGTCTGGGCGGCGCCGTAACCGTAGACGGTCGAGCTGTCGAGCTTGTTGGCGTCGGGAGCGTACTGCGCCAGGAAATCGAAGAACTTCTTCATGCCGGGATCATTGTCCCATTGCGCGTCCGCGGCGTCCTTGGCGTAGGCGGCCGAGAGGATCCCTTGCGAGTTCTCGAAGCCGGCCGGCTTGATGACGCTGCCGACCGAGGCCGAGACGTTGACGACGAGATGCGTCGGATGCCAGTCGATCTCGGCGAGCTTCTTGATCGCCTGCGCCGCGAACTTCGGCGTGGTGACGCTGAAGAAGGTGTCGGCGCCGGAGGCCTTCAGCTTGACGATATGGCCGTCGATCGAGGGCTCGGAGGTCTCGTAGCTCTCCTCCATCACAATCATCGACGCGGCCTTGTCGCCGAGTCCGTCCTTGAGACCCTTCAGATAGTCCTTGCCGAAATCGTCGTTCTGGAACAGCACGCCGATCTTGGCGCCCGGCTTCTCCTTGAGCAGGTACTTCGCATAGATGCGGCCCTCGCTCTGGTAGCTCGGCTGCCAGCCCATGGTCCACGGGAAGTTCTTCGGATCGTTCCACTTGGTGGCGCCGGTCGCGACGAACAGCTGCGGGATCTTCTTGCCGTTGAGGTACTTCTGGATCGCCGAGTTCGACGGCGTGCCGAGCGGGTTGAAAACGAACAGGACCTCGTCGCTCTCGACCAGCTTGCGCACCTGCTCCACGGCCTTCGGCGGCGAGTAGGCGTCGTCATAGGTGACGAAGTTGATCTTACGGCCGTTGATGCCGCCCTCGGCGTTGATCTTCTTGAAATACGCTTCCTCGGTCTTGCCGATCACGCCGTAGGCGGACGCGGGTCCGCTATAGGGCATGATGTTGCCGACCTTGATCTCGGTGTCGGACGCGCCGGTGTCGTATTTCCTCTGGGCGAAGGCTGCGCCCGAGCTGAGGGCGACGACCGCCGTCGCGAGGGCGGCGATCCGTAGATGGTGAGCGACCTGCAAGAGTTCCTCCTTAGTTCTTTCTGAGTTTGCCGAGCAGCTGCTGGGCCACCATCGCCACCTGCCGCGCGCCGTGCGGCACGAGGAAGATGACGAGGAACAGCAGCACGCCGAACACCGCGCCGGACAGGCCCTTGGAAATGCCTTCGGCGATGTTGGGAACGAAGATGATGAAGGCAGCGCCGACGAACGAGCCGGGCAGCCAGCCGACGCCGCCGACGACCATGCCGAGGAACAGCGAGATCGCGAGCACGATCGTGTAGCTGTCCGGCGCGACGAACTGCACCGCGATGGCCCCGAGCCCGCCGGCGACGCCCGTGATCCCCGCGCTGACACCGAATGCCAGCGTCTTATAAGTCGCGACGTCGATACCCATGGCGGAGGCGGCGATCTCGTTGTCACGGATCGCCATGAACGCCCGGCCGGAGCGGGAGCGCAGCAGGTTCACTGAGAAAATGTAGATCGCGATCGTGATCGCCAGGGTGAAGTAATACAGCCACATGTCCTGCGACATCGGCAGGCCGAACGGCGCGTCCGGCTTGGTCACGACCAGACCCTGCACGCCGCCGGTCCAATGCTCGAAGAAGCCGAGTTTCAGGATCTGCGGCATCGCGGTGGCGAGCGCGAAGGTGGCGAGCGCGAGATACACGCCCGACAGCCGCAGCGCCGGCTGGCCGAACAGGAAGCCGAAGCCGAAGCAGATCACGCCTGCGATCGGCAGGGTCAGCGCGTAGTTGACGTTGTACTGCTCCATCAGGATCGCCGACGTATACGCGCCGACGGCATAGAACGCGCTCTGCCCGAGCGAGAACTGCCCGGAGCCGCCGGTCAGGATGTTCAGCGCCAGAACGGCGAGGCCATAGATCAGGAGCATCGTCATCTGGAAGATGATGAAGTTCTTGACGAACAGCGGCACGACGAGAAGCAGCAGCACGACGACGAAGGTGGTGCCGGAGCTCAGGGTCATGGCCCGCTTCGGAACGGCCTCGACCGCGGGCGCTGGGGATGCGATTTCCTCGACTGCGCTCATGATCAGACTCGCTTCACGATGTTGCGGCCGAACAGGCCGGCGGGTTTGATGACCAGGACGGAGATGATCAGGGCCAGCGCGATCGGCAGCTTCATCTCATTGCCCACATGCGGGATGTAGGTGCCGGCGAGGTTCTCGAAGATGCCGACCAGGAAGCCGCCGAGCACCGCGCCGAACGGGCTGGTGAGGCCGCCGAGCACGGCCGCGGCGAAGCCGTAGATCAGCACGCCGCCCATCATGTTGGGCTCGAGGAACACCACCGGCGCGATCAGCATGCCGGCGATCGAGCCGATCGCCGCGGCCATGCCCCAGCCGAGCGCGATCATCCACGACGTGTTGATGCCGACCAGCCGCGCCGACTCGGGCAGCGCTGCCGCCGCCCGCATCGCGAGGCCGACGCGGGTGTATTGGAAGAAGAAGTACAGGCCGACCAGGAGCAGGAGCGTAATGCCGATCATGCCGGCCTGGTGGGTCGAGATCAGCTGGCTGCCGAGGAATGGCGAGGAGCCGAACGGCGTCGGATACTGCTTGATCGTGAAGTCCCAGATCAGGCCGGCGCAGGAGTTGATGATCGAGAACAGCGCGATGAAGCCGGCAACTTGCGTCAGGATCGGCGCCTTGGTCAGCGGCTTGAACAGCACGCGCTCGATCGCGATGCCGCCGGCGAAGGAGAACGCCAGCGTGACGATGAAGGCGCCCCAGTAGGGCAGGCCCCATTGCATCAGCTGCCAGGAGATGAAGGTCGAGAACATCGCCATCTCGCCTTGCGCGAAGTTGAGATGGTCGATCGCCTGGTAGATCATCACGACGGCGAGCGCCATGCAGGCGTAGATCGCGCCCGTCGCGATGCCGGCCAGGACCTGGTTGGTGAAGAGTTCCATTGTCCCGCCTCCGTCAGTAGCCAAGATAGGATTTGCGGACGTTCTCGTCGTTCGCGATGTCCTTTGCGACACCCGACATGACGATGCGACCGGTCTCGATCACATAGGCCTGGTCGGCGAGCTCCAGCGCGAGCTGGGCGTTCTGCTCGACGACGAGAATCGAGACCTTCTCGTCGCGATTGATCTTGCCGAGGATGCCGAAGAGATCACGTACCACCAGCGGCGCGAGGCCGAACGACGGCTCGTCGAGCAGCATCAGCCGGGGACGCAGCATCAGCGCGCGGGCCACGGCGAGCATCTGCTGCTCGCCGCCGGACAGCGTTCCGGCCTGCTGGGTGTGGCGCTCCTTCAGCTTCGGGAAGTAGGAGTACATCCGCTCGATATCGGCGACGATGCCCGCCTTGTCGCTGCGGGTGATGGCGCCGAGCTGCAGGTTCTCCTCGACCGTCATGTTGGTGAAGGTGCCGCGGCCCTGCGGCACGTGCGCGATGCCGAAGCGGACGATGCTCTCGGTGGACTTGTTGTTGAGTGGCTTGCCCTCGAACTCGATCGCGCCGGTCGAGCGCACCATGTTGCAGATCGCGCGCAAGGTCGTGGTCTTGCCGGCGCCGTTGGCGCCGAGCAGGGTCGTCAGCGAGCCCTCGTTGAGCGAGAAGGAGAGGCCGTGCAGGGCCTGGACTTGGCCGTAATACGCCCTGAGATCCTTGACGTTGAGAAGCGCCGTCATTGATCCTTGCTCCCGAGATAGGCCTTGATGACGTCGGGATCGGCCTGCACCTGGGCCGGCGTGCCCTCGGCGAGCTTGCGGCCAAAGTTCAGCGCCACGACGTGATCGGCGATCGACATCACGAGACCCATGTGATGCTCGACCAGCAGCACGGTGATGTGACGGTCGTCGCGGATGCGCCGGATCAGGTCGCCGAGCACATAGACTTCCTCGTGATTGAGGCCGCCGGCAGGCTCGTCGAGCAGCAGGATCTTCGGATCGGCGGCGAGCGCGCGTGCCAGCTCGACGCGCTTCTGCGTTCCGAACGGCAGGCCGGATACGGTCTTGTGCGCGACCTCCTCGAGGTTGAGATAGGCCAGGATCTCGTGAACCTTGGTGTTCACGGATTTCTCGCTGCGCCGGATCCAGGCGAGCCGCAGCGAGTCCGAGATGATGTCGCTCGATGTCCGCGCATGCGTACCGACGCGGACATTGTCCAGCACCGAGAGGTTCGGGAACAGTGCAACGTTCTGGAAGGTGCGGCCGATGCCGATCTCGGCGATGCGATGTGGCGGCCGCGACAGGATGCTGCGACCTTCCATCAGGATGTCGCCGGCGCTCGGCTGGTACAGACGGCTGAGGCAGTTGAACAGCGTCGTCTTGCCGGCGCCGTTGGGACCGATGAGGCCGAGGATCTGGCCCTTGTGCATGTCGAACGACACGCCGTTCAGTGCGACGATGCCGCCGAACACGACGCTGACGTCGCGGACCGCGAGCAGCGGATCGTTCGTCGGGGCGAGTTGTGCCTGCGTCATCTCGTCTCGCCCCTCCCGAAATCGTTCAGGTTAGAGCGCGGCGCCAGCCGACCGCGATGATGCAGGCTATCTGATACCCTCGGCAACACGGGCAACTTTTCCTCCTGGCTTCGGCTTTTTATTGGGTTCTTTGTGAGACGATTGGCTCGTCTGATTATTTGTCTGATTAGTTTGCGGCGCGAGTCCGCCAAGCGCTGCTTCGATTTTTCTTACCATCGCGACGAGGCGAGGTCCAATGTCGGAGAGCAGACGCTCTTCCGTGAAGCGGAATGCAGGCGCGCCGCAATTGATCGCGTAGGGACCCGTTCCATCGTTGAGCCTGAGCGCCGCGGCGACGGCATGCACATCGTCCTGCCACTCGCCGGCCGAGATCGCGAAACCGTGTTTGGCGACGGTCTCGCCGGCGCGTTCGATGCCGTCGCGGATCTTCGGCCAGCGGTTGCCGTAATGCTCGCGCATCTCGCGCATGAGCGCGGTGCGTTCCTCCTCGGGCAGCGCCCAGAGATAGGCGCGGCCCATTGCGGTCGTGGCGATCGGAATGCGCGATCCGACGTCGAGCTCGACATTCACGACGCCGTGACGGCTCTGGCCGATATAGATCATGCTGAGCCGGTCGCGGCCGCCGATCGCGACCGCGCCGCCGGTCTCGCGCATCAGCTGCTCGCGGAACGGCTCGGAGAGCTGGCGCACGCCGAGATTGGCGAGCGCGGCATAACCGAGCAGCAGTGCTGACGGTGCCAGCTGGTACTTTTCGAACCGAGGAACCGGGGTGAGATAGCCGAGCTTGGTGAGCGTATAGGTCAGGCGCGACACCGTGGCCTTGGGCAGGTTGGTGCGCGCGGCGATCTCCTGGTTGCCCAGCAGGCCGTCGTTCGGCCGGAAGGCACGCAGCACTTCCAGGCCGCGCGACAGCGCAACGACGAAGTTGCGATCGGTCGCAGCTTTCTTCCCTGGGCGTTTCATGTCATCGGCTGTTGATTGATGAGCCTCGTTGACAACGCTCGTGCTTCAAAATAACCCTGGCTGTCAAGATGTGGAATTACGTTTCGCACTGCGGAATTGAGGTTCGGCAGCGGGTAGACGCAAGCAAGGCTGATACTCTGCGCAAATGAAGGTCCAACAATTGGCAGGTCGGTTAACCGGCCGCAAAGAAACGACATCCAAGGAGCTTACGCGTGAGCGAAGTGGCAAAGCTTGATCGCCAAGACATCATCGGCATCGTCACCATCGACAGCCCGCCGGTCAATGCGCTGAGTGCCGCAGTTCGCGGCGGCATCCTCGACAACGTCAAGGCGGCGATCGACGATCCCACGATCAAGGCCATCGTTCTGACTTGCGGCGGACGCACCTTCATCGCCGGCGCCGATATCACCGAGTTCGGCAAGCCGCCGAAGCCGCCGGCGCTCAACGACGTGCTCAGCACGATCGAGAATAGTCCGAAGCCGGTGATCGCTGCGATCCACGGCACCGCGCTTGGTGGTGGCCTCGAAGTGGCGCTGGCCTGTCATTACCGTGTCGCCACCAAGGACTCGAAGCTTGGCCTGCCGGAGGTGAAGCTCGGCCTGCTGCCGGGCGCGGGTGGTACGCAGCGCCTGCCGCGCGCGGTCGGTCCGGAGCTTGCGGTCAAGATGATCGTCGGCGGCGATCCGATCGGCGCCGCGGAGGCGCTCAAGTCGGGGCTGATCGAGGAGATCGTCGAGGGACCCGCGTCGGGCGGCGTGGAGTTCGCGCGCAAGGTGGTGGCGGAGAACCGTCCGCTGCGCAAGCTGCGCGACGACGAATCCAAGATCGCTGCCGCCAAGGCCGATCGTTCGATCTTCACCAACGCGGTCGCTGCGATCACCAAGAAGTCGCGCGGCCTTGAGGCGCCGTTCGCTGCGGCCGATGCCGTCGGCTACGCGATTGACCTGCCGTTCGACGAAGGCCTGAAGCGCGAGCGCGAGGGCTTCCTCAAGCTGGTGGCCAGCGATCAGTCGAAGGCGCAGCGCTACGCGTTCTTCGCCGAGCGCGAGGCGGCCAAGATCGCCAGCGTGCCCGAGGGCACCAAGGGTCGCAAGGTCGAGCGCGTCGCCATCATTGGCGCCGGCACCATGGGCGGCGGCATCGCGATGTCGTTCGCCAATGCCGGTATTCCGGTCACCCTGATCGAGACCGCGGAAGAACAGCTCAAGCGCGGCATGGGCATCATGCAGAAGAACTGGGAAGCGACCGCCGCGCGCGGCGGCATCCCGGCGGATGCACCGGCCAAGCGTATGGCGCTGATCGACGGCAAGGTCGGCCTGGAGAACGTCAAGGATGCCGACCTCGTGATCGAGGCGGTGTTCGAGACCATGGCCGTGAAGAAGGAAGTGTTCGGCAAGCTCGATCAATACGCCAAGCCGGGCGCAGTGCTGGCCTCCAACACCTCCTATCTCAACATCGACGCCATCGCCGCGGAGACCAGCCGTCCGCAGGACGTGCTCGGCATGCACTTCTTCTCGCCGGCCAACGTCATGAAGCTGTGCGAGATCGTGCGCGCCGAGAAGACCGCGCCGGATGCGCTGGTCACCGCGGTGTCGATCGCGCGCAAGATCGCCAAGGTGCCGGCGGTTGTCGGGGTCTGCGACGGCTTCGTCGGCAATCGCATGCTGGCGCAGCGCGGCAAGCAGGCCGAGAAGCTGCTGTTCGAAGGCGCGCTGCCGCAGCAGGTCGACGCCGTCGTCACCAAGTTCGGCATGCCGATGGGCCCGTTCGCGATGGGCGATCTCGCCGGCCTCGACATCGGCTGGCGATCGCGCAAGGACCGCGGCATCAAGAGCGAGATCGCGGACGCGCTGTGCGAGGCCGGACGCTTCGGCCAGAAGACCGGCAAGGGCTACTACAAATACGAGGCGGGCTCGCGCGCGCCGCTGCCGGATCCCGATGTCGAGAAGCTGATCGACGAGACGCTTGCCAAGCTCGGCCTCAAGCGCCGCGCCGTGAGCGACGAGGAGATCCTCGAGCGCATGATGTATCCGATGATCAACGAGGGCGCAAAAATCCTCGCGGAAGGCATCGCCGCGCGGCCGTCGGATATCGACGTGGTCTGGCTCTACGGCTACGGCTGGCCGATCTATCGCGGCGGCCCGATGTACTGGGCCGACAGCGTCGGCCTGAAGCATATCGCCGAGCGGCTGGCGTTCTACGCCAAGGAAACCAACGATCCGTCGCTCGAGCCGGCGCCGCTGCTGAAGAAGCTTGCGGATGAGGGCAAGACGTTCGCCTCACTGGCCAAGGAATCCAAGGCTGCCTGATGCAGCCTGCTCGTCGCCTCGTTCGCAGGTGCGCTCCCCTCCCCCTTGCGGGGAGGGGTTGGGGGTGGGGGTCCACAACGGCAGTCTCACCCGCGGCCACCCCCCTCCCTGACCCTCCCCCGCAAGGGGGGAGGGGACGGACGCAGCGGGGCCACCTGACGGCAACAAACACAGAGTCCGCATGACCCATCCCGGCGAACAGTTCTATCCCGAAGGCGTCCGCTGGGACGCGCCGCTCGCGCGCGGCACCTTGCCGGACCTGCTGGCGAAGTCCGTAAGCGATTTCGGCGATCGCCATGCGTTGGAATTCCGCGACCGCCCGATCACATTCACTCAGCTCTCAAGCCTCGTCGACCAGGCCGCCGCTGCCTTCCTCCGCGCCGGCTTCGGCAAGGGCGCCTCGA
The DNA here is from genome assembly GCF_900176205.1 of Bradyrhizobium sp. ORS 285. Taxonomy (NCBI): domain Bacteria; kingdom Pseudomonadati; phylum Pseudomonadota; class Alphaproteobacteria; order Hyphomicrobiales; family Nitrobacteraceae; genus Bradyrhizobium; species Bradyrhizobium sp. ORS 285. The sequence goes on from NZ_LT859959.1 coordinate 496,892, forward strand.
TCGCGCTGTTCCTCGGCAACACACCGGATCATCCGATCAATTTCTTCGGCGCCCTCAAGGCCGGTGCCCGCGTCGTGCATCTGTCGCCGCTCGACGGCGAGATCGCGCTGTCGCACAAGCTCAGCGATTCCGGCGCGCGCATTCTGGTGACGTCGAATTTGTCGGCGCTGCTGCCGATGGCGCTCAAGTTCCTGGCGAAGGGTCTGCTCGATCGGCTCATCGTTTGCGAAGATGATCATTGGGGCAAGGTCGGCACGCCGCAGACGGCGCTGCCTGACAATCCTGCCGTCATCACCCATCGCGCCTTCGTCAACGGCGCCGTGCCGCCCGCATCGTGGCCCGCGATCTCGCCCGACGACATCGCACTGCTGCAGTACACGGGCGGCACCACCGGCCTGCCCAAGGGCGCGATGCTGACGCACGGCAATCTCACCTCAGCGGTCTCGATCATCGAGATCTGGGGCCGCGCTACACGGATCCAGCATGAGGGCGGCGACCGCGTCATCTGCGTGCTGCCGCTGTTCCACATCTATGCGCTCACCGTCGTGCTGCTGACGGCGCTGCGCATCGGCAGCCTGGTCTCGCTGCATCAGCGCTTCGATCTCGAGGCCGTGATGCGCGACATCGAAGTGAAGCGCGCGACCTATTTCCCGGGCGTGCCGACGATGTGGATCGCGATCGCCAACCTGCCGGATCTCGACAAGCGCGATCTGTCGTCGTTGACCAGCGTCGGGTCCGGCGGCGCGCCGTTGCCGGTCGAGGTCGCGCGCATCCTGGAGCGCCGCGTCGGCATGAAGCTGAAGAGCGGCTGGGGCATGACCGAGACCTGCTCGCCCGGCACCAGCCACCCGAAGGAAGGGCCGGACAAGCCCGGCTCGATCGGCATCGCACTGCCCGGCATCGAGATGGACGTCGTGTCGCTCGAAGATCCCTCGAAGGTGTTGGGGATCAACGAGGTCGGCGAGATCCGCGTCAAGGGGCCGAACGTCACCAAGGGCTATTGGAACAGGCCCGAGGAGTCGGCGCAGTCCTTCGTCGGTGACCACTTCCTGACCGGCGACATCGGCTATGTCGATGCCGACGGCTTCTACTTCCTGGTCGACCGCAAGAAGGACATGATCATCTCCGGCGGCTTCAACGTCTATCCGCAGATGATCGAGCAGGCGATCTACACGCATCCCGCCGTGCAGGAAGTGATCGTCATCGGCATTCCCGACGCCTATCGCGGCGAGGCGGCCAAGGCCTTCATCAAGCTGCGCGACGGTTTCGCGCCGTTTTCGGTCGAGGAGCTCCGCGGCTTCCTCACCGGCAAGCTCGGCAAGCATGAACTGCCGGCGGCGGTCGAGTTCGTCGACGAACTGCCGCGCACGCCGGTCGGTAAATTGTCGCGCCACGAGTTGCGCCAGCAGCAGTCACCACCATCCCACAGCAAACAATCCTAACAACAACAGGAGGTCGCCCATGACCGATGCCGTCATCGTTTCCACCGCCCGTACGCCGATCGGCAAGGCCTATCGCGGCGCGCTCAATGCCACCGGCGGCGCGACGCTGCTCGGCCACGCCATCGGCGAGGCCGTCAAGCGCGCCAAGATCGATCCGGCCGAGGTCGAGGATGTCGTGATGGGTGCGGCCCTGCAGCAGGGTTCGACCGGCGGCAACATCGCGCGCAAGGCGCTGCTGCGCGCCGGCCTGCCGGTGTCGGTCGGCGGCACCACGATCGATCGCCAGTGCGCCTCCGGCCTGCAGGCGATCGCGCTCGCCGCGCGCTCGGTGATCTTCGACGGCGTCGAGATCGCGGTCGGCGGCGGCGGCGAGTCGATCTCGCTGGTCCAGAACGACAAGATGAACGCGTTCCAGGCCACCGATCCCGCGCTGCTCGAGATCAAGGGCGACGTCTACATGCCGATGATCGACACCGCCGAGGTGGTCGCCAAGCGCTACGGCATTTCGCGCGAGCGCCAGGACGAGTACGCGCTGGAGAGCCAGCGCCGCACGGCTGCCGCGCAGCAGGGTGGCAAGTTCAACGAGGAGCTGGCGCCGATCTCGACCAAGATGGCCGTCACCGACAAGGCCACCGGCAACGTCTCGTTCAAGGACATCGCGCTGTCGCAGGACGAAGGTCCGCGTCCGGAGACGACCGCTGAAGGCCTCGCCGGCCTCAAGGCCGTGCGCGGCGACGGCTTTACCATCACCGCCGGCAATGCCAGCCAGCTGTCTGACGGTGCTTCGGCCTCGGTGATCATGAGCGACAAGGAGGCCGCCAAGCGCGGCCTGCAGCCGCTCGGCATCTTCCGCGGCTTCGTTGCGCACGGTTGTGAACCGGACGAGATGGGCATCGGCCCGGTCTTCGCGGTGCCGCGCCTGTTGAAGCGTCATGGCCTCACTGTCGACGACATTGGCCTGTGGGAGCTCAACGAGGCGTTTGCGGTGCAGGTGCTGTACTGCCGCGACAAGCTCGGCATCGACCCCGACAAGATCAACGTCAATGGCGGCGCGATTTCGGTCGGCCATCCCTACGGCATGTCGGGCGCGCGCCTCACCGGCCACGCCCTGATCGAAGGCCGCCGCCGCAAGGCCAAATACGCCGTCGTCACCATGTGCGTCGGCGGCGGCATGGGCGCCGCCGGCCTGTTCGAGGTGCTGCAGTAACAACATCGTAGTCCCGCGCAAACCTGGTGCGGGACCTAAACAGGTGTCGTCCCGGACAAGCCGGCAAGCGCGACGCGCTTGCCGGCGCAGATCCGGGACCCATACCGCGTGATGTCGCTTGGGGCATTCTGGCAGACGCCTTTCGCACCAATGACGGCCGGTGGTTATGGGTCCCTGCGTTCGCAGGGACGACAGCTGAGTGTGACGAACTGACCGAAGCCCGATTTGAATACTAAGGGAGCGATCCAATGGATCTTGCATTCACGAAAGAAGAGCAGGCGTTCCGCGAGGAAGTCCGGCAGTTCTTCAGGGACAACGTGCCCGCGGAAACGCGCCGCAAGATGGTGGAGGGCCGGCATCTGTCGAAGGACGAGATGGTGACCTGGTGGCGCATCCTCAACAAGAAGGGCTGGGGCGTCTCGCACTGGCCGACGGAATATGGCGGCACCGGCTGGAGCTCGGTGCAGCACTACATCTTCAACGAGGAGCTGCAGGCCTATCCGGCGCCGCAGCCGCTCGCCTTCGGCGTCAGCATGGTCGGCCCCGTCATCTACACCTTCGGCAACGAGGAGCAGAAGAAGAAGTATCTGCCGCGCATCGCCAATGTCGATGATTGGTGGTGCCAGGGCTTCTCCGAGCCCGGCTCCGGCTCCGACCTCGCCTCGCTCAAGACCAAGGCTGAACGCCGTGGCGACAAATGGATCATCAACGGCCAGAAGACCTGGACGACGCTCGCCCAGCACGCCGACATGATCTTCTGCCTGTGCCGCACCGATCCCTCCGCGAAGAAGCAGATGGGCATCTCCTTCATCGTCTTCAGCATGAAATCGAAGGGCGTCACGGTGCGTCCGATCCAGACCATCGACGGCGGCCACGAGGTCAACGAGGTGTTCTTCGACGACGTCGAGGTCCCGATCGAGAACCTGATCGGCGAGGAGAACAAGGGCTGGGACTACGCCAAATTCCTGCTAGGCAATGAGCGCACCGGCATCGCCCGCGTCGGCGTCTCCAAGGAGCGCATCCGCCGCATCAAGGAGCTCGCCGCCAAGGTCGAGGCCGGTGGCCGCCCGGTGCTGCAGGATCCGTCGTTCCGCGAGAAGCTCACGGCGTGCGAGGTCGAGCTGAAGGCGCTGGAGCTGACCCAGCTGCGCGTGGTCGCCGATGAGGGCAAGCACGGCAAGGGCAAGCCCAACCCGGCGTCCTCGGTGCTGAAGATCAAGGGCTCCGAGATCCAGCAGACCACCACCGAGCTGCTGATGGAAGTCATCGGCCCGTTCGCCGCGCCCTACGACGTGCATGGCGACGACGACAGCAACGAGACCATGGACTGGACCGCCCAGATCGCGCCGAGCTACTTCAACAACCGCAAGGTCTCGATCTACGGCGGCTCCAACGAGATCCAGCGCAACATCATCGCCAAGGCGGTGCTGGGGCTCTGACGTGTGAGCCGCAGCGCCTCGACAACGCACGCCGTCATGGCCGGGCTTGACCCGGCCATCCACGCGCAGCCCCGCCCGGGCACGACGTGGATGCCCGCGACAAGCGCGGGCATGACGGAGAATGGGGATACTGGAGAGTCAACCAATGGATTTTGATCTCACCGAGGAGCAGCGCCTCCTCAAGGACAGCATCGACGGCCTGCTGGCGGATGCGTACGATTTCGACAAGCGCAAGCTGTACATGAAGGAGAAGGGCGGCTGGAGCAAAGCGATCTGGTCCAAGCTCGCCGAGCAGGGCCTGCTCGGCCTGCCATTCTCCGAGGAAGATGGCGGCTTCGGCGCCGGCGGCGTTGAGACCATGATCGTGATGGAGGCGATGGGCCGCGCGCTGGTGCTGGAGCCCTATCTCGCGACGGTCGTTCTGTCCGGCGGCTTCCTTCGCCATGGCGGCTCGGCGGCGCAGAAGGCGGCGCATCTGCCGGGAATCATCGACGGCAGCAAGACGTTCGCCTTCGCCCAGCTCGAGAAGCAGTCGCGCTACGACCTGTTCGATGTCGCGACGTCGGCGAAGAAGAAGGGCGACGGCTACGTCATCGACGGGGAGAAGTTCGTCGTGCTCAACGGCGAGAACGCCGACACCTTGATCGTCACCGCGCGCACCTCGGGCGGCCAGCGCGACAAGTCCGGCATCGGCGTGTTCATCGTGCCGGCTGATGCCAAGGGCGTCACCCGCAAGGGCTATCCGACCCAGGACGGCCTGCATGCCGCCGACATCACCTTCACCGGTGTCGAAGTCGGCGCTGATGCCGCCATCGGCGATCCCGCCAATGCGCTGCCGCTGATCGAGCGCGTCGTCGACGAGGCCCGCATCGCGCTGTGCGCCGAGGCCGTCGGCCTGATGGACGAGTCGCTCAAGACCACGGTCGAGTACATCAAGACGCGCAAGCAGTTCGGCGTCGCGATCGGCTCGTTCCAGTCGTTGCAGCACCGTGCCTCCGACATGTTCGTCGCGCTGGAGCAGGCCCGCTCGATGTCGATGTTCGCCACCATGGCCGCCGAGTTCGACGACGCCAAGGAACGGGCGACCTCGATCGCGGCAGCCAAGGTGCAGATCGGCAAATCGGCCAAGTTCGTCGGCCAGCAGTCGATCCAGCTGCATGGCGGCATCGGCATGACGATGGAGGCCAAGATCGGCCACTACTTCAAGCGCCTCACGATGATCGAGAGCACCTTCGGCGACACCGACTACCACACCCGCCGCGTCAGCGAGGCCGGTGGGTTGATCTGAGAGGATGCGTCGTTGCCGGGCTTGACCCGGCAACCCATCGTTCTCGGGAAAAGATGGATGCGCGGGCCTTCGCCGCGCCGAAGGGGCTTCGGCTCCGCAGGCGGGTCAATCCCGCGCAGGACGATTTGAGGCTCTTCGGTGCCTAGCCAACCTAGCTCCGAAGGGATTTGAATTTGGAGCCGTCATTGCGAGCGAAGCGAAGCAATCCAGGACGTCACGCGTGACTCTGGATTGCGTCGTCGCTTCGCTCCTCGCAATGACGCCGAGGAGGCAGACATGACCCCGAACCCCTTCAATCTCGCCGGCCAGGTCGCCGTCATCACCGGCTCCAGCCGCGGCATCGGCCGCGCGTCGGCTGAATTGCTCGCGCAACTCGGCGCCAAGGTGGTGATCTCCAGCCGCAAGGCCGACGCCTGCGAGGAGGTCGCGGCCGGCATCCGCGCCAATGGCGGCGATGCGCATGTCATTCCTTGCAACATCTCGCGCAGGCCTGAGGTCGACGCGCTGATCGAGGGCGCGGTGAAGCATTACGGCCAGGTCGACATCCTCGTCTGCAACGCCGCCGTGAATCCTTACTACGGCCCGCTGCTCGACATCACCGACGAGGCCTTCGACAAGATCATGGCCTCCAACGTCAAGAGCAATCTCTGGCTCTGCGCCAAGGCGATCCCGCCGATGGCCGTGCGCGGCAAAGGCTCGGTCGTCATCGTCTCCTCGATCGGCGGCCTGCGCGGCTCGACCGTGATCGGCGCCTACGGCATCTCCAAGGCCGCCGACTTCTCGCTGTGCCGCAGCCTCGCCGGTGAATGGGGCCCGCAGGGCGTGCGCGTCAACTGCGTCGCGCCCGGCCTGGTCAAGACCGACTTCGCCCGCGCGCTGTGGGAAGACGAAGCCCGCCTGAAGCAGCGCTGCGCGACGACGCCACTGCGCCGCATCGGCGAGCCGCACGAGATCGCGGGCGCGGTGGCGTATCTGGCGTCGGATGCCTCGACGTTCATGACCGGGCAGACGATTGTCGTCGACGGTGGTGTGACAACGGCGGCGGTGTAGCTGTCCGTCCACACGACGGCTGTACCCTCTCCCCCTGTGGGAGAGGGTGGTTTCTCACGAAGTGAGAAACCGGGTGAGGGGTCTCTGTCCGCAAACTCCGAACGTGCATGTGGCATCAACCCCTCACCGAAGTGAGATCGGAGCATCCGCCAGCGTAGCCCTCTCCCACAAGGGGAGAGGGCGCAGTCATGCGCAGCGGAATCGGTTGTAACTGCAGCGCGCGGTCCTCGCGCGCAACCACCTTGACCTTCCCTCGCCAATCCGCTTGCTTGTCGCCCCAACGTCGTCAACCTCCCGGGAAGAAACCCATGTCCTTCGTGCTGGCCATCGATCAGGGCACCACGTCCTCGCGCGCGATGGTGTTCCGCTCCGACATTTCGATTGCCGCTGTCGCGCAGCAGGAATTCCCGCAGCATTTCCCGGCCTCGGGCTGGGTCGAGCACGAGCCGGAGGACATCTGGACCTCGACCGTCATGACCTGCCGCGACGCCCTGGAGAAGGCGGGGCTCGGGCCCGCGGACATCGCCGCGATCGGAATCACCAACCAGCGCGAGACCACCGTTGTCTGGGATCGCGCCACCGGCCAGGCCGTGCACCGCGCCATCGTCTGGCAGGACCGCCGGACTGCCGATATCTGCGCGCGCCTGAAGGCAGAGGGCCATGAGCCTGACGTCAGCGCCAGGACCGGGCTGATCATCGATCCCTATTTCTCCGGCACCAAGGTCGCCTGGATCCTCGACCACGTGCCGGGCGCGCGCGAGCGTGCCGAGCGTGGTGAACTGATGTTCGGCACCGTCGACTGCTACCTGCTGTGGCGCCTCACGGGCGGCCGTGTGCACGCGACCGACGCGACCAACGCCTCGCGCACTCTGCTGTTCAACATCCACACCGGGCAGTGGGACGACACGCTGCTGAAGCTCTTGCGCGTGCCCCGCTCGATGCTGCCGGAGGTGAAGGATTCTTCCGCTGATTTCGGCTCCACGACGCCGGACCTGTTCGGCGGCCCGATCAAGGTCGCAGGCATCGCCGGCGACCAGCAGGCGGCGACCATTGGACAGGCCTGCTTCACGCCGGGCATGATGAAGTCGACCTACGGCACCGGCTGCTTCGCGCTGCTCAACACCGGCGCGACGCCGGTGAAGTCGAACAACAAGCTGCTGACGACCATCGCCTATCAGCTGAACGGCGTCCGGACCTATGCGCTCGAAGGCTCGATCTTCGTCGCCGGCTCGGCCGTGCAGTGGCTGCGCGACGGGCTCGGCATCATCAAGCACGCGGCCGAGACCGGCCCGCTCGCCGATAAGTCCGATTCGATGCAGTCGGTCTATCTGGTCCCGGCCTTCGTTGGCCTGGGCGCTCCCTACTGGAATCCGCGCGTTCGCGGCGCGCTGTTCGGCCTCACGCGCAACACCGGCCCGGCGGAGCTGGCGCATGCCACGCTGGAGAGCGTCTGCTACCAGACCTACGATCTCTGGGCGGCGATGCGCGCCGACTGGCCGGATGCCTCCGCCGCCACCATCGTGCTGCGCGTGGACGGCGGCATGACGGCGTCGGACTGGACCATGCAGCGCCTGGCCGACCTGCTCGACGCGCCGGTCGATCGCCCAATGATCCAGGAGACGACCGCGCTCGGTGCCGCCTATCTCGCCGGCCTCAATGCCGGCGTCTATCCCGAGCCGGAGAAATTCGCCGACAATTGGCGGCTCGAGCACCGCTTCAGGCCGGCGATGAGCGCAGCAACCCGGCAGCGCAAGCTGGCCGGCTGGGCCCGCGCGGTGAAGGGCGTGCTGGCGAGCGACGAGGGCGAGTAGGGATGTCCCTTCCGGACGGTTATGTAGACATCCCGCCCGGCAAGATCGCCGCAGTGGTCACCTCGCTCGAAATGCTGGCGCGGCCGGTGATTCCGCCCGATCCCGTAGGAGATTGGCGCATTCGCCGCGTCGCGCAGCCGGATCTCGACTGGTACCGTGACCTCTATGCGCGCGTCGGTTGGGACTGGCTGTGGTCGCAGCGAACGCGCATGAGCGATGCTGAACTCGCCGGGACCATTCGCGCCCCTGGCGTCGAGATCACCACGCTCGAATATGACGGCGGCGACGAGGCTCTGCTGGAACTTGACTTCGGCAAGAAGAACGAGTGCGAGCTGGTGCTGTTCGGCGTCACTTCGAAGCTGATCGGCACCGCCGCTGGTCGCTTGCTGATGAACCACGCGCTGCGCCGCGCCTGGGCCCAGCCGCTCACGCGGCTCTGGGTCCACACCTGCAGCTTCGATCATCCGCGCGCGCTGGCGTTCTACCAGCGCTCCGGCTTCCGTCCCTATCGCCGACAGATCGAGATCGCGCCCGACCCGCGGCTCGACGGCACGCTGCCGCGCGATGTGGCAGCCCATGTGCCGCTGCTCGACTGAATTTGTCCGCTGACAACGCGGCCGAATGGCGCTTCAATGCAGCGCACAGGAGGATGCGCCATGTTCCTGATCGGCCAATACGACTCGCCCTTCGTCCGTCGCACCGCCATCGCGCTGCGGCTGTATGACATTCCGTTCGAGCACAAGCCATGGTCGACCTTCGGCGATGCCGACAAGATCGCGCCTTATAATCCACTGTTGCGCGTGCCGGTTCTGGTGCTCGACAATGGCGAGGCGCTGATCGATTCGGCTGCGATCCTCGATCATCTCGACGAGACCGTCGGACCCAAGCGCGCCATGCTGGCGCCGAGCGGCGCGCTGCGCCGGCAGCAGTTGCATACCATCGCGCTCGCCACGGGGCTCGCCGACAAGGCCGTCAGCCTGATCTACGAGCGCGTGCTGCGCAAGGATCGCCTCGCGCTGTGGGTGAAGCGTTGCGAGACGCAGATCGCCGGCGTGCTGGCGATGCTGGAGGCCGAGCGCGCGGATGTGACGACCGATTATTGGTATGGCGATGATATCGGCCACGCCGACGTCGCCGTCGCCTGCGTGCTGCGGTTCACATCGGAAGCACATCCGCATCTGCTCGATGGCAAGCGCTATCCGGCGCTGGCGGCCCATGCTGGCAGATGCGAGGCCCTGCCGGCCTTCCAGGAGATCGTCCAGCCGCTAGCGCCGCCGAGCGGCGATTAGCTCAAGCGATTCTGTCGCCGCGCCGGCGGTGCGCTCCCTCTCCCCGTTCTTCACGGGGAGAGGGTTGGGGTGAGGGGCAGCCGCGCGGGAAGTATTAACGGGGCACACGCGCCGGGAGCGCTTGTCGAGAGACCTGTACCCCCCCTCTACCTCCTCACCCGGATTGCATCTGTCGATGCAATCCGACCTCTCCCCGCAAGCGGGGCGAGGTGCACCGCGCCAGCGGCGGCAGATGGGCTCAATTCAGTTGGCTTTGAACGAGCGTCTTCAGCTCGTTGCTACTTGAAAGACGTCGCCCCTCACGGCCTGAAATACACATCCACCTTCATCCCTACCGCGAACGGGCCGGGCTCGGCCAGATCGACCAGCACCTCGACGACATCCACGTCCGTCATGTTGCGCTGGCTGAGCGCGGCGGCACGGCTGCTCTCGACCAGCGGCGCAACCGCCGCGACCTTGCCGGCGACGTCGCGGCCGCGGAAGGCGTCGGAGCGGACGACGGCCTGCTGGCCGACCTTGATCTTGTCGAGGTCGCGCTGGTCGAGCTCGGCGCGGACCCGCAGCGACGACATGTCGCCGAGCAGCACCAGCGGCTGCGCGGCTTGCGGCGAGGCGATCTCGCCGGCGCGCGCATTGACCTGCAGCACGGTGCCGTCGAGCGGGGCACGAATGGTGAGCTTCTCGAACGCGGCGCGCGCCGCCTGCAGATCGCTGCGGGCGACGTTGAGCTGCCCCTCGGCGCTGATCGGCAGCGGCGCGTCGGGCGTGACCTTGCGCAGCTCGTCGGCCTGCTGATCCAGCTTAGCCTGCGCATTCGTCAGCTGCGTGCGCGCTGTGTCGACGTCACCGTCAGAGCCGCGCCCGGCGCGTCGTTCGGCGACGGCCTTGTCGAGCGCCACCCGCGCGTCGAACACTGCTGCCTGCGCGTCAGCCACGCCATCCTCGGCGCGGCGCCGCGGGCCGGCGCCCGACGGCGTCGATTCCTTGTTGCGCACGCGCTTGCGCGTCGCGGTCTGCGCCTCCGCGCTGGCGAGCTGCGCGCGCGCCTCGGCGTCAGTGAGCCGCACCAATGCCTGGCCGGCGAACACCGTGTCCCCGGGCTTGACCAGCACCTCCTGGATCGGCGCCACCACAGGCGCGCCAAGCTTGATCAGGCCGGACGCCGGCTCGACGCGGCCGGGCGCCACCGCCAGCCAGCGCTCCTCCTGGGCGTTGGCGGCCTCCGCATCCGGAGCAAACGGGGCCGATGTCAGGGCGATGACGGTCGCAGCGGCCAGTATCAGCGCGCAGGCCTGGCTTACGATCCCGGACGTCTTCATGCGTGCGAAGCCTTCTTCAGTTGGTTGCCTCCGCTTTCCTCGCGGACGATGCGGCCGTCCTCGATATGAACGACGCGATTGGCATAGGGCAGGATGCGCGGGTCATGCGTCACCACCAGCACCGCGCGCGACGGATCCTTGGCGATGTCGGCGAGCAGGGTCATGATGGCCTGGCCGTTGGCGGTGTCGAGCGCGCCGGTCGGCTCATCGGCCAGAATGACCTGAGTCTTGCCGACGATGGCGCGGGCGATCGCGACGCGCTGCTGCTCGCCGCCGGAGAGCTCGCGCGGCAGCGATTTGCGCTTGTGGCCGAGGCCGACGGTGGCCAGCACTTCGCGCGACGCAGTCTTCGCCGCCCGCGCGCGCTCACCGCGCACGTCGAGCGCCAGCCGGACATTGTCCTCGGCATTGAGCGTCGGGAACAGATGATAGGACTGGAAGATGAAGCCGATGCGCTCGCGCCGGAGTTTTGCCAGCGCCTCCGCATCCAATCCGGCGACGGCCTGGCCGCCGACCTTCACCGTGCCGGCATCCGGCGTCATCAGGCAGCCCAGGATCGACAATAACGTCGTCTTGCCGCTGCCCGAGGGGCCCATCAGCAGCACCAGCTCGCCGCCCTTCAATGCGAGGCTGACGCCCTTCAGCGCCTGCACCCGGCCGGCGCCCTGGCCGAGGTGATGGACGAGATCGGTCGCCTCGAGCACGATGTCGCTCATCGCGAGAACACCATGGCCGGATCGATGCGCATCACCTTGACGATCGCCGCGATCGCGGAGCCGACGCACATCGTCACCGTGAGCAGGAACAGTGCCACGGTGAGCATCGGCGTCATGATCACCGGCAGCGCCGACTCTGCCGTCGCCGCCGCGACGATCTTGCCGATGCCCGCCGCACCGGCGAAACCGACGATCGCGCTGAGCAGCGCCTGCCAGATGATGACCGTGTAGATGTAGCGGCTCGACGAGCCGATCGCACGCAGCGTGGCGAATTCGTTGATGTGGTCCTTGGTGCTCGAATACAGCGTCTGCGCCACGATGACGGTGCCGACGATCACCCCGAGCAGCGCGCCGGCGAACAGCGCCGCGCCCGCGCCGGTGCCGAACAGCCAGAACGAGCGGCTGCGGTTGCGAAACTCGGCTGCCGTCAGCACCTCGACATTCCCCAGACTGTCGCGCAGCGCCTGCTGAACTTTCCAGAGATCGGCATCAGGCGCGAGCCGCACCAGCAGATAGGACGCCTTGCTCGGCGTCGTGCCCGTGTAGTTGCGTGCGCGCTCGACATCGGTGAACACGTAAGGCGTCGTCGTGAACGAGCGGATGCCCTTGCTCACCGCCATCACCTGCACCTTGCGATCGCGCAGCTCGGCGGTCTGCTCCACGCCTGTTATGCCGAGCCGCTCGAAATAGGTCTGATCGATTGCGACCGCGCCGGGGACAGAGAGGTCGTCGAGCCGGCCCTCGACCACGTCCCACGGATGCAGGCCGAGTCCGCGCAGCTCCGAGCCGACGACGAACACCGGCGTCGTGGTGCCCTGCGGCAACCGCCATTGCGCATAACCGATGACGAGCGGCGTGGCCTCGGCGACGCCGGGAACCGCGAGCGCCCGGAAGCGCTGCCGCTCGTCGAGCAGCGAGGGGTCCTCGAAGCATTTGGTGCCGACCGGCATGATCCACAGCTGCGCCGGGGCATGGTCGATCATCGTCGTCACCATGCGGCGGAAGCCGACATAGAGGCCCATCTGCACGGTCACCAGCACGATCGAGAAGATGATGCCGATGACGGTCGCGACGAAGCGCAGCCTGTCATGGAACAGGTTTCGCGACGCAAGCCTGAACTGCAACGACATGAACCAAAACCACCCGGCGCCCCCGGGTATTTCAGCCGGTTATGGAGGCGATGTCCACGCTGGATCGGGCCCCGTCAGCTGTGGCGCTTTGTCATTCGGAGCGGCCGTGGCGCGAGGGACACGGGGGAGGGGCCGGCGCCCAGGGTCTCCGTGTAAGCCGACCATGGTGCGTCAAAACCGGTGTCGTCCCGGCCTTGAGCCGGGACCCATAACCACAGGGAGCAGTGATGCGCTCGATCTCTGTCACCGCGCGCCACAGATACATCACGCGGTATGGGTCCCGGCGTTCGCCGGGACGACAGCTGTGGGCGGGGCGATAGCTTGACCTACTTCGCCCCGACCGCCTTCTTGCGCCACGCCAGATGCACCGCGCAGGTGCAGCCTGCGGGATGACTGGCCAGCTCGGCGGGGGCGGCGTCGTTAGCCGGGGCGGGCGAAGCCGTAGCGCGCGCGACCGCATCGGCCTGCGGACCACCCCGCGCGGGGATGTAGTTCAAAATCGGCGCCAGCCAGCGTTCGACCTCGGCGACCGTCATGCCCTTGCGCGCGGCGTAGTCCTCGACCTGGTCGCGCTCGATCTTGCCGACGCCGAAATAGAAGCTCTCCGGCGAGGCGAAATAGAGGCCCGAGACCGACGAGCCCGGCCACATCGCAAAGCTCTCGGTCAGCCGCACGCCGGCATTCTTCTCCGCGTCGAGCAGCTCGAACAAGGTCGCCTTCTCGGTGTGATCAGGCTGTGCCGGATAGCCCGGCGCCGGGCGGATGCCCTGGTACTTCTCCAGGATCAGATCGTCGGCCGAGAGCGTCTCGTCCGGCGCATAGGCCCAGAACTCGCGGCGCACGCGGGCGTGGAGGCGCTCGGCGAAGGCCTCGGCGAGGCGGTCGGCCAGCGCTTTCACCAGGATGGAGGAGTAGTCGTCATTGGCGTTCTTGAAGCGGTCGGCGACCGCGTCCTCGCCGAGCCCCGTCGTGACGACGAAGCCGCCGACATAGTCCGGCACGCCGGAGCCGGCGGGTGCGACGAAGTCGGACAGCGCGGTGTTGAAGCGGCCCTCGCGCTTTTCGAGTTGCTGGCGCAGCGTGTGCAGCGTCGCAACTGTCTTGGTGCGGCTGTCATCCGCATACAGCACGATGTCGTCGCCGACGGCATTCGCCGGCCAGAAGCCGATCGCGGCGCGCGCGGTGAACCACTTCTCGTCGACGATCTGCTTCAGCATCTTCAGCGCGTCGTCATACAGCGCCCGCGCGGCTTCGCCGACCTTGGCGTCGTCGAGGATCGCCGGAAAGCGCCCCGCGAGCTCCCAGGTCTGGAAGAACGGCGTCCAGTCAATGTAGGGCACGAGCTCGGCGAGATCGTAGTCGACGAACGTCTTCGTTCCGAGGAACGTCGGCTTCACCGGCTTGGCCTTGGCGAAATCGATTTTCGGCGCATTGGCGCGCGCGTCCGTCAGCGACAGCCGCTTCTTGTCGGCCTGGCCGCGCAGATGCGCTGCGGCGATCTTCTGATACTCGCCGCGGATATCCGCCGCATAGGCGTCCTTGCGTTCCGGCGACAGCAGCGACGAGGCGACGCCGACGGCGCGGCTGGCGTCGTTGACGTGCACGACAGGGCCGCCATGATAGTTCGGGTCGATCTTCACCGCCGTATGGACGCGGCTCGTCGTGGCGCCGCCGATCAGCAGCGGCACGTTCAGCCCCTGGCGCTCCATCTCCGAGGCGAGATAGGCCATCTCGTCGAGCGACGGCGTGATCAGGCCGGAGAGACCGATGATGTCGGCATTCTCGGCTTTCGCCGTCTCGATGATCTTCGCGGCGGGCACCATGACGCCGAGGTCGATGACCTCGAAATTGTTGCACTGGAGCACGATGCCGACGATGTTCTTGCCGATGTCGTGGACGTCGCCCTTGACGGTGGCGAGCACGATCTTGCCGGCGTTGGAGCGTTCGTTGCCGCGGCCCTTGTTGGCGGCCTTCTCGGCCTCCATGAACGGCATCAGATAGGCGACCGCCTGCTTCATCACGCGCGCGGACTTCACGACCTGCGGCAGGAACATCTTGCCGTCGCCGAAGAGATCGCCGACCACGTTCATGCCGGCCATCAGCGGGCCTTCGATGACGTCGAGCGGCCGCGCCGACTTGGCGCGCGCCTCTTCGGTGTCCTGCTCGATGAACTCGGTGATGCCGTGCACCAGCGCGTGGCTGAGCCGCTTGTCGACCGGCCATTCGCGCCAGGCGAGATCAGCCTCCTTGGTCTGCTTGCCTTGGCCGCGGAATTTCTCCGCCAGCGCCAGCAGCCGCTCGGACGCGCCGGGGTCGCGGTTGAGGACGACGTCCTCGCAGACCTGGCGCAGCTCCGGATCGATGTCGTCATAGACGATCATCTGGCCGGCATTGACGATGCCCATGTCCATGCCTGCCTTGATGGCGTGATACAGGAACACCGAATGCATCGCCTCGCGCACCGGCTCATTGCCGCGGAACGAGAACGACAGATTGGACACGCCGCCGGAAATGTGGGCATGCGGCAGGTTCTGGCGGATCCACCGCGTCGCCTCGATGAAATCGACGCCGTAGTTGTTGTGCTCTTCGAGGCCGGTCGCGATCGCAAAGATGTTGGGATCGAAGATGATGTCCTCCGGCGGGAAGCCGACCGTCTCGACCAGGATCTTGTAGGCGCGGGCGCAGATCTCCGTCTTGCGCTGATAGGTGTCGGCCTGGCCGGTCTCGTCGAACGCCATCACGACGACGGCCGCGCCATGGCGGCGCGCGATCTTCGCCTCGTGGATGAACTTCTCTTCGCCTTCCTTGAGCGAGATCGAGTTCACGACCGGCTTGCCCTGCACGCATTTCAGGCCGGCCTCGATGACGTGGAACTTCGAGGAGTCGACCATGACCGGGACGCGGGCGATATCCGGCTCGGCGGCGACGAGGTTGAGGAAGGTCCGCATCGCGGCTTCCGAATCCAGCAACCCTTCGTCCATGTTGACGTCGATGACCTGGGCGCCGTTCTCGACCTGGTCGCGCGCGACCTGCAGCGCTGCCGTGTAGTCGCCCGCGGTGATCAGCTTGCGAAATTTGGCCGAGCCGGTGACGTTGGTGCGCTCGCCGACATTCACGAACGGGATTGCGGGCGTCAGCTCGAACGGCTCGAGGCCCGACAGCCGCAGCCGCGGCGCGATCTCGGGTACGGCTCGCGGCTTGTGCGGGGCGACGGCGGCGGCGATCGCCGCGATATGATCCGGCGTGGTGCCGCAGCAGCCGCCGACGATGTTGACGAGGCCGGCCGACGCGAACTCGCCGATCAGCCGCGCCATATAGGCAGGGGTCTCGTCGTATTGGCCGAACTCGTTAGGCAGGCCGGCATTCGGATAGGCGCACACCAGGGTGTCAGCGACGCGGCCGATGTCGGCGACATGGGCGCGCAGATCCTCGGCGCCGAGCGCGCAATTGAAGCCGATCGTCAGCGGCTTGGCGTGACGCACCGAATTCCAGAATGCCTCCGGCATCTGGCCGGAGAGCAGGCGGCCGGACTTGTCGGTGATCGTGCCGGAGATCATCACGGGCACGTCGATGCCGCGCTCCTCGCACAGCTCGGTGATGGCATACAGCGCTGCCTTGGCGTTGAGCGTATCGAAGATCGTCTCGACCAGCAGAATGTCGGCACCGCCGTCCAGAAGTCCGCGCGCCTGCTCGCCATAGGCGAGGCGCAGATCGTCGAAGGTGACGGCGCGATAGCCGGGGTTGGAGACGTCAGGTGAAATCGACGCGGTGCGGTTGGTCGGCCCCATCGCGCCCGCGACGAAGCGCGGCTTGCCGTCCTCGGCTGCGACACGAACCGCGGCGTTGCGCGCCAGGCGCGCGCCCTCGCGGTTGAGCTCGTAGATGATGTCGGACAGATCGTAGTCGGCCTGCGCGATCGAGGTTGCCGAGAAGGTGTTGGTGGCGACGATGTCGGCGCCGGCGCGCAGATATTGCGCGTGGATGTCCTCGATCGCGTCGGGCTGGGTCAGGATCAGCAGATCGTTGTTGCCGCGGAGATCGCGGTGAAAATCCTTGAAGCGATCACCGCGGAACGCGGCCTCGTCGAACTGCAGCGCCTGGATCATCGTGCCCATGGCGCCGTCGAGAATCAGGATGCGTTCCCGGGCAGCGGCGAGGAAAGCGGTACGCGCGGTGGACACAGGGGGGGACATCAGGCGGCGACCTTGTTGACGGACTTCGGGCGGATGCCCAGCAGATGGCTGATGGCGAACACGAGGTCGGCGCGGTTCATGGTGTAGAAATGGAACGTGTCGACGCCGTGCTTGGCGAGCTTGTGCACCTGGCCGGCGGCCACCGTGGCCGCGATCAGCTTGCGGGTTTCCGGATCATCGTCGAGACCGTCGAACTTCTCGGCCAGCCACTCCGGCACGCTGGTGCCGTTGCGGGTCACGAAGCCGCGCGCCTGCTTGAAATTGTGCATCGGCATGATGCCGGGCACGATCGGAATGTCGATGCCGCGGGCGCGGACGCGGTCGAGGTAGCGGAAGTAGACGTCGTTATCGAAGAACACCTGGGTGATGGCGCGGGTCGCGCCGGCATCGACCTTGGCCTTGAGCATGTCGATGTCGGCGTCGAAGTCGCGGCTCTCCGGATGCTTCTCGGGATAGGCCGAGACCGAGACCTCGATATCCGGATGGCGCCTCTTGATGCCGGCGACCAGCTCGGGCGAGCTTTGATAACCCTCGGCATGGGCCTGATACGGCGTGCCGATGCCGCCGGGCGGATCGCCGCGCAGCGCGACGATGTGGCGGACGCCGACCTCGTGATAGCGGTCGACGACCTCGTCGATCTCGCCTCGGGAGGCGCCGACGCAGGTGAGATGCGCCGCCGGCAGCAGCGCGGTCTCCTTCAGGATGCGCGCGATGGTGGCGTGGGTGCGCTCGCGGGTCGAGCCGCCGGCGCCATAGGTCACCGAGACGAAGCTCGGCTCCAGCGGCGCCAGACGCTCGATCGAGGTCCACAGCGTCCGATCCATCTCCTCGGTCTTCGGCGGGAAGAACTCGAACGAGATTTTAGGCCGGATGATCGCGGCGTGTCCGTCAGTGATGGCGGTGGCGAGGTCGGTCATGGCGGCGCAGGTTCCCGATGCGGCGTAAATTTCAACTTGAGAGCGGATCGCTGCTCAGATGCGCCAAGATAGGGGAAGTGCGTCGCAATAGACAGCCCACCGGAAATGGGATTTAGCCCACAATGACGAGTCAAGTGCCATTTTATGTGCTGTAGGTGGATATTGGAGTGGGCTAAAAAAGAGCAACACTTACAAAGGTAACCGCGTCGAAGCAGTTGAATTTTCTCAAATTCTGGGGTGGGATAGTTGTTCTCTGAGAATGTATACAGCTTGTCTGTCCCAACGCAATTTCGGCCTGATCCCTGCATTTCCGGCAGATCACCGGCGCGCTTAGCCCATTGTGGCGGGCGTCCCAGTCACTAGGTTGAAGCCATGATCCCGATTTCAGTCCTCGACCTCTCCGTCACCACGACGGCCACGCCGGCCTCAGCGGCGCTGCGCAACAGCATCGATTTGGCCCGCCATGTCGATCAACTCGGCTATGTCCGCTATTGGCTCGCCGAGCATCACAGCCTGGTCTCGGTGGCGAGCCCGGCGCCCGACATCATGATCGGCCAGATCGCGGCCGTCACCAAGCACATCCGCGTCGGCTCCGGCGGCGTCATGCTGCCCAACCACGCGCCGCTGGTCGTCGCCGAGCGCTTCAAGATGCTGGAAGCGCTGTTCCCCGGCCGGATCGATCTTGGCCTAGGGCGCGCGCCCGGCACCGACGGCACCACGGCCTATGCGCTGCGGAGCCGGCTCGACCGCCGCGAGGGCGACGATTTCCTCGAGCGGCTGCATGAGCTGACCTTGTGGGAGACGCGCGAGTTTCCCGCCGGCCATCCCTACAACAACGTCATCGCCATGCCCGACGATGCGCCGCTGCCGCCGATCTGGCTGCTCGGCTCCAGCGACTATTCCAGCGAGCTCTCGGCGCAGATGGGCATGGGCTTCGGCTTCGCGCATCATTTCGCCAATCATGACGCGATCGACGCGATGACCAATTATCGCGCCCATTTCACTGCCTCGCGCTGGCGCTCGCAGCCGCATGCGATCCTGGCGGTCGCGGTGGTGACGGCGGAGACCGACGCCGAGGCCGAGCGGCTGGCGTCCTCGATGGACCTCAACCGCCTCCGGCGCGACCGCGGCCAGTTCCTGCCGCTGCCGAGCCCGGAGGAAGCGGCGGCCTATCCGTATACAGACTCCGACCGCGCCTCGATCGCCCGCAACCGCTCGCGGCTGTTCGTCGGCTCGCCGGCCACGGTGCGCGCCAAGCTCGACCAGATGATCGCGGCGAGCCAGGCCGACGAGCTGATGGTCATCACCGCGATCTTCGATCACGAGGCCCGCAAGCGCTCCTACACCCTGCTCGCGGATGCCTTCGGCCTGCAGCGGCAGGCGGCGGCCTAGCCGCGCGAATCTGCGAGCAAATGAGTTCCGGATCGTGCGGCAGGCAGATCACCTCTCCCGAAGGGAGAGGTCGGATTGCATCGAAGATGCAATCCGGGTGAGGGATTCAGGCGCCACCGATCGCGCGGATACACCCCCTCACCCGGCGCTGCGCGCCGACCTCTCCCCGATGGGGCTAGCGTGAGCACACATCTCGAAGTCGGATCCAGTCACTTCAATGCAAGGACGGTAGGCTCCCTCTCCCCGTTCTTACGGGGAGAGGGTTGGGGTGAGGGGCGGCCGCACGGGCGGTGTGAGTAGGGGGCCCGCGCGCCAGGAGCGTGCGCGGTGAGACCTGTACCCCCTCACCCGGATTGCATCTGGCGATGCAATCCGACCTCTCCCCGCAAGCGGGGCGAGGTAAATCCCGTCGTGGCCAAGATGTGTGCTGAAACGCCCCGATGGGGAGAGGTGAACGGAGTTCGCCCGCAGAGTAATCAAGACGCAGCCAGTTGGACTTCACGTGCGGTGTCCTGCTCACCACGTGATCAGCGGCGCGCGGCGCAGAAAGCTGTCATCGCTCACCTGATCCACCACGAAGCGGGCGACGTCCGCGCGCGCGATCGTGCCGCCGTGAAAGCCTGTGAGATCCGTCAGCGCGCGGACCGCTTGGCCGCCCGGCTTGTCGTTGAGCATCGCGGGGCGGACGATGACCCAGTCGAGGCCGCTGTCGCGGATGATCGCCTCCTGCCGGTTCTTGTCAGCGTAGACGTTGCGTAACAGCAGCGGCAGGATCAGCTGGTCGTAGACCAGGCCGCCGTGTCCCTTGCTATCGCCAGCGCCGATTCCGGTGATCGCCACCAGGCGCGCTACGTTCTCGGCCTTCATCGCATTGACCAGCGCCCGCGTCGATGTCGAGAGCGTCCTGACCTCGCGGAACGGGCTGAGCGGCGTGCCCAGCGAACTGATGACGGCGTCCTGTCCCTTGAGCGCCTTGCGCAGCGTGGCTTCGTCGCGGGCGTCGCCGACGATCAGTTGCGCGCCGTGCAGATCCCCGGCCTTGTCGGGCGAGCGCACCAGCGCAGTGACGTGATGGCCGCGCGCCAGCGCGTCGCGCACGATCAGCCGTCCGGTGCCGCCGGTCGCGCCGAGCACGAGGATATTCTGGTTGGTGGTGATGGCGTCCTTATTAGTCTGACTGGTCATGATGACCTCCATGTTGTGGGCGGGGCGCATTCGCGGAAGCGCCCCGCGTATCGGTTCAGGGTGATGATGCGAGCGGCTCGGGTCAGGCCATGGCGATCTCGGCGACGAAGTCGCGATAGGACCGCAGAGGCCGGCCCAGCAGCGCAGTAAGGCGGGCGACGTCGCCTTTGTCGGGCACCATGCCGTCGCCCAGGAAGCGCTCGGCCATCAGCCGCATGTCAAACGCCATCCAGCTCGGCATCACCTGCCGCAGATTGGTCTCGAAGCCCACGGTGTCGTCGCCGCCATAGGCGATCGGGCGTCGGAGCACGTCCGACCAGACAGCGGCGGCATCCGTGCCGGTCAGCGTGTCCGGACCGACGAGGTTGAGACGCGTCAGCGGCAGCGGCTCGGGCGATTGCTCGCGGCGGATCAGCTCGATCGCTGCGATCTCGCCGATGTCACGGGCATCGATCATCGCGAGACCCTTCGCGCCAATCGGCATGGGGTACACGCCGTAGTTCAGCACGACGTCCTTGATCGTGAGCTCGTTGTTCATGAAGTACGCCGGCCGCAGGATGGTGGCGTGTAGCTCCATCTGCTCGATCATGCGTTCGACCGCGAACTTGCCAGCGAAGTGCGGCACGTTCACGTAGACGTCGCTGTGGATCACCGAGAGGTAGACGATGCGCTCGATGCCGGCCTCGCGAGCCACGTTGAGCGCGACCAGCGCCTGGGTGAATTCGTCCGGCGTGACGGCGTTGAGCAGGAAAAGCGTCGACACGCCTGACATGGCGGCGCGCAGCGAGTCGACATCGAGCAGGTCGCCCTTGGCGAGGGCGACGCCGGCCGGAAGGTTGGCCTTGGCAGGATCGCGGACGAGGGCGCGCACATCGGCTCCGCGCTTGGTGAGCTGGTCGACGACGTGACGGCCGACGGTGCCCGTGGCGCCGGTGACGAGGATGGTCATGGTGGGTTCTCCGGGTTGGATGAAGCGATGCCCGGAAGATAACGGTCCACATGTGAGCCAATAGATGGTATATTTGGACAGACCGTCTCACTGGTGGAACAGATGGATCTGCTGGCGCTCGCCGATTTCACGCTCGTCGCCCGTCACGGCGGCTTCGGCCGCGCGGCGCGGGCGAGCGGACGTCCAAAGGCGACACTGTCGCGCCGCGTCGCAGAGCTCGAGGCTGCCCTCGCCATCCGGCTGATCGAGCGTGGCGGGCGCGCGCTGAAGCTGACCGAGGAGGGACGGGCGCTGTTCGAGCGCACCGGCGCGCTGCTCACCGAGCTCGACGAGACCGTCGGCGCGATCTCGTCGGGCGGCCAGACGCCGCGCGGTCGCCTGCGCATCAGTGCGCCGCTGCTGTTCTCGCAGACCGCGATGGGCAAGCTCGCGGCGACCTTCGCGCTGAAATATCCGGACGTGCGGCTGGACGTGACGACCGACGACCGCACGGTCGACATGGTCGAGGAGGGCTATGACCTGGTGATCCGGGTCAATCCCGATCCCGATGACAGCCTGGTCGGGCGCATCTTCCTTCGTGACCAGATGGTGGTGGTCGCCCACCCGGCGCTTGCGCGGCCCGCGACGGAGGTCGCCATTCCCGCGATCGTCCGCAGCACTGACCAGATTACAGCGTGGAACGTTGCGTCTGCCGCGGGGCCATCGCGCATCGCGATCGAGCCGATCCTGCGCCTGTCGTCGGTGATCATGGTGCGCGATGCAGTCCGTGCCGGTGTCGGCGCGGCCTGCCTGCCGCTGTCGCTCGCTAGCCACGACCTCGCGGCCGGCCGGCTGCTGCAGTGGGCCGAACTCGATGCGCCGCCAGTTGAGCTCTGGACGTTGTATCCCTCTCGCCGCCTGCTCAGCGCGCGCGTGTCGGCGTTTCTCGATCACCTCAAGGAGGCATTTCCGACAGGAACGTCGGCGGAGCTCGCCACCTATGTCGAGGGGTAGGTCATTCCTGGCCGAGGCCGCAGCCCTCGAACCCGGATCTCAAAGTGAGCCACGCCGCGCGAGATTCGGCTCTGGTCCTTCGGACCATCCCGGAATGACCGCCTCAACAGACTAGATCATGATGCGTTTCGGCGGAAACGCATCATGATCTTATCTATTTGTTTGAGCATGATCTTTTCGGAAAACCGGTTTCCATTTTTCCGGATCATGCTCTAGCCTAGCTTTCGAGAAGCTCGCTGAACGTCGCCCGGAACGGGTGCGCCGGATAGACGCCGACGATGCGCAGCTCGCGCGAGAAGAACTTCAGCTCCTCCAGCGCGAACGCCAGTCCCTTGTCCTCAGGATGGCCATCGACGTCGGCATAGAACTGCGTGGCGAAAAAATTGCCGTCGACCATGTAGCTTTCGAGCTTGGTCATGTTGACGCCGTTGGTCGCGAAGCCGCCGAGCGCCTTGTACAGCGCCGCGGGGAGGTTGCGGACGCGGAACACGAAGCTCGTCACCAGCGGTCCCGAGTTCTGTTCGGCCCACTGCTCCTCGCGCGCCAGCACCACGAAGCGGGTGGTGTTGTGGGCCTCGTCCTCGATGTCCTCGGCAAGGATGTCGAGGCCGTAGATCTTCGCGGCCAGACGCGAGGCGATCGCCGCGACGGTCCTGTCGCCGCGCTCGGACACGTCGCGGGCGCTGCCCGCGGTGTCGCCGGCGACGATCGGGCGGATGCCGAGCTGGCGAATGTAGCGGCGGCACTGGCCGAGCGCCTGGACGTGGCTCTCGACCGTCTTGATATCGGCGAGCTTGGTGCCCTTCAGCGCCATCAACTGGTGGCGGATCGGCAAAAACCATTCGCCGATGATGTACAGGCCCGAGCCCGGCAGCAGATGGTGGATGTCGGCGACGCGGCCCGCCACCGAGTTCTCGATCGGGATCATGCCGAGATCGGCCTCGCCGGACGAGATCGCGCTGAGCGCGTCCTCGAAGGTCGGGCAGGGCATGGCCTCGGCGGTCGGATAGGCCTCGGAGATGGCGATATGGGAATTGGCTCCCGGCTCGCCCTGGAATGCGATTTTCAAGATCTTGCTCATGTCGGGCCTTCTATCAGCTCACGCTTTGGACAGCAGCCGGCGGGCGGTTTCGAGGTCGGCCGGCGTGTCGACGCCGCGGGGAACGGCATCGACGACCATCACGTCGATGCGCATGCCGGCCTCCAGCGCGCGGAGCTGCTCCAGCTTCTCCTGCTGTTCCAGCGGCGATGGCGGCAGGCGGACGAAGCGCTCCAGCGCCGCGCGGCGATAGGCGTAGAGGCCGATGTGGTGGTAGCGCGGTCCGTCGCCATGCGGCGCCGTGGCCCGGGTGAAATACAGCGCACGCATGCGCCGCCCTGACAGGGGCGAGCCAACCGCCTTGACGACGTTCGGGTTGAGGCTCTCCTCCTCGGTGTGGATCTGCGCCGCCAGCGTGGCAATGTCCACCGCAGGGTCTTCGAGCGGCGGCAGCACGTCGCTGATGCTCTGGGGATCGATGGTCGGAAAGTCGCCCTGCAGATTGACCACGATCTCCGCCTCGCCGGCCGGATCGAGCTTGCACATCGCCTCAAAGATGCGGTCGGAGCCCGAGGGATGGTCCGGCTTGGTCATCACCACCTCGCCGCCCGCCGCCGTGACCGCCGCCGCGATCTCGGGCGTGTCGGTGGCCACCGCGACACGGCCGATCGCCGCCGCCTCGGCGCGGCGCAGCACCTGTACGATCATCGGCACGCCCGCGATGTCGAGCAGCGGCTTGCCGGGCAGGCGCGTCGAGGCCATGCGGGCGGGAATCAGCACGAGGATGTTGGGTCGGGTCATCCGGGGAACGGCAGGTCGGAGCCGGTCGCAACAGCGCGCCCGGACGAGGTGGGGACAGCAAAAACCGCCCGCTTATACGGGTTGCCAGAGCACGGGCAAACCGATATCTCACTTCTGCCGCAGGGGGAGGCGCGACGGCTCGATTCCGCTCGATGCCTTCATGAAATCCTGGGGCGATTCACGGCCGCGGCCCCGCGGCCTCAAAGCAATGAAATCCGCCCTCGGAGCCTGATTCCAAAATGGACTCCTTCGAACTGAACAAAATCCTCGGCGCCGTGCTGGCCGCCTGTCTGGTCGTGCTGGTCACGAGCTTCTCCGCCAACGCGATCTTCGCGCCGAAGATGCCGGAAAAGCCGGGTTTCGAGATCGCCGTGAAGGAGGCCGAGGGCGCCGCCAAGTCGGGCGCCGCGCCGGCCGCCGCCGAGCCGATCGAGAAGCTGCTGCAGACCGCCTCGGTCGAGAAGGGCGCCGCCGCCGCCAAGAAGTGCGCCGCCTGTCACACCTTCGACAAGGGCGGCAAGAATGCCGTCGGGCCGAATCTCTACGGGATCGTCGGCGACCACATCGGCGAAGGCCGCGGCTTCAATTTCTCCGCGGCGATCAAGGCCAAGGGCGGCACCTGGACCATCGATGCGCTCAACCAGTTCATCGCCAACCCGAAGGGCTACATCCCCGGCACCGCGATGGGCTTCGCCGGCATCCAGAAGGACTCCGAGCGCGCCGACGTGCTCGCCTATCTGAACTCGCTGTCGGACAATCCGGCGCCGCTGCCGACCGCTGCCAAGTAGCGCGCACCTTATCTCGCATTGCAAACGGCCGGGCCTCGCCCGGCCGTTTTGCGTTCGGGAGCGAATTTCGCCGCATTTGGGACCTTTGGTCGCAGCCGACCCGTTCACAACCCGGTATCATGAGGAAAAAGCAAGGTTATTCGTCGAAACCTTGCCGTATATTGGTCCCCTGAATGGAACGGGTTCGCAGATCGAGCCATCAGGCTCCGGCCGGCGCAACCTGCCCTCGCGAAATGGGTTACGATCACACGTTGGATCCGGAAGCAGGACCGGCCGAGGCCGACCATCTGCTCCCGAGCGGTCTTATTCAGAGGAAGTCTCATTTGACGATTACCCGACGACAGCTCCTGCAGAGCAGCGTCCTCGCTGCGATGACCCCGGCGCTCGGCACCGCCGCCAGCTTCGCCCCGCTCGATGCCGCACAGGCGCAGGCCGGCGAGCAGCTGCTCTGGCGCCATGGCCTGTCGCTGTTCGGTGAGCTCAAGTACCCCGCGGACTTCAAGCGCTTCGACTACGTCAATCCCGATGCGCCGAAGGGCGGCACGGCGCGGATGATCTCGCTCGGCACCTTCGACAATTTCAACATCGTCGTGATGTATGTGAAGGGCAACATCGCCGCGGCCGCCATGACCGTCTACGAGACGCTGATGTCGCGGGCGCAGGACGAGGTCTCGACCGAATACGGCCTGCTTGCCGAGGCCGCCGCCTATCCGGACGATTACTCCTGGGTGATCTATCGCCTGCGCAAGGAAGCGCGCTGGCACGACGGCAAGCCGGTGACGCCCGACGACGTCATCTTCTCGCTCGACGTGCTGAAGAAGAACAGCCCGTTCTACGGCTCCTATTATCGGCACGTCGTCAAGGCCGAGAAGATCAGCGACCAGGAGGTCAAGTTCACCTTCGACGGCCCCGGCAATCGCGAGCTGCCGCACATCGTCGGCGAGTTGCTGGTGCTGCCCAAGCATTGGTGGGAAGGCACCGACGCGCAGGGCCGCAAGCGTGACGTCACCGCGACCTCGCTGGAGCCGCCGCTCGGATCGAGCCCGTACCGCATCAAGGAGTTCGTTCCCGGACGCTCGATCAAGGTCGAGCGCGTCAAGGATTATTGGGGTGCGAACCTGCCGGTCCGGATCGGCCAGAACAATTTCGACGAGCTGCAGTTCGAGTATTTCCGCGACAACCTCGTCGCGCTCGAAGCCTTCAAGGCCGACCAGGCCGACTGGATCAACGAGAACTCGGCCAAGCAGTGGGCGACCGCCTACGACTTCCCGGCGATCGCCGACAAGCGCGCGGTCAAGGAGGAGTTTCCGGTCCGCGATTCCGGCCGCATGCAGGGCTTCGTGTTCAACCTGCGCCGCCCGCAATTCCAGGACGCGAGGCTGCGTCGCGCCTTCAACTACGCGTTCGACTTCGAGGAGATGAACAAGCAGCTGTTCTTCGGCCAGTACAAGCGGATCAACAGCTATTTCGAAGGCACCGAGCTCGCCTCCTCCGGCCTGCCGCAGGGCCAGGAATTGCAGATCCTCGAGGGCCTACGCGACAAGGTGCCGCCGGAGGTGTTCACCACCGCCTATCAGAACCCGGTCGGCGGCAATCCGGAGAATGTCCGCGCCAATCTGCGCGAGGCTAACAGGCTGTTGAAGGAGGCCGGCTACGAGATCAAGGACCGCAAGCTGGTCGATCCTGCCGGCAAGCCGGTCGCAATCGAGCTGATGGTTCAGGACCCGTCGTCCGAGCGCATCGTGCTGTTCTACAAGCCGTCGCTGGAACGTCTCGGCGTCACCGTGACGGTGCGCCAGGTTGACAACGTCCAGTATGAGCAGCGGGTGCGCACCTTCGACTACGACATGATCACCGACGTCTGGGGCCAGTCGCTGTCGCCGGGCAATGAGCAGCGCGATTTCTGGGGCTCCAGGGCCGCCGACGAGCAGGGCTCGAAGAACACGGCGGGCATCAAGAACCCCGCCATCGACGAACTGATCGAGAAGATCATCTTCGCCAAGGACCGCGCCACCTTGGAGGCGGCGACGCATGCGCTCGACCGCGTGCTGCTGTGGAATTTCTACGTCGTCCCGCAGTTCACCTATCCCTTCCTGCGCAGCGCGCGCTGGGACCGCTTCAGCCATGCGACGTTCCCGAAATATGCCAGCACCGGCTGGCCGTCGCTGTGGTGGTTCGACGCCGACAAGGCTGGCAAGGTGAAGCGCTCTTGAGCACGCTGTCGCATCTGTCGCGCCGCGGCGTGCTCGGCCTCGGGCTCGGCGCGCTCACGGCTCCGTTGATCAAGCCGGCCGTCGCCGCGGAGTTCGGCCCGGACTCGCACGGCGCCTCGGCGTTCGGCGACCTGAAATATCCGGCCGACTTCCGCCAGTTCGACTACGTCAATCCGGACGCGCCGAAGGGCGGGATGTTTTCGCTGATCCCCTCGGTGCGCGCCTACAACCAGTCCTATCAGACGTTCAACTCGTTCAATGCCTATGTCCTCAAGGGCGAGGGCGCGCAGGGCATGGACATGACGTTCGCAACCCTGATGGTGCGCGCGGCCGACGAGCCGGACGCGGTCTATGGGCTGGTCGCGAAGTCGGTTGCGATCTCGCCGGACAAGCTGACCTATCGCTTCGCCCTGCGGCCCGAAGCGCGCTTCCATGACGGTTCGAAGATCACGGCGCACGACGTCGCCTGGTCGCTGAACACCTTGAAGGAGAAGGGCCACCCGCTGATCGTTGTGCAGCTGCGCGACTTCGTGAAGGCCGAGGCGCTCGATGATGCCACAGTCGTGGTGAGCTTCGTCGAGAAGCGCGCCCGCGACGTGCCGCTCTATGTCGTGACGCTGCCGATCTTCTCCAAAGCTTATTACGCCAACCGCGCCTTCGACGAGAATCCGCTCGACGTCCCGCTCGGCTCCGGGCCGTACAAGGTCGGCAAATACGAGATCAACCGCTACGTCGAGTTCGAGCGCGTCAAGGACTGGTGGGCGGCCGATTTGCCGGTCAGCCGCGGCCTATATAATTTCGACATCGTCCGCTACGAGTTCTATCGCGACCGCGACGTCGCCTTCGAAGGCTTCACCGCCAAGAGCTATCTGTTTCGCGAGGAGTTCACCTCGCGCATCTGGGCCACGCGCTACGATTTTCCGGCGATCAAGGACGGCCGCGTCAAGCGCGAGCTGCTGCCGGATGAGACGCCGTCGGGCGGGCAGGGCTGGTTCATCAACACCCGCCGCAACAAGTTCTCAGATCCGCGCGTCCGTCAGGCGCTGACCTACGCCTTCGACTTCGAGTGGACCAACAAGACCATCATGTACGGCGCCTATGCGCGCACCGTGTCGCCGTTCCAGAACTCCGACATGGTTGCGGTCGGCCCGCCGTCGCCGGAGGAGCTGAAGCTGCTGGAGCCGTTCCGCGGCCAGGTCCCTGACGACGTGTTCGGCGAGCCATTCGTGCCGCCGGCCTCCGACGGCTCGGGCCAGGACCGCGCGCTGCTGCGCAAGGCGACGCAATTGCTGCAGCAGGCCGGCCTGCCGGTGAAGGACGGCAAGCGGCTGCTGCCGTCCGGCGAGGTGTTCTCGATCGAGTTCCTGATCGACGAGGTCTCGTTCAAGCCGCACCACGGCACGCTGATCAAGAATTTGCAGACGCTCGGCATCGATGCGGATCTGCGCATCGTCGACGCCGTGCAGTACCGCGCCCGCGTTGAGGATTTCGATTTCGACATCACGGTGCAGCGGCTGTCGATGTCGCCGACCCCCGGCGACGGCCTGCGCTCTTATTTCACCTCGGACACGGCCAAGACCAAGGGCTCCTACAATCTGGCCGGGATCAGCAACCCCGCTGTCGATGCGCTGGTCGCCAAGGCGATCGCCGCGGAGACCCGTGGCGAGCTGACCTTTGCCTGCCGGGCGCTCGATCGCGTGTTCCGCGCCGGGCACTACTGGATCCCGCAATGGTATCGGCAGACCCATCCGATTGCCTATTGGGATCAGTTCAGCCACCCGCCGAAGCCACCGAAATATGCCTCCGGCGTGGGCGCCCCCGACATCTGGTGGTACGATGCCGCCAAGGCCGCAAAGCTGGAGCCCGCGAAGTAGTTCATGGCCGCCTATATCTTCCGCCGCACGCTTCTGATGCTCCCGACTTTGCTCGGGATCCTCTTCATCTCCTTCGTCGTGGTGCAATTCGCGCCGGGCGGGCCGGTCGAGCGCGTGATCGCGCAACTGACCGGCGCCGACACCGGCGGCACCTCGCGCATCTCCGGCGGCAGCGGCTCGGATTTCGGCGCGCGGCCGCCGGGCCAGGTCGGTTCGGGCGGTGATACCAACTCGAAATATCGCGGCGCGCAGGGGCTCGATCCCGCCTTCATCAAGCAGTTGGAGAAGCAGTTCGGCTTCGACAAGCCGGCACCGGAGCGCTTCGCGCTGATGGTCTGGAACTTCGCCCGCTTCGATTTCGGCAAGAGCTACTTCCGCGACACCTCCGTGCTGCAGCTGATCAAGGAGAAGCTGCCGGTCTCGATGTCGCTCGGCATCTGGATGACCCTGCTGACCTACCTTATTTCGATTCCGCTCGGCATTCGCAAGGCGGTGCAGGACGGCTCGCGCTTCGACGTCTGGACCTCAGCCGTCATCATCATCGGCTACGCGATTCCCGGCTTCCTGTTCGCGATCCTCCTGATCATCCTGTTCGCCGGCGGCTCGTTCCTCAACATCTTCCCGCTGCGGGGGCTGACGTCGGACGGCTGGGCTGACTTCCCCTGGTACTGGAAGATCATCGACTATTTCTGGCATCTCACGTTGCCGCTGGTGTCGATGGCGCTCGGTGCGTTCGCGACCATGACGCTTCTGACCAAGAACTCGTTCCTGGACGAGATCCGCAAGCAATACGTCATGACGGCGCGCGCCAAGGGCTGCAGCGAGACCCAGGTGCTGTACGGCCACGTCTTCCGCAATGCCATGCTGATCGTGATCGCTGGCTTCCCCGGCACCTTCATCCATGCCTTCTTCTCCGGCTCGCTGCTGATCGAGACCATCTTCTCGCTCGACGGCCTCGGCCTGCTCTCGTTCGAGAGCATCCTCAACCGCGACTACCCGGTCGTGTTCGGCAACCTCTACATTTTCTCGCTCTTGGGCCTCGTGATCAATCTGATCTCCGACCTCACTTATATGTGGATCGATCCGCGGATCGATTTCGAGGCGCGGGAGGTCTGACGATGCTGAAAACCGCACCGATCGAGACCACCACCCAGGCGCCGCTCGGCGAGGCCGTGCCGCCGACGCGGCATCGCTTCAAGCCGTCGCCGCTCAACCAGCGCCGCTGGCAGAACTTCAAAGCCAACCGCCGTGGCTACTGGTCGCTGTGGCTGTTCCTGGTCCTGTTCATCGTCTCGATGTTCGCCGAGCTGATCGCCAACGACCGGCCGTTCCTGATCAAGTTCGACGGCCATCTGTATTGGCCGGCCTTCGTCTCCTATCCGGAGACCGCATTCGGCGGCGACTTCGAAACCGCGGCCGACTATCGCGACCCTTATCTGCAGAAGCTGATCGCGGACAAGGGCGGCACCGTGATCTGGCCGCTGATCCGCTACTCCTACGCCACCCACAATCTCGACCTGCCGACGCCGGCGCCATCGCCGCCGACCTGGATGCTGAAGGAATCGCAGTGCAAGGCGGTGGTCGAGAAAAAGGGGCTGAAGAGCTGCAGGGATCTCGAATACAACTGGCTCGGCACTGACGACCAGGGTCGCGACGTCGTCGCGCGCCTGATCTACGGCTTCCGCATCTCCGTGCTATTCGGCCTGTCGCTCACGTTCTTCTCGTCGATCATCGGCATCGCCGCCGGCGGGGTGCAGGGCTATTTCGGCGGCTGGGTCGATCTCCTGTTCCAGCGTTTCATCGAGATCTGGAACGCGATTCCCTATCTCTATCTGCTGCTGATCCTCTCGGCCGTGCTGGTGCCCGGCTTCTTCACCTTGCTCGGCATCATGCTGCTGTTCTCCTGGGTGTCGCTGGTGGGACTCGTGCGCGCCGAATTCCTGCGCGGCCGCAATTTCGAATACATCCAGGCGGCGCGTGCGCTCGGCGTCTCCAACGTCGTCATCATGTGGCGGCATCTGCTGCCGAACGCGATGGTCGCCACCATGACCTTTCTGCCCTTCATCGTGTCGAGCTCCGTGATGACCTTGACCGCCCTCGACTTCCTCGGCTTCGGCCTGCCGCCGGGATCGCCGTCCCTCGGCGAGATGCTGTCGCAGGCGAAGGCCAACGTGCAGGCGCCGTGGCTCGGCCTCACCGGCTTCTTCTCGGTCGCGATCATGCTGTCGCTCCTCATCTTCATCGGCGAGGCCGTGCGCGACGCCTTCGATCCGCGCAAGACGTTCAGGTGAGCGCCAGGAATTCGATGACATGGATACGATGACATGGATGCGATGACCCAGCCGCTTCTTTCGGTCAGCGATCTCTCGGTGGCCTTCCATCAGGGTGGCCGCGCGTCGACCGCGGTCGACCACGTCTCCTTCGACATCAAGCGCGGCGAATGTGTTGCCCTCGTCGGCGAGTCCGGCTCCGGCAAATCCGTCAGCGCGCTCTCGGTGCTGAAGCTGTTGCCCTATCCGGTGGCCTCGCATCCCTCGGGCAGCATCCGCTTCAAGGGCCGCGATCTCCTGCCCCTGTCCGAAGGCGAGATGCGCGAGATCCGCGGCAGCGACATCTCGATCATCTTCCAGGAGCCGATGACCTCGCTCAATCCGCTGCACACGATAGAGCGGCAGATCAGCGAAATCCTGCAACTGCACCAGCCGATCTCGAACAGCGCTGCGCGCAAGCGCGTGCTCGAGCTGCTGACGCAGGTCGGCATTCCCGAGCCGGAGACGCGGCTCGGCAGCTATCCGCATCAGCTCTCGGGCGGCCAGCGCCAGCGCGTGATGATCGCGATGGCGCTCGCCAACGAGCCGGATTTGCTGATCGCCGACGAGCCGACCACCGCGCTCGACGTCACCGTGCAGGCGCAGATCCTGGCGCTGCTCGCCGACATCCGCGCGCGGCTCGGCATGAGCCTGCTGTTCATCACCCATGATCTCGGCATCGTCCGCCGCATCGCCGATCGCGTCTGCGTCATGAACGGCGGCAAGATCGTCGAGCAAGGGCCGGTGGAGCAGGTCTTCACCGCACCGTCGCATCCCTACACCAAGGCGTTGCTCGCCGCCGAGCCGAAGCCGGACCCGGCGCCGCCGCGGCCCGATCAGCCTGTGGTGATGCAGGCGAAGGACCTGAAGGTCTGGTTTCCGATCAAGCGCGGCCTGTTCCGCTCCACCGTCGGCCACATCAAGGCCGTCGACGGCGTCAGCGTCGCCGTGCGCAAGGGCGAGACGCTCGGCGTGGTCGGCGAATCCGGCTCCGGCAAGACGACGCTCGGCCTAGCGCTGCTGCGCCTGATCTCCTCGGACGGACCGATCGTGTTTCTCGGCAAGGAGATCCAGGGGCTGAGCTTCAAGGACGTCCGCCCGTTCCGCCGGGACATGCAGATCGTCTTCCAGGACCCATTCGGCGCGCTCAGCCCGCGCATGTCGGTCGGCGACATCATCGCCGAGGGCCTGATGGTGCATCAGCCGGATTTGTCCGAGGACGGGCGCGAGGCCAAGGTCGTGAAGGCTCTGAAAGACGTCGGCCTCGATCCCGCGACCCGCTTCCGCTACCCGCACGAATTCTCCGGCGGCCAGCGCCAGCGCATCTCGGTCGCCCGCGCCGTCGTGCTGGAGCCGTCCTTCGTCGTGCTGGACGAGCCGACCTCGGCGCTCGACATGCTGTTCCAGTCGCAGATGGTCGAGCTGCTGCGCGAGCTACAGCGCAAGCGCGAGCTGACCTACATGTTCATCTCCCACGACCTCCGCGTCGTGGCGGCGCTGGCGAGCCATCTGATCGTGATGCGTCACGGCAAGGTGGTCGAGGAGGGGCCGGCGGCGCAATTGTTCAAGGCGCCGAAGACGGACTACACGCGGGCGCTGTTCGCCGCGGCGTTCCGGAACGAGACGGCTGGGAATGGAACAGCCGCGACCTGACCGTTGGATGGCCTGAGGGAAGCTGTGGCAGTCGAACTCGACCTTTTCCTTCGTTGAAGGGCAGGGTGGTTCGGCGCGGCGGCGCGGCACGGAAGACAGCGAGTATCCGCTCTGCAGCAACCGCTCGCTCGAATTCGCCACATCGCGGTGCCCGCGGCGCGACGCCCAGGTCCGTGAGCCCGCCATCCGGACGACTATCCATTTCGTCCAAAGATAGATTGATTTATAAATTTCTAGTAACGGTTGTGTGGCATGGACTCGATCTGATCACCAGCGACGCTTGGGCGCGCGCCTAGAACGCTTCCATTACATGGAGCGTCCAGCGAGGCGGGGCATGAGCTCACGAGGCGCTAGAATAAAGCTGGCTCTGGAGGCGCGGGCGGTCCGTAAGCAACATGCGTTAGCAAGCGCGCTGGGGGTTCACGAGAGCGCCATTACACGATGGAAAGAGGATGGCGCCATGTCTCTGGACAATGCAGTCGCCCTATGCCGGGAGCTGGATCTGTCGGCCGATTGGTTGTTGCTTGGAATTGGTCATATGGATCAGCACAGAGAGCGCGACGAAATAGAACCTGTCTATACAGAGCTGTTCGATATCCTCTCTCCGGGCGCCGCCGCAGCCCTCATGAAATTCATCAAGCTAATCGCGTGATGGCAGAGCTGGCCTCCGGGCGCCTGCGTCGCTTCGCCGCTGGAATGCCGCCGAGCGGCTTCTTGCGCGGGGCACAAGGGCTTGCGGTCGGCAAAAGTGGAATCAGGTGCCTTCCGAGAAAATGCACGCTTAGATTGTGGTTGCCTGGCCGATGCCGGGAGCAGAGCGGCAATATTGCCGGATGCGATCGATGGAGATCAACATGCCCCTCTATAAGTTGTGGTTGCGGTCCGCGGTGAAGCCTTATGATTGGGAGGACAGAACGACATGCACTGGCGGAGACGACCTTCCAACCAAGGTCGGTGAACAGGCGGCGGTGCTCACATTTTCCAAGGGAGAAGCGCTGAGCAATTCGACCTATCGGATTACGAATAACGGCGGGAGCAAGGTCTTCGGGCTGTATTCCTGCGTTACCGGCGCGCAAGGCACGGGCAGTTTCAACTACGTCGGTCCATCGGACACGGCGGAGGTCGCGGAGGCCTCAACGGCCGCAACTCTCGTGACGAATACATCATATTTCATCGACTTGCAGAACAGCACGCCCGACACCTGGACCATGAGCGTCTATCAGACGCTGCCGTCGTCGCCGGGCCTGAAGAGCCTTTCTTGGAAGCAGACGACCGTCCCGAAGAACGGCGAATCCGGCGTCCAGTGGAATATCAATTATCTGGTCGGAGTCGCCAACTACAAGCAGAGCGGTGGAAAAGGCGTTTACAAGGCCTCTCAAAAGCTCGGTACCAGCCTGGGGCAGAAATGGGCCTGTCGCTTCGAGGACGGCGCCCAGCAATTGTTCGAGGATGGCGGCACCAGTGCCGGACAAGTCCTGATCCAAAATCAATCGGGTGACTTCGCGAACCTCGGGATCGGCATGGATGGGGATCTGGCGCTGGTGCAGTCCGACGTCTACTCCGGGAACAACGCGCAATTCGAGGTGACTCCGACATATTGGGTTGCGCTGTACAAGGACGTCGTACAAGGCGAGGTGATCTCCGGCAACCAGGTGCATGGCCCGATCAAGGTCGTCTTTCCGAGCGGTGTCACGCAGCTGACCTTCGAAGCCTACATCGATGGGAAGCAATTCGTGTTCAAGGAGCAGGGTGGGACGGCTCTGGTTGCTCCGGTCGAGCAGGTGGAGCGGCGGCTGCGCATGCTCAGCGCAGCCTGAACCGTCAATACGGCGGCGCAGACAAGCCCCGCTGGCTCAGCCAGCGGGGTGAAGCGCGTCGTCTGTGTGTTGCTTCTCTATTGATGCCTCAGTGCGACGGCTGACCGCCGGCCGTCGGTCACGCTGATAGCCGCCGGATCGTATGCACCTCGTGACAAGCCACAGTCAGGGCGGGACCGACAAGATTTTTGTCGAGTCCCAGAACGAACAAGCGACTGAAGTTTGCTGTCGGCCAAAGCTGTCATCAGCGGCCCTGACTGTACACGCCTAGCGATTGGTCAGTCTGAGAAATCACGGGTGCGCCTTGCCTGACCGAATCTCGGCGGCGACGCTGTCAAATATGTTCTCCAGGAGTTCGACGATGGGCCGAGGTGGCGTTCTGATGAGCGTGCGCCTGGACCGGGGTCGACTGTTGGGGTGATCTCCGGGTCGAAGGCAACTGTTTCGACAAACGTGGCAAGCCTCGTTCGGTCGTGCGCGGCGAGGTGATTTGCCCGACGGGCCGGATCTCCGGAAACCTGTCCAGCCCTCGCGCGAAAAATTTCCCTGTTTCTTATTTTCGGAATTCGTGCATACTGCGCCCGTCCTGCCTGCGAGAGGGGCGTAC
This sequence comes from Bradyrhizobium sp. ORS 285, assembly GCF_900176205.1. NCBI lineage: Bacteria > Pseudomonadati > Pseudomonadota > Alphaproteobacteria > Hyphomicrobiales > Nitrobacteraceae > Bradyrhizobium > Bradyrhizobium sp. ORS 285. Next base: position 532,313 of record NZ_LT859959.1, read on the forward strand.
GCGTCGTCACGGACGTCGGTGCGGGATGCGGTGGCCGCGATGATGCTGCGTGTGCAGATGCGCACGGACGAACGGCATCAGGCGGGCGGCGAAGTCGTGTGGTCCTGGCGCCCCGATGCTGGCGTCAAGGTTGCGGGTCGATGAGTCCGCGGCCGACAGGGGCAAAACAGCCGGTCCCTGGGGAGAGCACGTATAAGACGCAGCCCATCGCGCAGGGAAGGCCGGATGTTCGGCCCGTACCTGTGGTGACTACCGCGTGCTTTCTTGCACGCAACCACGGGTGCGCTCGGCACCCGGCCTTCCCTGCGCCCTCTCATGTTAGAGGGCGGATGAATGTCGCAGAGCTCGGGCCGGTGAGGCCGCGAGAGTGCGGACGCTCGTGTTCATGCTGTTTGAGAGGTATATCGGACCTTTGCGCTGCTCTCTCTCTCCGCGTCATTGCGAGCGCAGCGAAGCAATCCAGGGTGGTGTGCGGGACTCTGGATTGCTTCGCTGCGCTCGCAATGACGAGAAATGAGCTGTGTCTCGTCCCGTTCAGAGGCGTAGGGTGGGCAAAGGCGCTCGCTCGGTGGTGGCTCCGGCCTCGCCTGTCGCGCGCCGTGCCCACCGCTGCAACAGCGCGCGCATCTGCGACGGTGGGCACGTCACGATCGCGTCGCGATCGCGCCTTTGCCCACCCTACGACCTCATGCTGTTTGATAGGTGTATCGGACTCTGCCCCGCTCTCTCCGCGTCATTGCGAGCGCAGCGAAGCAATCCAGGGTGGTGTGCGGGACTCTGGATTGCTTCGCTACGCTCGCAATGACGGAGGAGGGAGCTTGCGCCTCCCAATCTCATCGAGAGGACGCGTCAGCGCGATGAGGCGAGTCAGCTCAGCCGCTTGATCGCGAGCACCTCGCTGCCGCTCGCCTTGATACGTGCGATTGCCGCCTTGATCGGCTCGATCTGCGTGGCCATGTGAAACGCGTTGGCGTGCACGATCGTGGCGGCATCGCTGATGATGGCGACGTGGCCCTTCCAGAAGATGAGGTCGCCGCGACGCGGCTGCTCAGCCTCAGCAAGCACCCGTCCAAGCGACGCCAGCTGCATGTCGCTGTCGCGCGGGCATTCCACGCCCGTGGCATTCATCGATACCTGCACCAGCCCGGAGCAGTCGATGCCGAGGCTGCTCTTGCCGCCCCACAGATAGGGCGTGCCGACGAAGCGCTCGGCAACCGCGACGTAGTCCGGCTCGACATGGTCGAGGCCTGCGACGTGCTGCTTCGGCACGAACCAGCCTTCGGCCGTCACGACGAAGCTCGGCTCCTCGCGGATCACCGCGATGGTCGATCCCATCAGCACTGTCTCAATCGGTGGCAGCTTGATCGACGGCCCGTGGAACGCGAAGCTGCGTAGCGCGCTGATCCTGTGCGTCGGCGCCGCAACAGGCGCGGCGAGCGCGGCGTCCGGCAGCCAGCCGACATAGCCGTCCCGTTCGAGCTGGCCCCAGGCCCAGCCCTCGCCGTTGCGATCATAGATCGTGACGCGTTCGCCCTTCAGCGCCTGTGTCGCCAGCTCCCCGCCGGACTGCGGCTGCTGGCGCAGTGGTGCAATCGGATCGACAACCACACGCGCCTCACCGTCGACGAAGCGCGCGGCCGTCACCTGCCCCTGGAGATGCTTCGCCGCGATATCGCCGCGGGCCGGCGTGAGCCGCGGATCAGCCATAGCGCTCGCTCAGGAGCTTGTAGAGCGCACGCGCCGCCTGGCACTCGCCGCCTTCGGGGCGGCCGGGCTTGGCCGACGGCGTCCAGGCGAAGATGTCGAGATGCAGCCATGTCGTCGTCGGCTCGACGAAGCGCTGCAGGAACAGCGCGCAGGTGATGGAGCCGGCGAAGCCGCCTGACGGAGCGTTGTTGATGGTCGCGACCTTGGAGTCGAGCCAGGCGTCATACGGCGCCCACAGCGGCATCCGCCACAGCGGATCGTTCTCGGCCGCGGCGCAGCGCGCGACATCGGCGGCGAGCGCCTCGTCATTGGTGTAGAACGGCGGCAGCTCGGGCCCGAGCGCGACGCGCGCCGCGCCGGTCAGCGTGCCCATGTCGATCAAGAGATCCGGCTTGTCCTCGCAGGCCAGCGCCAGCGCATCGGCCAGGATCAGACGGCCCTCGGCATCGGTGTTGCCGATCTCGACCGTGAGGCCCTTGCGTGAGGGAAACACGTCCATCGGCCGGAAGGCGTTGCCGGCGACGGCGTTCTCGACCGCGGGGATCAGCACGCGCAGCTGCAGCTTGAGCTTCGCATCCATGATCATCTGCGCCAGCGCCAGCACATTGGCGGCGCCGCCCATGTCCTTTTTCATCAGTAGCATGCTGCTGGACGGCTTGAGGTCGAGCCCGCCGGTGTCGAAGCAGACGCCCTTGCCGACCAGCGTGACCTTGGGATGCGAGGCATCGCCCCAATTGAGCTCGATCAGGCGCGGCGCCCGCGTCGAGGCGCGGCCGACGGCGTGGACGAGCGGGTAGTTGTGTTGAAGAAGGTCGTCGCCGACGATGCTGCTGAAACGCGCGCCGAAACGCTCGGCGACCTGCTTCGCGGCGGCCTCGAGCTCCTCCGGCCCCATGTCGTTGGACGGCGTGTTGACGAGATCGCGCGCCAAGGTCACGGCCTCGGCGAGGCGGTCGAGCTCGGCAGCATCGACGCCCTCGGGCGGCACGAGGCGAACGTCAGGCGTCTCGGGCTTGCGGTAGCGGCCGAAGCGATAGCTGCCGAGCGCGAACGCAAGCGCGGCAAGGCGGGCGTCATGAGGGGAGTTGGCGAAGCGGTAAGTCCCGGCGGGCAGCAGGCCGGGCAGGGTGCCGGGGCGGAAGAGATCGCGGTGCTTGGCGTCGGCCTCCTCGATTCCGAACAGCACCTGCGCGATCCGCCCGTCCGCTCCGGGAAGGATCAGGCAACTGCCGGGCTTGGCCGCGTAGGCATTGGCCTCGGCGAAGGTGCGGGCCTCCGGAGACAGGCTCTCCTTGATGCCCGGCCAGCTCGACTTCGTCACGAAGCTGATGGGAACCGCGGAAGGTGCGGACGAGGTCTCGAAGATCGACGGCATGCCTAATCGTTCCCTAAAGAGGACGCGCTTGGCGAACAGACTTCGCAGAGTTCGGCGGCGGCTGCAATCTCGCCGGCCGCATCGCCCGCAAACCGACGCAGACCAGCCATCTCTGCCCGCATTCCCGCCATTAACCGGCTGTTAGCGTTAACAGTTTATTGCTGGCGCGTTCATTTCGCACGTCCTCGAGTCCAGTGACAATGCGTCAGCAGCCTGCCATCAGCCGCATCCTCGCGTCGGTCGCCTTCGCCGCGCTTCTCGCCGCCGGCCTCGGCGGTTGTCAGACCGTGTCAGACGTCACGGGCTCGCTGGGCAGCCGTGCCGAGCCGCCGCCCGCGACGCCGCAGCGCGCGGTCGAGGTCTATGGCGAGCGCTATCGCGCCAATCCGAAGGATGCGGCGATGGCGGTGGCTTACGGCCAGGCGCTGCGCAATAACGGCCAGCGCGAGCAGGCGGTGGCGGTGCTGGAGCAGGCCACGCTCGCCAGTCCCGGCAACAAGACCGTGCTCGCGGCCTATGGCCGGGCGCTCGCCGACAACGGCAATTTCAAGCTGGCCTTCGACGTGCTGTCGCGCGCGCACTCGCCCGACAATCCCGACTGGAAGCTGCTGTCGGTGCAGGGCACCGCGCTGGACCAGATGGGCCGCCACGACGAGGCGCGGCGCTATTACGAGAGCGCTCTGAAGATCGTCCCCGGCGAGCCGTCGGTGCTGTCCAATCTCGGCCTGTCCTACATGCTGACGCGCGATCTGCCAAACGCCGAGCAGGCGCTGCGTCAGGCCTACGGCTCGCAGCGGGCGGATGCTCGCGTGCGGCAGAACCTCGCGCTGGTGGTCGGCCTGCAGGGCCGCTTCGCCGAGGCCGAGCAGATCGCGCGCGCGGACCTGCCGCCGGATGAGGCCGCCGCGAACGTGGCCTATCTGAAGCAGATGATCCAGGGCCAGCGCGAAGGCCAGGGCAAGGGCAAGACGCGGAACGCCGCGCCGATGGCTTCGCTCAGCCAGCCGGACTGACGCTCCTCACGCGCCCGCGAGCAGTCGCCGGCAGGTCTCGACGAACACGTCGGCGCCGGTGACGATATCAGCGTCGGAGGTGTTCTCGGTCCAGTGATGGCTGACGCCGCCGATCGACGGCACGAACAGCATCCCCGCGGGCATGATCGTCGCGAGCACCTGTGCATCATGCCCGGCGCCGCTCGGCATCCGCAGCGATTTGCCGCCGGCCAGCGCGCTGCTCGCCGCCTCGATCGCATCCTGGAAGCGGCTGTCCATCATCGCCGGCGCACCGGTGCGGATGCGCTCGACCGCGACCTGACACGGACCGGCCGCGGTGGCCTGCGCGGCCATCTCGCGCAGCAGCGCTTCGAGACGGTCGATGACTGCGGCATTGTCATCGCGAATCTGGAACAGCATCTCGGCCTGACCGGGGATGATGCTGGGCGCGCCCGGATCGAGCGTGATGCGGCCGGTGGTCCACACTGTGCGCGGGCCGCATGCGGATGGGAAGCGCGCATCGATGTCGACGCAGAACCGGGCGAGCGCGAGACCGGCGTCCTTGCGCACAGCCATCCGCGTCGTGCCGGCGTGATTCTGCTCACCGGTGAAGATGATGCGGTACTGCCAGATGCCGACGATCGAGGTGACCACGCCGACCTTGAGCTCGCCCTTCTCCAGCGTGTCGCCCTGCTCGATATGGGCTTCGAGATAGCCGATGTGGCGGCCGCGCTCGGCGTGCAGGCGAGGGCGTCCCGCCAGGCCCATCTCGGCCAGCGCCTCGCGCATCGTGCGCGGGCTGCTGCGGTCACGGGCGGCATCGATGTCGGCCTCGCTGACGTCGCCGACATAGGAGCGGCTGCCGAGGAAGGCGCCGAAATGGCCCTCCTCATCGCACCAGGAGGCGACTTCGACCGCGCCCGCAATGGAGGGATCGGGGTTGAGCACGCGCGCTGCCTCGAGCGCGTAGATCACGCCGAGCGGGCCATCGAGCCAGCCGGCGTAGTTTTGACTCTCGAGATGCGATCCCGCCAGCAGCTTCGGCCCCGGTTTGGCGCTGATGCCGAGCACGTTGCCGATGCCGTCGATCTCAGGCGTGAGCTGCGCGTCGGGCAGGCGCGCGGCGAGCCAATCCAGCGACTGGCGGTGCGCTTCGGAAAAGGTCGGGCGGTGGACGCCGGTCTTGTAGGTGCCGAAGGCGCGCAGCGCGTTCAGATCGGCGAGGACGCGGGCGCCATCGGCGCGGCGGAGAGTGTCGGACATCAGGCGGAGACCTCGATCATGCTCCGCCTAGCTTTCAAAGTGGCGCCGCGACCGCAAGCGATATTTCGCTGGGCGGGGCATCAGTTACTGCATGGCCGCGACCTTGATGCCGGTCGGTCCCAGAATGACCACGAACAGCACAGGCAGGAAGAACAGGATCATCGGCACGGTCAGCTTCGGCGGCAGCGCCGCGGCCTTTTTCTCGGCCTCGTTCATGCGCATGTCGCGGTTTTCCTGTGCCATCACGCGCAGAGATTGCCCGAGCGGGGTGCCGTAGCGCTCCGATTGCTGGAGCGCGAGAGAGACCGACTTCACGCCTTCCAGGCCGGTGCGGCGGGCGAGGTTCTCATAGGCGATCTTGCGGTCCTGCAGATAGGAGAGTTCGGCGGTGGTCAGCGTGAACTCCTCCGACAGTGCGATGGACTGGCTGGCGATCTCGATCGACACCCTGCGGAAGGCGGCTTCGATCGACATGCCGGACTCGATGCAGATCAGCAGCAGGTCGAGGGCGTCCGGGAAGGCGCGCTTGATCGACAGCTGGCGCTTGGAGATGGCATTGCTGAGGAACAGCATCGGCGCCTGCAGGCCGAGATAGGCCATGCCGACGCAGATGCCGATCTTGACCGGCATCGATTTCTGCAGATTGGCGATGACGAAGACGTACAGCACGGTTCCGACGAACAGCACCACAGGCGTCACGAGGCGTGCGAACAGGAAGGTGATGTAGGGCGCCTGGCCGCGATAGCCTGCCATGATCAGCTTGTCGCGGGCGGCCTCCTGGGCCAGCCACTTGGTGAGGTTGAAATCTTCCACCACCCTCGAGACCAGCTGTTTCGGCGTCTGCCGCAGCGAGACCTTCTCGCCGGCATTCAGTCGCTCACGCTCGCGCTGCTTGATGCGCTCGCGCTCGCTGGCGACCGCCTTCATGCGCTTGTTCAGGTTCTCGCCTGCGAACAGAGGCATGATCAGCGTATAGACGGTGGCGCTCGCCGCGATCGCGGCGAACAACATCGTCATGAAGTGAGGATCGTGCAGCTTGGTGACCAGAAACTCGACCATGGTCCACCCCTCAGAAATCGAAGTTGATCATCTTCTTCATGACCAGGATGCCCATCGACATCCAGATCACGCAGCCGACCAGCATCAGCTGGCCGGTCGGATGGGTCCAGAGCAGCGAGATGTAGTCGGGCGTGCTCAGGTAGACCAGCAGCATCACGATCGGCGGCAGCGATCCGATGATGCCGGCCGAGGCCTTGGCTTCCATCGACATCGCCTGGATCTTCTCGGCCATCTTCTTGCGGTCGCGCAGAACCTTCGAAAGATTGCCCAGCGCCTCGGAGAGGTTGCCGCCGGACTTCTGCTGAATCGCGATGACGATGCCGAAGAAGTTGGCCTCGGGCAGCGGCATGCGCTCATACAGCCGCGCGCACGCTTCGCCGAGCGGCATGCCGATCGCCTGGGTCTCGATGATCGCGAGGAACTCGCTACGTAACGGATCCGGCGCATCGGCGGCGACGACCTTGATCGACTCGAACAGCGGCAGGCCCGCCTTGATGCCGCGGACGATGACGTCGACGGCGTCCGGCAGCGCTGCCAGGAATTTCTTCTCGCGCCGCTTTTTGAGGTAGCCGAGGACCCAGCGCGGCAGGCCCAGACCGGCCGCAAAGCCGAGGCCGAGCGCGCCGAGCGGGCCGCCGCCGGCTAAGAAGGTGATGGCGCAGACAGCGAAGCCGAGAACGCCGGAGATGATCCAGAACTTCTGCACGGTCCAGTCGAGGCCAGCCTGCGAGATGCGCACGTTCAGCGGCACCTTGCTCTGCTTCTGCGCCTTGGCCTCGAGATCCTTCAGAGAGGTTTCGACCTGCTCGCGGCGCGAGCGCTGAGTGCGTTCGGTTTGACGCACCACCGGCTCGGCCTTGGCAACGCTGCTACGCCGCTGCTCGGCCTTCCGCTCTCCGGACAGCAGAGGATACAGAAACACCCAGGCCACGCCGCCGATGGCGGTCGCAGCGAGGAAGGCGAGAGCGAGAGCCTGAAACTTCATGGGGTCTCCCTTTATTCCTTGCTCGCGACCTCGGCGGCGTCGAGCGCAGCCGCCAACCGTTTCTCTTCGCCGTAATAGCGCGCACGCTCCCAGAAGCGGGGCCGGCCGATGCCGGTCGAGCGATGCCGGCCGATGATCTTGCCGTTCGCGTCCTCGCCGATCATGTCGTAAAGGAAGACGTCCTGGGTGATGATGGTGTCGCCTTCCATGCCCATCACCTCGGTGATGTGCGTGATGCGGCGCGAGCCGTCGCGCAGGCGGGCGGCCTGGACGATGACGTCGATCGAGGCGCAGATCATCTCGCGGATGGTGCGCGAGGGCAGCGAGAAGCCGCCCATGGTGATCATGGATTCGCAGCGCGACAGTGCTTCGCGCGGGTTATTGGCGTGCAAGGTGCCCATAGAGCCGTCGTGACCGGTGTTCATGGCCTGGAGGAGGTCGAACGCCTCCGGGCCGCGGACCTCGCCGACGATGATGCGTTCTGGGCGCATACGCAGGCAGTTCCTGACCAGCTCGCGCATGGTCACCTGGCCTTCGCCCTCGATGTTGGGCGGCCGGGTTTCCAGGCGCACCACGTGCGGCTGCTGCAGCTGAAGTTCGGCCGCGTCCTCGCAGGTGATGACGCGCTCGTCATGATCGATGTAGTTGGTCAGGCAGTTCAACAGCGTGGTCTTGCCCGAGCCGGTACCGCCGGAGATCAGCACGTTGCAGCGGACCCGCCCGATGATCTGCAGGATTTCGGCGCCTTCCGGCGAGATGGCGCCGAACTTCACCAACTGATCGAGGGTGAGCTTGTCCTTCTTGAACTTTCGAATCGTGAGCGCAGGACCATCGATCGCCAGCGGCGGCACGATGGCGTTGACGCGGGAGCCGTCGGCGAGACGGGCGTCGCAGATCGGCGAGGATTCGTCGACGCGGCGGCCGACCTGGCTGACGATGCGCTGGCAGATGTTCAGCAATTGCTGATTGTCGCGGAAACGGATGCCGGTGCGTTGAATCTTGCCGTTGACTTCGATGAAGACCGTGCCGGCGCCGTTGACCATGATGTCGGCGATGTCGTCGCGCGACAGCAGCGGCTCAAGTGGGCCGTAGCCGAGCACGTCGTTGCAGATATCGTCGAGCAGCTCCTCCTGCTCGGCAATCGACATCACGATGTTCTTGATCGCGATGATCTCGTTGACGATGTCGCGGATTTCCTCGCGCGCGGATTCGCCGTCGAGCTTGGCGAGCTGGGCGAGGTCGATGGCCTCGATCAGCGCGCCGAAGATCGTCGCCTTGACCTGGTAGTAATTGTCCGAGCGTCGGGCTTCGACCACCGGCGGGGGCGGGGGAGGAGCCTGCCGGGTCGGGGCCAGAGGAGGCGACGACACGGCTGGAGACGCCGCACGGGGGGCCGCCGGCGCCAGCTCCGGCGCTGGCGCGGCCGGCCTGAGGGTCCTTGTATCGTTATCCGTTCCGCTACGCTTACCAAACACGACCTACAACTCCACGCGTGCTTACTTCGCCTTCAACTTGTCCAGCAGAGGCGACAGGAAGGAGCCCTTCGGCTTCTTGGTCTCGCCGCGGCCGGTGAGCCGCTGAGCGATCTGGAGAAACATCTCGGTCGTCCGATGATTGGGCGACATCTCCGCAATCATCTGGCCGTTGTTGGCGGCCGCACCGAAGATCTGCGGCTCGAACGGAATCGTAACGATCGGTGGGCTTTCGATCGCCTTGGCGAACTCGCTGGCATTGATCTCCGGCCGCTTGGGGACGCCGACCTGGTTCAGGCAGTAGAGCGGCATGCGGTCGTTGGGGCGAGCGGCCTTGAGGAGATCGAACATGTTCTTGGTGTTGCGCAGCGAAGCGAGATCGGGCGCTGCGACGATCAGGATGTCGTCGGCGCTGATCAGCGCCCGCTTGGTCCAGCCCGACCATTGGTGCGGCACGTCGAGCACGATGCACGGCATCGAGGCGCGCAGCGTGTCGAAGATCGCGTCGAAGGCCTCGGCGCCGAAATCATAGACGCGGTCGAGCGTCGCCGGCGCGGCCAGCAGGCTCAGATGATCGGTGCATTTCGACAGCAGCCGGTCCATGAAGGCGATGTCGATGCGATCGGGCGAGAACACGGCGTCCGCGATGCCCTGGGCCGGATCCTGGTTGTAGTCCAGGCCGGCAGTGCCGAAAGCGAGATCGAGATCGGCGACCACCGAATCCATCGACAGATCGCGGGCGATTGCCCAGGCGATATTGTGCGCGATGGTCGATGCGCCGGCGCCGCCCTTGGCTCCGACCACGGCAATGATGCGCCCGACGGCCTTGGCCTCCGGAGCCGAGAACAGGTTGCAGATCGAACGCACAACGTCGATCGGGGTCACCGGCGACAGCACATAGTCGCTGACGCCGCGGCGCACGAGCTCACGATACAGCGTGACATCGTTGACGCGGCCGATGACGACCACGCGCGTGCCGGGATCGCAGACGGTCGCGAGCTGATCGAGACCGGCCAGGATGTCGGAGCGCGCATCGGTCTCCAGAATGATGACGTTCGGCGTCGGCGCCGAGCGATAGGCTTCGATCGCCGCCGCCATGCCGCCCATCTGAACCTTCAGATGCGCCTTGCCGAGCCGCCGGTCTTCACCGGCCGCCTGTACGGTCGCGGCGGTTTCCACCGTTTCGCAGAACGCCTGCACCGAGACACGCGGCGCCGGCGCGATGTGATCGTCGGCCGGCGGCGGCACGACGTCAGGCTGCTCCTCTTGGGTCTGTCGGGCGTAGCTGATCATTTGCCTGTGTCACTGAGTTTGGCCTTGTCGGCCTCGGGATACGTGATCGCGGTTGACGCTCCCTTGCGGTATTTCTCGAACAACGCGGTGCGCCGGGTGGTGTAGGACGGGGTCTCGGCTCGGGGCTGGACCAGATCGGCCGGGTTGTCGACCATCGCCGCCATGTTGCGCTGATAGGCGCAGCCGAAGTTCCAGTCCGGCTTGTTGTCGAACCAGTTCTTGTTCTTGATCGAGGGCCCGAGATCGTCCGGCCAGACACCGCAGGGACCGGCGGTGGCCGAGAGCTTCGGATAGCTCAGCCGGATCGCAGCCATCTGGCGCGGGTCCTTGGGCTGGTAGTTGCGCACCGTGAGGCCGTGCGGCGGAACGCCGGCAGCCGCGAACAGGGATTGGATCTCCCGCATCGAATCGGCGGCCGCGCGTGCGTTCGGCGTGCCGGTCGGCACGTCGGCCACGATGGCGCCCGTGCCCTGGCGCATCCAGCTTTGCGCTAACCCCATGACCTCGGCGCGCTGCTCGGCCATCAGGCCGCCGCGGCCCTGGCCGACGAACACGATGAGGGAGTCCGGAGCTTCCTGGACCGCGATTGGGTGGCGCAGCCGGTAGTCGTCGGGGATGCTGGCCGTGATGGCCGGATCCCTGCGGAAGTTGCAGGCGCCGAGCAGGACTGCGGTCCCGGCAAGAGCGACGGCAAGCTGCAGTCGGCGGCGTCGAGCAAGGCTGGGTGTCGTGGTCATGGGTGCAAGTCCTTGGTCCCTGCTCAGTCCGTGATGAAGCCGTAGGTGCCGCGGTAGTTGCGGGCCGGTTCGGTCCGTCCCGGCACCCCATAGATGCGGTTGATGCTGCCCAGGAGCTCGGCCTGCGGATCTGAAGCCGCCGCAAAGCCGTCATCCGGACGGGAGAGATCCTTCTGCGCAACGGCGCGCACGACGAACGGCGTCACCAGCACCATCAGTTCGGTCTGGTTGTTGACGTAGTCGCGGCTGCGGAACAGCGCACCGAGCACCGGAAGCTGCATCAGGCCCGGCATGCCGCTGATCGCCAGCTTGGTCTGCTGCTGGATCAGGCCGGCCATCGCCATCGCGCCACCCGAAGGAATCTCGAGCGTCGTCTCGGCGCGCCGGGTCTTGATCGAGGGCACGGTCAGCGAGTTCGTGGTGGTGGCGCTCACCGCCTGCGACAGGGTGATCGCATTCTCGTTGGAGAGCTCAGAAACCTCGGTCATCACCCGCATCGAGATGCGGCCTTCGCTCAGCACGACCGGCGTGAAGTTCAGCGAGATGCCGAACTTCTTGAAGCTGATTTGCGTCGTACAGACGTGGGTCGTCGGATCGCACGAATAGCCGGCCGGAACCGGAAATTCGCCGCCGGCGATGAAGGTTGCCGACTCGCCGGAGATCGCGGTCAGGTTCGGTTCGGCCAGAGTCCGGATGACGCCCGCGTTCTCCATGGCCCGCAGCGTGGCTGACACGGATGGTGTCGCTCCTCCGAGCGCCGCGGTTACGGCATTGTTGGAGACGAGGTTGCTGCCATAGGCCGTGAACGGATTGGAGTTGGCGAATTTGACCACGGCCGTGCCGTAGTTGAGCTGGCCGGAGAGATCGATGCCGAGCTGCTTGACGACCGAGCGCTGCACCTCGGCGACTGTCACCTTCAGCATGACCTGGTCGCGGCCGCGGACGGTGATCGAGTTGACGACCTTCTCCGTGCCGCCGGCGAGGCGGGCGGCGAGCTCGCCGGCCTGCTGGGCCTCGATCTGGCTCGAGGCCGAGCCGGTCAGCACGACGCTTTCGCCGAGGCCTTCGATCTGGATGTCGGCGTTCGGCAACAGCTGCTTCAGCGCTGCGCGCGCGCCGTTCAGATCGCGCTTCACGGCGATGTCATAGGCCGCGATCTGCTGGCCCTGCGCGTCGAAGAAGACGATGTTGGTCTGGCCGATCGCCGCGCCGATGATGTAGGCGCGCTGCGACGAGCGCACCACGGCGTTCGCGATCTTCGGATCGGCGACGAGGACGTCCTTGATGTCGCGCGGCAGGTCGATGACCACGGACTTGCCGATCCCAAGCGCGAGGAAGCGCGCGTTGATCTGGCCGTCGGCGGCGGCGGCCGTTGCGGCCGCCGGGCGGTAATCCGCCGCGATCACCGGTGCAAGCGCAGGATTCAAGGTCAGCGCAGCAGCGGCCGAAAACGACAGCGCGCGGACCATCAAGGTCCGCAGTTTCCGCTGATTTTCGCTGCAAGTCATCTTGGTAGTCCTCTCGGTCACTTCTGCGTCGTCATGGTGCTGGGAATGCCGAAGCGAACGACGGCAACGCTGTCGCCACGCCTGCGGCTGTTCTCATCCGGCAGCTTCTCGGCCATGTTGACGTCGGCAATGCTGCGGAGCGCCAGCGACAGGGTCCCGGTCTGCCGGGCCCGCGCGAGCGACTCGGCCTGCTCGGGCTTCAGCTCCAGCGTCACTGTCTTGCCGACGACCGTGGTCTGGCCGTCCTTTTCCTTGGGCGCCTGATCGATCGCCAGGACGCGGATGTTCGACAGAATGATCTCCGAGCTGACGATGTCGCCCGCATTGGGCTGATCCGGCATCCGCTCGCGCTTGGACAGGATCACGTCGACCCGGTCATTGGGCAGAATGAAGCCGCCGGCACCTGTCTCGGGCGAAATCTCGGTAGAGACCGCGCGCATGCCCGACGGCAGGATCGCCGCCATGAAGCCCGAGCCATCGGCCTTGACCAGCTTCTGCTCGCGGATCGGCTCACCCGCAATGAACGGCGCCCGGGCGATCATGCCGGTCACCTCGGTATCGCCCTTTGCGCGGTCCTTGCGCTGAATGAAGCTGGAACTCGTGGTCGCGGCGGGCCAGCTCTGCCATTGCAGATGCTCCGGCTTGATCGACTGGCCGAGAGGGATGTCCGACTTGGCGATGAGAACATCGACCGTCTCGACCGCCGGCGCGACTGCGGCAACGGGAGCCGGCCGATCGTCGGATCCGCTCGCCAGATATGCGGCTATGCCGCCAGCGCCCACAGCGATGGTCAGAACCACAATGCGTGCGGTATTCATACGCTTCACTTTCCACATTACGCCGCGACGCTTGCGCCGCCGTGATGGGAGTTGAGCAGTTATTCGTCAAAGCATGGTTAATGAGGCGTATCTAAATCGCCTTAACACCGCGTTCACACGGTGTTTTCAGAGCAATGCAAGACGCGCAGCGTCGATCGCCTTCACCCAGTCGGTCTCCGGGTAGACCATCAGGGCGCCCAGGGCGAGCGCGATGCCGTAGGGAACGCCGCTGTCCTTGGCGTGGAGGCGCGCAAGCCAGGGTTGCCCTGCGAGCATGTAGGGCAGGGGCAATTGCCGGAACTGCATGAGAGCGAGCGTGAGCACGCCGCCGAAGATCGAGGCGTACAACAGATAGTTCATCAAATGGGCGAAGCCGAACCACAGCGCGGCCGCCGAAGCGACCTTGGCGTCGCCGCCGCCGATCCAGCCAAGCGCGAAGCACGTAAAGGCGATCACCAGCAGCAGCGCGCCGGCGGCGACATGCATCAGCATGTCGTTCATGCCCATTCCGCTCAGCGGCGCCAGCACCAGGAATCCCGCGATGAGTGCCACCGAGACCCGGTTCGAAATGGTCATCGTGAACAGGTCGCTCGCCGCGGCGAAGGCCATCAGAGCCGGAAACAGCAGCAGGCGCGCGAGATCGAGGGTCATGGGCTCTCAACGGCATCGAACCGGCGCGGAATGCGCTGGCTCGGTCAACCTAGCGGCAACAGATAAATGATCGGGAAACGATCGGGCGTCCTGCCGTCCGGTCTCACCAGACGCTGACAATCCGGGCTGCGAGAGCGAGGATGGACAGGGCGAGCGCGCTGCAGATCAGGGGCAGGACCGCATCAACCTGCTGTGACGGGCGCCGGGCTGCGGCTGCGGAGACAACGTGGTTACGCATCACTGAACGCCGCGAAGCTGAAGGGCCAAATGATAAAGGCCCCGGAGAGTCCGGGGCCTTCTTTGCTCGGTCGTGGCGACCGCTTACTTCAGCGACGAGTTGATCGAGCCGAACTTGGAGCTCAGGCTGGAGCCGAGACCGTTCACCGCAGCAATGATCGCGAGGGAGATGCCGGCGGCGATCAGGCCGTACTCGATGGCGGTCGCGCCGGATTCATCCTTCACGAAGCGAGCAAGAAGATTCTTCATAGGGTAACTCCATGTACACGTGGCTGGTCGAACAAAATCTGGTCGTTGCGGCGTTCTCAGCACCGTGACCATGTAGGCACCCTAGGGGGCAGGAATTTCGGCGTAGTTAATTCAATCGATGAAACATCGCCGCGGACGAGCGTTCTTGCGCAGAGTAAATTTGGGCTAAACCGCGCGATGAAAATTGGAAACAAACAGCCTAGGCATCAACTCCTGTCCGCCATGGTCATGAACGACAGAGTGCTACTGCCGGTTCGATCGCCCAAGACGAAAGGCGATCAAGACGATCAAGACGATCCCGGGATCTTGCTTCATCTGACGCTTGCCCGACGCTGCAGTCCTTGCCGGGGAAGGGGCGAGGTTCACGGCTCCTTAAGCGCCAGGGAGTACCCCTCGGGAAAGTTCATGTGATGAGGGATGTTATGTCCGGTCTGCCGTGGGAAGTCGTGCTGATGCTCGGCCAGACCATCGAGAAGGTGCTGCCGATCACGCTGGTCGTGGCGGTCGTCTTCTCGGTGCTGAGCCACTTCTGGGCCTGCAATCCGGGCAAGCCGTGGTGGCAGAAGCGCGAGCTCGTCACCGACATGGTCTATTGGTTCTTCGTGCCGGTGTTCGCCCGCGTGCTCCGCATCGGATTCCTGGTGCTCGGCGCCGGCGTGATCTTCAAGATCCACGATGCGGACGAACTGATCGCCTTTTATGAGAACGGCCATGGCCCGCTGGCGCAATTGCCGGAATGGTTGCAGGGGCTGCTGTTCATCGTGCTCGCCGATTTCATGTTGTACTGGGCGCACCGGTTGTTCCACGGCGGCGAGTTCTGGAAGTACCATGCCGTTCACCACTCCTCGGAGGACTTGGATTGGATCTCGGCGGCCCGCTTTCACCCGATCAACCTGATCCTCGGCACCATTGCCGTCGATGTGATCCTGCTGATGGCCGGCATCTCGCCCAATGTGATGATCTGGGTGGGCCCGTTCACGACGTTCCATTCCGCCTTCGTGCACGCCAATCTCAACTGGACGCTCGGGCCGTTCAAATATGTCCTTGCAACGCCGGTGTTCCATCGCTGGCACCACACCGCGATGGAAGAGGGCGGCAACACCAATTTTGCCGGCACGTTCCCGCTCTGGGACATCATGTTCGGGACGTTCCGGATGCCGGAGGGCCAGCTGCCCGCGGAGTACGGCAAGGATGAAGCGACCATGCCCGGTGAGTTCGCCGGCCAGCTTGCATTTCCGTTCCGCCGGTGAGCGGCCGCGTGTTCGAGAGATTTCGGCTGCGTTGGTAGATCGTTCACCAATTAAGCGCAGATTTGCCGCGTGGGGCGCCGTCACCGCTGCGTATCGCTTGAGACGGCTCGTCAATGTCCCGGGGTTGAGTATGTCGTTCCGTATGTCGCGTCCTTGTGTATCCCTCGCATTGCGGGCGGCCGTCGCCGCAATGCTGCTGTGGCCGGCTGTGGCGTCGGCGGATCCCGATCCCGCCATTGCCGTCAACGTCGACCAGGCGAAGCTGGTCAAGCTCCCGGACCGCGTCGCGACCCTCGTCGTCGGCAACCCCATGATTGCCGACGTGACCCTGCAGAGCGGCGGCATCATCGTCGTCACCGGCAAGAGCTACGGCGCCACCAACTTCATCGCCATGGATCGCGGCGGCCAGGTGCTGATCGACCGGCAGATCCAGGTGGCCGGGCCGACCGACCGGCTCGTGACGGTGTATCGCGGCGTCGATCGTGAGACGTATAGCTGCATGCCGGTCTGCCAGAAGCGGGTCACCCTCGGCGACGGCGACAGCTACTTCAAGTCGGTGCTCGACCAGGCCGGAACGATGTCGAGCACGGCGGCGGGCAGCGCCGCGTCGGCCAAGGCCAACTGAGGCGCGGACGTCAGCTCCGTGCGGGCGAGGGCAGAGGCCTAGAGTGGACGGGTAATCCCGGCCAGTCTGTTCGCGCGTGTGTTTCATCAGCCTTTTTCGGCTGACGCCGTCTCGATCTCCCATTTCCGATCTCGCACTAGACCAAGGTCCGCACCTGCCGCGGACGCTCGCAGGGTTAGCGGCGGGTTACGGCCGCCGGCCATCTTGCTCGCATCGTAGGAAACTCTTTCCCAAGGAGTTTCCGCTATTTCTTTCACCCAGGTTGATGTGCCTTTCCAAATCCGGGTCAAACAATGCAAGCCACCGCCACCGCGAATGGATCGTTCCGCAGACTGCTGCGACGCTTTCGGCGTAACCGGCGGGCCTCGGCGGCGCTCGAATTCGCGCTGGTTGCCCCGGTCTTCTTTGCGCTGCTGTTCGCGATCCTCGAGACGGCGCTGATGTTCTTTGCCGGCCAGGTGCTGGAGACGATCACGCAGGACTCCGCGCGCATGATCCTGACCGGGCAGGCGCAGCAGGGCTCCTACTCCCAATCGCAATTCGCGAGCTATGTCTGCACCCAGATTCCGGCGGCGTTGTTCGACTGCAACAAGATCTATATCGACGTGAAGAGCTACTCGTCGTTCGGTAGCGTCTCGATCAGCAATCAGATCGACAACAGCGGCAACTTCATCAACAACATGACCTATAGCCCGGGTGCCGCCGGCGACATCGTGGTGGTCAGGGTGTTCTATCAGTGGCCGATCTTCGTGACCGGGCTCGGCTACAACATCGCCAACCTGTCGGGCAGCAAGCGGCTGCTGGTGGGAACGGCTGCATTCAAGAACGAGCCTTATTCATAAAGGCGCCGGGACACCATTGAACTCCATCATGCGTTGTGAAGATAGATCGAGGTCGAAGATGGAACGCCGCCTGCTACGTCGCTTTCGCGCCTTCCGCGCCGATCGAAGCGGCGTCGCCGCCACCGAGTTCGCCTTCATCGTTCCGCTGATGCTGGTGATGTTCTTCGGCACCGTCGAATTCTGTTCGGCGATTGCCGTCGACCGCAAGGTCACGCTGATGGCGCGGACGCTGTCCGACCTGACATCGCAGTCGACCTCGGTCGGCGACAGCGACATGTCGAACTTCTTCGCCGCCTCGACCGGCATCATGTATCCGTATTCGACGACCCCGGTGAACGCGACGATCACCGAGCTGTATGTCGATCCGACCACCAAGCAGGCGACGGTGAAGTGGAGCAAGGGATCCGCACCGCGCACGAAGGACACGACGGTCGGCATCCCGGCCGACCTGCTGGTCAGCGGCACCTATCTCATCTTCAGCGAGGTGAGCTACCAATACGTCCCGACCATCGGCTATGTGATGGCCAAGACCGGCATCAATCTGAGCGACGTCGCCTACACCCGTCCGCGGCAGTCGACCTGCGTCTACTACAGCCCGTCGACGAGCTGCTGAACAGTAGCCTGCCTCCGGGCGGAGCCCGCGTGGCGAGGACGGCGGCCGGCGTGACAAGCAGATCCAAAATCAGGACATGAAAAAAGGCCGCGCGAGGCGGCCTTTCGTTTGTTCGGAGACGATCTGGCGATCGCCCTCCAGCTGCTCAGTTGGCAGCGCGCAGATTGTCGGCCGAGGACTTGCCCGAACGGCGGTCAGCGACGATCTCGTAGGAGATCTTCTGGCCTTCGCGCAGCGTGCCGAGACCGGCGCGCTCGACGGCGCTGATGTGCACGAACACGTCATTGCCGCCGTCATCCGGCTGAATGAAGCCATAGCCCTTGGTTGCGTTAAACCACTTCACGGTTCCCATGCTCACGGGGGTAGTTCCCTTCTCAGATATCAAATGTCGTAACCCAGGACTCTGGGTTGGTTAGATCGAATTTTTGGAAGGGTCGTCAGCGTCTGAACCGGCTGTACCGGTAATAGCTAATCTCGTCCGGCCGAAAATCGATTGCGGGATATATTATTGGAAATGGCCGCGCAAAACAATCCTGAGGTGCGGGAGGGCGCACGTTTTTTTGACGCGCCGGCTGGTCGCCGACGCGTTGGATTGTCGCTGATTGCGCAAGACTTCATCAAGCCGAAGAGGGGCGGCCCATCGTGCCGCCCCGGACGTCAGCGCCGGCGGAACTGGCCGCCGCGCTGGGCGCCGCGCGGAGGACCACCGGGGGTGCTGGGGCGCTCGTCCTTGTGGCGGAAGATGAGACGGCCCTTTTCCAGGTCGTAGGGCGACATCTCGACGGTCACGCGGTCGCCCGCGAGCGTCTTGATGCGATTCTTTTTCATCTTGCCCGCCGTGTAGGCGACGATCTCGTGCCCAGCGTCGAGTTGCACGCGATAGCGCGCGTCGGGAAGGATCTCGGTGACCAGCCCTTCGAACTGGATCAGCTCTTCCTTAGCCATGTCTTTCTCCAGATCGACAGACGTCTAGTTTGGCCGTTGGTTGCGGTTGTGAGCGTGGTTTTTGGGTCTGCCCTCGCGATGCAGGAATGCAACGCCTTGAATCGACCCGGCCTTGCCGCCGCCTTGCGACGGCCGGTTGGGCTCCTGACGATTGCCTGGCAGAGCCGGCATCTTAGCATTGGAACGTCGGCGGCGGCGAGGGCCTTTTGCGGCGTTGCCGCCCTCGTTGGTCCGCGCATTCTGCATGCCAGGACGGCCGCCGCGGTGAGGCGGCTTGGCCGGGGGGGCAGCCTCGCGCAGGCCTGGCGTCCGGCGATCCTCGCGCGGCAGCGTGACCTTGGTCAGCCGCTCGATGTCACGCAGATAGGACAGTTCGTCCGCTCCGGCCACGAGCGAGATGGCGACACCCTCGGCCCCCGCGCGGGCGGTGCGGCCGATGCGGTGGACGTAGGTCTCGGGCACGTTCGGCAGGTCGAAGTTCACGACATGGCTGACGCCGTCGACGTCGATGCCGCGCGCGGCGATGTCGGTCGCCACCAGCGTGCGGATCTCGCCGGTGCGGAACGCCGCCAGGGTGCGCTCGCGGTGGTTCTGCGACTTGTTGCCGTGGATCGCCTGGGCCGGAATGCCGGCCTTCTCCAGGCTCTTCACGACCTTGTCGGCGCCGTGCTTGGTGCGGGTGAACACCAGCGCGCGGTTGACCGGCTCCTCCTTGAGCAGTTGAGCCAGCAGGTTCGGCTTGGCCGAGTGATCGACCTGGATCACGCGCTGGGCGATGCGTTCGACGGTGGACGAGACCGGGGTCACTGCGACACGCGCCGGATCGCGCAGCATGGAGTCGGCAAGCTCAGCGATATCCTTCGGCATGGTGGCCGAGAAGAACAGCGTCTGGCGCTTGATCGGCAGCTTGGCGACGATCTTCCGGATGTCGTTGATGAAGCCCATGTCGAGCATGCGGTCGGCTTCGTCCAGCACCAGGAACTCGACGTGGGACAGCTTCAGCGCATTGCCCTGGACGAGGTCGAGCAGGCGGCCTGGCGTGGCGACCAGCACGTCGACGCCCGGCATGACCGCGCGCACCTGGCGCCCCATCGGGACGCCGCCGATGGCGAGCGTCGAGCTCAGGCGGATGTGGCGGCCATAGGTGTTGAAGCTGTCGAGGATCTGGCCGGACAGCTCGCGGGTCGGGCTCAGCACCAGCACGCGCGCCGTCTTCGGCTGCGGCTTGATGCGGTTCTCCAGCAGGCGATGCAGGATCGGCAGCGCGAACGAGGCGGTCTTGCCGGTTCCGGTCTGCGCGATGCCGATCACGTCGCGGCCTTGCAGCGCGATCGGGATGGTCTGGGCCTGGATCGGGGTGGGGGTGGTGTAGTTCTCTTCCTTCAGCGCGCGCGTCAGCGCGTCGGCGAGGTTGAAGTCCTGAAAGGAGGTCAAAAGATGGGCTTTCCATAAGAGGATAAGGCCCGTGTCGGCAGGCAGCCGGACGCGGGTGGGTGGTTGAAGAGACACCCGCGTGTTTGGAGCGTCGAGATTGGATAGGGGAGGATGCAAAGCCAGAAGCTCGGGTCGAGCTAAAGAACACGCGGCTTGCAGAGATCCGGCCGATTCGCCTCGATCTATCAGCTATATGGAACAGGTGGACGGCACTTTCAAGACCGCTGCGTAACGGATCGGCGATCCAGGCGGTACCCTGCTGCTTTAAATTTAGCCATTCGAAACAAAGTGCATAAATCGTGCGCTCAGTGCCAGCTGATTAATCATCGTGCTTGCCTAAAGGCGCGGCAGGTGGTTGCGACCTTCCGCCGCGATTTCGCCGAGTTCCATATTCGGGTCAAGGGCTTACCGGATGTGAACGGCATGGCACGCTTCTTGCGATTCTTCCGCCGCAGACCGCCGGCCGCCTTGGCTGCGAAGCACGTCTGCGTCAGGGAGATATTACCTCATGCTTACTCGACTCACTCAGGAATTAACGGCGCCGTTCAGCCGCCGTCGCTGGCTGGCTGCTGCTGCCGGCCTGGCACTGGGCGCAGCCGGCTTCGGCCCGGCCATGGCCGCTGACGACACCATCAAGATCGGTGTTCTGCATTCTCTGTCCGGCACCATGGCCATCAGCGAGACCACGCTGAAGGATACGATCCTGTTCCTGATCGACGAACAGAACAAGAAGGGCGGCGTGCTCGGCAAGAAGCTCGAGGCCGTCGTCGTCGACCCCGCCTCGAACTGGCCGCTGTTCGCCGAGAAGGCGCGCGAGCTGATCACCAAGAACAAGGTCGCGGTCGTGTTCGGCTGCTGGACCTCGGTGTCGCGCAAGTCGGTGCTGCCGGTGTTCAAGGAGCTCAACAGCATCCTGTTCTACCCGGTCCAGTACGAGGGCGAGGAGAGCGAGCGCAACGTGTTCTACACCGGTGCTGCGCCGAACCAGCAAGCGATCCCGGCGGTCGACTATCTGATGAAGGAAGAGAAGGTGAAGCGCTGGGTGCTGGCCGGCACCGACTACGTCTATCCGCGCACCACCAACAAGATCCTGGAAGCCTACCTGAAGTCGAAGGGCGTGGCTCAGGACGATATCATGATCAACTACACGCCGTTCGGTCACTCCGACTGGCAGACGATCGTCGCCGACATCAAGAAGTTCGGCTCGGCCGGCAAGAAGACCGCCGTGGTCTCGACCATCAACGGCGACGCCAACGTTCCGTTCTACAAGGAGCTCGGAAACCAGGGCATCAAGGCCAAGGACATCCCGGTCGTCGCGTTCTCGGTGGGTGAGGAAGAACTCGCCGGCATCGACACCAAGCCGCTGGTCGGCCACCTCGCTGCCTGGAACTACTTCGAGTCGATCAAGACCCCGGCCAACGAGAAGTTCATCAAGGATTGGCAGGCCTATACCAAGAACCCGAAGCGCGTGACCAACGACCCGATGGAAGCCCACGTGATCGGCTTCAACATGTGGGTGAAGGCGGTCGAGAAGGTGAAGTCGACCGATCCGGACAAGGTCATCGACGCTCTTCCGGGCACCGAGGCGCCGAACCTGACCGGCGGCGTGTCGAAGATGCTGCCGAACCACCACATCACCAAGCCGGTGTTCATCGGAGAGATCAAAGGCGATGGCCAGTTCAGCGTCGTCTACAAGACCAAGGATCTCGTCCCGGGCGACGCCTGGTCGAAGGAGCTCGAGGGCTCCAAGGACCTGATCGGCGATTGGGTCGGCAAGAAGTGCGGCAACTACAACGTCAAGACCAACAAGTGCCTGGGCTCGGGCACCTGATCTCGACCTGACGTTATCATGACGACCGGAGAAGGCGGCGATCTGCCGCCTTCTCCTCTGCCTCCTGAACTCCTGCCGGGGTTATCCAGTGCCTGCCATTGTTCTCGCGCTCGTGCGCGGCCTTCTTCTCGCCATTTCCTTGATCGTCGCGTCCGCTCCGGCTTTCGCCGCCAGCTTCGAAGAGTCGGTCGCCAAGTTCGCCAATGACGATTTCTCCGATACCGACGATGCGGTGGGCGAGATCGCCGTGTCCGGAAACCCGCTGGCTTTCCCGATCATCAGCGCGCTGCAGGACGAGCGCCTGATGTTCGATGCCGAGACCAAGAAGGTCTTTATCAAGCAGGCCGACGGCAAGATCATCGATGCCGCGACGGGCGCTGCCGTCGACAAGCTGCCCGACAACGCCGCGGCCGTCAGCCTCAATAACCGGCTGCGCCGCAGCGTCGACGCCGCGCTCGGCGGCCTGACCCTGCTGTCGCCCGACACCAACACAAGGCTGACCGCGGCGAAATCCGTGTTCAAGTCGCATGAAGAGGCGACGCTGCCGACCGTGGAATCGGCGCTCGCCAAGGAAACCAATCGTTCCGTCAAGCAGGCGCTCGCCGAAGCGCGCGCCGCGATCCTGCTGTTCAAGTCCGACGCCAGCGAGGTCGACAAGCTCGAAGCCGTCGCGACCATCAAGGCGCGCGGTGATCAGGAGGCGCTGGCGCTGCTGACCGAGATCAGCGGCGGCGATCAGCCGGCCAATGTCGCCAAGGCGGCGGCAAGCGCGATCTCCTCGATCCAGGGCTCGCTCGCGATCTGGTCCGCTGTGCAGAATGCCTGGTACGGCCTGTCGCTCGGTTCGGTGCTGCTGCTTGCCGCGATTGGCCTCGCCATCACCTTCGGCGTGATGGGCGTCATCAACATGGCCCATGGCGAGATGGTGATGCTTGGTGCCTACACCACCTTCGTGGTCCAGGAGGTCATCCGCACGCGCTATCCGGCGCTGTTCGACTATTCGCTGCTGATCGCGGCCCCGCTCGCCTTTCTGGTGGCCGGCGCGATCGGCGTGCTGATCGAGCGCACGATCATCCGCTTCCTGTACGGCCGCCCACTCGAGACGCTGCTCGCCACCTGGGGCCTGTCGCTGATCCTGCAGCAGGCGGTGCGCTCCGCGTTCGGCCCGACGAACCGTGAGGTCGGCAATCCCTCCTGGATGAGCGGCGCGTTCGAATTGGGGCAGATCACCATCACCTATAACCGGCTCTGGATCCTCTGCTTCACCATGGCCGTGTTCGCGATCCTGCTCGCGATGCTGCGCTACACCGCGCTCGGCCTTGAGATGCGCGCGGTGACGCAGAACCGGCGCATGGCGGCGTCGATGGGCATCGCGACGTCTAGGGTCGATGCGCTCACCTTCGGGCTCGGCTCGGGCATCGCGGGGATCGCTGGCGTGGCGCTGTCGCAGATCGACAATGTCAGTCCGAACCTCGGCCAGAGCTACATCATCGACTCCTTCATGGTCGTGGTGTTCGGCGGCGTCGGCAATCTCTGGGGCACCCTGGTCGGCGCCTTCACGCTCGGCATCGCCAACAAGTTCCTGGAGCCGGTGGCCGGCGCAGTGCTCGGCAAGATCGCGATCCTCGTCTTGATCATCCTGTTCATTCAGAAGCGCCCGCGCGGCCTGTTCGCGCTCAAGGGCCGGGCGGTGGAAGCATGATGCCGCATATGCTGACCAGGTCGCTGGACCGCGGCGCGTCGATCTTTCTGCTGGTCGTTGCCGCCTGCGGCATTCTGATCCCGCTGTCGAACCTGCTGCTGCCGGCCGGCTCGGCGTTGCAGGTGCCGACCTATCTGGTCGCGCTGTGGGGCAAATATGTCTGCTACGCGATCCTCGCCCTCTCGATCGACCTGATCTGGGGCTATTGCGGCATCCTTTCGCTCGGCCACGGCGCGTTCTTCGCGCTCGGCGGCTACGCGATGGGCATGTATCTGATGCGCCAGATCGGCACCCGCGGCGTCTATGGCAATCCGGTCCTGCCGGACTTCATGGTGTTCCTGAACTATTCCAAGCTGCCCTGGTACTGGCACGGCTTCGACATGTTCTGGTTCGCCGCGGTGATGGTGCTGCTGGTGCCTGGCCTGCTCGCGTTCTGCTTCGGCTGGCTCGCCTTCCGCTCGCGCGTCACCGGCGTGTATCTGTCGATCATCACGCAGGCGATGACTTATGCGCTGCTACTCGCCTTCTTCCGCAACGATTTCGGCTTCGGCGGCAACAACGGTCTGACCGATTTCAAGGACATTCTGGGCTTCAACGTCCAGGCTGAGGGCACGCGCGCGGCGCTGTTCGCCTTGAGCTGCCTGGCGCTGATCCTCGCGTTCCTGATCTGCCGCGCCGTGGTGTCGTCGAAGCTTGGCAAGGTGCTGATCGCGGTCCGCGACGCGGAATCGCGCACGCGCTTCCTCGGCTATCGCGTCGAGTCCTACAAGCTGTTCGTGTTCACGCTGTCGGCCTGCATGGCCGGTGTCGCCGGCGCGCTCTACGTACCTCAGGTCGGCATCATCAATCCGAGCGAGTTCGCGCCCGGCAACTCGATCGAGTCAGTGATCTGGGTCGCAGTCGGCGGCCGCGGCACGCTGATCGGCGCCGCGCTCGGCGCCGTCGTCGTCAACTACGCCAAGACCTTCTTCACATCAGGCATGCTGGCCCCGTACTGGCTGTTCATGCTCGGCGCACTCTTCGTCCTGGTGACCCTGCTGCTGCCCAAGGGCATCATCGGCACCTTCAATGCGTGGTGGGAACAGGCCAGCACCAAGCGGCCGAACGCCGACAGCGCCGCCCGCGAGGACGGCGTCACCGAACCCAAGATGGCGGAGTGAGCGCATGAATGTGATGGATACCCGCTCAACGTCGTCGCTGCTCTATCTCGACGGCGTGCACGTTTCCTTCGACGGCTTCCACGCCATCAACAACCTGTCGCTGACGCTCGAGCCCGGCGAGATGCGCGCCATCATCGGCCCGAACGGCGCCGGCAAGACCACGATGATGGACATCATCACCGGCAAGACCAAGCCCGATGAAGGCACGGTGCTGTTCGACGGCAAGACCGATCTCACGCGCCTCGACGAGACGCGCATCGCCGAACTCGGCATCGGTCGCAAATTCCAGAAGCCGACGGTGTTCGAGAGCCAGTCGGTCGAGGACAATCTGCTGCTGGCGCTCAACGTCGATCACAGCGTCAAGGGCACGCTGTTCTGGCGTGGCTCCAAGGGCGAGGCCGAGCAGATCGACAAGGTGCTCGAAACCGTGCGGCTCAAGGATCTCAGGCGCAAGCTCGCCGGCAGCCTGTCGCACGGCCAGAAGCAGTGGCTGGAGATCGGCATGCTGCTGGCGCAGGACCCGAAGCTGCTGCTGGTCGACGAGCCCGTGGCGGGCATGACCGACGTCGAGACGCATCAGACGGCTGAGCTGCTCAAGGAAATCAATCGGGATCACACCGTCATGGTCGTCGAACACGACATGACCTTCGTCCGCGAGCTCGGCGTCAAGGTCACCTGCCTGCACGAAGGCACGGTGCTGGCCGAGGGCACCATCGACCAGGTGTCGTCGAATGATCGCGTGATCGAAGTCTATCTGGGGCGCTAAGGCGATGTTGGACGTCAAGGACATCAACCTCTATTACGGCGCCGCCCAGGCGCTGCGCGGCGTCTCGATCGCGGCGGAGCCCGGCAAGGTCACCTGCGTGCTGGGCCGCAACGGCGTCGGCAAGACCTCGCTGCTGCGTGCGCTGGTCGGGCAATATCCGCTGGCCTCGGGCAGCATCACCTTCGATGGCGCCGACATTACCCATCTCAAGCCTTATGAGCGTGCGCGCAAAGGCATCGGCTTCGTGCCGCAGGGCCGCGAGATCTTTCCGCTGCTCACGGTCGAGGAGAACCTCAAGACCGGCTTCGGTCCCCTCAAGCGCGCCGACCGCAGCATTCCGGACGACGTGTTCTCGCTGTTTCCGGTGCTGGAGTCGATGCTCGGCCGCCGCGGCGGCGATCTCTCCGGCGGCCAGCAGCAGCAGCTCGCGATCGGCCGGGCCATGGTGATGCGGCCGAAGGTCCTGCTGCTGGACGAGCCGACCGAGGGCATCCAGCCCTCGATCATCAAGGACATCGGCCGCGCGATCTCGTACCTGCGCAATCTCGGCAATATCGCCATCGTCCTGGTCGAGCAGTATCTCGACTTTGCTTGCGAACTCGGCGACAACTTCGCCGTGATGGATCGCGGCGCGGTGAAGTTCACCTGCACCCGCGCCAATCTCGACCAGGCCGAGATCAGCCGCCAGATGGCGCTGTGATCGTCATCTAGCTTCTTGGACGCGGCCTCACCGCGTCCGGTCCCAGGGGAGGGGATCGATGCGGGCCGATCCCGCCAGCGCCGCCGCCGACATCTTCGAGGCCAACCGCGCCCGCGGCGCGGTGCGCTTCGACGTGCGGCTGCAGGACGGAGCGACGCGGCGTCACCACCTGCATGAATCCGGCTCGCTGCGCGTGCGCTTTCCCTCGCCCGAGGACGATGGCCTGTCGGCGATGTTCGTCAACACGGCCGGTGGTATCGCCGGCGGCGACCGCTTTGCCATCGAGGTCGCGGCGGGCGAAGGCAGCCGCGTCACGCTGTCCAGCGCAGCGGCCGAGAAGGTCTATCGCGCCCCTGGCCGGCCTGCCGAACTCGATATCGCGCTGAAGGCAGAGGCCGGCGGGCACATTTCGTGGCTGCCGCAGGAGACCATCCTGTTCGACCGCGCCCGCATCCACCGCCGCATCGACATCGATCTCGCTGACACCGCTTCGCTGCTCCTGTGCGAGATCGTGGTGTTCGGCCGCACCGCGATGGGCGAGCGCATGCGTGAGGGCGAGTTCGTCGATCGCTGGCGGCTGCGACGCGGCGGCAAGCTCGTCTTCGCCGAGACGGTTCGGCTCGACGGCGACATCGGCGACAAGCTGGTGCAGCCGGCCATCGCCAAGGGCGCCGCCGCTATCGGCACCGCGCTGATCGTGCCGGGCGATGCCGCGCTGGTCGAGCACATCCGCGAGAGCCTGCCGGCTTTTCGTGGCGAGGCTGGCCTGTCAGCCTGGAATGGATTTGCAATGGCGCGCTTCTGTGCCCAAGATGCCGCGAGCCTGCGCGCCGACATGATGGCCGTGCTCGGCTGCGCCTCCGCCGTGCCGCTGCCGCGGCTGTGGCTCAATTAGACGTTTACCAACCCGCGATTATCCAGAAGACGATCACCAGAGAAGCCGCATGAACCTGTCTCCCCGCGAAAAGGACAAGCTCCTGATCTCGATGGCCGCCATCGTCGCCCGCCGCAGGCTCGAGCGCGGTGTCAAGCTGAACCATCCCGAGGCAGTCGCGATCATCTCCGACTTCATCCTGGAAGGCGCGCGCGACGGCCGCACCGTCGCCGAGCTGATGCAGTCAGGCGCCCAGGTGCTGACCCGCGACCAGGTGATGCCCGGCATCCCCGAGATGATCCACGACATCCAGGTCGAGGCGACGTTCCCGGACGGCACCAAGCTCGTCACCGTGCACGAGCCGATCCGGTGAGGCGAACCCAACTCTTTCGGTCGTCATGCCCGGGCTTGACCCGCCTGCGCGGCCGTAGCCGCTTCGACGCGGCGAAGGCCCGGGCATCCACGCTCTTCGATCGCAATGGAAGGGCGTGGATGGCCGGGTCAGGCCCGGCCATGACGCAGTGGAAACCTGCGAGGTAACAGATGATCCCCGGCGAACTCTTCATTCAGGACGGTGAGATCGAGCTCAATGCCGGCCGCAAGACGGTGACGCTCTCGGTGGCCAACACCGGCGACCGGCCGATCCAGGTCGGCTCACACTACCATTTCTTCGAGACCAATCCGGCGCTGAAGTTCGACCGCAAGAAAGCCAGGGGCATGCGGCTCGACATCGCCGCCGGCACCGCGGTGCGCTTCGAGCCCGGCCAGACCCGCGACGTGCAGCTCGTGGCGCTCGCCGGCAAGCGCATGGTCTATGGCTTCCGCGGCGACGTCATGGGCAAGCTGTAGACCGATGCTGACCGGACTGCGCCTCGTCTCCGAAGCGGCCGAGCTGGCGGCGCGCCGCCATGCCGGCCAGCAGCGCAAGGGGCGCGACGAGGAGCCGTACATCAATCATCTCGCCGAGGTCGCGAATATCCTCGCTGCGACCACTGATGGCGCGGATGCCGAATTGGTCGCGGCCGGCTGGCTGCATGACACGATCGAGGACACCGACACCACGCGCGACGAGCTGGCGCAGCGCTTTGGCGCGCGCGTGGCCGGCCTGGTCGAGGAAGTCACCGATGACATGACCTTGCCGAAGAGCGAGCGTCGCGCCGTTCAGGTCATCGCGGCGCCCGGCAAATCCGCCGGCGCCAAGCAGATCAAGATCGCCGACAAGATCAGCAACATTCGCGCCCGCATCTTCTTCGAGCCCGACTTGGAGCAGCAGCTCGAGGTGATGGAGTATGTCGGCTGGGCCGAGCAGGTCGTCGCCGGCTGCCGCGGCGTGAACGCGCGGCTGGATGCGTTGTTCGACGAGACAGTCACGAATGCACGAGGGACGCTGTGAGCGCATCGCCGGTGTCTCGATATTACGACAAACAGAACTGATTGGGGGCCAACGATGTCCGTCAAGATCAAGCGTTCCGTCTATGCCGACATGTTCGGCCCGACCACCGGCGACAAGGTGCGGCTGGCCGACACCGATCTCATCATCGAGGTGGAGAAGGACTTCACCACCTATGGCGAGGAGGTGAAGTTCGGCGGCGGCAAGGTGATCCGCGACGGCATGGGCCAGTCGCAGGCGACCAACAAGCAGGGCGCGGCGGACACGGTCATCACCAATGCCCTGATCGTCGATCACTGGGGTGTCGTGAAGGCCGACGTCGCGATCAAGGACGGCATGATCTCGGCGATCGGCAAGGCCGGCAATCCGGACATCCAGCCCGGCGTGACCATCGTGATCGGCCCCGGCACCGACGTGATCGCGGGCGAAGGCAAGATCCTCACCGCCGGCGGCTTCGACAGCCACATCCACTTCATCTGCCCGCAGCAGATCGAGCATGCGCTGATGAGTGGCGTCACCTCGCTGCTCGGCGGCGGCACCGGTCCGTCGCACGGCACCTTCGCCACCACCTGCACGCCGGGTCCGTGGCACATCGGCCGCATGATGCAATCGTTTGACGCCTTCCCGGTCAATCTCGGCATCTCCGGCAAGGGCAATGCGTCGCGCCCCGCGGCGCTGGTCGAGATGGTCAAGGCGGGGGCCTGCGCGCTGAAGCTGCACGAGGACTGGGGCACGACGCCGGCCGCGATCGACAACTGTCTCTCGGTCGCCGACGATCACGACATCCAGGTCATGCTGCACTCGGACACGCTGAACGAGTCCGGCTTCGTCGAGGACACCATCAAGGCCTTCAAGGGACGCACCATCCACGCCTTCCACACCGAGGGCGCCGGCGGCGGCCACGCGCCTGATATCATCAAGGTCGCAGGCCTGAAGAACGTGCTGCCGTCCTCGACCAATCCGACCCGGCCGTTCACGCGCAACACCATCGACGAGCATCTGGACATGCTGATGGTCTGCCACCATCTCGATCCGTCGATCGCCGAGGATCTCGCCTTTGCCGAGAGCCGCATCCGCAAGGAGACGATCGCGGCCGAGGACATCCTGCATGATCTCGGCGCGCTCTCGATGATGTCGTCGGACTCGCAGGCGATGGGCCGGCTCGGCGAGGTCATCATCCGGACCTGGCAGACCGCCGACAAGATGAAGAAGCAGCGTGGCGCCTTGCCGCAAGACAAGGGCAAGGACAACGACAATTTCCGCGTCAAGCGCTACATCGCCAAGTACACGATCAACCCGGCGATCGCGCATGGCGTGTCGAAGCTGATCGGCTCGGTCGAGAAGGGCAAGCTCGCCGATCTCGTGCTGTGGTCGCCGGCCTTCTTCGGCGTCAAGCCGGATTGCGTGATCAAGGGCGGCACCATCGTGGCGGCGCCGATGGGCGATCCGAACGCGTCGATCCCGACGCCGCAGCCGGTGCATTACCAGCCGATGTTCGGCGCCTTCGGCAAGTCGCTGACGGCCTCCTCGGTGATCTTCACCTCGAAGGCGGCGGTCGCTGGCGGCCTTGCGCGCAAACTCGGCCTGTCCAAGAAGCTCTATGCGGTGCAGAACACCCGCGGCAAGATCTCGAAGAAGAGCATGATCCACAACGATGCGACGCCGAACATCGAGGTCGATCCCGAGACCTACGAGGTGCGCGCGGATGGCGAATTGCTGACCTGCGAGCCTGCCGAGGTGCTGCCCATGGCGCAGCGCTATTTCATGTTCTAAACTTGCTCCCGGTACCCAGAAACAGAAACGTACCGGGAGGACTGCTTCGTGATCTATGTCGTTGCCACTTTGACCATCAAGCCCGAAACGCGTGCCGAATTCATCGCTGCCGCCACCGCCTGCATCGAGGGGACCCGCAAGGAACCCGGCAATATCGCCTATGATCTGCACGAGAGCGTGACGGATCCGAGCCGGATGGTGTTCGTCGAGCAGTGGGACAACGCCGAGGCGCTGGTGCCGCATCGTGCGACGGAGCACATGAAGACCTTTGGGCGCGTGGCCGTGAAGTGCATGGCGGCGCCGCCGAAGATCGAGATCATCACGCCCGAGAAGGTCGATGTCCGCTGAGCGGAATTGACCGGGCGAAGAGAGAATGAGGATATCAGCATGATCCGCGCGACGCGCGTGCTCGGGCAGCATCGTTGGAAAGAGGCGGCTGCCGATTCCGTCCTGCTCGATTTCGACGATCGTCATCGCCGTCGCATGGCGATGACGGGTACGCGCGGGCTGGAATTCCTGCTCGACCTCGAACACGCCACCGCGTTGCGCGGTGGCGATGCTCTCGTATTGGAGGACGGCCGGCTCGTCGAAGTCGTCGCTGCCGCCGAGCCGCTGCTGGAAATCCGCGCCGCCGATCCGCAGCATCTGGTGCGGCTCGCCTGGCATCTCGGCAACCGGCATTTGCCGACGCAGCTCATGGCCAAGAGCCTGCGCATCCGCCGCGATCACGTCATCGAGGCGATGGTGAAGGGCCTCGGCGCGCGCGTCATCGAGATCGAGGCGCCGTTCGATCCCGAGGGCGGCGCCTATGCCGAGCCCAGCCATGCCCACGATGATCACGATCACCATGGCCATGGCCATCACGACCACGGTCATCATGCTCATGGCGGACACGATCACGCCCACCACGGTCATGCGCATCACGGCCACGACCATGGCCATGCGGATGATGAGCACGTGCATGACGAGCACTGCGGCCACGACCACCATCACGGTCATTCCCATGCTCATGACCACAAGTGAGCGCAAGGGCTCCTTGGAGGCTGAGACCGGATTGGACAACGCCGCGCTCTACCGGCTGCTGACCTGGCTGTCGCCGGCGTTTCCGGTCGGCGGCTTCTCCTACTCCAGCGGAATCGAATGGGCCGTCGAAGCGGGCGACATCAACGACGCTGTCTCGCTTCGGAGCTGGCTCGCGACGATGCTCACTGACGGCGCCGGCTTCAGCGACGCCGTGTTCCTCGCCCATACGCATCGCGCTGCGGATGCAGGACGCGAGCTCAGCGAGATCGCCGAGCTGGCGGCTGCCTTCGTGCCATCGCGCGAGCGCCAGCTGGAAACGACGGCGCAGGGGCGGGCCTTCATCGAGATCGCCCGCTCGGCCTGGACCTGCGCGGGTCTCGACGAGGCGGTGGCGCAATGCGAGGCCATCGTCTACCCGGTGGCCGTCGGGCTCGTCGGCGCTCTGCACGGGGTGGCGCTGGGACCGTTGCTGCACGCGTTCTTGCATGCCGTGACGTCGAACTGGATTTCCGCCGGCAGCCGGCTCATTCCCCTCGGGCAGACCGACAGCCAGCGCG
This sequence comes from Bradyrhizobium sp. ORS 285, assembly GCF_900176205.1. Classification (NCBI taxonomy): domain Bacteria; kingdom Pseudomonadati; phylum Pseudomonadota; class Alphaproteobacteria; order Hyphomicrobiales; family Nitrobacteraceae; genus Bradyrhizobium; species Bradyrhizobium sp. ORS 285. The sequence goes on from NZ_LT859959.1 coordinate 564,144, forward strand.
TGCTGGCTGCGCTGGAGCCGGTGGTGGTCGCAACGGCCGAGCGTGCGCGGCTTGCCTCGCTTGATGACATCGGCAGCGCATGCTTCCGGGCCGATCTCGCCAGTCTCCGTCATGAGACGCAGTATACGAGGTTGTTCCGCTCGTGAGGCGAAGGCGCCCGTGCTGATGCGCGGCGATCAGTTCTGGTGATGATCAGTCTCCGCCGTCGCGGGGACGGCAGAAGGGCATATGATATGGCTTCGTCTCATGGTCCGCTCCGCGTCGGAGTCGGTGGTCCGGTCGGCTCCGGCAAGACCGCACTGATGGATCTCCTGTGCAAGTCGATGCGCGAGCGCTACGACATCGCGGCGATCACCAACGACATCTACACCAAATGGGATGCGGAATTCCTCGTCCGCTCCGGCTCGCTCACCCCCGACCGCATTGCCGGCGTGGAGACCGGCGGCTGTCCGCATACTGCAATCCGCGAGGACGCCTCGATGAATCTCGCGGCCGTGGCCGACATGCGCGCCAAGTTTCCCGGCCTCGATCTGGTGCTGATCGAATCCGGCGGCGACAATCTGGCCGCGACCTTCTCGCCCGAGCTTGCCGACATCACGATCTACGTCATCGACGTCGCGGCCGGCGACAAGATTCCCTCCAAGGGCGGTCCAGGAATCACTCGCTCCGACCTGCTGGTGATCAACAAGATCGACCTGGCGCCTCATGTGGGCGCCTCGCTCGAGAAGATGGAAACCGACGCCAAGCGGATGCGCGGCGAGCGTCCCTTCGTCATGACCAATCTGAAGAAGAGCCAGGGCCTCGACCGCATCATCGGTTTCATCGAAGCCAAGGGCGGCCTGACGCCGTCGGCCTAGCGTTTGATTGCACGGCCGATCGCATCGTTGCTGGATGTGTCGGGGCGCAGGCCAGACGCAAAAAAGCCTTAGCGGGCCGGAACAAGTTGAGCCTCCGCGTGTTGCCTCACGCCGGGGTGCGCGCCTTGCCGGAGGGAGATGGCCGGGCAATGACCGGCCGGTATCCTGGGAAAGTTTTTGTCGATTTGCCCCGATCACTTCCTGCAGGTGCGCGTTACTTGAGTAGCAGAGCCGGTTATTGGATGCCTCGTTTCCTCCGCCAACCCTTGACCTTAGAGTAAACGAGTGTTCCGGCTGGGTGTCATCATTGGTCTGATCGCGCTGGTTGGGACGGCGCTGTCCGGCTTGGCGGCCTACCGGGTTCATGACCAGGAGCTTGCTCTCGACCGCATTGCGCTGGCGCGCGCCATCGACGTCCATGCCAGCCTGGTGCAGGACCGGCTGACCGAACGCGAGCTGCTGGCGCGGGTAGCCTCCGGACTGTTTCGGGCGCCGACCGTGATCAAGGCCAACATGCTGGAGCCGCTGCGCTCGTCGATCTACGCCTTCAAAACCGACTTCGTGGTGGCGTCCTGGATTGCGCGGCTGCGCCCTGACGAACTCGCGGTGGCGCAGGCCGAATTGCGTCAGGCCGGCTTTCCCAACCCCACCATTCGCAATTACGACGACACCCCACTCGGGCCGAACGTCGACCGTCCCCTCGACGTCCTCATGGATCTCGAACCGCGCAATGCCGAAACATCGCGGCTGCCGGGAATGGCGCTCGATAGCCAGCCCATCGTCGGACCGATGCTGGCCCGGGCGATGGCGGAAGGCAAGCCGGTGGCGTCCGATCCGACGCCGTTGTTGCGGGTCGACGGTCCCGTAGGGATCGTCCTGGCAGCTCCCGTCGTTCCGCAGGGTGCGACGGCACCCGCCGGCTTCGTCACCTTCTCCTATGAGATCGGGCCGCTGCTGCTGACCAATGACGATCTCTCGCTGTTTTCAGTCGCCCTGAAGGACCCGCGGAACGCCTCAGACGAGCTGGTGGCGAACGACCAGGGCGTGGTGACCAGCCGGACGCGAGGTCCGGACGATCCGTCGCCGTCCTCGACCCGCACCGTCGGGTTCGGCAACCACGACTGGTCGCTGGTGTACTACGCCAAGAGCAACGCCGTCCGGCGCGCGCAACAGACGGCGGCGATCGTTGGCGTCATCGGGCTGGCGCTCACCGGCATCATCTGCGGCCTGTTCGGCTATGTCGCGTACAACAATCTGCGGCTCAGCCGCGAGATTCAGGTGCGCATCGGCTTCGAGCGCCGCCTGACCGCGGTCATCGATGAGTTGAACCACAGGGTCAAGAACATCCTGGCGGTGATCCAGTCGATCGTGACCCGTACGCTCCGGCATGGCAGCGACATCGATGTCGCGCGCGAACTGCTGATCGGACGCATTCATGCGATGTCCAACGTCGTCACGCTGTTGAGCGAGAGCCAGTGGCAGGGCGTCCAGCTGCGCGGCCTGTTCGAAGCCCGCGCCATTCCGCATGCCGAGCGGATCGCGGTCAGCGGACCCGATATCACGGTGAGTGCGCGCGCGGCGCAGAGCCTGTCGCTTCTGTTCTTTGAGCTTGCGTCGCATTCCGACGAGGGTCTCTCGCTGGTCGGCAAGCACCCGCACATCACGGCGAAGTGGGAGGTCACGGGTGAGGAGCCCAACGCGGTGTTCAACTTCCGCTGGGAGGAGCGCAACACCAGCGAGGCCACGCGGCGCCCGGACAGCGATTTCGGACTGATCCTGCTCGACCGCGTCGCGCCGGAGGCGCTGGGCGGCACGTCGAAGCGCTTTTTCACCGAAGGGAGCTACGTGTATGAACTGACGGCTCCGATGGAGACCGTCATCGACATGACCGAGCGCGACCGCACCGAGCAGTTCTCCGCGCCGGTCCGCCCGCCCAAGTAGTTGTCCAAGTAGTTGTGCAGGTCGTCGGCCGGACCGCCGGTGGCTCATTGATGGTCCAATGCAAAGAGGCGGCTCCGGTGACGGAGCCGCCTCTTCGATTTGCCCGATACCGCGTGTCGGGCGTCAGCCGCCGCTGCCGCCGATCACGGCCCGAACCGTCTCATCGGGACCGAAATCCTCGGCCCCTTCGACATAGAGCAGAGCTGCCAGCTTCGAACGCGCGCGGTTGACGCGGCTCTTGATGGTGCCAACTGCGCAGCCGCAGATGGCAGCCGCATCTTCGTATGAGAAGCCGGATGCGCCGACGAGGATCAGCGCTTCGCGTTGATCCTGAGGCAGCTTCTCGAGCGCGGCGCGGAACTCCTCAAACTCCAGATGCGCCCCTTGCGAGGGGTGCGTCTTGAGCGTCTTGGCGTAGTTGCCTTCGGCATCTTCAACTTCGCGCCGACGTTTGCGGTAGTCGGAGCGGAACAGGTTTCTCAGAATCGTAAACAACCACGCGGGCAGATTGGAGCCCGGTTGAAACGAGTCGATGTTTGCCAATGCCCGGAGCAGCGTCTCCTGCACCAGGTCGTCGGCGCGATCGCTGTTACCACTCAAGGAAATCGCAAATGCGCGGAGGCTTGGGACGGCCGCGAGGATATCGTCCCGCAAGGAATCAGTGAGAGGCATTCACTCCCTCCCGTCGTTCTGGTCGGTGGATCCCCCGCCGTTCTCCACGTGGGACTGAGCAGCCGGTGCATCAAGCTTGCGGATCAAATCAGTAAACCGATCGGGAACCCCCTGACGGACGACATCGTCGTACATCGCGCGGAGTTGATGACCAATTCTCGATTGGATTTCCGCGTTAAGTCCGCCGGGCTTGCGCGGTGCCGCATTCTTGCTGGCTTGAGACTTTACATCTTTCATGACCTTTTCCACGTTTCCCCGAGAGTTAAGTCCCTGAAGCTTCAAGAATTATCCTCGCCATCGAGGGGGCCTGATCGGGAACTAATGCAACCGCGCGATAAAAGTTCCACGCGTTTGGGGAACTTTTCGTCGTTTCAGGCGTAATCAGCCCATCATGGAACCCGGGCGGAAAGCCCAGATGACCGAATGGAGTGGGGATGAGCCGATCACAGCTAGTTGCTGAACATTTGCCGCTGTTGCGCCGGTATGCGCGTGCTCTCACCGGTAGCCAGGGTTCCGGAGACGCCTATGTCGGCGCGATGCTGGAGGCTCTGATCCAGGATCAGGCTCTGCTGGACGAGCGGTATGGTCCGCGGGCGGGGCTGTTCCGCCTGTTTACCCAGATCTGGAACTCGGTTGCTCTCAATGATGACGCCGAGGTGGCGACGCTGCCGATGCCGCCCGAGCGGCGCTTGTCCAACATCACTCCGCTACCGCGCCAAGCCTTCCTGCTGCTGTCCCTGGAAGGCTTCCCGGAAGAGGAAGTGGCGTTCATCCTCGATATCGACGTGGCGGAGACCCGCCGCCTGGCAGATGCTGCAGGCCGCGAGCTCGCCGCCGAGATCGCAACCGATGTGCTGATCATCGAAGACGAGACGTTCATCGCGATGGATCTCGAAAGCCTGGTCAAGAACCTCGGCCACAACGTCATCGGCGTCGCCCGCACCCATGCCGACGCGGTCGCTCTTGCCAAGAACAAGAAGCCCGGCCTGATCCTTGCAGACATTCAGCTCGCGGACGGCTCGTCGGGCCTGGACGCGGTCAACGAGCTGCTCCGCACGTTCGAGGTTCCGGTGGTGTTCATCACGGCCTATCCGGAGCGCTTCCTGACCGGCGAGCGGCCGGAGCCGGCGTTCCTGATCTCCAAGCCGTTCCAGCCTGCAATGGTTTCTGCCGTGGCCAGCCAGGCCTTGTTCTTCCAGCGCAACTCGCGCAACCGCATGCCGAAGCCAGCGGCCTGAGACGTTTTTGATCAGGTGCCGATCGATCGGCGCGCTCTCGATGGGCGCGCCGATTTCTTTGCGCCTATGCCACCTTCAGCCGGGCCTTAGCGCGGCTTCGTTCAGTGTCATCTCGTCGAACTGGATGCCCGATGTGTGCCGAGGAGCAAATACGATCGGCACCATGAACGTCAGATCACCATCCGACAGCTCTGGAGGCGGCGGCGCGAAGGGTTGAGCACGCTCGATCAGGGCCAGCGCCTCCTGGTCGAGCGCGGGATCGCCGGTGCTCTCGCTGAGGGCCGCAGAGAGCAAGCGCCCCGTGCGGTCGATCCGGAACACGACCTTCGCAGTTCCGCCTTCATCGGTCGCCTGGGGCGGATAACGGCGGTTCAGCTTCAGCCGGATGACGAGGCTCTTGATCCAATCGTCCTTGGCGCTGCCGGCAAGGGCAATGGACGGAATCAGCGTCGCGAGGATCAATGACAGTCCGATACCCCTCAACGCGCCCATCAGGCTCGCCATCCGCATTCCCATCCTCGCCGCGCTGCCATCGTTGGGGCCGCACAGGCGGAGATATACCGCTGGATCGATCGAGGGGGAACAGCCGCCCGCAAAGACGGGCCAGAAAAGGATGCGGGGCACCGCCGGCATCACCACGGCGGTGCCCCGCGTCGCCGGTCAATGGGGCAGGGGGAATAACCGGCTGCCGAGATGACGCGCGAGCCAAAAAGTCGTTCCCAGGGAGCTGCGATATTTTTCGCGAGGTGCCGCCGCCTTAAGACACGGTTAAGTGATTTGTCCGTCCCAGAACCCAGTTCCTGCGACTTACGTTGAGATGCCGATCGCCTGCGGGCGAGGGGAGCAGAGACATGTCGCAGACTGGAAAACTGGTGGTTTCGGGTGCGCTCGCAGCGTCGGTGATGCTGGTCGGGGCGATGCAGCTTGCCTCGGGACATGATCTCGCGTCGAGCCTGCCGACTCAGGCGTCTGCGTCGGAGCTCCTCGCTTCGACAGCGGGCAATGTGAACCGGGAGGGCAAATCAGACCGGGCTGCTGTGGTATCCGGCGCCACGGCGACGCGGACTGTCTCGATCAAGCTCGGTGCCTTTGCCGATACCACATTCCTGATGAGGCTCCCGGTTCAGCCCTCCGGCGCGACTGCGGGCCCGGGGAGCACGCCGCAAGGATCCCAAATCATCAGTACGGAGAACGAGCGTCCGGTCGCCAAGCCGATCGCCTGTGAGCCGTCAGTATCCGTCCTGACCGAGATCGCGAAGCGCCTGCAGCCCGGCCGTTGCGTGACCTGAGGGTGCAGCGTGGTGGTCGGCGAGGGCATGCCCCGCCTGATGGCCACGACGTCTTGCGTCGCCGCTGCGTTGATTACTCGGCAGCTTCGGCACTGTCGGACATCTGACCGCGGGCGAGAAGGCCCAGCGCGAGTCCTCCAACGGCGAGCAGAGGAACTAGGCGCTTGACGCCAATCATCCTGACGACCTGGAGGCCGCTCGCCAGCAGCATCGGATCAGCAAACAGGGACTGTGCAGCTGACCGCGTGGCTTCCGCCGCACGGGCCGCCTGCTTCGCGAGCGCGCGCTTGCGGGCCATGTAGCTCGCCGCCGCAATCAAAGTCGCGACGAAGAAAATCGCCGCCCCGGTGAGACACGCTGCGACCAGGCCGTAACGCTGGAGAACAGCGACGAAGGCCGCCGCACAGAGGAAGCAAGTGGTGAAGAACAATCCGACGGCAGCGGCAAGCGCCAAAGTCGTCAGCCGGACAGTGTGGCCGGTGGACTCCTTGACGTCGGCAATCAATCGCTGAAGCATCTGTCTTCTCCCCATCAATCTCGTCAACAGCATCCAAGAAACTCAATCGGCGCCGAGTTGGCGCCGATCAGTCATGGTCCCCGACATCTGCGTGCTGATCCTAGCGCTTCCAGGTGACGCCGAGCAGGAAGCCAAGGCCCAGCGCAAGGCCGACGGTCGCCAGCGGACGCTGCGAGATCACGTCTTCCAGGCGCTCTTCCAGAGAATTGGCTGCGTCCTGTGCTGCACCCAGCATTGCGCCGCCGCGCTCCGACATGTCGTCGAAGGTCTGATCCATGTTGTCGCGGGCCTGGCGATAACCGCTGCGCGCCTGCTTGCTGGCCTGACCGGCGAAGGCGTTGAGCGCGTCGGTGATCTGGTCGGTGAGAGCTGCGATATCGTTCTTCACGGCGTGGACATCCTTCTGCAGGCGTTCATAGTTGGCCTTGTCGGCGAGATCTCTCATCGTGGCCTCACCATCGGTCGGCGGCATCGGCAGGGCTCCCGGAGCAAGGTGATGTACGTCTGCTCGACAAACGCGAGGCGCTGAGGGAAGTTCCTTGGATGAAACCGAATTAGTCCGCCGGCAGTTGCGGCGAAGTGTCCGGCAGCAGATGCTCTTTCACGATCAGTCCGACGATCAGCAGCGGTGAGGCAAGGAAAGCGCCCATCGGTCCCCACAGCCATGTCCAGAACGCCAGCGCGATGAACACGGCCAGGGCATTTAGCGCGAGCCGTCTGCCGATGATCAGCGGCGTGACGAAGTGGCCTTCCATGAAGGTGATCACGGCGAAGATGAGCGGTGCGGCCATGCCGCCGCTCAATGTCGGAAACGCGATCGCGCCGACCAGGAGCAGCACGACGAACATGGCGATCGGTCCGATGATCGGGATGAAGTTGAGCGTCGCCGCAAGCGCCCCGAGGCCTGCGGGGTTGGGCATGCCCGTGAGCGCGCAAGTGAGGCCGGTTGCGATCCCGACGCCGGTGTTGATCAGCGTCACGGTCAGCAGGTAGTTGCCGAGATGCAGCTCGAGTTCGTTCAGGATGCGCAGCGTCCGCAGCCGCGCTTCATGATCGCCGAAGGTCATGATCAACGCGCGTCGCAGGTCGCGCCAGCTGGCGATGAACAGGACCAGGGTTGCGAAGAACAGCAGGAATTCGGTGAAGGTCGGCGTGAGAAATTCGATCGTCGGCTGCACCCATTCGAACTTCGGAAGCTCGATGGGGACCGAACTCGGCACGCTGCCGCCGCCGATCGCGGTCTGCATTTCGTGCCACAGCGCGAGCGGCCGGTCGAACACGTGCAGCTTGGCCTTGAGCTGTGTGGCGAGTTCCGGGAGCCGGTTGGTCCAGTCGAGCACGGGGGCCGAGATCAGCCCGATGATGAAGGCGAGCCCTGCGGCCACTGCAAGCACGATCAGAACGGCACCGACACCGCGAGGGACGCGGTAGCGCTCCAGGAAGTTGGCTGCCGGCGACAGCATGGTGCCTACGACGAAAGCCATCACGATGGGGAGGAAGAAGCCTCTCGCGACATAGAGGACACCCGTCACGCAGATTGCGGCGAGAATGACCAGCGTGATCGCGACAACTTCGGCGCGCTTGATGACGGGAGGTAGCTCGTGGTGGCTCTCTGGAAGGGCAGAGCCGCCTTGGCCGCTCTCGAGCAGCCGCTCCGTGGGAAGTACATGCACCATGATTTCCCCCGAAGGAATGGACCGCTGTGCCCCGCATTCGTGACATTTGCTTTGCCAAAGAACGCCGCCGGCAGCTTGGGGTTCCGTCGCGCGAACGTGAGCGCGGCCGCGCTTGACTGGTGCATGTGGATCGCATCGGAGCCGGAACTGTGGCGACGTAGTTGGCGTTTGAGGAAGCAATCACGCATCGAATTGCGATGCTCATTCGACAGGGGGCACCATGACAAAGCTCGTTTCCGGCCAGCGCTGCCTGCTGCAGCGGACTGCATCGATGATCGCGATCGCTACGGTGCTCGTGCTCGCTCCGGGCCTCACGGTCGCGCATGCACAGAGCCTGGGATACGCACCGGTCGAGCAACAGGCCTTTCCGCCGGACGAGAGCACGGCGCCCGCCATCACGCAGGACGAAGACAGCCAGCTGCCGGATCGGCTGCGCCGCACGGTCGTCAATCTCGATACACGGGAGGCGCCGGGCACGATCATCATCGATACCGGCAACACCTATCTGTACTACGTGCTCGGTGGTGGCCGTGCGCTGCGCTATGGCGTCGGTGTCGGCCGCGAAGGCTTCACCTGGGCGGGCGTGCAGACGGTCACGCGCAAGGCCGAATGGCCCGACTGGCATCCGCCGGCGCAGATGATCGCGCGCCAGCCCTATCTGCCGCGCTTCATGGCCGGCGGCCCCGGCAACCCGCTCGGCGCGCGCGCGATGTATCTCGGCTCCAGCGAGTACCGTATCCACGGCACGAATGATCCCAGCACGATCGGCAAGTTCGTGTCGTCCGGCTGTATCCGCCTGACCAATGAGGATGTCTCCGACCTGTTCAGCCGCGTGCAGGTCGGCACCAAGGTCGTCGTGCTGCCGAAGGGAGGGGCGCTGCAGGCCCGCGCCGTTGCGCCGCGTGTGACGTCGATGCCATCCGGGCGGCAGGCGATGTCGCTGCCCGTCGCGGCCGTCAACTGATCGAGGACCCTGATGATGAAGAGCCGACGGATACTCGTCGCGATCGCGATGGCGACCGCTGCCGGCGCGATGGCGGGCCCGACAGCCGCAGGCGCGCAGGACTTCTTCTCCGCGCTGTTCGGCGGCTTCAACGCGCCACAGCGGCAGCAGCCCTACATCCGCATGCCGTTCGCCGACGAGGCCCCCGCGCCCCGTCCGGCGCCGCGCGGCGATGTCACCTATCGCAGCGGCGGCAGCAGCAGCGTCGCCTGGTGCGTGCGCACCTGTGACGGGCGCTACTTCCCGCTCGGCGCCACCGGCGACCAGAGCAAGGAAGCCACCTGCAACAGCTTCTGCCCGGCGTCCAAGACCGAGGTCGTCTATGGCAGCTCGATCGACAGTGCCGAGACCGACGGCGGCAAGTCGTATTCGGCGCTGCCCAACGCCTTCAAATATCGCACCGAGATCGTCGACGGCTGCACCTGCAACGGCAAGGACCATTTCGGTCTCGCCAAGGTGTCGATCGACAACGACCCGACCCTGCGCAAGGGCGACGTTGTGGCCAGTGATGACGGCCTCAAGGTCGCCAACCGCAGCGCCGGCCGCAAGAGCGCCGAGTTGAACTTCTCGCCGGCTCCGGCCGCGCTGCGTGCGAAATACGAGCGCGCGCCGGTGTTGGCGTCGGAATGATCCTGCGCCGTGCTCAGGCCGCGCGGATCTTGCCGAGGAAGTCCGTGACCTGATGGCCGAGGCTCCTGCTCTGGTGCTCCAGCGTTTCTGACGCGTTGCGCACATTCTCCGCCGCGGCTGCTGCGGCGTCGGCGTCCGACTTCACGCCGGTGATGTTGTCCGAGACGTTCTTGGTGCCATCAGCCGCAAACTGAGTGCTGCGCGAAATCTCCTGCGTGGCGGCGCCTTGCTCCTGCACGGCGGCCGCGATCGCGGTGGCGACCTCATTCACCTCGCCGATGATGCCGCCGATGCGCTGGATGGCATCGATCGCATCGTTGGCGACGCGCTGGATGTCGGCGATCTGCTCCGAAATCTCGTCGGTCGCCTTCGCCGTCTGGCTCGCCAGGGTCTTCACTTCGGAGGCAACGACGGCAAAGCCCTTTCCGGCTTCACCGGCGCGGGCCGCCTCGATCGTCGCGTTCAGCGCCAGCAGGTTGGTCTGGGAGGCGATGCTGTTGATGAGGCCGACGACCTCGCCGATGCGGTTGGCCGATTGCGACAGGCCCTGCACGGTACCGTCGGTCATGCGCGCCTGCTCGACCGCGCGGCTGGCAATTCCCGCAGCATGCGAGGCCTGCTTGGAGATGTCGGCGATGGAGGCGTTGAGCTCCTCCGCGGCGGAGGCGACCGTCTGTACGCTCATCGAGGCATCGCTTGACGCCTTCGAAGCGACCTCGGCGCGGGAATTTGTCTGCCGCGAGACATTGGTCAGGCCGGCCGACGTGGCCTGCATGTCGGTAGAGGCTTGCCCGAGCTGGTCGAGCGAATCGCGCACCAGCCCTTCGAACTCGGCGACATAGGACTCGATCGCGCGCTGGCGCGCAGCCGTGGCAGCGTTGCGTTCGCGCTCCTGGGCCTCGATCGCGAGCTTGTCCTGCGCCTGCTGCTTGAACGTCTCCAGCGCGCTGGCCAGCGCGCCGATCTCGTCCTGCCGCTGCGTGTAGCCCGTGCTGACGGCGAGATCGCCGGACGCGACCTTCAGCATGGCGTCGCGCATGTTGTGGAGCGGGACGATCACGTGCCGGCTGATCGCCATGATGGCTCCGATCGTGGCGATCGTGGCCAGAATGAGCAGCGAAGACTGCAGCAGCAGCGAGCGCAGGGCCGCGGCATTCTGTGTGCTGGCCTGCTGCTTGGCCATATCCAGCGCCGCATCCGCAACCGTGATCGCGGTCGCCATGCGTCCAACTGCCAATGGGCTCCACTGCGTGGTGGTGATCTCCGGCTTCTCGCCCTTGGCGACAGCTGCAACCAGCCGGTCCGCGAGTCCGACATATTGAGGCTCGAAATAGGCGGTCTGCGCCGCCTTGAGAGCGGCCGAGAGCGCGGGCGGCAGCTCCATGCCGGCCGTCGAGAGCTGTAGCGCGGTCCAGCTCGCCTCTGCGCCGCCCATGAGTTTCGAATAGGCGAGCTGGTTCTCAGCCGAGATGTTTCCGGTGTTGATCGCATTGCCGACGATCGACGACGCCTCGCCTGCGACGCTGCGCAGCAGCCATGCATATTGCTTGATCGACAGCAGCTGGTCGATGGCGGCGTCCTGATGGTTGACGCTCGTCACCAGCGCGGTGCTGATCTTGTCGAGCGTCGTCAGCAGGGCACTGACGGTCTGCACATAATTGTCGGCGAGCGCCAGGCGACGTTGTGATTTCGGCTTGGCGACTTCGGTCCAGAACTCGGTTTGATAGGCGAGCAGGGCCTTCTCAAGGCGCTCGAGCTCCGGGATGAGCGACTGGCTCTGCGCGAAGTCGATGGTCGGGAGCAGCTCGCGGGCGCGCGCCAGCGCCGGCATTTCGGTCTCGCGCAGCGTGCGAACGTATTTCTCGGCGGCCGGCTCCATCGCCTGTTCGGCATTGATCGAGCGGGGCGTGGTCGACCGGTCGCTGCGCAGGTTGGTCATCGCCGTGAACAGGAACGCCGAGGCGTCGGTGACTTTGAGGATGTGGCCGGTGACCTGCAGTCGCCGCCATGATTCCCAGGAGTTCCAGGCGAAGGTGCCGATGATGATCACGGCAGCGATCGTGATGACGGTCTTGAGCAGCGCGGCGACGGTGAGGCGGCTAAGCATGGATCTCTCGAATCTTCGGGTCTGCTCTGGGGATAGTTGGTAAGACGTTAAATCCGAGTGTTCTCCAAAGACCGTCAGGCCGCGCGGATCTTGCTGAGGAAATCCGTGACCTGATGGCCGAGGCTCCTGCTCTGGTGCTCCAGCGTCTCCGAAGCCTGCCGGACGTTCTCCGCCGCGGCCGCGGCCGCGTCGGCATCCGATTTCACCCCGGTGATGTTGTCGGAGACGTTCTTGGTGCCATCGGCCGCGAACTGGGTGCTGCGCGAAATCTCCTGTGTGGCGCTGCCTTGCTGCTGCACGGCAGCGGCGATGGCAGTGGCGACCTCGTTGACCTCGCCGATGATGCCGCCGATGCGCTGAATGGCGTCGATCGCATCATTGGCGACGCGCTGGATGTCGGCGATCTGCTCGGAGATCTCATCAGTTGCCTTCGCCGTCTGGCTCGCCAGCGTCTTGACCTCGGAGGCGACCACCGCAAAGCCCTTGCCGGCTTCGCCTGCGCGGGCCGCCTCGATCGTCGCGTTCAGCGCTAAGAGGTTGGTCTGCGAGGCGATGCTGTTGATCAGGCCGACGACCTCGCCGATCCGGTTGGCCGATTGCGATAGGCCCTGAACGGTGCCGTCGGTCATGCGCGCCTGCTCGACGGCACGGCTGGCGATCCCTGCGGCGTGCGCGGCCTGCTTGCTGATGTCGGCGATCGAAGCATTCAACTCCTCCGCGGCGGAGGCGACCGTCTGCACGCTCATCGAGGCATCGTTCGACGCCTTCGAGGCCTCTTCGGCGCGCGCGTTGGTCTGGCGCGACACGTTGGTCAGGCCCGCCGACGTCGCCTGCATACCGGTCGAGGCTTGGCCGAGCTGCTCCAGCGATTGTCGCACCAGTTCCTCGAACTCGGCAACATGCACCTCGATCGCGCGCTGGCGCGCCGCGGTGGCGGCATTGCGTTCGCGCTCCTGCGCCTCGATCGCGAGCTTGTCCTGGGCCTGCTGCTTGAACGTCTCCAGCGCATTGGCCAGCGCACCGATCTCGTCCTGCCGCTGCGTGTAGCCGGTGTCGACGCCGAGATCTCCGCCAGCGACCGCGAGCATGGCATCGCGCATCCGGCGCAGCGGCCGAATGACGCGGCCGTTCACCGCGGCGATGGCCGCGCCGCCCGCCACGATCGCCACGAGCAGCAGCGCGAGCTGCAGGATCAGCGCCTCCATCGCAGCGCCCTGTTGGGCGCCGGAATGGTCTCGCGCCGCATCGAGCGCCGCCTCAGCCAGCGCGACCGCGCTGGTCATCTTGTTCACCGAAAACGGACTCCATTGAAAGGAAGTCAGCTCGGGTTTCTCGCCTTTTTGCAGGGCTGCAATCAGACGCTCACGCGTCCCGGTGTATTCGGCCGTGAAATAGGCCTTCTCGGTGTTGGCCATCGCCGCCGATAGCGCGGGCGGCAGCTCGAGACCGGAGGTTGCGAGCTGAACAGCCTTCCAGCCGGTCTCGATGCCGCCGACGAGCTTGTTGTAGGAGAGCACCGCCTCCGGTGACACCTTGCCCGCGGCCAGCCCGTTGCTGATCACGAGCGACGCCTCGCCCGCGGTGTTGCGCATCAGCCAGGCCATCTGCTTGATCATCAGCAGCTGATCGACGGTTGCACTCTGATGGCTGACGCTGGCAGCCACATTCGCCGCGATCTTGTCGAGCAGGACCAGCAGCGCGTCGAACGTCTCGCCATACTCCTTTGCCAGGCCGGCCCGGCGCGCTGCCTTCGGCTTGACGATCTCGGTCCAGAATTCTGCATGCTGCGCGGTCAGCGTCTTGTTCAGACGCGCGAGGTCGGACACCAGGCTCGAAGCTTGCTGGAAGCTCATGCTCTGGAGCAGCTCCAGGCCGCGGTTTAACGCGGGCACGTAGATCTCTCGGCCCGCGCGGAGGAACTTCTCGGTGTCGGCATCCATGGCCTGGTCCGCGTTCAGCACGCGGACCGTGGTCGAGCGATCGCTGCGCATGCTGTTCATGGCTTTGAACAAGACAGCCGAGAGGTCGACGACGCGCGCGATCTGCTGTGCGGACTGCAGCCTGGTCCAGGAGCTCCAGGCGTTGAGCGAAAACAGCATGAGCACGGCAAGCGCGGCCGTGATGATCACCGTTTTCAGCAGCGAGGAAATGGTCAGGTGGTTGAGCATCGTGGTGGTCTCTCGGATCCTGGAATCCCTTGGATTTTTCCATCCAGCGGTAAAGATTCGGGTTCCTCGTTGAGCCGTAGAATTACGGATGATCGCACCATCCCTCAACGCAGTTCCGGACCGGGAACCAACGCCTGCCGGGCGGGTTAGGTCGCCAGCCAGCGCAGTCCATGTTTCCAGAGGGGTTCCGCCATGATCGTCAGTGCTCTCGTCACCTTCCTCGTCGTCATCCTGATCCTCTATCTGATCAATCTGTTGCCGCTGGATGGCCGGGCCAAGCAGATCTGTCGGGTGATCGTGATCGTGCTCGGCGTGATCTCGCTGCTGAAATACATCGCGGTGGTGTAGTCGGGTTTCATGTTACCTCCTTCAGACTAAAAAAGCCCCGGCGGTTGGCCGGGGCTTTTCGTCGTCAGGCCTTTGCTTTCGCTTCGCGCCGCCGCGCGGTGAGGATGTATTCGGTGTAGCCGTTCGGCTGGGTGCGACCTTCGAACACCAGGTCGCAGGCCGCCTTGAACGCCACGCCGTCGAATGACGGCGCCATTGGCTGGTACAGCGGATCGCCGGCGTTCTGCTTGTCGACGACCACGGCCATGCGCTTCAGCGAGTCCATTACCTGGTCCTTGCTGACAACGCCATGATGCAGCCAGTTGGCGAGATGCTGGCTGGAGATGCGCAACGTCGCGCGGTCTTCCATCAGACCGACATCGTGAATGTCCGGCACCTTCGAGCAGCCGACGCCCTGGTCGATCCAGCGCACGACATAGCCGAGGATGCCCTGGCAGTTGTTGTCGATCTCCTGGCGGACGTCGTCGGGCGCCCAGTTGGAGTTCGACACGGGGATGGTGAGGATGTCGCCGAGCTTGGCGCGCGGGCCGCCTTTGGTGAGCTCGTCCTGGCGAGCCTTCACGTTGACCTGGTGATAGTGCAGGGCGTGCAGGGTCGCCGCCGTCGGCGACGGCACCCAGGCGGTGGTGGCGCCAGCCTGCGGGTGGCCGATCTTCTGCGCCAGCATGTCGGCCATCTTGTCCGGCGCCGCCCACATGCCTTTGCCGATCTGGGCGTGGCCGGGGAGGCCGTCGATCAGGCCCATGTCGACGTTCCAGTCTTCGTACGCCTTGATCCAGGGCTGCGCCTTCATCTCGTTCTTGCGGATCATCGGGCCCGCTTCCATCGAGGTGTGGATCTCGTCACCGGTGCGGTCGAGGAAGCCGGTGTTGATGAAGACGATGCGCTTGGACGCCTGCTGGATGCAGGCCTTGAGGTTGACCGTGGTGCGGCGCTCCTCGTCCATGATGCCGACCTTCATGGAATTCTCCGGCAGGCCGAGCAGCTTCTCGACGCGGGCGAACAGTTCGACCGTGAGCGCGACCTCATCCGGGCCGTGCATCTTCGGCTTGACGATGTAGATCGAGCCGGTGCGGCTGTTCTTGACCTTGGAGCCGCCCTTGAGGTCGTGGATCGCGAGCAGGCCGGTGACTGCGGCATCGAGGATGCCTTCCGGAATTTCCTCGCCATCCGCGCCGAGCACGGCGTCGGTGAACATGTGGTGTCCGCAATTGCGGATCAGCAGCAGGCTGCGGCCGTGCAGCGTGAGCGTGCCGCCTGACGGCGTCGTGTAGCTGCGGTCGCTGTTCAGCGCACGCGTGAGCGTCTTGCCGCCCTTCTCGAAATCCGCCGACAGCGTGCCGTTCATCAGGCCGAGCGTGTTGCGATACACCAGCACCTTGTCCTCGGCGTCGACGGCGGCGACCGAGTCCTCCATGTCGAGGATGGTCGAGACCGCGGCTTCGAGGATCATGTCGGACACGCCGGCCGCATCGTCCTTGCCAATGACGTGGCTGCGGTCGATCACGACCTCGATGTGCAGGCCGTTGTTGGCGAGCAGGATGACCGACGGTGCATCGGCAGAGCCTTGGTAGCCGGCGAACTGTGCGGCGTCCTTCAGCGCGGTGGCGTTGCCGCTCTTCAGCTTGGCCGAAAGTTGCCCGGCGATGACGCTGTAGGCGGTGACGTCGGTGTGGCTGCCGGTGGCGAGCGGCGCGGCGGCGTCGAGGAAGGCCTTGGCCTTGGCGATCACCTTGTCGCCCCTGGCCTTGTTGTAGCCCTTACCGCCTTCGCTCGGATCATGCGGGATGGCGTCGGTGCCGTAGAACGCGTCGTACAGCGAGCCCCAGCGCGCATTGGCGGCGTTCAGCGCATAGCGGGCATTGGTCAGCGGCACCACCAGCTGCGGGCCGCAGATCTTGCCGATCTCCTCGTCGACATTGGCCGTCTCGACCTTGTGGGTCGCGGGCTCGGGCAGCAGATAGCCGATCTCCTTCAGGAACGCCGTGTAGGCGCCGAGGTCGAACGCCTTGCCCTTGTTGGCGAGGTGCCATGCGTCGATCTTGTCCTGCAGGGCGTCGCGGAATTTGAGCAGCTCGCGATTGCGGGGCGCAAGATCCTTCAGGATCGCGGCCAGCCCGGCCCAGAACGCGTCCGGATCAATTCCCGTCTTGGGCGCCGCCTCCTTGGCGATGAAGTCGAACAGAACCGGGGCGATCTTCAGTCCATGGGCGTCGATACGGGTCATGATGAGACGTTTCTCTCGGGTCAAAGCGACGTTGCGCGTGTCTTGGGCATGCTGAAATGGCCGCCTGCGACGGGCGGCGCGTGCAGTGCATTTAACGCCAAAGCGGGGGCCACGGAAGGGGGGAGGGGTATGGCAGATGGTCGGGGAGGGGCGGGCGGTTCCGAGATCGGAGGTAGAGGGCCCGATCCAGTGAAAGCCCGGGGCATTTGCTCCAGTCTCTGCCGTCATTGCGAGGAGCGAAGCGATGAAGCAATCCAGACTGCCGCCGCGGCGACAGCCTGGATTGCTTCGCTTCGCTCGCAATGACGCCTGAGGGTGCATCTCGCCGCCCGTTTGAATTCCGCATTTGCAGACAACACCTGTCGGCCTCGCGACGCCCATTCGCGTCCGAGCTTTGCCATTCACCGCCCCTCGATCACGAGAGGCGCAGGGAAGGCCGGGTGCAGGCTGCACCCATGGCCCGCCTGCAGAAAAAAAGCAGGCGGCAGTCACCACAGGTACGAGCCGGACATCCGGCCTTCCCTGCGCGATGGCTTTAACGGTTGCTCCGTGGTCTCCCCGGTGCCCGGCTTGTGGTCACCGTTGCCCGCGCGACGCGTTGGCGTCGTCGCCGGCGTGGCATCAGCGTCGGGATGCCAGAACCCCACGGCTTGGCCGTGCGCCTTGGGACTGTCCGCCAGCATGATCACCCACGCCGCAGCCCAAGACGCCCACCGCATCCCGCACCCGACGTCCGTGACGGTCGCGAAACGTCCCTCGTGTGGGACGGGATGGGCAGAGATATACCTGATTTCTGAAAAAAAGAAACAAGAATATTTATGCGTAGGGGACTGGACAGGGCAAATCAGGTTGATGCGTCAGCCGAATTCTGGCTCTGCCCGCAGCGAATTTGGGAAGCGTGCGCAGCCATCTGGGCGCGACTCGGTTAGTTGAGATGGATGTGCCTCAAACAAGCTTCACGGAGTATGGATCCCGGATCGGCGCCCGACAACGCTTCGCGTTGCCGGGCTTGTCCGGGACGACACCGGTTGTGTGACTGCGCTGGTGCCGCAACCTCGGTGTCGTCCCGGCCTCCGCGCCGGGACCCATACTCCGCGGCGGCTGTGCTGAAACTCGGTGCCATTCCGGCATCAGGCCGGCGATAGCTTGTCAGACTGACTGCGCAAAGGCACGTCGTTGTTCGCGATAGCTGCTGCTCCCTGGCTGCCCGACGCCTCTCCCCTTCATGGTCGTCACATGCTAGCTTCCCAGCAACGATCGGATGCTCGTCGATGCAGATTGTCGCCCATGACCGTGCAGGCCGGATGTCAGCCTCGGAGTTCCGCAGCTTCCAGGCGCGGCGACCGGATCATGAGCGCTGGGAGCTGGTCGGGGGTGTGGCCATGATGATGACCCCGCCGACCATCGCGCATAACCAGATCGCCAGCAATCTCGAACGCCTGCTCAACGATGCGCTGGCGCGGCACGCCCCCGCGTGGCTGGCCGTGCAACGGCCGGGGCTCGATCTCGGCACCGGTGATTTCAGGCCTGAGCCGGACGTCGGCGGGATCGATGCCGAGTATGATCCCGGTCAGCGTTTCGTCGACAGGGCTTATCTGCTCGCCGAGGTGATCTCCGACACCGACGAGGTGATCGTGCCCGGCACCGACCGGCGCTGGATCGAGGTCAAGCGCGAGCTGTATCGCGCGCATCCGCATTGTCTCGCCGTGCTCGTCATCGCCCAGGACCGGATGGGGGTCTCCCTCGACCTCCGCAGCGAAGGCGGATGGACGTCGACCACGCTCGACGCCGCGGATGACCTGTCGTTGCCGGGATTTGGTCTGACCTGTCGCGTCACCGATCTCTACGAACGAACGCCCGTGTCGCGCAACTAGGTCGTAGACTTGCGCCCTGTCGCTAGAATCCCACAAGGGGAGAGGAGCAGTCATGGGCAGCGCGCTTGTATTTGACGTCTGGACTCCGCACGAATGTGGATGATTCAACGCGGCATGAGCTGACTGGACGAGTGGAAACGGCGCGCTAGGCCCAGGCCAAGCTGCTCGCGGGGGGCTCGCTCGTCGTCGCTGGCCGGGATCGCGTCAGCGCTTAGTCGCTTCGCGGTGACGTGCTCGCGCCGACGGCGGACGCCACGGATCGACGGCTGCTCATCGACCGCTGGGAGGATGGCGACATCCTTCGTCATCATCACTTCAAAGCCTCATTGGAGGATCCCACGCGGTTCTTGGACGTCAGCTCCGATCACTATGGTCCTTGCGTCTGGGAACTCGCGGTGCAGGGGCATGAGCGCCAAGCCTGGATTGCCGATGTCCTGGCGAACAAATCCGGTCCCAATATCGTTTCCTATTTGCAGAAAGGACTGAACGCCGAACTTTAAGGCCGCTGTCGCTGATCGCGCTTGAGCGATCTTGGACGGCGGGCACGCGCCGCCTTCGGCGCCGCCTTGCGCACCCTGCGGATCTTGCGTGTCCCGCGAGCGTCGCGCGCTACAACGCGCCCGACGTCACCAGGCCAAATTTCAGCCATGCCGAGGGCGGCACGTCGGTCGGGCGTTTGCGGTCGGCCCAATTGCGATCGACGATGTCCAGGATTCCTGGGTCGATGCCCATCTCGCGCAGATAGAGTCGAGCCTGCCCACTGTAATAGGTGGTCAGGCCAGCGCGGTGCTCGGCGGAGACATTGGGCGCGAGCCGGTTGCGGATCTCCGTGCCGACCAGTTCGACACTCGCGTCGGGCGGCAGGCTGCGGTGGACGCCGCCGGCCAGCATCAGAAAGCAGGACATCTCGCAGAGCATCCGCGAGGCATCGAGCGTGGCGTCGAAGGGGCCGCCCGCGCGCTTCAGCGCCAAGCAATCGGTTTTCGGCTTGTCGCGGCAGGCCTCCACCTGCGTGCGGCCGACGCCGGCATCGATGCCGCGGCTGCGCAGGATGCGACCCATGCTGACGGCGACGTCGAGATCGGCGTCTCCGCGAGAGTGGATGATCACGGGAAGCTTGCGGCCGGACTGGCGGTCGAGGATCGCGATCAGGCGCTTGAACGTGTCGAACCGGATCGTGCCTTCGGCCGCGATCCAGTCGGCGCAGCCCGGACCGCAGGCGTCGCGCGGACCATGCGCAACGTAGAAGATCATCGCATCAGGCAGCGCGCCGAATTCGGCGATCGGCGCCGGTGGCGTGGTTGACGGCTGAGCTTTTGACGGACTCGCGATGACCATCGTCATCGCGACAATCAACATTGTTCGAAACGGTCGCGCGGCCATCGGCCTTCCCCCAGCATCCCCGCCGCGATTGTCGTCGCGGGGGTGTGGTTGTGCAAGGGGTGACGTGCACGTGCTTGAGG
Organism: Bradyrhizobium sp. ORS 285; assembly: GCF_900176205.1. Taxonomy (NCBI): domain Bacteria; kingdom Pseudomonadati; phylum Pseudomonadota; class Alphaproteobacteria; order Hyphomicrobiales; family Nitrobacteraceae; genus Bradyrhizobium; species Bradyrhizobium sp. ORS 285. The sequence continues at coordinate 584,154 of NZ_LT859959.1, forward strand.
AAGGCGGGACTGCAATTGGCGAACGACATTCTTTGTCGCCCGCCACTGCCGTCCGCTTCAACGATCTTACTGATACCGTCCGTTGGCGCGGGCGTTGTCGTACCTCACGCGGGCGCGCTGCTCGGGGGTGACGCAGGTGGTGTCGCCGTCATAGGCCTCGCGCCAGACGTAGCCCTGGCGGCAGGTCCTGCTGCCATAGGTGCGGTCGGTGGCGCTGACGCGGTTGCCGGCCTGGCGGTTGTCGAGCGCGGCGCGGGCGCGCTGGTCCGGCGTCACGCAAGTGTGGTCGCCGGGATAGGCCTCGCGCCAGACATAGCCGACCCGGCAGGTGTCGGGGCCGTAGGCGCCGCCGGCCTGGGCCTGCGACATCGCGCCGAGGCCGGAGATGATCAAGGTGAGAGCGAAGCCGATGGTGGTGAGGGTAGAGCGCGACATGATGGTCTCCGTGGGTGTGAGATATGACAGCTGACGATGGGTGGCTGGTCGGCCGAAGACGGATTTTTTGTCCCCGCTGCGCGGCTTGTTCGCCCGCTGGCGATAGGTGCATGTCTAGACGGCGCGGCTTATGGCAACCGTGACGCCGGTCACGCAAATGCGGCCTGACGCGAGGAACGCCGAACGGCGCGCGAGGTTGAGGCCCGGCCGCAATCGGAGACGGTCATGCTGCCAAAGCCATTTTCCATTCGACCCGCGCGATCGCTGCTCAAGAACCTGTTCTCTCGTCGCAACTTTCTCCGCGTCTCGACCGCAGCCGCCGCCGGCGCGCTCGCCGCGACGCGCGCCACGGCGCAGCCGCAGGACAGTGCCAGCGATCCCGGGCCGAACAACCGCGTGCTTCAGCAGCTGTTTCCGAGCGCCAATGCGCCGCCGCCGACAGATCATGCGCTTCCGCCGAACTTCTGGAGCTCGTTCTCGATGATGCACCGGCGCGTCCAGGAGGGCGGCTGGTCGCGGCAGGTCAATGTCGAGGACCTGCCGATCTCCAAGGACATCGCCGGCGTCAACATGCGCCTCACAGCCGGCGGCATCCGGGAACTGCATTGGCACGAGGCCGACGAATGGGCGTTGATGCTGCACGGCTCGTGCCGGCTGACCGCCGTCGATGCTGATGGCGGCGTGTTTGTCGACGACGTGCATGCGGGGGATCTCTGGTACTTCCCGACCGGCATTCCGCACTCGCTGCAAGGCCTCGGGCCCGACGGTTGTGAATTCCTGCTGGTGTTCGACGACGGCAAGTTCTCAGAGGACAACACCACGCTGCTGACGGACTGGATGATCCACACGCCGCCGGAGGTGGTGGCGAAGAACTGGAGCGTCGCGCAGACGGCGCTCGATCCCTTCAAGACCATTCCGCGCGACGGACGCTACATCTTCCAGGCGCCGGTGCCGGGCGGGCTCGAGCAGGATCGATCCGCGGCGATCAACTCGGGCCAACGCAACGCCGAGCACTTCACCTTTCCGATGCAGCCGATGCAGCCGCAGAAGTCCGATCGCAGCGGCGAGGTGCGCATCGTCGATTCCTCCAACTTCGCTGCGGCGAAGAACATCGCCATGGCGCACGTCACCATCAAGCCGGGTGGGATGCGCGAACTGCACTGGCACCCGAACGCCAATGAATGGCAGTACTACATTGCCGGTCGCGGGCGCATGACCGTGTTCTTCAACAAATCGGCGGCGCGCACCATCGACTTCAATCCCGGTGATGTCGGCTACGTGCCGCAAACGCTCGGGCATTACATCGAGAACACCGGCGACAGCGATCTCGTCTTCCTCGAAATGTTCAAGGCGCCGCGCTATCAGGACATCTCGCTCAATCAATGGCTCACGCATCTGCCTCCGCAGCTCGTGCTACAGCATCTCTCGATCTCGCCGGAGACGCTGCAGGCCATCCCCAAAGCCAATGCGGCGCTGGTGCCGGGCTGACCTGGCAGGATCGTTGTCGACGTGATCGCCTGCCCCGATCAGGGCATTCGCCGCACGCGCGCGTCGACTCATTGCCGCGGCACAGTCCCACTTCAGACGTAAAGGCTATCGATAACGACTTGCATCTACAGGGGTGCGGGGAGACGGGGGATGGCGTTCACTGGGCTCAAATCAGTTGTCCTGTGTCTGAGCCTGCTCGCGCTGCCCGCGCTCGCGGCCGATCTATCGACGGCGCCCTACATGCGTGCGGTTGAGAAGAAGCCGTCGCTGCTGCAAGTGCTGGCGGCCGCGTGGAGGCCGAAATCGGTGCATGCCGCGGCGGCGCCGACCCCCGCGCAACAGGTGAGGACCCGGCATGCGGCCGCGGCGCCGCGCAAGTCGAAGGCTCCGCCCGCTGCCGCAACGGCGCCGGAGACGCCGGCCGCGCAGCCGGTGACGGTTGGGGCGGCCGTCACCCCGCCGGCGCAGTTGTCCGAAGCGGAGCTCGCGGCCAAGGGCCTCTCGCTGTTCAACGATGCGAGCCTGTCGGGCGGCGGCAAGGCGTCCTGCGCCACCTGTCACTTCTCGACCGGGCATACCAACAACAAGACCTATGTCGGCCTCGACGTGGTCGCCGATGGCGATCCCAACGGCCGCAATACGCCGACGCTGTGGGGCGTCGGCGAGCGCTCGGTGTTCGGCTGGCAGGGCCAGGCCGCGACGCTGGAGGACAGCATCCGCGGCATCATTGTCAACCGCATGAAGGGGCCGGAGCCGTCGCCGGAGACGCTGGCGGCGCTGGTCGCCTATGTGCGGACGCTGAACTATCCGGCGAACTGGCAGGTCAAGGAGGACGGCACGCCGCGGCCGGAGGCGAGCGCCGCGATCAAGCGCGGCTTTGATCTCTATGTCGGCGATGGCGGTTGCGGCACCTGCCACCAGCTGCCGAGCTTCGACAAGAAGAGCAAGGATGACATCGGCACCGGCGGCAAGTTCAAGGTCCCGACCCTGCATGCGGTGGCGTCGACCGCGCCGTATTTCCACGACGGCCGCACGGCCTCGCTGCGCGACGCGGTCAAGCTGATGTGGGAGTTCTACGCCAAGAAGATGGAGTCGCGGCTGCCGACCGAGGCCGAGCTCGACGATCTCACGGCGTATGTCGGCGCGCTGTGACGCGCCGACACTGAGCGGTGTCTTAGCTCAGATATTGGCGCCGAGATCGGCAATATCGTCGAACAGCACGCCGGTTTTCGACAGCAGCGCTTCCAACTCGTCGGTGGCGTCGGCGATGCCGCGGGTGGCGGTGTCGAGCACCAGTTCGGCGTCGAGCGGCGGCTCGTAATCGTTGCCGATGCCGGTGAAGTTCTGCAAGCTTCCCGCGCGGGCCTTGGCGTAGTGGCCCTTGGGATCGCGGCTTTCGCAGATCTCTGCGGCCGTGGCGACATAGACCTCGCGGAACAGATCGCCGGCCACGCGCCGCGCGGCGGCGCGGTCCTCGCGCGCGGGAGACACCGCGGCGACGATCGCGATGTGGCCGTTCCGGGCGAGATGCGTCGCGACCTCGGCGAGGCGGCGGATGTTCTCGGCGCGGTCCTCCGGCGTGAAGCCGAGGTCCTTGTTGAGGCCGGCGCGGACGGTGTCGCCGTCGAGCAGCACGGGCGCGCCGCCGCGGCTGAACAGCCGCCGCTCCAGCGCGCGCGCCAAGGTCGATTTGCCGGCGCCGGGCAGGCCGGTCATCCACACGACCGCGCCCTTGTGGCGATAGCGGTCGGCGCGCTCCTGCGGCTGCAGCGCCGATTCCACCGGCATGATGTCGACGGGTGCCGCGCGCTTGCCCGCGGCGATCGACAGCACGAGTCCTCCGCCCGCGATGCGGCCCTGGACCTCGATCACGAGGCGGCCGGTGCGCGCGTTCTCGGTGTAGGGATCGACGGCGACCGGCTGGGTCAGCGCGATCTCGATCTCGCCGACATGGTTGCGCGCGATCGACGCGTTCTCCTCGTTCGACAGCGAGCCGGGATCGACCGCCTTCTCGATCGCGACCACGCTGCCGCGGGCCTCGCGGGTGCCGAGCCGGACGAGAATGTTGTCGCCCTTGGCGAGCGGCTGGTCGTGCAGCCAGAAGATGCGCGCGTGCAGCCTGCGCGCCGCCTGCGGCTCGCGGCCGACATGGGCGATGATGTCGCCGCGCTCGATGAACAGCTCGCGGTCGAGCGTGATGCCGACCGAGCGTCCCGCGCCTTGCGCCGATGTCACCGGCGTCTGCGGCCAGCCCTCGACGGTCTTGATCTTGGCGATCTTGCCGGCCGGCATGATCACGATCTCGTCGCCGGTGCGCAATTCGCCGGCCTCGACGCGGCCGGCGACGATGCGGCGGTCGTCGAACTTGTAGATCGCCTGCACCGGCAGGCGCAGCGGCAGGCTCGACAGCGGCTTCGCCGGCTCCAGCCCGTCGAGCGCCTCGACCACGGTCGGGCCCTTGTACCAGCCGATCCGCGAGGTGAGCTGCGCGACGCCGTCGCCGTCGCGCGCGGAGATCGGAATCACCGCGACCGGCTTGACGCCGAGGCCCTCGAGATGGGCCGAGATCTCGGCCTTGATGTCGTTGAAGCGCGCTTCGCCGAAATCGACGCGATCCATTTTGTTGACGACGACGGCGACCTGCTTCACGCCGAGGAGGTGCAGCAGATAGCCGTGGCGGCGGGTCTGGTCGCGCACGCCTTCGAGCGCGTCGATGATCAGCACCGCGCCGTCGGCCTGCGAGGCGCCGGTGATCATGTTGCGCAGGAACTCGGCGTGTCCGGGCGCGTCGATCAGCACGACCTCGCGCGCATTGGTGCGGAAGCGGATCTGGGTGGTGTCGATGGTGATGCCCTGGTCGCGCTCGGTCTGCAGCGCGTCGAGCAGGAACGACCATTCGAACGGCATGCCGCGGCGCGCGGACACGGCCTGCAGCATCTCGAGCTTGCCGTCGGGCAGGCTGCCGGTCTCATGCAACAGGCGGCCGACCAGCGTCGACTTGCCGTGATCGACATGGCCGACGATGACGATTGAGACCTGCGGGCGGGTGGTGCCGTTCGGCGTAGCGGGGGCGGCGGCCGGGACTCTCATGTTCATGACCTCGGGCTCCGCTCAGAGATAGCCGGCGACGCGGAGACGCTCGAAGGCGTCCTCGGTCTCATGGTCGAGCGCGCGTCCCGCACGTTCCGGCACCTTGGTGCTTTCGAGCTCGGCGAGAATCTCGGGAATGTTCGATGCGTTGGAGGCGACGGGGAACGTGATGTCCTGATCGCCAAGGGAGCGATAGCGCTTGCCGTTCTTCGACAGATACAGCGGGATGATCGGGATGTTCTCGCGTGCGGTGTAGGCCCAGATGTCGGCCTCGGTCCAATGCAGGATGGGATGGATGCGCAAGTGCGCGCCCTGCGGCGGCGAGGCGTTGAAATGGTCCCAGAACTCCGGCGGCTGGTCGCGGACGTCCCAATTGCCTTCGGCGCCGCGCGGCGAGAACACGCGCTCCTTGGCGCGCGTCGCCTCCTCATCGCGACGAATGCCGGCGATCAGGCCGTCGAACCCATGCTTGGCGAGCGCCATCTTCAGGCCCTCGGTCTTTCGCGCGGCGGAGCGCGCGGCCGGCGGCAGGGTCGGATCGACGGCATCGATCGGCGGGCATGGCTCGACGCGGAGATCGAGGCCCCATTCCTGCGCGTAGGTGTCGCGGAAGGCATACATCTCCGGAAACTTCTTAGCCGTATCGACGTGCATGGCCGGAAACGGCACCCGGCCGAAGAAGGCTTTCCGCGCCAGCCAGATCATCACGTTGGAATCTTTTCCCAGCGACCACAGCAGCGCCAGCTTCTTCAGCCGTGCAAAGGCCTCGCGGAGAATGTAAATGCTCTGCGCCTCCAGCTGGTCGAGATGATCCATCGTCGGCGCGGCGTTCAGCACGCGCGGCATGGAAGATGCTTGCTCGAGCTCGGAAGAGGGCAACCGGTCTCTGGAAACGTCGTTGGTGAGAATGTGCATGCTGTCAGCCATCGCCTGCTTGGGAGAAAATTCTATGGCGAAGCCAGGGAAAAATTTTCTCTTTACGTCCGCGGCGTGACACTTATATAGAAAATAATTCCAGTCAACCCCGAAGAGTCGAAGCCGAAGAACGCAATGCAATATCTGCCGGTGTTTCTCGATCTGAAGACCGGCCCCGTGCTGCTGATCGGCGCGGGCGAGCTCGTGCGCGCCAAGCTCAGGGTCCTGCTGTCCGCGGGTGCGCGCATCCGCTGGTTCGCGACCGATGGCGACTTCGATCTTGGCGGGCTCGATGATCACGGCCAGATCGAGCGCAGGGAGGGCGATCCGCTGAGCGCCGATCTCTCCGGCGTCATCGCAGTGCTCTGCGCCGGCGCGGGCGATATCGGCGTCGCAATGTCGGCGCGGGCGCGCAGCGTGGGTCTGCCCGTCAATGTGATGGATGACCTCGCGCATTCAAGCTTCATCTTTCCGGCGATCGTCGATCGCGGCGACGTCGTGGTGGCGATCGGCACCGGTGGCTCGTCGCCGGTCGTGGCGCGCCGCGTGCGCGAGCGGATCGAGGCGCTGCTGCCGGCGCGGATCGGCGAGCTCGCGGGCTTCATCGGCGACTTCCGCAAGATCATCAATCCGCTGATCGCCGAGATGCCGCTCCGCCGCCGCTTCTGGGAGCGCGTCGTCGACGGCCCGATCGGCGCGCTGGTGCTGGCCGGGCGCAAGCAGGAGGCCGAGGCGGCGCTGCACGGCATCGCCGATCCCACCGCCTTCGCGGGTGCCGATCATGCCGGCCGCAGCGAAGGCCATGTCACCTTGGTCGGCGCCGGCCCGGGCGATCCCGATCTCCTGACCATCAAGGCGCTGCGCGCGCTGCAGGACGCCGATGTCGTGTTCTACGACGAGCTGGTGACCCCAGAGATTCTCGATCGCATCCGCCGCGACGCCTCGCGCGTGCCGGTCGGCCGCCGCGTCGGCAAGCCCGGCATCGGCCAGGATGCGGTCAACAAGCTGCTGATCGACGCCGCCCGCGAGGGCAAGCGCGCGGTCAGGCTCAAGGGCGGCGACGCTTTCGTGTTCGGCCGTGGCGGCGAGGAGGTCGATGCGCTGCGCAAGGCCGGCGTGTCCTACACCATCGTGCCCGGCATCACCGCCGGTATCGGCGCGGCCGCGCAGTTCGAGGTGCCGTTGACCTTCCGCAGCAAGGCGCTGCGCATCACCTTCCTCACCGCACACAAAGAGCGCGATGCCGAGGCGGTCGATTGGTCGGTCCTGACGGATACCAAGATGACCGTCGTCGTCTACATGGGCATGACGGCCGCTCCGGCGGTGCGCTCCGGCCTGCTCGCCGCGGGCCGTTCGCCGCAGACGCCGGTCGGCGTGTTCGCGCGCGTGACGCGGCCGGATGCGCAGGCCGCGGTCGGCACGCTCGATCAGTTGCCTGATCTGGTCGGCCAGATCGATGGCGGCCCGGCCATTCTCATCATCGGTGACGTCGTGGCGCATTCGGCGCCGTGGCGTCAGCAGAATCTCAGTGGCGTGATTGCAAAACTCCTGGAACCCGTCTGAATGACCTCCCCGCTGCAACAGAAGATCAAGATCACCGGTCCCTCGATCGTCACCGCGAACCGCACGTGGGATGGCGCGGTGATCTACCGCACCGGTTCGAAGAGCTGGTCCGATGAGCTCGCGGATGCGGCGATCGTGCGCACCGCCGACGAGGCGCGTGCGCTGCTGACCGAGGCGGTGGCCGATGATCTCAACGCGATCGGGCCCTATATCGCACCGGTCGAGGTCGAAGCCGATGGCGCAGTGAAGCCCGGCAACATGCGCGAACACATCCGGCTGACGGGCGCGACCATCGCGCTCCCGGCTCAAGCCTGAAGGCCTTCTCATGTATGCTTATGACGAGATCGACCGCACTTTGGTCAACGAGCGCGTCGCCGAATTCCGCGACCAGGTGAAGCGGCGCCTCTCGGGCGAATTGTCCGAGGACGAGTTCAAGATGCTGCGGCTGCAGAACGGCGTGTACCTCCAGCTGCACGCCTATATGTACCGCATCGCCATTCCCTACGGCACCCTGGCCTCGAACCAGCTGCGCCGGCTGGCGCACGTCGCGCGCCGCTACGATCGCGGCTATGGCCACTTCACGACCCGGCAGAACATCCAGTTCAACTGGATCAAGCTCGCCGAGCTGCCGGATGCGATGGCCGATCTCGCCGAGGTCGGCATCCAGTCGATGCAGACCTCCGGCAACAACATGCGCAACGTCACCGCCGACCAGTGGGCCGGCGTTGCGCCGGGCGAGGTCGAGGATCCCCGCATCTGGGCCGAGCTGCTGCGCCAGTTCACGACGCTTCACCCGGAATTCTCGTTTCTGCCGCGCAAGTTCAAGATCGCGATCACGGCCTCCGAGCATGATCGCGCCGCGATCAAGATCCACGACATCGGTCTGCGCCTGTTGAAGAACGAGCACGGCGAGACCGGCTTCGAGGTGCTGGTCGGCGGCGGCCTGGGCCGCTCGCCGTTCATCGCCAAGACCATCAAGCCGTTCGTGCACGGCCACGACATTCTGAGCTATGTCGAGGCGATCCTGCGCGTCTACAATCAGTACGGCCGCCGCGACAACATCTACAAGGCGCGCATCAAGATCCTGGTGCACGAACTCGGCATCGAGAAGTTCGCCGCCGAGGTCGAGGAGGAGTGGCAGCAGATCCGCGAAGGCGTGCTGAAGCTCGATGACGGGATCGTCGAGGACATCCGCTCGCGCTTCTTCTACCCGGCCTATGAGACGTTGCCCGCAATGCCGGACGAGCTGAAGCAGGCCGCGCATGATGCCAAGTTCGAGGCCTGGCGGAAGAACTCGGTGTTCCCGCACAAGCAGCAGGGCTACGCCATTGCCGTCGTGTCGCTGAAGCCGGTCGGCAAGCCGCCGGGCGATGCGACCGCCGACCAGATGGATGCGCTGGCCGATATCGCCGACAAATATTCGTTCGGCGAGATCCGCGTCGGCCATGAGCAGAACCTGGCGCTGCCGCATGTGCGCAAGCGCGATTTGCGGGCGGTGTGGAAGGCGCTCGAGGCGATTGGGCTGGCGATCCCCAACGTCAACCTCGTCTCCGACATCATCGCCTGCCCGGGGCTCGATTATTGCTCGCTCGCCAATGCGCGCTCGATTCCGATCGCGCAGGAGATCACGCGGCGCTTCGCCAATCACGACACGGCGAACCTGATCGGCCGGCTGCACATCAACATCTCCGGCTGCATCAATGCCTGCGGCCATCATCACGTCGGTCACATCGGCATCCTCGGCGTCGAGAAGAACAACGAGGAATTCTATCAGATCACGATCGGCGGCCGCGCCGACGAGGGCGCCGAGCTCGGCACCCTGATCGGCCCCGCGGTGCCCTATGCCGAAGTTGCCGATGTCGTCGAGGACATCGTCGAAGCCTATCTTGCGCTGCGCGCGCACCCCGAGGAGCTGTTCGTCGACACGGTGAAGCGGCTTGGGGTCGAACCATTCAGGGAGCGGGTTTATGCCACTCGTTAAGGGCGGACACATCATCGCGGACGAGTTCGTTCGCGTCACCGAAGACGCCGAGCTGCCGGCGCAGGGTGCAATCCTCGTCTCCGAGACGCGCTTTCTCGCCGGACCCGACGCGCTGGTCAGCCGCACCGGTGGCAAGCTCGGCGTGATCTGGCCGAACAATCGCGATGTCGATGATCTCGTGCCGTATCTCGATCGGCTCGCGCTGGTCGCGCTGGTGTTCCCGAGTTTTCGCGATGGCCGCGCCTATACCCAGGCGCGCCTGCTGCGCGAGCGCTACGGCTATCGCGGCGAGCTGCGCGCCACGGGGCAGGTGCTGCGCGATCAGTTCGTGTTCATGCTGCGTGCCGGCTTCGACGCCTTCGACGTCAAGAAGCAGGCGGACGCCGAGGCCTTCACCGAGACCGTGAAGCGCTATTCGGTGTTCTACCAGCCGGCCGGCGACGGCAACATCTCGGCGCTGCATCAGCGGCTGCAACTGCGTCATTCGGAGCGCGCCGGGCTGTGAGCACGCTGGCCGCATCAGATCACGTCGAACAAGCCCCGGTTGCGGCGCTTGACGCCGCGCTGCGCACAGCTTCGCCGCACGAAGTCATCGCGGCCGCGCTGCAGGCGATCGGCCGCGAGCGGCTCGCGGTCGTGTCGTCGTTCGGCTCGGAATCGGCGGCCTTGCTAAAGGTGACGGCCGATGTCGATCCGGCCATTCCGGTGATCTTCCTCGACACCGGCCATATGTTCGCCGAGACGCTGGCCTATCGCGACCAGCTCATCGAGATCCTCGGTCTGCGCGACGTGCGCTCGATCAAGCCGGATGCCGCAGCGCTCGCGCGCGAGGATGCCGACAACGATCTCTGGTTCTCCGATCCCGACGCCTGCTGCCGCATCCGCAAGGTGGAGCCGTTGGCGCGCGCGCTCGCGCCCTTCACCGCCTGGATCAATGGCCGCAAGCGCTTTCAGGGCGGCGTGCGCGCCGGGATTCCCGTCGTCGAGCAGGACGGTGCGCGGGTGAAGTTCAACCCGTTCGCCAATGTCAGCCGCGAGGACATCGCGGCGATCTATCGCTCGGCCAATTTGCCGCAGCACCCGCTGGTGGCCTCCGGCTTCCGCTCGATCGGCTGCATGCCATGCACCAGTCGCTCGGATGCAGGCGAGGGCGAGCGCGCCGGACGCTGGCGCGGCCGTGACAAGACCGAATGCGGCATCCACACGGCGGCGTCGCTGCCGAGCTAGGACACGCCGCAGGATTTCAGAACGGCCGGCAAAACCTGCTCGCCATTGTCGGCCCGGATCACGAAGGTGAAGGCGGTCACGGTGTCCGCCCATATGATCTTGTCGGCGGTTGCGTTCAGATCCGCCGAGTCGGGCGGCGCGAGATCCCACAGCATCAATCCGGTGCCGGCGAACGACGAGGCCTTCAGGTCTTCGACCTTGAACAGCATGACGCCGTCTTTCTCCGTCTTGCCGGGCACGTAGGTGGCAGACGCCTTCAATGTGCGCTGCTTGGTGTCCTGCAATTCCGCGGGCCGGTCCTTGAGACTGCGCAGCGGGGACGGAATGGCGCCATCGCGATCGATGATGTAGAGAGCCACCGACTGGTCCAGGCAGCGCAGCATGCCCGGATATGTCTTCGTCTTGAGCAGAACATCGACCCGCGCGACCGGGGTGCCGTCGACCTCGCCGACACGGAAGCCAATCCGGCCATCAGCCTGAGCGCCGGGAGGCGCGAACAGCAAGGCGGGGGCCATCAGCAGAGCGACCATGATCGCCTTCAGCCGCCGTCGGAGGGCGCTCCTCCCTGTCAATTCCAAGGTCCCCATCAGCGCTGCCCTCATCGTAAGTGCCATTTGTCCCGTCCAGGTTGCGGAGGTGATGATGCGAACATAGAGGGAACAATGTCAAGCGCCGGTCGGTTGCAGCCCGGCTCGGGACGCATCATCTGGTTGGAGCCCATGGGATCATGACGGCAGTGTGTCGTGGCGAAGAACAGTCCTTCTGATGCGCGATGGTTCGTAGCACAATGCTAATGCCCGCCCGAAAACAAGAGAAGTCGGTTTCGTTGACTCTGAACCTCACATCCGGCGATCTGGTGTTTGGGCCTGCAACATCGCGGGCATGGGAATGGAGAGCATTCGATGATGCGGCGTGTTCTGGCTGTTGTCGCGGGTCTGGCCTGGGCGGGGTCGGCCTATGCCGCCGACGTGAACCTGCTCAACGTGTCCTACGATCCGACCCGTGAGCTCTATGTCGAGTTCAACAAGGCGTTCGCTGCGAGCTATCAGAAGGAGACCGGCAAGTCGGTCGAGATCAAGCAGTCGCATGGCGGCTCGGGTGCGCAGGCGCGCAGCGTGATCGATGGCCTGCAGGCCGACGTCGTCACCCTGGCGCTGGCCTATGACATCGATGCCGTTGCCAACAAGGGACTGCTCGACAAGGAGTGGCAGAAGCGTCTGCCGCAGAACGCCTCGCCCTACACCTCGACGATCGTGTTCCTGGTGCGCAAGGGCAATCCCAAGGGCATCAAGGACTGGGACGACCTGCTCAAACCGGGCGTCGACGTCATCACGCCCAATCCGAAAACCTCCGGCGGCGCCCGCTGGAACTATCTCGCTGCCTGGGGCTACGCGCTGAAGAAGACCGGCTCGGCCGACAAGGCCAAGCAGTTCGTCGCCGACCTCTATAAGCACGTTCCCGTGCTCGACACCGGCGCCCGCGGCGCGACCGTCACCTTCGTGGAACGCGGTGTCGGCGACGTGCTGCTGGCCTGGGAGAACGAGGCGTATCTGGCATTGAAAGAGTTCGGTAAGGAAAAGTTCGAGATCATCTCGCCCTCGCTGTCGATCCTGGCCGAACCGCCAGTTGCCGTGGTCGACAACGTCGTGGCCAAGAAGGGCACGCAGGCGGCGGCTGAAGCCTATCTGAAGTACTGGTATACGAAAGAAGGCCAGGAAATCGCCGCACGCAACTTCTATCGTCCGCGCGATCCCGACGTGGCCAAGTCCTACGCCGAGTCGTTCGCCAAGGTCGATCTGTTCACGATCGACGACGTGTTCGGCGGCTGGACCAAGGCCCAGAAGGATCACTTCGGTGAAGGTGGCGTGTTCGATCAGATCTACAAGAACTGATTGTCCGGACGGGTAGGGACATTGGAATGAGCCAGGTGGCTTCTTGAGCGTACTTGCACCCCGACGCAGCACCTTGCCGGGCTTCGGTCTCACCATGGGACTGACGTTGACCTGGCTGTCCCTGATCGTGCTGATTCCCCTGGCCGGACTGTTCGTCCGTTCCACCGATCTCAGCCTGGCGCAGTTCTGGGATATCGTCACCAGCCGGCGCACCTTGAGCGCGCTGAAGATCTCGTTCGGCCTCTCCTTTGCCGCAGCGTGCGTCAACCTCGTGATGGGCACGATCGTGGTCTGGGCGCTGGTGCGCTACCGCTTCCCGGGCCGCAGGCTGTTCGACGCCATCGTCGACGTGCCGTTCGCGCTGCCGACGGCGGTGGCGGGCGTGGCGCTGACCGCGTTGTTCGCGCAGAAAGGCTGGCTGGGTGCGCCGCTGGCCGCTGCCGGCATCAAGGTGGCGTTTACGCCGCTCGGCATCTTCATCGCGATGATCTTCATCGGCATCCCCTTCGTCGTCCGCACCGTGCAGCCGGTGCTGATCGATCTCGACCCGGAGATCGAGGAAGCCGCAGCCAGCCTCGGCGCCAGCCGCTGGCACATCGTCACCAAGGTGATCCTGCCGAGCCTGACGCCGGCGCTGCTCACCGGCTTCGCGCTCGCCTTTGCGCGGGCCGTCGGCGAATACGGCTCGGTGATCTTCATTGCCGGCAATCTCCCCAACGTCTCCGAGATTGCACCCCTCCTGATCGTGATCCGCCTGTCCGAGTTCCGCTATGCCGACGCCACGGCCATTGCAGTGGTGATGCTTGTGGTGGCATTCGTGATCATCTTCGCGGTGAATCGCCTGCAGCGCTGGGCTCAGTCCCAGGCGTCCACCTGAGGCCGCGACATGAGCATCGAAATGACCCTGCAACGGACGCCGGATGCCTCGGCGCGCAGCATGGCCGAAACGGCCGCCCGACGCGATCCTCGCGCCGAGCCCACCGTCGTTCGCTTCGCCATCATCACGCTCGCGGTCGCCTTCCTGTCCGTCTTCGTCGTGCTGCCGCTGGTGGTCGTATTCGTCGAGGCGTTCGGCAAGGGCATCGCGGCCTATCTGTCCGCGCTGGCCGATCCCGAAGCATTGTCGGCCATTCGGCTCACGCTCGGCGTCGCGGCGGTCTCGGTCGGCACCAATCTGGTGTTCGGCCTCGCCGCCGCCTGGGCCATCGCGAAGTTCGACTTTCCGGGAAAGACCTTCCTGATCACGCTGATCGACCTGCCGTTCTCGGTCAGCCCCGTCATCTCCGGCCTTGTCTTCGTGCTGCTGTTCGGCGCGCAGGGTTTCTTCGGGCCGTGGCTGCAGAGCCATAATCTGCAGATCCTGTTCGCCTTCCCGGGCATTGCGCTCGCCACCATCTTCGTGACCTTCCCCTTCGTGGCGCGCGCGCTGATCCCGCTGATGCAGGAGCAGGGCACGCAGGAGGAGGAAGCGGCGATCTCGCTCGGTGCTTCGGGCCTGCAGACCTTCTTCCGCGTCACGCTCCCCAACATCAAATGGGGCGTGCTGTACGGCGTCCTGCTGTGCAATGCGCGCGCGATGGGCGAGTTCGGCGCGGTGTCGGTGGTGTCAGGCCATGTCAGAGGCGAGACCAACACGATGCCGCTGTTGGTCGAGATCCTCTACAACGAGTACCAGATGGTGGCCTCGTTCGCGATCGCCTCGCTGCTCGCGATGCTGGCGCTGATCACGCTGATCGCCAAGACCATTCTCGAACGTAACATCGACGAGGACATGCCTCATGACCATTGAAGCGAGAGGCGTCGTCAAGACCTTCGGCGCGTTCAAGGCGCTCGACGGCGTCGACCTGAAGGTCGCGAGTGGCGAGCTGCTTGCGCTGCTCGGGCCGTCAGGCTCGGGCAAGACGACGCTGTTGCGCATCATTGCTGGGCTGGAATGGCCCGATGCCGGCGAGATCCTGTTCGACGGAGAGAACGCGCTCGACCGCGGCGCGCGCGAGCGCCATGTCGGCTTCGTGTTCCAGCATTATGCGTTGTTCCGGCACATGAGCGTGTTCGAGAACGTCGCCTTCGGTCTGCGCGTGCAGCCGCGCCGCATCCGCAAGAGCGAGGCGCAGATCCGCGCGCGCGTGAAGGAGCTGCTCGATCTGGTGCAGCTCGACTGGCTCGCCGACCGCTATCCGAGCCAGCTCTCCGGCGGTCAGCGCCAGCGGATCGCGCTCGCGCGCGCGCTCGCCATCGAGCCGCGCATCCTCTTGCTCGACGAGCCGTTCGGCGCGCTCGACGCCAAGGTGCGCAAGGAGCTCAGGCAATGGCTGCGCACCTTGCATCACTCGATCAACGTCACCTCGATCTTCGTCACGCATGATCAGGAGGAGGCGCTCGAGGTCGCGCATCGCGTCGTCGTGATGGACAAAGGCCGCATCGAGCAGGTCGGCTCGCCGAGCGACGTCTATGACAGTCCGGCAACGGCGTTCGTGCACGGCTTCATCGGTGAATCGATCATGCTGCCGGTGGAAGTCGCCGGCGGCGCCGTGCATCTCAACGGCCGGCCGCTGGACATTGTCGCCGAGGGCGCGGCCGCCGGCGCTTCGACCCTGTTCGTGCGCCGCCACGACATGCTCGTCGGCCCCGCCGACAGCGGTACGCTGCACGGCGCCGTCACCCACGTCCGCAGCTTCGGCCCGGTACAGCGCGCCGAGATCGCGCTGACCGAAGGCTCCACCATCGAGATCGACGCCCCGCGCGACCGCGACCTCCGCATCGGCGACCGCGTCGGCCTGAAGCCGCGGCACTATCGGATTTTTGCGGGCGGGTAGCGGCGGTCGGGCTCAACTCCGTTTCAAGGTCATTAGTCACAGGCAGCCGACCAAAATTCGGTGTCGTCCCGGACAAGCCGTGACGCGCAAAGCGCGTCGCGGCGCCGATCCGGGACCCATACTCCGTGACGCCTGTTTGAGGCACGCTGCAGCAGCACCGCGTCTCACCACAGCCGCCACGGAGTATGGGTCCCGGCTCAAGGCCGGGACGACACTGAGGGTGAGGCGCGGTCATGGGCACACGACGTCCAGGGCCGCGGTCGGCGCTGAATGCCCACAGGCTTGACCGAACCGGCATTATGGTTGACCAACCCTTACCCGGCCGCACTGGATGCAATTGCGCTGATGGAACTTACCGGCGATTCACCTTTCAGCCACGGTTGATGTGCAACAACCCGCCTCTCTTCTCGGCATAGGGACTGGTTCATTGAAGCATCCGG